>NZ_JBLUPZ010000004.1:0-374747 GCF_048068255.1 Pseudomonas sp. NY15374
CTCCAGGTTTTCGAAAGTCTTGCCTGGTACGGAAGCGTCGGAAATACCAACGGTCAGGGAGCCCGAGTCTTTGAAGACGTCATCGCCCTGAGCAGGAGCCTTGTACTCGACTTGGGTCTGGCCCGCAGCGATGGTGACCTTGTCGCCGTTGCTCAAGGTGACAGTCAGCGGACGATCCAGCGGCTGGTTCACTTTCACGGTGAACGACGGCTGCTGATCTTCAGTGACATTGCCATTGCTGACGATGGTGACGGAAACCTTGTCACCCTCGTTGCCAGTGCCCGGAGTACCAGTGCCTGGCTCATCGGTGACGTCGGTTTTCACTTCGCCCTGACCCAGAGTCAGTTTTTCGAAGTTATCGGCGCCAGTGACGGACTCCAGCTTGTTCACGATCGATGGCTGACCGCCAACGTATACGTCGTCCGGCGCATGGATGGTGATGGTGCCGGTGGCGCTGCCAGCCGGAACAGTCACTTTCGTGCCATCTGACAGAGTGAAGGTCAGACCGCCGTGGCCTTTGACGTCAAGGCCTTGGGCATTGCTCAGAGTAACGGTGTAAGTGATCTCACCGCCTTCGGAGACTGTGGTCTTGTCGGCGGTGAGGGTCGCGATCACTTCGCTTTCGGTGTCAGCAATCTGAACAGTGGCCGAACCACCGAGCTCGAGGTTTTCGAAGGTTTTGCCCGGAACACTGGCATCGGTGATGCCGACAGTCAGAGAGCCCGAGTCTTTGAAGACGTCGTCGCCCTGAGCAGGAGCCTTGTACTCGACTTGGGTCTGGCCCGCGGCGATGGTGACTTTGTCGCCGTTGCTCAGAGTGACTGTCAGCGGACGATCCAGCGGCTGGTTCACTTTGACAGTGAAGCTTGGCTGCTGGTCTTCGGTGACGTTGCCGTTGCTGACGATGGTGACGGAAACCTTGTCGCCTTCGTTGCCGGTGCCTGGAGTGCCAGTACCCGGCTCGTCGGTCACGGTAGTGGTGACGGTACCGTCACCGAGGTTCAGTTTCTCGAAGTTATCTGCACCCGTAACGCCTTCGAGTTTGTTGACGATCGAAGGTTGGCCGCCAACGTAGACATCGTCAGGAGCGTGAATGGTGATGGTGCCAGTGGCGCTGCCTGCTGGAACGGTAACTTTGGTGCCGTCGCTAAGCGTAAAGACCAACCCATTGTGGCCTTTGACGTCCAAGCCCTGAGCGTTGGTCAGCGTGACGGTATAGGTGATCTCGCCGCCTTCGGACACAGTGGTCTTGTCGGCAGTCAGGGTTGCGACAACCTCACTTTCGGTGTCAGCGATCTGCACGGTTGCCGAACCACCGAGCTCCAGGTTCTCGAAAGTCTTGCCTGGTACGGAAGCGTCGGCAATACCAACGGTCAGGGAGCCCGAGTCTTTGAAGACGTCATCGCCTTGAGCTGGGGCTTTGTACTCAACTTGGGTTTGACCCGCAGCGATGGTGACCTTGTCGCCGTTGCTCAAGGTGACAGTCAGCGGACGATCCAGCGGCTGGTTCACTTTGACAGTGAACGATGGTTGCTGGTCTTCGGTGACGTTGCCGTTGCTGACGATGGTGACGGAAACCTTGTCGCCTTCGTTGCCGGTGCCCGGAGTACCGGTACCCGGCTCGTCAGTCACCGTCGTGGTGACGGTGCCGTCACCCAGCGTCAGTTTCTCGAAGTTATCCGCGCCAGTAACACCTTCCAGCTTGTTCACGATCGACGGCTGGCCGCCAACATAAACGTCGTCAGGAGCGTTAATGGTGATGGTGCCGGTGGCGCTGCCCGCGGGAACGGTGACTTTTGTGCCGTCCGAAAGGGTAAATACCAGGCCGCCATGACCTTTGACGTCCAGGCCCTGGGCGTTGGTCAGAGTCACGGTGTAAGTGATCTCGCCGCCTTCGCTGACAGTGGTTTTGTCAGCAGTCAGGGTGGCGACAACTTCACTTTCGGTGTCAGCAATCTGAACAGTGGCGGAGCTTCCCAGCTCAAGGTTTTCGAAGGTTTTGCCCGGAACACTGGCATCGGTCACGCCAATGGTGAGCGAGCCAGAATCCTTGAAGACGTCATCGCCCTGGGCTGGCGCCTTGTACTCGACCTGAGTCTGGCCCGCCGCGATGGTGACCTTGTCGCCGTTGCTCAAGGTGACAGTCAGCGGACGATCCAGCGGCTGGTTCACTTTGACAGTGAAGCTTGGCTGCTGGTCTTCGGTGACGTTGCCGTTGCTGACGATGGTGACGGAAACCTTGTCACCTTCGTTGCCGGTGCCCGGAGTACCGGTACCCGGCTCGTCAGTCACCGTCGTGGTGACGGTGCCGTCACCCAGCGTCAGTTTCTCGAAGTTATCCGCACCAGTAACACCTTCCAGCTTGTTCACGATCGACGGCTGGCCGCCAACATAAACGTCGTCTGGAGCAGTGATAGTGACCGTACCGGTAGCACTGCCCGCCGGAATGGTGACCTTGGTGCCATCCGAAAGGGTGAAGGTCAGGCCGCCATGGCCAGTGACATCCAGGCCCTGACCATTGGTCAGGGTGACGGTGTAGGTGATCTGGCCGCCTTCGGACACGGTGGTCTTGTCGGCAGTCAGGGTCGCGACGACTTCGCTCTCGGTATCGCTGATCTGGACGGTGGCCGCACCGCCAAGCTTCAGATCCTCGAAAGTCTTGCCCGGTACGCTGGCGTCGGTCACGCCCAGGGTCACGGAGCCTGCGTCCTTGAATACGTCGTCACCCTGCGCCGGCAGGCTGTAGGTAGCCTGGGTCTGGCCAGCAGCAATGGTGACCTTGTCGCCATTGCTCAGGGTCACGGTCAGGTCGTGGTCGAGCTTCTGGCTGACTGAAACGGTGAAGGTCGGCTGCTGAGCTTCCGTCACGTTACCGTTGCTGGCAATGCTGACAGTCACAGTGTCGATGCTGTCGCTGACCACGGTCTGAGCCGGGGTCGGGTTCGGCACCAGATTCTCGAAGTTGCCGCCGGTGGTGCCGGTAATAGTGGTGCTGACCGTGCTGCCATTGACGAAGACATCATTGGCCGGGGTCTGGAAGTCGACCGAGCCACTGGTCTTGCCGGCTTCGACGGTGACGGTCTGGCCGTTGGACAGGGTGACGGTGACTGGCGTCTGTGCCGGGTTGGTCAAGGTCACGGTATAGGTGATCACGCCGCCTTCGGTGACGCTTGGCGAAGCAGTCAGGGTGGCGGTGGTGGTGTCGACCGAGTCGTTGATCACGGTCTGCGCCGGGGCCGGGTTCGGCACCAGGTTCTCGAAGTTGCCACCGGTGGCGCCGGTGATGGTGGTGCTGACCGTGCTGCCGTTGTTGTAGACGTCGTTGGGCGGGGTCTGGAAGTCGACCGAGCCGCTGGACTTGCCAGCCTCGACGGTGATTGTCTGGCCGTTGGACAGGGTGACGGTGACCGGCGTCTGTGCCGGGTTGGTCAGGGTCACGGTGTAGGTGATCACGCCGCCTTCGGTGACG
Organism: Pseudomonas sp. NY15374; assembly: GCF_048068255.1. NCBI lineage: Bacteria > Pseudomonadati > Pseudomonadota > Gammaproteobacteria > Pseudomonadales > Pseudomonadaceae > Pseudomonas > Pseudomonas sp. NY15374. Next base: position 3,470 of record NZ_JBLUPZ010000004.1, read on the forward strand.
CTTGGCGTCGCGGTCAAGGTGGCGGTGGTGGTGTCGATGGTGTCGGTGATCTGGGTCACCGCCGGGGTCGGGTTCGGGGTAATGACCAAGCCGTTGCCGCCGGTGGTGCCGGTAATGGTGGTGGAAATCTGGCCGCCATCGATGTAAGGCGTGTCGTTGGCCGGGATGTTGACGTTGACCGAGCCGCTGGTCTGGCCAGCCGGGATCACGATCACCGCGCCGTTGGACAGGGTGACGGTCAGGTTGCTCTGCGGCGCCTGGCCGACGGTGGCGGTATAGACGATGACGCCACCCGCTTCGCTGATCGAAGGGGTGGCGCTCAGGCTCAGGCCGGTTGGAATGGGATTGTTGTTGGTGGTGGTGTCGTTGTTGCTATCCAGCCCACCGACTTCTTCGTTTGCCAGGCCTGCGGCGAAGCCCAGGGGGCCGGTGGGGAACCCGATGCTCGGGTCGACCACGCCTGCGGTTTCTTCCAGCAGCACGAAGCTGTGACCACCACCGACCGAACCGCCACCTGCGGCAGCAGGGCCGGCAGCAGGCGCTTCCAGCTCGGTGGTCGGGTCGACACCGGAGGCAATGGCCTGTTGCAGCTCTTCGACCGAGGGCGCGGCCTGCGCGGTGGCCTGGGCCAGGTCGGTGCTGCTGTCGGGCGCATCGGCGCTCCATTGAGTGTCGCGGCCCAGGTCGAGCATGCGACCGTCGGCCAATTCCAGGGTCACGGCGCCGCCCGGGCCGGTAAGGACTTCCTCGCCTGCGAACAGGCGATCGCCTTCGATCAGCACGCGCTTGATGCCTTCCGGGGATACTGCGATGACTTGGCCAACAATGCTTTTGACGATGGCAACGACAGTGCTCATGGAAATCTCCGGGATGTGTCTCAATTGGCTTCCGGCCGGCGTGCGAACCTGCTTCCGCTGGAATGTTACAAAAATGATTTGACGCTTTTATTCGTCAAATTTCTGTCAATAATTTTCGGCTATTAAGTTTATGCCAAAGTATTGACCTTCGTCTCGCCATCCTAAACAATCGGCAAACTAATGTCACATTGATATTTGAGTAAAAACCTCTTCCTTTCGTATTAATTACGTACAGTCTCGCAAGCTCGCCAATCGTTGAGTTTAGGCCGCCATTTTCAGGGGCCAGACCCGCTTCGGCCGTGATTTGGGACAACAGCGCCACTTGGGAATCAGTAAAAATGCGTGCGTCACTTTTCACCGTTCTTCCTCTCGCCCTTGCAGCCTCCATTGCCCAAGCACAAACCCTGCCGCAAGCCATGCAACAGGCCTTGGACGTGCACCCGGAAATCCAGGCCGGGGTCAACGCCCGCACCGCCGCGGACTATCAACTGCGCGCCGCGCAGGGTGGTTACCTGCCGCGCGTCGACATGACCGCCGGCTACGGCCGCGAGGGCAGCGATTCGCCGAGTACGTCGCATCGCTGGGAGACCTTGAACCGGGGTGAGTCAAGTATCCGTCTCCGCCAAATGGTTTTTGACGGTTTTGCCACCTCCAGCGAAGTGGGCCGTCAGCAAGCCACGGTCAACGCTCGTGCCTACTCCCTGATGGGCACCTCCGAGCGCACCGCGCTGACCGTTGCCCAGGTCTATCTCGATGTCCTGTCGCGCCGCGAGATGGTGCGCCTGGCCGAAGACAACCTGCGCAACCACGAACGCATCCTCGACCAGATCAAGCTGCGCACCAGCCGTGGCGTCGGCCGTCTGGCCGACCTCGACCAGGCCGAAGCGCGCCTGGCGCAGGCGCGTAACAACCTGATCACCGAGCAGACCAACCTGGCCGATGCCAATACCAACTACCTGAGCGTGATCGGGCAAATGCCTGACGAACTGAGCGCGCCTGCGCCGTTCATCGACCTGCTGCCGGCCACCCTGGACGAGGCTCGTCACCAGATGGTCGAGAGCAGCCCGATCCTGCGCTCGGCAGAATCCGACATCGCTGCCGCCGAGAAGCAATACGAAGCGGCAAAGTCTAGTTTCTATCCGCGTTTTGATGCAGAGCTCGGACGGACGGCAGACAACAACCTCGACGGTTCGGTCGGCCACAACAATGAGTGGCAGGCCATGCTGCGCATGAACTTCAACCTTTACGCCGGTGGCAGCAACAAGGCCGACCTGGAATCGAAGTCGTATCTGGCCAACCAGGCGCTGGATATTCGCAACAACGCCTTGCGTCAGCTCAATGAGGAGTTAGGCTTGGCATGGAATGCTCTGGACAACGCCAACGCCCAGTTGCCGATCGCCCAGCAGTATGTCGATCACAGCACCCGGGTGCGCAGCGCCTACCAGCAGCAGTTCGGCCTGGGCGAGCGAACCCTGCTTGACCTGCTCGACAGCGAGAATGAAACCTTCACTGCGCAACGTCGTCTGGTAGAAGTGAAGAACACTCAGTTGTTTACTCAGTACCGAATCAAGGCGACCATTGGTCAACTGCTGAAGAGCCAGGGTGTCGTAGCCCCCATGGCGACCGTCGTACAGAACGACCTGAAGCCAAAGGTGAACCTGCCAGGCATGAACTGAAGGCGCACCTGTCCTATCCAACCGCAAGGATGAAGAGAGCGCCGCGTGGAATCTGAAGTCAGTCGAGTACAACTCAACCATGATCCACGCAGTCAGCATGACGATCCGCTACTGGACAGCCTGCTGACCCTGTGTGTCCTGCACCAGAAACCCGCCAGCCGGGCCATGCTCACCACCGGCCTGCCGCTGCCGGCGCAGCGCCTGAGCGTCGAGCTGCTGCCGCGTGCCGCAGCTCGCGCGGGTCTGCAGGGGCGCCTGCTGCAGCGCAAGCTCGAGCAGATCCCCAGCATCGCCATGCCGGCGATGCTGCTTCTTAAGGAAGGGCGCAGTGCTGTCCTGCTCGGCTGGGAAAATGAAGACACCGCACGCCTGTTGCTCAGCGAGAGCGACGGCGGGGAAGTGCTGGTCACCCGCGAGGCGCTGCTCAGCGACTACAGCGGCAAGGTGTTCTTCGCCCAGCCGCAGCACAAGTTCGACGTCAACCACGGCAACCTGATCCCGCGCGCGCGCTCCTGGTTCCGCGACACCCTGATGCGCAGCAAATGGCTGTACATCGACGCCATCGCCGCCAGCCTGGTGATCAACCTGATTGCCCTGGCGGCGCCGCTGTTCGTGATGAACGTCTATGACCGCGTGGTGCCCAACCAAGCCACCTCGACGCTGTGGGTGCTGGCAGTGGGCATCGCCGGTGCCTACGTCTTCGACCTCATCCTCAAGGGGCTGCGCAGCCTCTGTCTGGACCTTGCCGGCAAGAAGACCGACCTGATCATTTCCGCGACGCTGTTCGAGCGTATCGTCGGCATGTCGATGAAATACCGCCCCGCGCGGGTCGGCAGCTTTGCGCAGAACATCCACGAGTTCCAGGGGCTGCGCGACTTCCTCGCTTCGCTCACCCTCACCAGCCTGATCGACCTGCCGTTTACCCTGCTGATCCTGACGGTGATCGCCATCATCGGTGGGCACCTGGTATGGATCCCGATATTGGCCTTCCCGCTCGCCCTGGGCATCGGCTATGCCCTGCAGAAACCATTGATGGCGACGATGGAGCGCACCATGGCGCTGGCTTCCGAGCGCCAGTCCAGCCTCATCGAGACCCTTGCCGGGCTGGATGCGGTCAAGGTCAACAACGCCGAGAGCGAGCGCCAGTACATGTGGGAGCAGACCCTCGGCACCCTCAGCCGCCTCGAACTGCGGGTCAAGGTACTGTCGGGCCTGGCGATGAACATCACCATGCTGATCCAGCAGCTCGCCGGTGTGGCGATGATCTGCGTTGGCGTGTACCTGATCATCGACGGCAACCTCAGCATGGGCGGCCTGGTGGCCTGCTACATGCTCAGTGGTCGCGCGCTTGGCCCGCTGGGCCAGCTCAATGGTCTGCTGGCCCGCTACCAGCAGGCCAAGGTGACCATGGTCGCCACCGACCAGATGATGGAGCTGCCCCAGGAGCGCAATTTCGAAGAGCGTCCGCTGAGTCGCCAGGTGCTGCAGGGTGCGGTCGAGTTCCGTGGCGTCGAGTTCACCTATCCGAACCAGCAGAACCAGGCGCTCAAGGGCATCAACCTGGTCATTCGACCTGGCGAGAAGGTCGGCATCATCGGCCGCAGTGGTTCGGGCAAGAGCTCGCTGGCCAAGTTGATCGTCGGCCTGTATGAAGCCGACGGCGGCTCGCTGCTGGTCGATGGCGTCGATATCCGCCAGATCGACGTCAGCGAGTTGCGCCACAATATCGGCTATGTGCCCCAGGATATCCAGTTGCTGGCCGGGACCCTGCGCGACAACCTGGTCAGCGGCGCCCGCTACATCGAGGATGAGCTGATCCTGCAGGCTGCAGAGCTGGCCGGCGTGCATGAATTCGCCCGTCTTCACCCTGACGGCTATGAGCTGCAGGTTGGCGAGCGCGGCCAGAATCTCTCCGGCGGCCAGCGCCAGAACGTCGCCCTGGCCCGTGCCTTGCTGCTCAATCCGCAGATCCTGCTGCTCGACGAACCCACCAGCGCCATGGACAACACCGGCGAAGAACGCCTCAAGCAGCGCCTGGGTGCGGTGATCGAAGGCAAGACCGTGTTGCTGGTCACGCACCGGGCTTCGTTGCTGTCGCTGGTGGACCGGTTGATCGTCATCGATCGTGGACAGATCGTCGCGGATGGCCCGAAAGCCGCCGTCATGGAAGCGCTGAAGAAGGGGCAGATCAGTGTTGCATAAGCTGGATTTCGGGCGTTTCAAGGACAACCTGCGCCGCTATTTCAAGGGCTCCGAATCGCTGGCAGGCCAGCCGCTGCCAGAGGTCAACAAGGCGCTGATCGAGGATGCGCCGCGCATCGTGCGCCTGACCATCTGGGGCGTGATTGCCTTTTTCGTGTTCCTGATCGTCTGGGCCAGCGTTGCGCCCATCGATGAAGTGACGCGCGGCGAAGGCAAGGCTATTCCTTCGTCCAAGGTACAGAAGGTGCAGAACCTCGAGGGTGGCATCGTCGCGCAGATCTACGCGAAGGAAGGCGAGATCGTCGAAGTCGGCCAACCGCTGCTGCGTCTGGACGAAACCCGCTTCGCCTCCAACGTCGACGAGACCGAGGCCTCGCGCCTGGCCATGGCCCTGCGCGTGCAGCGCCTGAGCGCTGAGGTCGACGACACGCCGCTGCAGATCGATGAAGAACTGCGCAAGGCCGCGCCGAGCCAGGCTGCCAGCGAGCAGTCGCTGTACCAGAGCCGACGCCAGCAGTTGCATGACGAGATCAGTGGTCTGGAGCAGCAACTGGTGCAGAAGCAGCAGGAACTGCGCGAGTTCAACTCCAAGCGCGCCCAGTACGCCAACAGCCTGCAGTTGCTGCGCCAGGAAATCGCCATGTCCGAGCCGCTGGTGGCCCAGGGGGCGATCTCGCAGGTCGAGGTGCTGCGCCTGCGCCGTGCGGAAGTCGAGAACCGTGGCCAGATGGACTCTACCGCCCTGGCCATTCCCCGTGCCGAAGCGGCGATCAAGGAAGTGCAGAGCAAGATCGAGGAGACCCGCGGCAAGTTCCGCAGCGAGGCCCTCACCCAGCTCAACGAGGCTCGCACTGAGCTGAACAAGGCGACGGCCACCAGCAAGGCGCTGGATGACCGGGTCAACCGCACCATGGTCACATCGCCCGTGCGCGGTATCGTCAAGCAACTGCTGGTGAACACCATCGGCGGCGTGATCCAGCCGGGCAGCGACATCATCGAGATCGTGCCGCTGGACGACACGCTGGTGGTAGAGGCGAAGATCCTGCCCAAGGATATCGCCTTCCTGCACCCCGGCCAGGAAGCCACGGTGAAGTTCACTGCCTACGACTACACCATCTATGGCGGCATGAAGGCCAAGCTCGAACAGATCGGTGCCGACACCATCACCGACGAAGACAAGAAGACCACCTACTACCTGATCAAGCTGCGCACCGACAGAAGCCACCTGGGCTCTGACGAGAAGCCGCTGCTGATCATCCCCGGCATGGTCGCCACGGTGGATATCCTTACCGGCAAGAAGACCATCATGAGCTACCTGCTCAAGCCGATCATCAAGGCGCGTTCCGAGGCGTTGCGCGAGCGGTGATCCTGTGTGGGAGCGGCGCTCCTATAAGCCCGCTCCTGTATATGCATATTCGCTAAAGATATTTAAACTTCCATTCTTATGACTTTATAGTCACTCCCACTGCGTACCTGCCGACCAATCGGCGCGCCGCACGACTCGAACCCACACGGGAAATCCCCGTGCGTTTCTGAATCGATGCGCGCCCCTGAAAGTCGCGCACTGCGTGGGAGTGAACAATGTCAGCCGCCTCGAACGCCTTGTCGTCCATCGACAGCGCACAGCCGCAACGCTTCGAAATCCGCCCGTTCTCCGGTGCCGTGGGTGCCGAGATCATTGGGCTGGACCTGTCCCGGCCGGTCAACGCCGAAGATTTCAACCGTATTCATCGCGCCCACCTGGACCATCACGTCCTGGTGTTCCGCGACCAGCGCATCACCCCCGAACAGCAGATCGCCTTCAGCCGCCGTTTCGGCGTACTGCAGATCCATGTGCTCAAGCAGTTCCTGCTGGAAAACCATCCCGAGATTCTGATCGTTTCCAACATCATCGAAGACGGTCGCAACATTGGCCTGGGTGATGCCGGCAAGTTCTGGCATTCGGACCTCTCCTACAAAGAGCTGCCGAGCCTCGGCTCGATGCTGCACGCCCAGGAACTGCCCAGCGAGGGTGGCGACACCCTGTTCGCCGACATGCACAAGGCCTGGGACGCGGTGCCCGATGCGCTGCGCAAGGTGGTCGAGGGGCGCAGCGCTGCGCATTCCTATACCGCTCGTTATTCGGAAACCAAGTTCGAGGGCAACTGGCGCCCGACCCTGACCGCCGAGCAACTGGCCCAGGTCAACGAAGTCATCCACCCGGTGGTACGCACTCACCCGGAGAACGGCCGCAAGGCGCTGTTCGTCAGTGAGGGCTTCACCACTCGCATCGTCGGCCTGCCCGATGACGAAAGCCGCGATGTACTGCAGCAGCTCTACGCCCTGAGCGTGCTTGAGCAGAACATCTACCGCCACGCCTGGCAGCCCCACGACATGGTGTTCTGGGACAACCGTTCGCTGATCCACCTGGCTGCCGGCTGCCCCGCGCACCTGCGCCGCAAGCTCTACCGCACCACCATCCAGGGCGATGCCCCGTTCTGACGACTGAGGACTCTCATCATGCGTAAATCCATCAGCCGCCTGGCGGCCAGCATCGGCCTGGGCGCCAGCCTGATCGTAGGCGGCCTCGCGGCGCCGGCGGTGGCCCAGGCCGAAGGCAAGATCCGTATCGCCGAGCAGTTCGGCATCGTGTACCTGTTGCTCAACGTCGTTCGTGACCAGCAACTGATCGAGAAGCACGGCAAGGAGCAGGGCATCGACATTCAGGTCGACTGGGCGCAGCTTTCCGGGGGCGCGGCGATCAACGATGCGTTGCTGTCGGGCTCTGTGGACATCGCCGGCGCCGGCGTCGGGCCGTTGCTCACCGTCTGGGATCGCACCTACGGCCGGCAGAACGTCAAGGCCGTGGCCTCGCTGGGCAACTTCCCGTACTACCTGGTCAGCAGCAACCCCAATGTGAAGACCATCGCCGACATTTCCGAGAAGGACCGTATCGCCGTGCCGGCGGTGGGTGTTTCGGTACAGTCGCGCTTCCTGCAATACGCGGCGGCCAAGCAGTGGGGCGACAAGGAGTACAACCGCCTCGACAAGTACACCCTGGCCGTGCCGCATCCAGATGCCACAGCCGCGCTGCTGGCCGGCGGCACCGAACTCAACGGGCATTTCTCCAACCCACCGTTCCAGGACCAGGCGCTGGCCAACAAGAACGTGCACATCGTGCTCAACAGCTACGACCTGCTCGGCCCCAACTCGCCAACCCTGCTGTTCGCCACCGAGAAGTTCCGCAAGGACAACCCCAAGACCTACAAGGCGTTCGTCGATGCGCTCGCCGAAGCCGCCGACTTCGCCCAGAAAGACAAGGCCGCAGCCGCCGATACCTACATCCGCGTGACCAAGGCCAAGATCGATCGCAACGCGTTGATCAAGCTGATCGACAACCCGCAGTACGAGTTCACCATCACGCCGAAGAACACTTACCCACTGGCCGAATTCCTCTACCGGGTCGGCGCCATCAAGCACAAGCCCGAGTCGTGGAAGGACTACTTCTTCCAGGATGAGCGCCCATTGCAAGGGAGCTGATCGACCATGACCGCCCCATTGCCAGCCCACACAGCCAGCAACCTGAGCCGTGTCGACACCCTACCGCTGCTCAAGGTGGACAATCTCAGCCTCGAATACCGCACCGCGCAGCGCGTGGTGCGGGCCACTCACCAAGTCAGCTTCGAAGTCGATCGCGCCGACCGCTTCGTACTGTTGGGCCCGTCCGGGTGCGGCAAGTCGACCTTGCTCAAGGCCGTGGCCGGTTTCATCGAGCCGCGCGAAGGGCAGATCCTGTTGCAGGGCCAGCCGGTCAAGGGCCCAGGTCCTGACCGCATTGTCGTGTTCCAGGAGTTCGACCAGTTGCCGCCATGGAAGACGGTCAAGCAGAACGTCATGTTTCCGCTGCTGGTCTCTGGCCAACTCAAGCGCGCCGAGGCCGAGGCGCGGGCGCTGCACTATCTGGAGAAGGTCGGCCTGGCCGCTTTTGCCGATGCCTACCCGCACACCTTGTCTGGCGGCATGAAGGCGCGCGTGGCGATTGCCCGCGCGTTGGCCACGCAGCCGAAGGTGCTGCTGATGGACGAGCCCTTCGCGGCGCTCGACGCCCTGACCCGGCGCAAGATGCAGGAAGAATTGCTGCTGTTGTGGGAAGAGGTGCGCTTCACGCTGCTGTTCGTCACCCACTCTATCGAGGAGGCGCTGGTGGTGGGCAACCGCATCCTCTTGCTGTCGCCGCATCCGGGACGGGTACGGGCCGAGGTGCACAGCCACCAATACGATCTGGGCAGCCTGGGTGGCAGCGATTTCCAGGCCAGCGCCCGGCGTATCCATCGCCTGCTGTTCGACGAGGCCGGTGAGCCGGAGCAGGCCTCGGACCTGGGCTTCAACGATATCCGCATCGCTTACTGACAGGAGGAGCCTGCGCATGACGACCACACCTGCACGCCAGGAATACGAAGTGCCGCTGCAGCCCCTGCCAGGGCTTTCGCTGGAGCGTGATCTGCCGCTTGCCCAACGTCTGTGGCAACAGGCCTGGTTGCGCAAGACCGTGATTCTTGTGCTGCTCGCCTTGATCTGGGAGGCGGTGGCGCGCTACACCGCCAACGACCTGCTGCTGCCGACCTTTCTGCAAACGGCGGTGGCGTTCTGGGACGGGATGGTCAGTGGCGAGCTGCCGGCGAAAGTCGGGGTCTCGCTGGTGGTGCTGCTCAAGGGCTATGTGCTGGGGATCGTACTGGCCTTCGGTTTGACCAGCCTGGCGGTCTCGACCCAGTTCGGCCGCGACCTGCTGGGTACCCTGACCTCCATGTTCAACCCACTGCCGGCCATCGCACTGTTGCCGCTAGCCCTCTTGTGGTTTGGCCTGGGCGACAACAGCCTGATCTTCGTGCTGGTGCACTCGGTGCTCTGGGCACTGGCGCTCAACACCTACGCGGGCTTTCTCGGGGTGTCCGAGACCCTGCGCATGGCCGGGCGCAACTATGGCCTGCGTGGGTTGCGCCTGGTGCTGCACATCCTGGTGCCGGCGGCATTGCCGTCGATTCTCTCGGGTCTGAAGATCGGCTGGGCCTTCGCCTGGCGCACCCTGATCGCCGCCGAGCTGGTGTTCGGCGCCAGCAGCGGCAAGGGCGGGCTGGGCTGGTACATCTTCCAGAACCGCAACGAGCTGTATACCGACAAGGTGTTTGCCGGGTTGGCGGTGGTGATCCTGATTGGCTTGCTGGTGGAGGGCCTGGTGTTCAATACCCTCGAGCGGTTGACCGTACGGCGTTGGGGGATGCAGAGGTAGTTCCGCGCGCAAGCAGGTTGGGTGCCTGTTCCGCGTTATCAGGTCAGGTATCGGGCGGCCGCATTACTCAGCGTCTTGTGAATCTCATCTCTCAGCGCCTCCGGCTGCTCGACCACCACGGCCTCACCCTGGCCCAATACCCACCAGCGTAACGTCCAGCCGTCTTCTACTGTCGCCCGCAGTCGATGGCCATGGTGCAGCGCCGTCAACTGCATGTTCGCGCTCAACGGCACTTCTCGCAGCTGTCGCGCCAGCTGATCGCTGACCCACGCCTGCAGTTCCAGCCCCGTGCCCTGACGGGGCTGCTGCGGGTCGCCACGCAGGTAGTCCAGCAAGTCGAAATTGCCACGCGGCTCGCCCATGGCGCTGGCCGACCAATGCCAGCCGAATGGAATGCTCTTGTCATTGCGCTCCAGCGGGAAGATCAGCGACAGCTCGTTGAGGTCGCGCTCGACCGTACGCTTGCTGACATTGAAGCCGACATCGCGCAGGCGCCAGACCAGTTCGGCGCTGGTGACTCCCGGTGAGCGGCTGGGCAATTGACGCAGCAGCGCCCACTGGCGGCTGAGGGTGGCGCGGGTAGTGGCGAACGGCAAAGGGTAACGTCCTTGTCTAGGCTTGCGGCATTAGCATGGCGGGCACCGCGGCAGATGGCAATTCGCTACTTTGCGCTGAGATCGCGGAACCGCGATTTGGTTGCGTCGAGGTGAATCGTTCGCGACAGGTTTCGTCGTGTCGTCGCGCAGAATCGCCTCATCACAGTCGAGGTCGGAACTGTGGGACGTTCAATGAGGATGAACATGTCTGCTGCCAGCAATATCCATTCGCTGCTCGCCCGTCTCCTGCCCGAGCGCATCGTGCCTGCGCCAGCCATTCCCCGGCGACACCTGCGCCTGTTCGCTGGCGTCGGCATGCCCACCCAGTGGGCGGTGCTGGGTGAGCGCTCTGCGCTGGTGAGCCGTCTGGACGAGGCAGTGGATGTGCAGGCGATCTACACCGACCTGCGGCGCCAGGCACTGGAGGGCAATGCCGCGGTGCTCAACGACCTGGGCTGGATCTGGCTCAATGGCCGCTACTGGCGCGCCGACACGGCGCTGGCCAGCCATCTGCTGCGCATGGCCGCGCTGCAGGGCAACGCCGCGGCCTGGTTCAACCTGGGGCAACAGCACTATTTCGGCAAGGGTGTGACGGTGTGCTATGCCACCGCCGCGGAGCATTACCGGCATGCTTTCGAACGTGGCCTGTCGCACGCTGCTGCGGCCCTGGGCGACCTGTACGAGGAAGAAGTCTGCGATGCCGATCAGGACTGGGAGGTAAACCCGGCCGAGGCATACCAGTGGTTCCTGCGCGGGGCCCAGCGTGGCGAGGCACGTTGCCGGTTCGAGGTGGGCTACCGGCTGTTGCATGGGCTGCATGTCGAGTCGGATACGCGGGCGGCGCTGTACTGGCTGGAGCTTGCCGCGGGGGCGGGGGTGATGCAGGCGGCCGAGGAGCTGGCGGTGCATTTCAGTCGCAGCGATGAAGGACGCTACCTGGAGTGGCGGGACCAGGCGATCGCGCTGGGCAGCACCCTGGCCTTGACCATGAAGCTGGAGGACCAGGTTCAGCCTTGAGTCCGGTGGGATGGTGGTGAGGCCTTCGCGGGCAAGCCCGCTCCCACGAACACACTGTTCATCGCCCCCGGTTGACGAAGGGGGGAGGGCTGGGCGTATATTGATAGTTAGCAAACTATGAATATCCTCGGTTCTTCCACATGACACTCGACGCACTGCACCTGAAAGTCAGCAGCGGCATGGTCGTTGCCGGTCGCCACTGGCGGCGCATCTGCCATGCGGCACTGACCGGCTATGGCATCTCCGAAGCCTGTGCGGTGCCGTTGCTGATGATCGTGCGCCTGGGCGATGGTGTGCACCAGGTGGCCGTGGCCCAGGCCGCGGGCCTGGAAAGCCCGTCGCTGGTGCGTCTGCTCGACCAACTGTGCAAGGCCGGGCTGGTGTGCCGCACCGAGGATCCGCTCGACCGACGTGCCAAGGCGCTGAGCCTGACCGCCGAAGGCCGCACCCTGGCCGAATCCATCGAGCGCGAGCTGGTACGTCTGCGCCGCGAGGTGCTGCACGGTATCTCGGCCGCCGACCTGGAAGCCACCCTGCGGGTCATCCACGCCTTCGAAGTCGCTGCACAGGGGGCGCCGGTGTGAACGGCTTCTTCAGTTCGGTACCGCCGGCGCGCGACTGGTTCTACGGCGTGCGTACCTTCGCCGCGTCGATGATTGCCCTGTACATCGCCTTGCTGATGCAACTGCCGCGCCCCTACTGGGCGATGGCCACGGTCTACATCGTGTCCAGCCCCTTCGTCGGCCCCACCAGTTCCAAGGCCTTGTACCGCGCAGTCGGCACGCTGCTCGGTGCTGGCGGCGCGGTGCTGCTGGTGCCGCCGCTGGTGCAGTCACCGTTGTTGCTGAGCATCGCCATCGCCCTGTGGACCGGCACCTTGCTGTTCCTCTCGCTGAACCTGCGCACGGCCAACAACTACATGCTGATGCTGGCCGGCTACACCTTGCCGATGATCGCCCTGGCCGTGGTCGACAACCCGCTCGCGGTGTTCGATGTCGCCTCGTCGCGGGCGCAGGAAATCTGCCTTGGCATCGTCTGCGCCGCGGTGGTGGGTGCGATCTTCTGGCCGCGTCGCCTGGCGCCGGTGGTGGTGGGCGCCACGGGCACCTGGTTTGGCGAGGCGATCCGCTACAGCGATCTGTACCTGAGCCGAGACACTGACGCCGGAAAGGTCGCGGGCCTGCGCGGCTCGATGGTTGCCACTTTCAACAGCCTGGAGCTGATGATCGGCCAGCTCGGCCACGAAGGCGCCGGCCCGCACACCGTGAAGAACGCCCGGGAACTGCGCGGCCGCATGATCCACCTGCTGCCGGTGATCGATGCCCTTGATGATGCGCTGGTCGCGCTCGAAGGTCGCGCGCCGGAGCAGTTCGCACAAGTCCAGCCGCTGCTGGCATCGGCCCGAGAGTGGCTCAAGGGCACCGCCGACAGCGCTTCGGTCGCGCGCTGGACCGCGCTGCACGAGCAGATCGCCCGCCTGCAACCGCACGCCGATGCGCTCGATCAGCGCCATGCCCTGCTGCTGTCCAACGCCCTCTACCGCCTCAGCGAATGGCTCGATCTCTGGCAGGATTGCTGCACCCTGCAGCATGCCCTGCGCCTGGACGATACCAAGCCCTGGCGTGCGGTCTACCGTCATTGGCGGCTGGGCCGCCTGACGCCATTCTTCGATCGCGGCCTTATGCTGTATTCGGTGTTCTCCACCGTCACCGCGATCGTCGTCGCCTGTGGCCTGTGGATCGGCCTGGGATGGAACGACGGCGCCAGTGCCGTGATCCTCGCCGCCGTGGCCTGCAGCTTCTTTGCGGCGATGGATGATCCGGCGCCGCAGATCTACCGCTTTTTCTTCTGGACGCTGATGTCGGTGATCTTCTCCAGCGTCTACCTGTTCCTGGTGCTGCCGAACCTGCACGACTTCCCGATGCTGGTGCTGGCATTCGCCGTACCCTTCATCGTGGTCGGCACCCTCACCGTGCAGCCGCGTTTCTACCTCGGCACCCTGCTGACCATCGTCAACACCTCGACCTTCATCAGCATCCAGGGCGCCTACGACGCCGACTTCTTCACCTTCCTCAATGCCAACCTGGCAGGCCCGGTCGGGCTGCTGTTTGCCTTCATCTGGACCCTGGTGGTGCGCCCGTTCGGTGTGGAGCTGGCCGCCAAGCGCATGACCCGCTTCACCTGGCGCGACATCGTCGAGATGACCGAGCCTGCGACCTTGGCTGAACAGCGCAAGGTCGGTGTGCAGATGCTCGACCGCCTGATGCAGCATCTGCCGCGCCTGTCGCAGACCGGCCAGGACAGCGGCGTTGCCCTGCGCGACCTGCGTGTGGGCCTGAACCTGCTCGACCTGCTGGCCTACATGCCGCGTGTCGGCCAGCAGGCCCGCCAGCGCTTGCAGACGGTCATCGAGGAAGTCGGCGGTCACTACTCGAGCTGCCTGCGCGCCGGCGAGCGCCTGCACGCACCTGCAGCGCTGCTGCGCAACATGGAGCGGGCACGCCTGGCGTTGGCACTGGACGAGCTGAACGAGCGCGGCGAGCCCCGCGTTCACCTGCTGCATGCCCTGGCCGGCTTGCGTCTAGCGCTGTTGCCGGGCGTCGAGGTGATGCTCGAGCCGGTCGAACAACCGCAACTGCCACCTGGAATCGACGGAGCGCCGCTGTGATCGGTGAACTGGATATCAGCGGGGTGTTCCTGCCCACGCTGCTGGTGATGATGTTTGCCACCTACCTGCTGTTCCTGGGCGTGCACGCTGTGCTGGTGCGCCTGCATTTCTACCGCCTGGTCTGGCACCGGGCGTTGTTCAACGTTGCTCTCTACGCCGTACTGCTGGGTGCGGTGGATCACTTTTGCCGAAGCCTGATGCTGCCATGAAAAAACCGTTGTTGACCTTGGGCCGTGTGGTCCTGACATTGCTGGTGGTGACCTTCGCGGCCGTGCTGGTCTGGCAGATGGTCGTGTATTACATGTTCGCGCCCTGGACCCGCGACGGCCATATCCGCGCCGACGTGATCCAGATCGCCCCGGATGTGTCCGGGCTGATCCAGAAGGTGGAGGTGCGCGACAACCAGGTGGTCAAGCGTGGTGACGTGCTGTTCACCATCGATCAGGACCGCTTTGGTCTGGCCTTGCGCCAGGCCCGGGCGACCCTGGCCGAGCGCGAGGAAACCCTGGCCCAGGCCGCCCGCGAAACCCGGCGCAATCGCAAGCTGGGCAACCTGGTGGCGGCCGAGCAGCTCGAAGAGAGCCAGTCGCGCGAGGCTCGTGCCCGCTCGGCGGTGAGCGAGGCGCAGGTGGCGGTCGATACCGCCCAGCTCAACCTCGACCGTTCGGTGGTGCGCAGCCCGGTGGACGGCTACCTCAACGACCGCGCTCCGCGGGCCCATGAGTTCGTCACTGCGGGCCGACCGGTGCTGTCGGTGGTCGACAGCGCCTCGTACCATGTCGATGGCTACTTCGAGGAAACCAAGCTCAGTGGCATCCATGTTGGTGATGCCGTGGACATCCGCGTGATGGGCGATGACACACGCCTGCGCGGCCATGTCGAAAGCCTGTCGGCAGGGATCGAGGACCGTGACCGCGTCAGTGGTGCCAATCTGCTGCCCAACGTCAACCCGGCGTTCAGCTGGGTGCGCCTGGCCCAGCGGATCCCGGTGCGGATCGCCTTCGATGAGGTGCCGGCAGATTTCCGCATGATCGCCGGGCGTACCGCCACGGTGTCGATCATCGAGGGCCAGCGGCCATGAAACGCCTGATGCTTGCAGGGCTGGCGCTGTCGCTGGGGGCCTGCGCCATGGTCGGTCCCGATTACCAGGTACCCGAGGATGCCGCGGTGCAGCGCAGCGACCTGAACGGCCCGTTGCGCCAGGATGCCGCGAGCGTGGTGTCGGCGCCGGTGCCGGATGACTGGTGGCAGTTGTACCAGGACCCGCGTCTCAATGCGCTGGTGCGCCAGGCGTTGAGCGCCAATACCGAGCTGCGCGTGGCGGCGGCGAACATCGCCAAGGCTCGCGCACAGGTCGAGGTCGCCGAGTCGCAGGGGGGCTTCAGCGGCGGCGCGAAGGCCGGCGCCCAGCGCCTGCAGGAGTCTGGCGAAGCTTTCCTGCTGCCGGAAAAAGTCCCGGTGGCCAACATCGGCGAGGCGATCCTCAGCGCCTCGTACCAGTTCGACCTGTGGGGTACCTTCAAGCGCGGCACCGAAGCTGCCAAGGCCAATGCCGACGCGGTGCAGGCCGCCGCCGACACCGCGCGCATCACCCTGGTGGCCGATGTGGTCAAGGCCTACACCCAGGTGTGCTCGGCCAATGAGGAATACCACATCGCCCGCGAATCGCTCGACCTGCAGCAGCAAAGCGTGCAGTTGAACCAGCGCCTGCGTGATGCTGGCCGTGGCGACGAGACCCTCGTTACCCGCTCGCAAACCCAGTTCAAGTCGTTGCGCGCCGAGTTGCCGCGCTTCAAGGCCGAGCGCGAGGCCGGGCTCTATACCCTCGCCGCATTGCTGGCCAAACCGGTCGACCAGTTGCCGCCGGGCACCGCCGAGTGCGCCGAGCTGCCGCATCTGGCCCAACTGATTCCGGTGGGCGATGGCGCGGCGCTGCTCAAGCGCCGTCCCGACGTGCGTCAGGCCGAGCGCCAACTGGCGGCTGCCACTGCGACCATTGGCGTGGCCACCGGCGCCCTGTATCCGAACATCAGCATTGGCGCCCAGGTCGGCACCATCGGCATTCTTGAAAACCTCGGCGAGCCTTCGACCAACCGCTGGGGCTTTGGCCCGCAGATCAGCTGGGCCATCCCCACCAACGGCACCCGTGCCCGGATTCGCGAAGCCGAAGCCTCGACCCAGGCCGCGCTGGCGCATTTCGATGGCGTGGTGCTCAACGCCATCCGCGAAACCCAGACCCGCCTGGCGCAGTACAGCGCCTTGCTGGACCGTCGCGATGCACTGGCCGATGCCGAGCGCTCGGCGCGGGAAGCGGCCGACCAGACCCATCGCCGCTATGAGGCCGGGCGTGAGTCATTCCTTGCCGACCTGCAGGCGACCCGCGCCTATACCGACGTGCGTGCGCAATTGGCGGCGGCCAATACCCAGGTGGCGATGGGGCAGATTGGTGTGTTCCTGGCCTTGGGTGGCGGCTGGAAGGCGACAGCGGTGCAGTGAGTGGCACCGCGTCGTGGTATTCGTGGGCCTGTAGGAGCGGGCTTGTCCCGCGAACACGGGCGTAGCCCGTGCCAGGCAGCGCGGTGTCTTTTTCGCGGGTAAATCGGAGCGCCGAACCGCCGCCCCACAAGGTCTGCGCTATCTCTGGAGCGGGCTTGCCCGCGAAGCAGACGCCCCCATTCCACGAGCAAACCGCGTAGAAAACGTTTGCGTATTTCCCGGTCCGACACTCAAGTATTCCTCCGCGACGCCGATCTACTAGCACCAGCGTCCCGGAAGAGGGCGCGATTTCCCGTTCAATAATAAAGCGGGTGGTCAGCGTGATCAGGATGATCCCGGCCTCTTGCCAGGAGCTTCGCCATGTCTCGACCCCGTGCCCGGATTGCCTCGCAACTCGGCGTCGCCCTCGCCATCGTGCTGGCGCTGGTGATCACCGGCAGTACCCTGTTCGCCCTGCGCTCGCTGGACGACGCCAACCTCGCCACCCGCCAGCAACACCTGGCCAGTGAAGCGCGGCTGCTGGCCGACCAGCTCGACACCTTCCACGGCTCGCTCAAGGACAACACCCAGCGCTTGAGTGGCCTGTTCGAGCGCCGCTTCGCCTCGGGCCTGTCGCTGCATGCCGGCGAGACCGTGCAGGTGGCCGGCCAGGCCACGCCTGCCCTGTACCTGGGCGATCAGCTGATGAACAACGACTTTCGGGTAGTCGATGAATTCCAGCAGATGACCGCCGGCATCGCGACGCTGTTCGTGCGCAGCGGCGACGACTTCGTGCGCATCACCACCAACCTCAAGAAACAGGACGGGAGCCGGGCCATTGGCACCCAGCTGGACCGCCAGCACCCGGCCTACAGCAAGCTGCTCGCCGGGCAGATGTATGTAGGGCGTGCGGTGCTGTTCGACCGTAACTACATGACCCGTTACGTGCCGGTGAGCGATGCCAGCGGCCGGGTGATCGCCGTGCTGTTCGTCGGTTTCGACTACACCGATGCGCAGAACGCGCAGTTCGCCAATCTCAAGCGCTTCCGCATCGGCCAGACCGGCTCGCTGGCGCTGCTCGACAACCAGGGCCAGTGGCTGGTGCCGCCTGCCGGCGTGGCCGATGCGCAGGCTGCGGTTGCCGCTGTGGCCGGCCTGGGCGACAAAGGCCGCTTCTGGACCAACGGCCAGCAGCAACTGTTCAGCGTGGTCGAGCCCTTTGCCGAGGGCCCGTGGACCGTGGTGGCGAGCATGCCCGAGGCGGAAATTCGCGACGTGACCTGGAGTGTCGGCCTACGCCTGGCGATCGGCAGCCTGCTGGCGATGGTCCTGGCCGTGCTCGCCACGCTCTGGCTGCTGCGGCGCAAGCTTCGCCCACTGGACGACCTGGTGCGCCAGGCCGAAGCCCTGGGCGCGGGTGACCTCAGTGCACGCCTGGCGGTGACCAGCGAAGACGAGATCGGCCAGTTGGCGCGCAGCTTCAACCAGATGGGGGATGCCCTGGCGACCATGGTCGAGCACATTCGCAGTGCTTCCGAGCAGGTCAGCGCGCGCTCGCGCTCCCTGGCCGGGCTTTCGTCCGGTGCCTGCGAGGGCATGGAGCAGCAGTCAGGCGAGATCACCAGCATGGCTGGCGCCGTCGAGGAGTTCAGCGCCACCTCGATGAACATCGCCGAGAACATGGCCGGCACCGAGCGCATGGCCCAGGACAATGCCCAGCAGACGCGCATCGGCCGCAGCGCCATGGACCAGGCCTCCGTCTCGCTCAAGCAGATCGCCGAAGCGCTGGGTGGCACCGCCACAGTGATGGACAGCCTGGGCGCGCGTTCGCAGGAAATCGGCGGCATCGTCGGGGTCATCACCGCGATTGCCGAGCAGACCAACCTGCTGGCGCTCAACGCCGCCATCGAGGCGGCCCGCGCTGGCGAGCAGGGCCGTGGCTTCGCCGTGGTTGCCGACGAAGTACGTGGCCTGGCCGCGCGAACCCGCCAGGCCACCGATGAAATTTCCGGAATGATCGCCAGTATCCAGCAGCAGACCGGGCACGCGATCAGCACCCTGGAGCAGGGCAATCGCCTGATGCAGGAAGGCTTGGAACGCAACGAAAAGGTCGCCGAGGCACTGGCGCGCATCGACGAGCAGAGCCGCGCGGCGGGCGAGCAGTTCACCGCCATCAGCACTGCGACCCAGGAGCAGAGCAGCACCGCGAACTTGCTCAGCCGTAACCTGCAGAGCATCGCCCAGGCCAACAGCGAGCAGCACGACGTAGCCAATGAGCTGGCGGCCACGGCCAAGGAGCTCGAGGGCCTGGCCGGGCAGTTGCGCCAGGAAGTGGATCGCTTCCGGGTAGAGGGGTGATCTGATCTGAACAGGGCTGCAATGCAGCCCTGTACGCAAGTTTTTCCGCACTGTCGTCGATCCCTTCCTAGACTTGTAAGTCTCCACGAGAACTGGTCCAGGAAGAGAAGATCGCCATGTCCCAGTCGCCATCCCTGCTGCAACTGCAAGTACCCAACCCTTTTCTGCAGCGTCATCTGGGCCCGGATGCCCGCGAACAGAGCGCCATGCTCGCGGCCCTGGGGGTCGCCAGTCGCGATGCCCTGATCGAGCAGACCGTCCCGCCAGGTATCCGTTTCGGTCGCCCGCTTGACCTGCCCCCGGCCCTCGACGAGCAGGCAGCCCTGGCCAGACTGGCCGGATACGCCGGGCAGAACCAGGTGTGGACCAGCCTGATCGGCATGGGCTATCACGGTACCGTCACGCCAACCGTCATCCTGCGCAACGTGCTGGAAAACCCCGGCTGGTACACCGCCTACACACCGTATCAGCCGGAGATAGCCCAAGGCCGCCTCGAGGCGCTGCTCAATTTCCAGCAGATGATCATCGACCTCAGCGGCCTGCCGCTGGCCAACGCCTCGCTGCTCGATGAGGCGACGGCCGCCGCCGAGGCCATGGCCTTGGCCAAGCGGGTCGCACGCAGCAAGAGCAATGCGTTCTTCGCCGACGAACACTGCCACCCCCAGACGCTCTCGGTCTTGCGAACCCGTGCCGAAGGTTTCGGCTTCGAGCTGATCGTCGATTCGCTGGAGAACCTGGGCAAGCATCAAGTATTCGGTGCGCTGCTGCAGTACCCCGACACCCATGGCGAGGTCCGCGACCTGCGGCCGTTGATCGAGCAGTTGCATGGCCAGCAGGCGCTGGCCTGCGTTGCCGCCGACCTGTTGAGCCTGGTGGTGCTGACGCCGCCTGGCGAAACCGGGGCCGACGTAGTGCTCGGCTCGAGCCAGCGCTTCGGTGTGCCGATGGGCTATGGCGGACCTCATGCGGCGTATTTCGCCTGCCGTGACGACTACAAGCGGGCGATGCCCGGACGCATCATCGGCGTGTCCCGCGATGCCCGCGGCAACACCGCCCTGCGCATGGCCCTGCAGACCCGCGAGCAACACATCCGCCGCGAGAAGGCCAATTCCAACATCTGTACCGCCCAGGTACTGCTGGCCAATATCGCCGGTTTCTACGCCGTCTACCATGGCCCCGAAGGCCTGCGGCGCATTGCCCAGCGTGTGCAGCGCCTGACCCAGATCCTGGCGGCCGGGCTGCAGTCCAAGGGCATCAAGCGCCTCAATCAGCACTTCTTCGACACCCTCACCCTCGACGTTGGCGGCACCCAGGCCGCGATCATCGAAAGTGCCGAAGAAGCACGCATCAACCTGCGCATTGTAGGGCGCGGGCATCTGGGCGTGAGCCTGGACGAGACCTGTGACGAAGCGACGGTGCTCAAACTGTTCGACATCTTCCTCGGTGTCGACCACGGGCTGGATGTCGCCACCCTCGATCAGCAGCCCCTGCCCCCGGCAGTGCCGGACACTCTGCTACGCAGCACGCCGCTGCTCGAACATCCGGTGTTCAACCTGCACCACAGCGAAACCGAGATGCTGCGTTACCTCAAGCAGCTGGAGAACAAGGACCTGGCGCTGAACCAGTCGATGATTCCGCTGGGCTCGTGCACCATGAAACTCAACGCCACCAGCGAAATGATTCCCATCACCTGGCCTGGCTTTGCCCTGCTGCATCCCTTTGCACCGGCTGCACAGGTGCAGGGCTACAAGGCGATGATCGACGAGCTGGAGGGCTGGCTGTGCGCGATCACCGGTTTCGATGCGATCTGCATGCAGCCCAACTCCGGCGCCCAGGGTGAATATGCCGGGCTGATGGCCATCACCCGCTATCACCGCAGCCGCCATCAACCCCAGCGCACCCTGTGCCTGATTCCGTCGTCGGCCCACGGCACCAACCCGGCCTCGGCGCAGATGGCGGGCATGGAGGTGGTGATCGTCGACTGCGACGAGGCGGGCAACGTCGACCTCGATGATCTCAAGGCCAAGGCGCGCCAAGCCGGGGATCGATTGTCGTGCCTGATGATCACCTACCCCTCGACCCATGGGGTGTACGAGGAGGGCATTCGCGAAATCTGCGAGGTGGTCCATCAACAGGGCGGGCAGGTGTACATGGACGGCGCCAACCTCAACGCCCAGGTGGGCCTGGCGCGTCCGGCGGATATCGGTGCCGACGTCTCGCACATGAACCTGCACAAGACCTTCTGCATCCCCCACGGCGGTGGTGGGCCGGGCATGGGGCCGATCGGGGTGCGCGCACACCTGAAGCCCTTCGTCGCCAGCCATCCGGTGGTGCCGGTACCGGGCCTTGACCCGAACAACAGCGCCGTCAGCGCAGCGCCCTGGGGCAGTGCCAGTATCTTGCCGATCAGCTGGATGTACATCGCCCTGATGGGGCCACAGCTGGCCGATGCCAGCGAGGTGGCGATCCTCAGCGCCAACTACCTGGCCAACCGCCTGGCGGAGGCCTTTCCGGTGCTCTATCGCGGGCGTAACCAGCGCGTAGCCCATGAATGCATCCTCGACCTGCGTCCGCTCAAGGCGCAGACCGGGATCACCGAGGAGGACGTGGCGAAGCGCCTGATGGACTATGGCTTCCACGCGCCGACCATGTCGTTCCCGGTGCCGGGCACGCTGATGGTCGAGCCGACCGAGAGTGAGTCGAAGGCGGAACTGGATCGCTTTGTCGAGGCGATGCTGGCGATCCGTGACGAGATTGCCCAGGTGCAGGAGGGGAATTGGCCAGCGGAGGACAACCCGCTCAAGCATGCGCCGCACACGCTGGCCGATGTGCTGGCACCCTGGAATCGGCCTTATAGCCTGGAGCAGGCGGTCGCGCCCAGTGCGCATGTGCGCTTGCACAAGTACTGGCCGGCGGTGAATCGGGTGGACAACGTGTACGGCGATCGCAATCTGTTCTGTGCTTGCGTGCCGGTGGACGCGTATCGCTGAATCCGGGCCTGCTGTGGAGGCGGTGCTGCGCGGGTCTGCTCGCGCAGCCCGCTCCCGCAGCGGGCGTCGAATGCAGGTTACTGAGCGGTGAGGTTACGGGCCAGGATCGCGTTGGCCAGTTCCATGTCGCTGGCCTGGACGCCAGGGTTGTCGGCGCGCACCTGACGCATCGCCGCTTCCAGGTACGGGCCGCGGATCGAACCTTCGCTTGCCACGAAGCTGCCGGCATCGTCCTGAGCGGCCGCGACCAGTTTGTGGTCTTTGAACGTCAGGTAGGTCGAGCCGGTGGTCGCACCGGACGAAATGACGTTGCGCCAGAAGCCGTCGGCCATGGCGGAGCCGATCGGCAGGGACAGCAGGGCAGCAGCCGCAATGGCGGTTTTGAAACGCATGTGAATTACCTCGAACGATGAGGGCGGGGGATGCGAGTTTGGATCGTCGCGCGGGCCGCAAGTTCCTTTGCAGGCTGCGTATGCCGGGCGCTCAGGCACATACCCGAAGGATTTCCGCGAGGCTGGTCATGCCCCGAGCCACCCTGTCTTCACCGCAGCGGCGCAGGTCGCGCATGCCCTGGGCCAGAGCCTGCTGGCGCAGGCTGGCAAGGTCGCTGTCCGGGCCGATCCGAGTTCGCAGGGCGTTGTCCAGCACGAGCAGTTCGAATAGCCCCGTGCGCCCTTGGTAACCAGTACCGCGACACTGGCGACATGCCGTTTCACGAGTGCCGGGACGTCCCTTGCAGGCGCTGCAGAAGGTGCGTGCCAGACGCTGCGCCATCACGCCGATCAACGTGGCCTTTATCAGGTAATCGGCCACACCCAGCTCCTGCAGGCGAGTAATGGCGCTGCAAGCGTCGTTGGTGTGCAGGGTCGATAGCACCAGGTGTCCGGTCAACGCCGCCTGGACCGCCACCTGGGCGGTTTCGCGGTCGCGTATCTCGCCGATCATGATGATGTCCGGGTCCTGACGCAGCAGCGCACGCACGCCGTTGGCAAAGCCGAGGTCGAGGCCGGGCTGGACCTGCAACTGATTGAAGCCGGGCTCCAGGCGCTCGATCGGATCTTCGATGGTGCACAAGTTGACCTCTGGCGTGGCCAGGTGCTTCAGGCTGGCGTAGAGCGTGCTGGTCTTGCCCGAGCCGGTGGGGCCGGTGAGCAGGATGATGCCCTGGCGCTTTGCCAACAGCGCGTGCCACTGCTCCAGCAAGGCACCTTCGAGCCCCAGGCGCTCCAGGTCTTCGTGCAGTTGTTCGGGGTCGAAGAGGCGCAATACCAGTTTTTCGCCGAACGGTGTCGGCAGGGTCGACAGACGCAGCTCGACCTGCGCGCTGCCGGGCAGGCGGCTTTTCAGGCGTCCATCCTGTGGGCGGCGCTTCTCGGCGACATCCATTCGCCCGAGGTGCTTGAGGCGGCTGACCAGCGCCAGGACCACGCCGGCGGGAAACTGGTAGACCGTATGCAGCAGGCCGTCGATGCGGTAGCGCAAGCGACCTTCGTCGTGGTGGGGTTCGAGATGGATATCGCTGGCGCGCTGCTCGATGGCGTACTGCAGCAGCCAATCGACGATATGCACGATGTGCGCATCATCGGCGCTGATGGCGGTGCTGCGCCCACCGAGCTCCAGGAGCTGCTCAAGTTCGCCCAGGCTTGCGCGCTGCTGTTGGTGGGCGCCCTGCACGGATCGCGAAAGGCGCTGGAACGTGTCGCCGAGCTGGCGCAGTTGCACAGGGCTGGCCAGCACCCGGCGAATCGGCTGGCCTAGGCTGCGGCTCAGGTCGGCTTCCCACTCGCGTTGGTAGGGCTGTGCGCTGGCGACAGTAATGCCGGTCGCATCCAGCGCCACGGCGAGGATACCGTGGCGCTGGGCGAAAGCGGGCGAGATCAGGCCGGCGACGCGGGCCAGATCGACCTGCAACGGGTCCAGGCGCACAAAGGGTTGGCCGACCCTCTCTGCGAGCCATTGGCACAGGGTGTCGAGGTCCAGGGTATGACCGGGGCGCAGGCAGTCGCTCAGGGCCAGGCTGGCGAGGACTTCGAGCGGGTGGCCGGGCTGGCTGGCGGCGTGTTCGAGTGCACGCAGGGCATCGCCGGGGGCCAGGCGATGTTCAGCGAGCAGCGTGTCGAGGAGGCGTTTGAGGTCGAGGCTGTGATCGTGAGGGTTGTGCATGGCGGCGTCCTTGCCGAGGCTGCTGAGAGGCCCAGGCAAGGTTAGCTGCAGAGCGGGGCAGGGCTTTGGCGAAGGCGTTTCCGAATCTTGCGGGGCAGACGTCAGCCCGCCGCTACCTCAGACAGTTTTGGCACGCTTTCCAGAAAGACCTCGCCGACACACACCAGGTTACGCATCTTCTGCGCAATCACCCCGGCGCGGTGCCAGCTGAGGCCGTCGATACCGATCTCCAGCTCCAGTAGGTCGTCGCGCTGGCACACCTGCACGCTGTGTGGCGTGAGGAACTGCAGGGCGAAGAGATTGAGTACCCGGCACAGGCTGTCCGGCTCGGCCTCGATGTCGAGGCGGTAGCGGACCTCGCCATGCAGGGCGCTGGCGGCCCAGGCGTCGCTACGGGGCTGGGGGGTGTGCCGTTCGAGTGCATTCATGGAGCGTCTCCTTCGATGTGGAGAAATTCTCGCAGGTCGAAACCGGCATTTCTTCGCTATGATTCCCCTTGTTTGGTAGTTAGGCGAATAATAATCGTCGTATCTGTGGCGTTTGGAGAATTGGTCATGCAAAGCGAGCTGGATGCCTACGACAGGCGCATCCTTGAACTGCTGCAGGAGGATGCGTCGCTGTCCAGCGCGCAGATCGCCGAACGTGTCGGGCTGTCGCAGTCGCCGTGCTGGCGTCGGATACAGCGCCTGAAGGATGAAGGGGTGATTCGCGCCCAGGTCACCTTGCTGGACCGCAAGAAGGTCGGTCTGAACACGCAGATATTCGCCGAGGTGAAACTCAACGCCCACGGACGTTCGAACTTTACCGAGTTCACCGAGGCGATCCGCGGCTTTCCGGAAGTACTGGAGTGTTATGTGCTGATGGGGGCGGTCGACTTCCTGCTGCGTATCGTCACCTCGGACATCGAGGCCTACGAGCGGTTCTTCTTCGAGAAGCTGTCGAACGTACCGGGGATACAGGAAGTGAATTCGATCGTGGCGCTCTCGGAGATCAAGTCCACTACCTGCTTGCCGCTATCGAGGTGAGGCCTTCGCAGGTAAACCGGGTCGGTGCCCCGATTTACCTGCGAAGAAGCCGACGCGCGATTACACCTTGAGTAGGTGTTTCCAGGCGCGGCTCTGGTCGATGGCGCGAGCCTGCTCGATGCGGGCCTCGAACAGCGCGTCCGACAGCTCTTCGGCCAGCGGCTGCTCGGCCAGTTCGTGCAGCTTCTTCAGATCGCCGTACAGGCGGTCCAGTTGCGGCACTTCCAGCACCTGGCGGGCGTGGTGCAGCCAGGTCAGCAACTGCTCGATGCGCGGCAACTGCTCGCCCAGATCCTCTGGGCGCTGGGTGTAAAGCGGCAGTTTCAGCGCGCGGCCTTCTTCACCCAGTTGGTGGTGCAGCCAGCTGGCCAGTTGCGCCTTGCCCTGGCGCTCGCCACGGCCCTTGCGCTCGGCGGTCCAGGCGCGCGCCAGCAGCCAGCGCGAGGTTTCCAGGGAGAACTGGCCCCAGCGGGTGTCTTCCAGCTCTTCGGCGAACTGCTCGGGCGCGGCGCGGCGGATGTCTTCGTCCTCGTTGCCGGCCTGCACCAGCGGGCGCCAGTCTTCGAGCAGGGCGTCGAGGCGGGCGCGCAGGTCACGGGTGGTAGCTCGTGGCGCGGCCTGGCCCAGGCTGCTGGTGAGGGCGCGCAGCTCTGCCAGGCACTGCACCCATTCCTGCAGCAGGCGCCAGTGGCCGTTATGACGGTACTGTTCTGCCAGGCGCTGGCTGCTGCCCAGCAGTTGCCAGGCGAGCGCGGCGTAGGCGTCATCCACGGCCATTTCGGCGTCCAGCTCGGTGTGTGGCAGGCTCAACTCGTAGCTATCTGGCTCGAGCAGGCGGTAGCCGCGCTCGGCCTTGCTGATGTCGCAGGGCATCAGGGCCAGCGTGGCGGAGAGCTCGGCGGCCAGCTCCAGCAGAGCTTCAGGGGCGCCTTCACGCAGCTCCAGCTCGAGCTCGCAGATTTCTTCCTTGCGTTTGCCGGCAATGACGAAGCCTTGGTCGAGCGCGGCTTCGATCACCACCTTGGCCTTGCCGCGACCCCAGGAGATCTCGGCGTATTCGCGGGTGAAATCGGTGGTGAACAATGGCTTGATGGTCTTCTTGTCCAGCTCGGCCAATTGCTCGGGCCAGCAGCTGGCGTCGAGTTTCTTCAGGTCCAGCTTGACCTTGTCCAGGTACCACTCGTACTCGTTGCGTTCGGACAGGCCGGCAACGCTCTGCCCACGGCACTTGAGGGTCTGGATGATGACCTCGCCGTCGCGGCGCAGGCGCAGGGCGACGCGGGCTGCAGAGAGCTCGCGGTCGGGGGTGTCGAAGTACTGGTTGAGCAGTTCGCGGGTCTGCCAGCCGGACTTGTTGCGCTTCTTCAGCAAGGGGTGCTCGCGCAGGGCGGCAAGGGTCTCGCGGCTGGCGCGGAGCTTGAGTTCGGTTTCTTTGTGCATCGCTGGCTCGAAGGAAGGCGTGGTTGCCGGAGAGTCTACAGGAGTTGCCCTGCCAAGGGACGGCATTGCTATGATGACCGCCATGCTTTACGAGGAGTCCGTGCATGCCGTTGCCATCGCTCAAAGACCAGTTCGCCGCCCTGATCGCCGCCCCCTCGGTCAGTTGCACCCAGGCCGCACTGGACCAGTCCAACCGCCAGGTCATCGACCTGCTCGCCAACTGGCTGGGCGATCTGGGTTTCCGTTGCGAGGTCCTGGAGGTCACTCCAGGCAAGTTCAACCTGCTCGCCAGCCGCGGTACCGGCCCGGGCGGTCTGGTGCTGGCCGGCCACAGCGATACGGTGCCGTTCGATCCACAGTTGTGGAGCAGCGACCCGTTGAAGCTCACCGAAGTGGATGGCCGCTGGGTAGGGCTGGGCAGTTGCGACATGAAGGGCTTCTTCGCCTTGGTGATCGAGGCGGTGATCCCGCTGCTGGAGCACGACTTCAAGCAACCGCTGCTGATCCTCGCCACCTGCGATGAAGAAAGCTCGATGTCGGGCGCTCGCGCCCTGGCCGAAGCGGGACAGCCGCTGGGCCGGGCGGCGGTGATCGGCGAACCCACTGGGCTGAAGCCGATCCGCATGCACAAGGGCATCCTCATGGACCGCATCGATATTCTCGGGCGCAGCGGCCATTCGTCGGATCCAAGCCTGGGCCACAGTGCCCTGGAGGCCATGCACGCGGTGATGGGCGAACTCATGGGCCTGCGCCAGCAGTGGCAGCAGACCTACCGCAATCCGCAATTCACCGTGCCCACGCCGACGATGAACTTCGGCTGCATCCACGGCGGCGACAACCCCAATCGCATCTGTGGCCAGTGCGCCCTGGAGTTCGACCTGCGCCCGTTGCCAGGGATGGACGTGGAGCAACTGCGTGCGGCTATCCGGGCCAAGCTCAAACCTGTGGCCGAGCGCCATGAAGTGCGCATCGACTATGCGCCGCTGTTCCCCGAGGTGCCACCGTTCGAGCAGGACGCCGACGCCGAGCTGGTGCAATTGGCCGAACGTCTGACCGGCCATCGTGCCGAAGCGGTGGCCTTTGGCACCGAAGCGCCTTATCTTCAACAGCTGGGTTGCCAGACCATCGTGCTCGGCCCCGGCGACATCGCTTGCGCCCATCAGCCGGGCGAGTACCTTGAAATGTCACGAATCGAGCCTACCGTGCGTCTATTGCGTGATCTTGTCCGGCACTATTGCCTGAGCTAGGGTCTGTATGAAAAGTCTTGAGACGAAGGTCAGGCAAGGCGAAAACAGCCGAGGAAGCGGAGTTTACGGGTTGTAAATGAGCATTCCGAGGCTGTTTTCAACGCAGCATCACCGAGTATCAAGGCTTTTCGTGCAGAGCCTAAACGTCCACTGACCTGAATCGTTCCTGCCTAGAGGAGACCGCGCGTGACCGCAAGCCTGTTCCGACGATGACTTTCGAACGTTGTGCGCCTTCACCCGTCTCGTTCACTTATCCACAGGCCCCGTCATGCCCGAATACGTCAACTGGCTGCGTCATGCTTCCCCGTACATCAATGCCCATCGCGACTGCACCTTCGTGGTCATGCTCCCCGGCGATGGTGTCGAACACCCCAACTTCGGCAATATCGTCCACGATCTGGTGCTGCTGCACAGCCTGGGCGTGCGCCTGGTACTGGTCCACGGCTCGCGCCCGCAGATCGAAAGCCGGCTGGCTGCCCGCGGCCTGACCCCGCATTACCATCACGGCCTTCGCATCACCGACGCCGCGACCCTGGAGTGCGTGATCGACGCCGTCGGCGCCTTGCGCCTGGCCATCGAAGCGCGCCTGTCGATGGATATCGCCGCATCGCCCATGCAGGGCTCGCGCCTGCGTGTGGCCTGCGGCAACCTGGTGACTGCACGGCCGATCGGCGTGCTGGAGGGGGTCGACTACCACCACACCGGCGAGGTACGACGCATCGATCGCAAGGGCATCAGCCGCCTGCTCGACGAGCGCTCCATCGTGCTGTTGTCGCCACTGGGCTATTCGCCGACTGGCGAGATCTTCAACCTGGCCTGCGAAGACGTCGCCACCCGTGCCGCCATCGAACTGGGCGCTGACAAGTTGCTGTTGTTCGGCGCCGAGCCGGGCCTGCTGGACGACAAAGGCAAGCTGGTGCGTGAGCTGCGGCCCCAGCAGGTTCCGGCGCACCTGCAACGCCTGGGCAGCGACTATCAGGGTGAGCTGCTCGATGCCGCCGCCGAGGCCTGCAAGGGCGGGGTAGCGCGCAGCCATATTGTCAGCTACGCCGAGGATGGTGCGCTGCTCACCGAGCTGTTCACCCGCGACGGCGGTGGCACGCTGGTAGCCCAGGAGCAGTTCGAGATCGTTCGCGAGGCGACCATCGAGGATGTCGGCGGCCTGCTCGAGCTGATCAGCCCGCTGGAAGAGCAGGGCATTCTGGTGCGCCGTTCGCGCGAGGTGCTGGAGCGGGAAATCGAGCAGTTCAGTGTGGTGGAGCGTGACGGCATGATCATCGCCTGTGCGGCGTTGTATCCGATTGCCGAGTCCGAGGCGGGCGAGCTGGCGTGCCTGGCGGTGAATCCGGAATACCGACATGGGGGCCGGGGTGATGACCTGCTCGAGCGTATCGAGACCCGTGCGCGGCAGTTGGGCCTCAATACCCTGTTCGTGCTGACGACACGTACGGCGCACTGGTTCCGCGAGCGCGGGTTCCAGCCCAGTGGCGTGGAACGGCTGCCGGCGGCGCGGGCTTCGTTGTACAACTACCAGCGCAATTCGAAGATTTTCGAGAAGTCGTTGTAGGTCAGTACCGGCCCTATCGCGGGACAAGCCCGCTCCCACAGGCACCCCTCCGACTGTGAGACCAGCGGGTAACCTGTGGGAGCGGGTTTACCCGCGAAGCAGACACCGCCAACCTCAATGAAAAACGCCGCCCCTGAGGGCGGCGTTTTCGTTTACACGGTATGCAGATACCAGTTGTACTCGAGGTCGGAGATCGAGTGTTCGAACTCCTCCAGCTCGCTCTCCTTGCACGCGACGAAAATGTCGATGTACTTCGGATCGATGTACTTGTTCAGGATCTCGCTGTCGTCCAGCTCGCGCAGGGCATCGCGCAGGTTGTTCGGCAGGCTCTGTTCCAGCTGCTCGTAGGAATTGCCTTCGATCGGCTCACCCGGCTCGATCTTGTTGGTCAGGCCGTGGTGCACACCAGCCAGGACCGCCGCCATCATCAGGTACGGGTTGGCGTCGGCACCGGCCACGCGGTGCTCGATGCGCACGGCGTCCGGCGAGCCGGTTGGCACGCGCAGGGCCACGGTGCGGTTGTCCAGGCCCCAGCTCGGCGCGTTCGGTACGTAGAACTGCGCGCCGAAACGGCGGTACGAGTTGACGTTCGGGCAGAGGAACGCCATCGATGCGGGCAGGGTCTCGAGCACACCGCCGACAGCGTGACGAAGCGCGGCGTTCTGCTCGGGATCCTCGCTGGTGAAGATGTTGTTGCCATCTTTGTCCAGCACGGAGATGTGTACATGCAGGCCATTGCCAGCCTGGCCCGGGTAGGGCTTGGCCATGAAGGTGGTGTCCATTTCATGGTCGTAGGCGATGTTCTTGATCAGGCGCTTGAGCAGCACTGCGTAGTCACAGGCTTTCAGCGGATCAGGCACGTGGTGCAGGTTGACCTCGAACTGCGCCGGGGCGCTTTCCTTGACGATCGCGTCGGCCGGGATGCCCTGCTCCTTCGCGCCTTCGAGGATGTCCTGCAGGCAGTCGGCATACTCGTCCAGGTCGTCGATCAGGTAGACCTGGGTCGACTGTGGACGCTTGCCCGAGATCGGCGAGCGCGGCGGCTGCGGACGGCCGTTCACGTTCTCCTGGTCGATCAGGTAGAACTCCAGCTCGAATGCGGCGCAAATGGTCAGGCCCATGTCGGTGAACTTGCTCACCACCTGGCGCAACACTTCACGCGGGTCGGCGAAGAACGGCTCGCCTTCGATTTCGTGCATGGTCATCAGCAGCTGCGCGGTCGGGCGCTTCTGCCAAGGTTCGTTGGAGAGGGTGCCAGGGATCGGGTAGCAGATGCGGTCGGCGTCGCCGATGTCCAGGCCAAGGCCCGTGCTTTCGACGGTCGAGCCGTTGATATCCAGGGCGAAGAGGGAGGCGGGCAGGTTGATGCCTTTCTCGTAAACCTTGTGAAGGCTCGTGCGTTCGATACGCTTGCCACGAACCACACCATTCATATCTGCAATCAGAAGGTCAACGTAGAGAACCTCAGGATGTTCCTTAAGGAACGCGTTCGCTTCGTTAAGCTGAACGGCACGCGGGGGTACCGACATGATGCAACACCTTTGTTGTTAAAAATATCAATCAAGGGGGGCCTGCAGACCCAGTCAATCGAAAAGACAAACTGATGTCAAGCCAACCTCCTGATGCCCTGAAATGGCACATCAACGGCGGATTTGCTGCATATAAGGGCATGCCATTATCCGCTAAATCTGTAGGAAAGGGCTACGGCGATGGTGGCGTATTTTATTTTTTACGGAGGTGTTGTGAAAAAAAATGAACGAGGCTAAGCTCGGTCGCAACCCATAACAGTAATAATACGAGGGTCACATGGTCCGCCAGTCGCGACCTGAAAGCGCCGCCTGCGCTGTGCAGTCAGGTATTTTCACCGCTTGCCGAAAGGCCCTCGCGCGCCTGGCCCATCCCAGGAGCAGACTGGCCGCAATAATTGACGACCGGCACAGTCAGCCCTCGCCCCGTAGCAGTTTACTGCACGCTTTTCTTCCTTCCTGCCCTTTGCTTTCGAGATCGACACGCGTTTTGCGCGTGGAACGGCTGCCGTCCTGCGCATGGGTTTTTGCTTTGGCAACGTACACCATCCAGAATCAAGGCGTGGGCCTTGCCAGGCCCTGCCGCGCCGAATGCGCCGACATTGACCGACGCCAGGCGTCAGTAGCGCCCGCCCCGCTGGGGCTGGGACAAATGACCTCCTGAGGTATTTATGAGTAACAACCTCGACCAGCTCACCGATTGGTTGAAAGAGCACAAGATCACCGAAGTCGAATGCCTGATCAGCGACCTAACCGGCATCACCCGTGGCAAGATCTCGCCGACCAACAAATTCATCGCCGAAAAGGGCATGCGCCTGCCCGAAAGCGTTTTGTTGCAAACTGTGACTGGCGACTACGTCGACGACGACATCTATTACGACCTGCTCGACCCGGCCGACATCGACATGATCTGCCGCCCCGACCAGGACGCGGTGTTCCTGGTGCCTTGGGCCATCGAGCCGACCGCCCAGGTGATCCACGACACCTATGACAAGAAGGGCAATCCGGTCGAACTGTCGCCGCGCAACGTCCTCAAGAAGGTACTCAAGCTCTATGCCGACAAGGGCTGGCAGCCGATCGTCGCGCCAGAAATGGAGTTCTACCTGACCAAGCGCAGCGAAGACCCGGACTTCCCACTGCAACCACCGGTGGGTCGCTCCGGCCGTCCGGAAACCGGACGCCAGTCGTTCTCCATCGAGGCCGCCAACGAATTCGACCCGCTGTTCGAAGACGTCTATGACTGGTGTGAACTGCAGCAGTTGGACCTCGACACCTTGATCCACGAAGACGGCACGGCGCAGATGGAGATCAACTTCCGTCACGGCGACGCGCTGCACCTGGCCGACCAGATCCTGGTGTTCAAACGCACCATGCGCGAGGCCGCGCTCAAGCACAACGTGGCCGCGACCTTCATGGCCAAGCCCATGACCGGCGAGCCCGGCAGCGCCATGCACCTGCACCAGAGCGTGATCGACATCGCCACCGGCAAGAACATCTTCTCCAATGAAGACGGCAGCATGAGCACGCTGTTCCTGCATCACATCGGCGGCCTGCAGAAACTCATTCCCGAGGCGTTGCCGTTGTTCGCACCGAACGTCAACTCGTTCCGTCGCTTCCTGCCGGACACCTCGGCACCCGTGAACGTGGAGTGGGGCGAAGAGAACCGTACCGTCGGCCTGCGCGTACCGGATGCCGGCCCGCAGAACCGCCGCGTGGAAAACCGCCTGCCGGGCGCCGACGCCAACCCCTACCTGGCCATCGCCGCGAGCCTGCTGTGTGGCTTCATCGGCATGGTCGAGGGCATCGAGGCCAGCGCGCCAGTCCAGGGCCGTGGCTATGAGCGGCGCAACCTGCGCCTGCCGCTGACCATCGAGGACGCCCTGGAGCGTATGGAGAACAGCCGGTCGCTGGTGCAGTACCTGGGCAAGAAGTTCATTACCGGCTACGTCGCCACCAAGCGCGCAGAGCATGAAAACTTCAAGCGCGTCATCAGTTCCTGGGAGCGTGAGTTCCTGCTGTTTGCCGTGTGATCAACCCTGGGGCCGCCGCAACGTGGCCATCGGATAGTGGAGAAGCAGATGAGCGTCAACAACCCGCAAACCCGTGAATGGCAAAACCTGAGCGGCGAGCACCACCTGGCACCCTTCAGCGACTATAAGCAACTGAAGGCGAAGGGGCCGCGCATCATCACCAAGGCCCAGGGTGTGCATTTGTGGGACAGCGAGGGGCACAAGATCCTCGATGGCATGGCCGGCCTGTGGTGCGTGGCGGTCGGCTATGGTCGCGAAGAACTGGTCCAGGCGGCAGAGAAGCAGATGCGCCAGCTGCCTTACTACAACCTGTTCTTCCAGACCGCGCATCCGCCGGCACTGGAACTGGCCAAGGCCATTACCGACGTGGCACCCGAAGGCATGAGCCATGTGTTCTTCACCGGCTCCGGCTCCGAGGGCAACGACACCGTGCTGCGCATGGTTCGCCACTACTGGGCGCTCAAGGGCAAGCCGAACAAGCAGACGCTCATAGGCCGGGTCAACGGCTACCACGGCTCCACCGTCGCTGGCGCCAGCCTTGGCGGCATGAGCGGCATGCACGAGCAGGGTGGCTTGCCGATCCCGGGTATCGTGCACATCCCGCAGCCGTACTGGTTCGGCGAGGGCGGCGACATGACCCCGGATGAATTCGGGGTGTGGGCTGCCGAGCAGTTGGAGAAGAAGATTCTGGAAGTTGGCGAAGACAACGTCGCCGCCTTTATCGCCGAGCCGATCCAGGGCGCCGGCGGGGTGATCATTCCACCCGAGACTTACTGGCCGAAGATCAAGGAGATCCTCGCCCGCTACGACATCCTGTTCGTCGCCGACGAAGTGATCTGCGGCTTTGGCCGCACCGGCGAGTGGTTCGGCTCCGATTATTACGACCTCAAGCCTGACCTGATGACCATCGCCAAGGGCCTGACCTCCGGTTACATCCCCATGGGCGGTGTGATCGTGCGTGACAAGGTGGCCAAGGTGCTCAGCGAAGGTGGCGATTTCAACCACGGCTTCACCTACTCCGGCCACCCGGTGGCAGCGGCGGTGGGGTTGGAAAACCTGCGCATCCTGCGTGACGAGAAGATCGTCGAGCGCGCACGCACGGAAGTGGCACCGTACTTGCAAAAACGTCTTCGCGAACTGCAAGACCACCCGCTGGTGGGCGAGGTACGCGGCCTGGGCCTGCTCGGCGCAATCGAGCTGGTCAAGGACAAGGCGACCCGCAGCCGTTACGAAGGCAAGGGCGTGGGCATGGTTTGCCGCAACTTCTGTTTCGACAACGGCCTGATCATGCGCGCAGTGGGCGACACCATGATCATCGCGCCGCCGCTGGTAATAAGCCGCGAAGAAGTGGACGAACTGGTGGAAAAGGCGCGCAAGTGCCTGGATCTGACCCTGGAAGCGATTCGATAGGCGTTTGCTAGGCTAGCGATGTGACATTAAGTCGTTACAAGGCCCTGCTTTCCTTGAAACAGCGCCTTGTAACTTGCCAGACTAGCGGTTGTTTCAGTCGTCCAGCGCTTGCACCACGGGACCTGGCAGCTGAACAGATGGCTACTAAAAAAATTCTGGAGCATAACGCATGAAGAAAATGGGCAAGACGTTGCTGGCCGCCGCCCTGATGGGTGCCATGGCCACTGCTGTTCACGCTGAAGACAAGGTGCTGAACGTCTACAACTGGTCGGACTACATCGCTCCGGACACCATCGCCAAGTTCGAGAAGCAGACCGGCATCAAGGTCAAGTACGACGTCTTCGACAGCAACGAAACCCTGGAAGCCAAGCTGCTGGCAGGCAAGTCGGGCTACGACATCGTCGTGCCGTCCAACAACTTCCTGGCCAAGCAGATCAAGGCCGGCGTTTACGAGGAGCTCGACCGCTCCAAGCTGCCGAACTGGAAGAACCTCGACGAAGACCTGCTCAAGGCCGTTGGCGACGCCAGCGACAAAGGCAACAAGTACGCCTTCCCGTACATGTGGGGCTCCATCGGCATCGGCTACAACCCGGCCAAGGTCAAGGCCGCGCTGGGCGTGGACAAGATCGATTCGTGGGACGCCGTGTTCAAGCCGGAGAACATCGCCAAGCTCAAGAGCTGCGGCGTGAGCTTCCTCGATGCGCCGACCGAAATGCTTCCGGCCGCGCTGCATTACCTGGGCAAGCCGACCGACAGCACCACCAAGGAAGACCTGAAGGCGGCCGAGGACCTGTTCCTGAAGATCCGTCCTTCGATCACCTACTTCCACTCCTCCAAGTACATCGGCGACCTGGCCAACGGCAACATCTGCGTGGCCGTCGGCTACTCGGGCGACCTGGAGCAGTCCAAGGCCCGCGCCCACGAAGCCGGCGACAAGGTCAAGCTGGACTACATCATTCCGAAAGAAGGCGCTGGTACCTTCTACGACATGGTCGCCATCCCGAAAGATGCCGAGCATAAAGATGCCGCCTACCAGTTCATGAACTTCCTGCTGCAACCGGAAGTCATGGCCGAGATCACCAACGCCGTGCGCTTCCCGAACGGCAACAAGGCCGCGACCCAGTTCGTCGACAAGGACATCACCAGCGACCCGAGCATCTATCCGCCGGCTGATGTGAAGAAACAGCTGTACGCGATCGCTGCTCCTGAAGCGGCCGCCCAGCGTTTGATCACCCGTAGCTGGACCAAGATCAAGTCGGGCAAGTAAGCCCGATGCGGGGCTCTCTGGGTCGGGGTTTTCCGGCCCAGGGGGCATAAACCTCGATTGTCGATTGCGACATCCCAGCCACGCAGGTAAGTTGCGCGCCGGTTTTGCGTGTACGGCTGCTCCCAGCCGCCACCGAAGGCTCTGATTGTGAGGACCAACCACTTGTCTATTTCTGTATTGCGCAAGGCCATGATGGCTGGAGCAGGTCTGACGCTGGCCTGCAGCGTTCAAGCGGCGCCCACGGTGCACTTCTACAACTGGTCCGATTATGTCGGCCCGACCACGCTCGCGGATTTCGAGAAAGAGACGGGCATCAAGCCCGTGCAGGATGTCTTCGACTCCAACGAAACCCTGGAAGGCAAGCTGCTGGCCGGTAACACCGGCTATGACGTAGTGGTGCCGTCCAACCATTTCCTCGGCAAGCAGATCAAGGCGGGCGCGTTCCAGAAGCTCGACAAGCATCTGCTGCCCAATTATTCCAACCTGGACCCGGCGCTGATGAAGCGCCTGGAAAAGAACGATCCGGGCAACCAGTACGCCGTGCCTTACCTGTGGGGCACCAACGGCATCGGCTACAACGTCGACAAGGTCAAGGCCACGCTGGGCGTGGACAAGATCGACTCCTGGGCGGTGCTGTTCGAACCCGAGAACATGAAGAAGCTCTCCAAGTGCGGTGTGGCCTTCCTCGACTCGGCGGACGAGATGCTCCCGGCGGTGCTCAACTACATGGGGCTCAACCCCAACAGCACCGATCCAAAGGATTACGCCAAGGCCGAGAAGAAGCTGCTGGCGGTACGCCCGTACGTGACCTACTTCCACTCGTCCAAGTACATCACCGACCTGGCCAACGGCGACATCTGCGTCGCGGCAGGCTTCTCCGGCGATGTATTCCAGGCCAAGGCCCGTGCCGAAGAAGCCAAGAAGGGCGTGAACCTGGCCTACGCCATTCCCAAGGAAGGCGGCAACCTCTGGTTCGACGTGCTGGCGATTCCCAAGGACGCCAAGAACGTGAAAGAGGCCCACGCCTTCATCAACTATTTGCTGAAACCTGAGGTTATCGCCCAGGTCAGTGATTACGTCGGTTATGCCAACCCCAACCCCAAGGCTGGCGACCTGATGGACCAGGCTGTGAGAACTGACGCTGCGGTTTACCCACCGCAGGAAGTGCTGGACAAGATGTTCGTCAACGCGGAGTTGCCCCCCAAGGTGCAACGTCTGATGACCCGCAGCTGGACCAAGGTCAAGTCGGGCAAGTAAAAATCCAGACCCGACGCGGCCCTGCACACAGGCCGTTCGGGCACAAAAATCTTGTTGGGAGTTTCACTCATGGCAGTTGCCTCCGGTGCCTATAAGAAAGCCCTCGAGGGTGACCAGCAGCCCAAGCAGGTGCTGGTCAAGATCGACCGGGTCACGAAGAAGTTCGACGAAACCATCGCCGTGGACGATGTGTCCCTGGAAATCCGCAAAGGCGAGATCTTCGCCCTGCTGGGCGGCTCCGGTTCCGGCAAATCCACCTTGCTGCGGATGCTTGCAGGCTTCGAGCGCCCGACCGAAGGTCGGATCTTCCTCGACGGTGTCGACATCACCGACATGCCGCCCTACGAGCGGCCGATCAACATGATGTTCCAGTCCTATGCGCTGTTCCCGCACATGACCGTGGCGCAGAACATCGCCTTCGGCCTGCAGCAGGACAAGATGCCCAAGGCCGACATCGAAGCACGCGTGGCCGAGATGCTCAAGCTGGTGCACATGACCCAGTACGCCAAGCGCAAGCCGCACCAGCTCTCCGGCGGCCAGCGTCAGCGCGTGGCCCTGGCCCGCTCGCTGGCCAAGCGTCCGAAACTGCTGCTGCTCGACGAGCCGATGGGCGCGCTGGACAAGAAACTGCGTTCGCAGATGCAGCTGGAGCTGGTCGAGATCATCGAGCGGGTCGGTGTGACCTGCGTGATGGTGACCCACGACCAGGAAGAGGCCATGACCATGGCCCAGCGCATCGCCATCATGCACCTGGGCTGGATCGCCCAGATCGGCTCGCCTGTGGATATCTACGAGACGCCAACCAGTCGCCTGGTGTGCGAGTTCATCGGCAACGTCAACCTGTTCGAAGGTGAAGTGATCGACGACGCCGAAGGCCACGCGCTGATCGCCTCGCCGGAGCTCGAGCGCAAGATCTACGTCGGCCACGGTGTCACCACCTCGGTCGAAGACAAGCACATCACTTATGCGCTGCGCCCAGAGAAGCTGCTGGTGACGACGACGCAGCCCGATTTCGAGCATAACTGGTCGCGCGGCAAGGTCCACGACATCGCCTACCTGGGCGGTCACTCGGTGTTCTACGTCGAGCTGCCGAGCGGCAAGATCGTCCAGTCGTTCGTCGCCAACGCCGAACGCCAGGGCGCCCGCCCGACCTGGGGCGATGAAGTCTACGTGTGGTGGGAAGACGACAGCGGCGTGGTACTGCGCTCATGAAACCGCGAAAGCTCAAACGAGCCCTCCAGCGCATCATCCCCGAGGGACGCCATCTGGTGATCGGCGTGCCGTTCATCTGGCTGTTCCTGTTCTTCATGCTGCCGTTCTTCATCGTGCTGAAGATCAGCTTCGCCGAAGCCGACGTGGCGATCCCGCCGTACACGGAGATCTACACCTACGTCGAGGACAAGATCCAGCTGGTGCTGAACCTGGCCAACTATGGCCTGCTCACCGAGGATGACCTGTACATCTCGGCCTACCTTGGCTCGCTCAAGGTCGCCTTCTTCAGCACTTTGCTGTGCCTGCTGATCGGCTACCCGATGGCCTACGCCATCTCCAAGGCCGAGAAGGAGATGCAGACGGTCTTGCTGCTGCTGATCATGATGCCGACCTGGACCGCGATCCTGATCCGCGTCTATGCCTGGATGGGCATCCTCAGCAACAACGGGTTGCTCAACAGCTTCCTGCTGTGGACCGGGCTGATCGATCAGCCGCTGCAGATCCTCAACACCAACCTGGCGGTGTATATCGGCGTGGTCTATTCGTACCTGCCATTCATGATCCTGCCGCTGTACGCGAACCTGGTGAAGCATGACCAGAGCCTGCTGGAAGCTGCGAGCGACCTGGGCTCGAGCACCTTCAACAGCTTCTGGAAGATCACCGTGCCGCTGTCGAAGAACGGCATCATCGCCGGTTGCATGCTGGTGTTCATCCCGGTGGTGGGCGAGTTCGTGATCCCTGAACTGCTCGGCGGTCCGGAAACCCTGATGATCGGTAAAGTGCTGTGGCAGGAATTCTTCAACAACCGTGACTGGCCGGTGGCATCCGCGCTGGCAGTGGTGATGCTGGCGATCCTGATCGTGCCGATCCTGCTGTTCAACCGCAGCCAGGCCAAAGAGATGGAGGGTCGGGCATGAAGCGCTTCAGTTTCTCCAAGCTGATGCTGGTGCTCGGCTTGCTGTTCATTTACCTGCCGATGCTGATCCTGGTGATCTACTCGTTCAACGCCTCGAAGCTGGTGACGGTGTGGGGCGGCTGGTCGGTGAAGTGGTACGTCGGTCTGCTCGACAACACCCAATTGATGGGTTCGGTGATGCGCTCGCTGGAGATCGCCTGCTACACGGCAGTGGCCGCGGTGGCGCTGGGCACCCTGGCGGCCTTCGTGCTGACCCGGGTCACTCGCTTCAAGGGCCGCACGCTGTTCGGTGGCCTGGTCACCGCGCCGCTGGTCATGCCGGAGGTGATCACCGGTCTGTCCCTGTTGCTGCTGTTCGTGGCCATGGCGCAGATGATCGGCTGGCCGCAGGAGCGTGGCGTCGTCACCATCTGGATCGCCCACACCACCTTCTGTGCCGCGTATGTGGCGGTGGTGGTGTCGGCTCGCCTGCGTGAGCTGGACCTGTCGATCGAGGAAGCGGCGATGGACCTGGGTGCCAAGCCGTGGAAGGTGTTCTTCCTGATCACCATCCCGATGATCGCGCCTTCTCTGGCAGCAGGCGGCATGATGTCGTTCGCCCTGTCGCTGGATGACCTGGTGCTGGCCAGCTTCGTGTCCGGCCCGGGCTCGACCACCTTGCCGATGGAAGTGTTCTCGGCCGTGCGTCTGGGTGTGAAGCCCGAGATCAACGCCGTGGCCAGCCTGATCCTGCTGTCGGTGTCGTTGGTGACCTTCCTGGTCTGGTACTTCAGCCGTCGCGCCGAAGAACGCCGCCGCCGGGCGATCCAGCAAGCCATCGAGGAAGGTGCTGCAGCGAACGTCGGCCAACCGCAGGTACGGCGTCCGGCACAGGTTGCTGCGTCGGCCTGACCGGCCCTTTCGCGGGCAAGCCCGCTCCTACAGGTCCAGTTGTAGGAGCGGGCTTGCCCGCGAAGGCTTCACCACCGACTCAAAGCCAGACCGCATCCCAATGCGGATACTCCCGCACACTGCTGACCAGCCCTGCTCTCAGCGGATTAGCGATGATGTATCTGGCTGCCTGCAGTACATCCTCCTCCTTGCGCAAAGCCGCGTCGTGATACCCCGGCTGCCAGATCGGCACATGCCGCACTCCGGCCTTGCGCAGGGTGATAGCGCTGCGCGACTTGAACCTGCGCATCAAACTCCCAAGCGTCACCCCCCTCAATTCGATCAACCAGTGCAGATGGTCCGGCATCAGCACCCAGGCCAGCGTGCGGCTGGCGTTTTCCTGATCGGACTGGCGTAGCTGTTTCACCACCAACCGGGCGCTGCGCAGGTCGTGGAACAGTGGTTGTCGTTCGTGTGTGACGGCAGTCAGCAGGAAGCACCTACCAGGCTCTGAGCAGCGGCCGCGGCGCAGGCGGTGGGAATGGGCCAGGGGCATCGAATTTCCTCCATGAAATTGACCTTGGGAGGTTAGCGGTGCTGTTCCGACCTTGGCGCCAGTCATGGTTTCCGGATTTTGCAGTGGCCTTTTCGCCGCTTCCACAGGCCCACCCCCCTGTAGGAGCGGGTTTACCCGCGAAGGCTTCCCCGCCGATCCAAAGCCGAACCCCACCAGTGCCGTTTATTGAACCCTGGACTACGCTGACAGTCGCATCCCACGAATCATTTGCGCGCAAGCAAGGAGCCTGCATGACGTTTACGCGTGCGCTGTTGGTTGTTTGCCTGGGGTTGTTGTCAGTGCTGTCAGGCTGCAAGGAACAGGCGTCCAGCCCTGAACTGCCACGCGTCGGCGTGGCACGGGTCGAACCTACCGATTTCGCCGCCAACGTCACCCTCACCGGTGATGTGCAGGCGCGCGTACAGACCGACCTTTCATTTCGCGTGGGCGGCAAGATCATCGCCCGCAGCGTCGACGTGGGCGACCACGTCAAGACCAACCAGGTGCTGGCGCGCCTGGACCCGAAAGACCTGCAGAACAATGTCGACTCAGCCAAGGCCGAGGTATTCGCCGAGCAGGCGAGGGTCACCCAGACCCGCGCCGCCTTCGTGCGTCAGCAGAAACTGTTGCCCAAGGGCTACACCAGCCAGAGTGAATACGACTCGGCTGAAGCTGCCCTGCGCAGCAGCCAGAGCGCGCTCAAGGCGGCCCAGGCACAACTGGCCAATGCCCGCGAGCAATTGAGCTACACCGACCTAGTGTCCGAGGCGGATGGGGTGATCACCGCGCGCCAGGCCGAGGTTGGCCAGGTAGTGCAGGCGACCATGCCGATCTTCAGCCTGGCCACCGACGGCGATCGTGATGCCGTCTTCAACGTCTATGAGTCGCTGCTGGTGTCGCCACCCAGCGACGAGGGCGTGATCGTCCGGCTTGTGGATAACCCCAAGGTGCAGGCCGAAGGACGGGTTCGCGAGATCACCCCGACGGTGTCTGCCGAGAGCGGTACGGTGCAGGTCAAGGTGGCGCTGCGTAACGTGCCGGCTGCCATGCAGTTGGGCTCGCCGGTAACCGCCACGGCTCACGCCCAGGGGCGCCCAAGCATCGAATTGCCCTGGTCGGCGCTGACCAAGGCGCTGCATGAGCCGGCGGTGTGGGTGGTGGGCGAGGGCGACAAGGTCGAACTGCGCAAGGTCCAGGTGGCGCGTTATCTCACCGGACGCATCGTCATCAGCGACGGCGTGAAAAGCGGCGAAACCGTGGTGGTCAGTGGCGGCCAGGTGCTGCATCCGGGTATGCAGGTGCAGAAAGTCGACGCCAAGAGCCCCGGAGGTGAGCCATGAGACCCTTGCTGGTGTTGCTTGCCGCAGCCACCCTGCTGCCCGGTTGCAAGGGCGATGAGCCGGCGCCCGAGCCCGTACGGCCGGTGCTATCGACCCTGGTCGAGCCACAGATGCAGTCGCAGCTCGGTCGTTTTGCGGGCACCATCCAGGCACGCTTTGAAAGCACCCTGGGCTTCCGAGTGTCCGGGCGCATTGCGAGGCGCTGGGTGGACGTGGGCGCGCAGGTAAAACCGGGCGACACCCTGGCCACCCTCGATCCCACCGACCAGCAGAACCAGCTGCGCGCCGCCGAAGGCGACCTGGCGCGAGTCCAGGCGCAATGGATCAACGCCCAGGCCAATGCCCGCCGCCAGCAGCAGTTGTATGACCGCGGCGTCGGCGCCCAGGCCCAGCTGGACATTGCCCAGACCGACCTGAAGACCACCGGCGCCTCGCTCGAGCAGGCCCGTTCGGCGGTCAGCCAGGCACGCGACCAGCTCGGCTACAGCACGCTCAAGGCCGACCATGGCGCCGTGGTCACGGCCTGGCGCGCCGAAGCCGGGCAGACGGTCAGTGCCGGCCAGGAAGTGGTCACGCTGGCGCGCCCGGACGTCAAGGAGGCGGTGATTGACCTGCCGATCTCAGTCGCCGAGCAGTTGACCCCGTCGCTGGTGTTCACCGTGGCATCGCAACTGGAGCCGGCCATCAGCACCACCGCCACGCTGCGCGAGCTTGAGCCGCAGGCCGATGCCACTACCCGCACCCGACGTGCGCGGCTAAGCCTGGCCAGTACGCCGCAGGCGTTCCACCTCGGCACCGCTATCAGCGTCACGCTCAGCTCGGCGATCGCGCCGCGCACCGAGCTGCCGGCCACCGCCCTGCTGGAGCGAGACGGCAAGACCCAGGTCTGGGTGGTCGATCCGCAGCACAAGACCGTGTCCACCCGTGAGGTCACACTCGTGGAGCGCAGCGAACGGCGCGTTGTGCTGGGCGCCGGTGTGCAGCCGGGCGAACGGGTGGTGACGGCGGGTGTGAACAGCTTGAAGCCGGGCCAGCAGGTCAAATTCGACGAGGACGCACGATGAAAGGAAGCTTCAACCTGTCGGACTGGGCCCTGAAGCACCAGTCCTTCGTGTGGTACCTGATGTTCGTCGCCTTGCTGATGGGCGTGTTCTCCTACATGAACCTGGGCCGGGAAGAAGACCCGTCCTTCACCATCAAGACCATGGTGATCCAGACCCGCTGGCCCGGTGCGACCCAGGACGAAACCCTTTACCAGGTGACCGACCGGATCGAGAAGAAGCTCGAGGAGCTGGACTCGCTCGACTACGTCAAGAGCTACACCCGGCCCGGCGAGTCGACGGTTTTCGTCTACCTGCGCGATACCACCCAGGCCGAGGATATCCCGCAGATCTGGTACCAGGTGCGCAAGAAGATCCAGGACATCCGCGGTGAATTCCCCCAGGGCCTGCAAGGGCCGGGTTTCAACGACGAGTTCGGTGATGTGTTCGGCTCGATCTACGCCTTCACCACCGATGGCCTGGACCTGCGCCAGTTGCGCGATTACGTCGAGCAGGTGCGCGCCGAAGTGCGCGAGGTGCCGAATATCGGCAAGGTCGAAACCATCGGCGTGCAGGATGAAGTGCTGTACCTGAACTTCTCCACCCGCAAGCTGGCGGCGCTGGGCATCGACCAGCGCCAGGTGATGCAGGCGCTGCAATCGCAGAATGCGGTGACTCCGGCCGGGGTGATCGAAGCCGGACCAGAGCGCATCTCGGTGCGCACCACCGGCCAGTTCGCCTCGGAGAAGGACCTGCAGGTGGTCAACCTGAGAATCAACGACCGCTTCTTCCGCCTGGCCGACATCGCCGATATCGAGCGCGGTTTCCAGGATCCGCCCGCCCCCATGTTCCGCTACAACGGCCAGTCGGCCATCGGCCTGGCGATCGGCATGAAGAAGGGTGGCAACATCCAGGCGTTCGGCAAGGCACTGCGCGACAAGATGGACAGCATCACCGCTGAGCTGCCGGTGGGTGTGGGCGTGCATACCGTGTCGAACCAGGCCGTGGTAGTCGAGGACGCCGTGGGCGGCTTCACCAGTGCGCTGTTCGAGGCGGTGATCATCGTGCTGGTGGTCAGTTTCATCAGCCTGGGCATACGCGCAGGCCTGGTGGTGGCCTGTTCGATCCCGCTGGTGCTGGCGATGGTTTTCGTGTTCATGGAGTACAGCGGCATCACCATGCAGCGCATCTCGCTGGGTGCATTGATCATCGCCCTGGGCCTGCTGGTCGACGATGCAATGATCACCGTAGAGATGATGGTCACGCGCCTGGAGATGGGCGAGAGCAAGAACGACGCGGCGACCTATGCCTATACCTCGACGGCATTCCCGATGCTCACCGGCACTTTGGTCACCGTTGCCGGCTTCGTGCCCATCGGCCTGAACGCCAGCTCTGCGGGCGAATACACCTTCACCCTGTTCGCGGTGATCGCGGTGGCGCTGCTGGTGTCGTGGGTGGTGGCGGTGTTCTTCGCGCCGGTGCTGGGCGTGCATATCCTCAGCAGCAAGGTCAAACCCCATGATGAGGAACCCGGCCGCATCGGCCGCGCCTTCGAAAGCGGCTTGCTGTGGTGCATGCGCAACCGCTGGCTGACCATCGTTGGCACCGTGGTGCTGTTCGCCCTGGCGGTGTTTAGCATGCGGTTCGTGCAGAACCAGTTCTTCCCGTCTTCGGATCGCCCGGAGATCCTGCTGGAACTGAACCTGCCGCAGAACGCGTCGATCCAGGAAACCCGTCGTGCGGTCGATCGCCTGGAGGCCACCCTCAAGGACGATCCGGACATCGACCACTGGAGTACCTATATCGGCCAGGGCGCGGTGCGTTTCTACCTGCCGCTCGACCAGCAGTTGCAGAACCCGTACTACGCGCAACTG
The DNA here is from genome assembly GCF_048068255.1 of Pseudomonas sp. NY15374. Lineage (NCBI taxonomy): Bacteria > Pseudomonadati > Pseudomonadota > Gammaproteobacteria > Pseudomonadales > Pseudomonadaceae > Pseudomonas > Pseudomonas sp. NY15374. The sequence goes on from NZ_JBLUPZ010000004.1 coordinate 48,318, forward strand.
GTCATCGTCAGCAAGGGGCTGGAGCAGCGCAACACGTTGATTCCCAAGCTGCAGGAGCGGCTGCGCAATGATTTCGTCGGCATCGGCACCAATGTGCAATCGCTGGAGATGGGCCCTCCAGTGGGGCGTCCGATCCAGTACCGGGTCAGCGGCAAGGATATCGACCAGGTGCGCAAGCACGCCATCGACCTTGCGACCCTGCTCGACCAGAACCCCAACATTGGCGAGATGATGTACGACTGGAACGAGCCCGGCAAAGTCCTGCGGGTCGAGATCGCCCAGGATAAGGCGCGCCAACTGGGCCTGTCGTCCGAAGACGTCGCCAACGTGATGAACAGCATCGTCACCGGTGCACCGGTGACCCAGGTCAACGACCAGATCTACCTGGTGGACGTGGTCGCGCGCGCCAAGGACAGTGAGCGCGGCTCGCCCGATACCCTGCAGAACCTGCAGATCGTCAGCCCCAGCGGCACCTCGATCCCCTTGCTGTCGTTCGCCACGGTGCGCTACGAGCTCGAACAGCCATTGGTTTGGCGGCGTGACCGCAAGCCGACGATCACCATAAAGGCGTCGGTCAACGGCGAGATCCAGCCCACCGATCTGGTGGCCCAGCTCAAGCCGAAGATCGAAGAGTTCGCCGCTTCGCTGCCGGCCGGTTACGAAGTAGCCACCGGCGGCACCGTGGAGGAGAGCGGCAAGGCGCAGGGGCCGATCGCTCAGGTGATTCCGCTGATGCTGTTCCTGATGGCGACCTTCCTGATGATCCAGTTGCACAGTGTGCAGAAGCTGTTCCTGGTGGTCAGCGTGGCGCCGCTGGGGCTGATCGGCGTGGTCCTGGCGCTGGTGCCGACGGGAACGCCGATGGGCTTCGTTGCGATCCTCGGGATTCTTGCGCTGATCGGCATCATCATCCGCAACTCGGTGATCCTGGTGACCCAGATCGACGAATTCGAGGCCCAGGGCTACTCACCTTGGGACGCGGTGGTCGAGGCGACCAACCATCGGCGCCGGCCGATCCTGCTCACGGCCGCCGCGGCCAGCCTGGGGATGATCCCCATCGCCCGCGAGGTGTTCTGGGGCCCGATGGCCTACGCCATGATCGGCGGGATCATCAGCGCAACGCTGCTGACCTTGCTGTTCCTGCCGGCGCTCTACGTGGCCTGGTACAAGATCCGAGAGCCGCAGGCGCAGAATTGAAGCCTCGCCCCCTGTAGGAGCGGGCTTGCCCGCGAATGCAACAGTGGCTGCACCACGGCATTCGCGGGCAAGCCCGCTCCCACAGCCACCTACTGGGCTGTTCAGTAATTCAGTTATATAAACATTCTTAAACAGTATTTTTAAGAATATCCCGCCGTCACTAAGATTGCCCTCAAGCCAGGCGCAATCCCCTTCCTCTGCCCGGCACCCTTACTCAATGGAGAACGAGCATGAGTGCATCTCTGCGTAGCATCGACGGTCAGGACGAAGCCACCATTCTGCGTGAAATCCAGAGCGCGCTGCGCGACCTGCGCTTCGGTGCAGTGGAGATCACCGTGCACAACGCTCAGGTCGTGCAGATCGAGCGCAAGGAGAAATTCCGCCTGCAGCAGCCCGGCAACAAGTCCGGCTGACTCCGACACATCCAACTAGAAAAAATGCCAATCGGGAGCTTCACCATGTCCATCCGCCGTTATGCGCTCGCCGCTCTGGCCAGTGCCGTTTTTGCCGGTTCCGCCATCGCCAAGGATTACGAACTGCTCAACGTGTCCTATGACCCGACCCGTGAGCTGTACCAGCAGTACAACGCCGAATTCATCAAGCACTGGCAGCAGACGCATCCGGACGACAAGGTGAAGATCCAGCAATCGCACGGCGGCTCGGGCAAGCAGGCCCGCGCGGTAATCGACGGCCTGCGCGCCGACGTGGTGACCCTGGCCCTGGCTGGCGACATCGACGAAGTCGCCAAGCTCGGCAAGACCCTGCCGGAGAACTGGCAGACCCGTCTGCCGGATGCCAGCACCCCCTACACCTCGACCATCGTGTTCCTGGTGCGCAAGGGCAACCCGAAAGGCATCAAGGACTGGGGTGACCTGGTCAAGAAAGACGTCTCGGTCATCACTCCGAACCCGAAAACCTCCGGCGGCGCGCGCTGGAACTTCCTCGCCGCCTGGGCCTATGGCCTGAAATCCGGTGGTAGCGAAGCCAAGGCCAAAGAGTACGTGCAGGAACTGTTCAAGCACGTACCGGTGCTGGATACCGGCGCCCGCGGCTCGACCATCACCTTCGTCAACAACGGCCAGGGCGATGTCCTGCTGGCCTGGGAAAACGAAGCCTTCCTGGCACTGAAGGAAGACGGTGGCAGCGACAAGTTCGAGATCGTCGTGCCGTCGCTGTCGATCCTCGCCGAACCGCCAGTGGCGGTGGTCGACAAGAACGCCGAGAAGAAGGGCAACACCGCGATCGCCACCGAATACCTGAAACACCTGTACAGCCCTGCTGGGCAGAAGATCGCTGCGGAAAACTTCTACCGTCCGCGTGACGAGAAAGTCGCCGCCGAATTCGCCAAGCAGTTCCCGAAACTTGACCTGGTGACTATCGACAAGGACTTCGGTGGCTGGAAAACTGCTCAGCCGAAGTTCTTCAACGACGGCGGTGTGTTCGACCAGATCTACCAGGCGCAGTAAGGCCCGAGGACAGCGGGGCCGCTCTTGCAGGGGAACGCGATCCCTGCAGGAGCGGCCTTGTGCCGCGAATGGGCTGCGCAGCAGCCCCAGGATTCAAAAGTTTGCACCGGCCCGGGATTCTTCCGGGCCAAGTGCGTTCAACCAGGGATATTTATGTCACGTCGCATCTCCCCCGTCATACCCGGCTTCGGGCTGACGCTGGGCTACACCTTGGTGTACCTCAGCCTGATCGTGCTGATACCGCTGGCGGCCATGTTCATTCATGCCTCGCAGCTTACCTGGGAGCAGTTCTGGAACATCATCAGTGCACCGCGGGTCATCGCGGCGCTCAAGCTGAGTTTCGGTACCGCCCTGTTCGCCGCCATCATCAATGGCGTGATCGGCACCCTGCTGGCCTGGGTGCTGGTGCGCTACACCTTCCCCGGGCGCAAGATCATCGAAGCGATGATCGACCTGCCGTTCGCCCTGCCCACCGCCGTCGCCGGTATCGCCCTGACTGCCCTGTACGCCCCTGCGGGCTGGGTCGGCCAGTTCGCCACCGACCTGGGCTTCAAGATCGCCTACACCCCGCTGGGCATCACCCTGGCCCTGACCTTCGTCACGCTGCCGTTCGTGGTGCGTACGGTGCAGCCGGTGCTGGCGGACATCCCGCGTGAGGTCGAGGAGGCCGCCGCCTGCCTGGGCGCCAAGCCGTTGCAGGTGTTCCGCCATGTGCTGGCGCCGGCACTGCTGCCGGCCTGGCTGACCGGCTTCGCCCTGGCATTCGCCCGGGGCGTGGGCGAGTACGGTTCGGTGATCTTCATCGCCGGCAACATGCCGATGAAGACCGAGATCCTGCCGCTGCTGATCATGGTCAAGCTCGACCAGTACGACTACACCGGCGCCACGGCCATCGGCGTGCTGATGCTGGTGGTTTCCTTCATCCTGCTGCTGCTGATCAACCTGCTTCAGCGGCGCATCGAAACCCCTTGAAGGAGGCCCGGTCATGTCTTCGTCATCCATAACTGCAAGCTCCGCCGCCAATGCCGCGCGCCGTGGCAGCGCCACTTCGCGCCGCGTACTGATCGGCCTTGGCTGGCTGGTGTTCGCGCTGTTCCTGCTGCTGCCGCTGGTGATCGTGGTGTCCCAGGCGCTGAAGAATGGCTTCGGCACCTTCTTCGAGGCGATCTTCGAGCCTGATGCGCTTTCGGCGCTCAAGTTGACGCTGCTTGCGGTGGGCATCTCGGTGCCGCTGAACCTGGTGTTCGGGGTCAGCGCCGCCTGGTGCGTGAGCAAGTACAGCTTCCGCGGCAAGAGCTTGCTGGTCACCCTGATCGACCTGCCGTTCTCGGTCTCGCCGGTGATCGCTGGCCTGGTCTACGTGCTGATGTTCGGCGCCCAGGGCCTGCTCGGCCCCTGGCTGCAGGACCACGATATCCAGATCGTATTCGCCCTGCCGGGCATCGTGCTGGCGACCATTTTCGTCACCGTGCCTTTCGTCGCCCGTGAGCTGATCCCGCTGATGCAGGAGCAGGGCACGCAAGAGGAAGAGGCCGCGCGCCTGTTGGGCGCCAACGGCTGGCAGATGTTCTGGCATGTCACCCTGCCGAACATCAAATGGGGCCTGATCTACGGCGTGGTGCTGTGTACCGCGCGGGCCATGGGCGAGTTCGGTGCGGTGTCGGTGGTCTCCGGCCATATCCGCGGCGTCACCAACACCTTGCCGCTGCATGTGGAGATCCTCTACAACGAGTACAACCATGTCGCGGCCTTCAGCGTGGCCAGCCTGTTGCTGATCCTGGCGCTCTTCATCCTGCTGCTCAAGCAGTGGAGCGAGAACCGTATTAACCGCCTGCGCCACAGCGCAGCGGAGGAATAAGTCATGTCGATCGAAGTTCGTAACGTCAGCAAGCGCTTCAACAGTTTCCAGGCCCTGAACAACATCAACCTGGATATCCACAGCGGTGAGCTGGTCGCGCTGCTCGGCCCCTCCGGCTGCGGCAAGACCACCCTGCTGCGCATCATCGCCGGCCTGGAGACGCCGGATGACGGCAGCATCGTGTTCCACGGCGAGGACGTCTCGGGCCACGATGTGCGCGATCGCAACGTCGGGTTCGTGTTCCAGCACTATGCGCTGTTCCGCCACATGAGCGTGTTCGACAACGTCGCCTTCGGCTTGCGCATGAAACCCAAGGGCGAACGTCCGAGCGAGAGCAAGATCGCCGAGAAGGTCCATGAGTTGCTGAACATGGTCCAGCTCGACTGGCTCGCCGACCGCTATCCCGAGCAGTTGTCGGGGGGCCAGCGCCAACGTATCGCCTTGGCCCGTGCCCTGGCGGTGGAGCCGAAGGTGCTGCTGCTCGACGAGCCGTTCGGCGCCCTCGATGCCAAGGTGCGCAAGGAGCTGCGCCGCTGGCTGGCGCGGTTGCACGAGGATATCAACCTGACCTCGGTGTTCGTCACCCACGATCAGGAAGAGGCCATGGAAGTGGCCGACCGCATCGTGGTGATGAACAAGGGCGTGATCGAACAGATCGGCTCGCCGGGCGAGGTGTACGAGAAACCGGCCAACGACTTCGTCTACCACTTCCTCGGCGATTCCAACCGCCTGGCCTTGAGCGAGGGCAACCATGTGCTGTTCCGTCCTCACGAGGTGTCGCTGTCGCGCCATGAGACCGAGGGCCACCACGCTGCCGAAGTCCGCGACATTCGCCCGCTGGGCGCGACCACCCGAGTGACGCTGAAGGTCGAGGGGCAGAGCGAGCTGATCGAGGCTGAAGTGGTCAAGGACCACGACAGCCTGACCGGGCTTGCGCGCGGCGAGACCCTGTTCTTCCGGCCGAAGGTCTGGCAGAAGGTGGCGGATATCTAAGCTGCCGAGTGCATGAAAAACCCGGGTTTGCAGCCCGGGTTTTTTATTGCCTGGGCGAAGGTCGGGGCTCCTGCGCAGCCCTTCGCGAGTAAATCCGCTCCCACAGGCTCCCCCTCGGCTTCAAGGACAGCGCTGTGCCTGTAGTAGCGGGCTTGCCCGCGAAGGGCCGCGCAGCCCTCGCCGGATTTCGATACCTTCCACGAATATTTTGCATGCCGCACGTGCATGATTTTTCCCGATCATCGTTACAGCCCTTGTGCCACGCGGCTTTGCGGGAACCCCTAAAATCTTATATTCGATAAAGGCATAGCTTTAATTTTAAACATTACTTTCAGAGATAAGCCCCTGGAATGGATGATTCAGCCACGAGGACCGGCCAAGGTCCGAAGACCTGCATCACGTTTCCAGGAGTCGATTCAATGGGTAATGTCCAGACGGCCGCGAGGGCCTACGACCAGCCATGGCGCCCGGCCCCGGGCGACCTGGTCGAGCTTGGACGCACGCTTCGCCTGCCGCTGGCGCAGCTGCGCCTGCAGCGCACGCCGGTCAGTGGTCTCAAGCGTCGCGACAAGCTGGCGCTGGGGTTGCTGGTGCTGGTCCTGCATGGCGCTGCGGCCTACTGGGTCAGTCAGCGACCAACCCCCGAGCTGCCGGTGATTCCGCCAGAGATTCCGCCGATGACCATCGAGTTCGCCGCCCCGGCGCCGCCGGTCGTCGAGCCGCCACCGCCTGTGCCTGTGGTCGAGCCGCCACCGCCACCACCACCGGTGGTCGATGAGTTGGCCGCCAAGCCTGCACCGAAGCCGGTACCTAAACCAAAACCGGTGCCAAAGCCCGTACCCAAGCCGCAGCCCAAACCGGTCGAGGCGCCACCACCGGCACCGACCCCAGCGCCTGCACCGCCTGCTCCGGCACCTGCACCACCAGCACCGGCACCGGTCACGCCCGCTTCAGCCAACGCCGCGTACCTGAAGAACCCGGCGCCGGAATACCCGCAACTGGCCCAGCGCCGTGGCTGGGAAGGCACCGTGTTGTTGCGGGTGGAGGTACTGCCTAGCGGCAAGCCGGGGCAGATCCAGATCCAGAAGACCAGCGGCCGCGATGCCCTGGATGCTGCCGCGCTCGCTGCGGTGAAGCGCTGGAGCTTCGTGCCGGCCAAGCAGGGTGACGTGGCCCAGGTGGGCTGGGTCAGCGTCCCGATCGATTTCAAGCTTCGTTAACTCGCGCCATCGAACCGAACATAGGAAGACTTCATCATGAGCCTGTTGGCATCCCCTCTCGAATCCGTTGAAAGCGCCGTCATCTGGCTGCTGGTTGGTTTTTCCGTGGTCACCTGGGCGTTGGCCCTGGTCAAGGTCGTGCAGTTCGTGCGGCTGAAGAACCAGGACAAGCGCTTCCATGCCCAGTTCTGGGCCGCTTCAAGCCTCGACTCGGCAGCCGAGATCAGCCACGAGCAGCCAGGCCCTGCGGCCCGCGTCGCCCAGGCCGGTTATGCCGCCATCGCCGTCGGCGAGCCGGGCCAGGCGGCCGACCTGAGCCATGCGATCAATCATCAGGACCGCCTCGAGCGCGCCCTGCGCCAGCAGATCGTGCGTGAGCGTCGTTCGCTGGAAACCGGCCTGGCCGTGGTCGCCAGTATTGGCAGCACCTCGCCGTTCATCGGTCTGTTCGGCACCGTGTGGGGCATCATGGAAGCGCTCAAGGGCATCAGCGCTGCCGGTTCCGCCAGCCTGGAAACCGTGGCCGGCCCGATCGGCGCGGCGCTGGTCGCCACGGGCGTGGGTATCGCCGTCGCGGTGCCGGCGGTGCTGGTCTACAACTACTTCCTGCGTCGCCTCAAGCTGACCGCTGCCGACCTCGACGACTTCGCCCACGACTTCTACAGCCTGGCGCAGAAGAGTGCCTTCCGCGTCCTGGTTCACCCGACCCTGCAAAAAGCCCAGGCCGGTTTCGGCCAGCCGGTGAAGGAGGCTTCCTGACATGGCGTTCTCGACCCAGGACAGCGACGAAGTCCTCAGTGAAATCAACGTCACGCCGCTGGTGGACGTCATGCTGGTGCTGCTGGTGGTGTTCATCGTCACCGCGCCGCTGCTGACCAACGCCATCCCGATCAACTTGCCCAAGACCGAGGCCGTCGCGCCGGTGGAGCAGAAAGACCCGCTGGTGGTGAGCATCGATGGCGGCGGCAAGCTGTTCATCAACAAGGATGAGATCCAGCCGGACCTGCTGGAAACCAACCTCAAGGCGGCCAGGGAAAAGGACGCGGATGTGCGTGTACAGCTGCAGGCTGACGACGGTGTCAACTACGGCGAAGTGGCGCGGGCGATGGCGGCCATCGAACGTGCCGGGATCAGCAAGCTGGCGGTGATCACCGCGCGTTGATCGGCAATACCCTCTTCAGGCAAGTGCTTCAGGGCCATTTCTCTTGGCAGGGGATGGCCCTTTTTTTATGCACCTCCCTGTAGGAGCGGGCTTGCCCCGCGATGGCGTCCACGCAGGCGACGATGTTGCCCAGGCGGACGTCATCGCGGGGCAAGCCCGCTCCTGCAAAGGGGCGTGCAATTACCTTGATTATGGTTATTAATAAATAGCTTCTTATTCCTTTACGAATATAACTGCCTCCCTATACTTGGTTCCCAAGCACGCAAACTTCCAAGGAGGCGTCCCCATGCGCAATGAGTCGATTCGTTACCTGATTGTGCCGGGCTGGCAAGGATCGCCAGACAATCATTGGCAAAGCCACTGGCAGCGCAGCCTGCCCAACAGCGCCCGGGTCGAGCAGCGAGATTGGCTCACCCCGCAGCGGCGCGACTGGGTGCAGGCGCTTGAGCAGGCGATTGCCGCCGAACGCTCGCCGGTGATCCTCATCGCCCACAGCCTGGGCTGCATCACCGTCGCCCACTGGGCCGCGCAGGCCAGCCATGCGCTGCTGCGCCGGGTGCGAGGGGCGCTGCTGGTGGCGCCAGCGGACGTCGAACGGCCGACCTGCGCGCCGGCCTTGCGCAACTTTGCGCCCATCCCGCTGCACACGCTGCCGTTCCCCAGCCAGGTGGTCAGCTCGGACAACGATCCGGCCGTCAGCGTGCCGCGTGCACTGTACCTGGCCAAGGCCTGGGGTGCGGAAGCGGGGCTGTTGAGCAATGCCGGGCACATCAACGTCAAATCCGGTCACGAGCGCTGGGAACAGGGCTTCGCTTATCTGTATCGCCTGCAAGGCCGGATCGAGCAGCGCTCCCTGCGCCGCGCCTGACCTGGTCTCAACCGATTTCGCTGACTCCCCGGTCGCCTGCGGCCGGGGCGGGAGTTTTCCATGAGTTTCAACAATCCCTTCGGCCAGCCGCTGCTGACGTTCCCCGAGCTGGACAAGAGCCCGCTGAGTATCCGTGCCAAGGCGCTGGTATTCGTCGATGCACGTTCGCAGCAACTGCGCGAAGCGCTCGAACGCCTGGCGCCGCAACCGCTGCCGGTGCTGATCCGTGGTGAGACCGGCACCGGCAAGGAGCTGCTGGCCAGGCAGATCCACCGCGCCAGCGATCGCGCGGGGCTGTTCGTCTCGGTCAATTGCGCAGGCATCAGCCACACCTACGCCGATGCCGAGCTGTTCGGCTACAGCGCCGGTACCCATGGCGGCACGGCCAGCAGTCGCGCAGGCTGGTTCGGTTCGGCCAATGGCGGCACCTTGTACCTGGACGAGATCGCCGACCTGCCGTTGGCCATCCAGGGCAAGCTGCTGGCGGCACTGGAAAACCGCGAGGTCACCCGGGTCGGCGCCCACCAGCCACAGGCCGTGGATGTGCGCCTGGTGGCCGCCTCCAGCATCGACCTGGCCCAGGCAGTGCGTGCCGGGCGCTTCAACGAGCGGCTGTACCTCTATCTGCGCGAGGGCGAACTGGAGCTGCCAGCGCTGCGCCAGAGGGTCGGGGACATCCTGCCGCTGGCCGAATACTTCGTCGGCATCTACAGCGTGCGCCTGGAACGCAGCGTGCCGCTGATCAGCGAAGCGGCGCAGCAAGCGCTGGAAGCCCATGCCTGGCCCGGCAACACCCGCGAGCTGGAGAACGTCATCCACTTTGCCCTGCTGGTGGCCGAGGGCGATGAAATTCTCCCGCAGCATCTGGACCTGCCCGAGCGCGCGCCCCTGACCCGTCTGGCCAGCCAACTCGCGCAACTGGGGCGCAGCCGTGAGCCAGGTACGCTTGCCGCCTTGCGCGAATTGCTGGAGCGAAGCCTGGTCGAACTGAATACATCCGCGCGCTAGAGCGGTCGCCGACGGCTCATAAGCAAAGTGGGTGATGGCTTTTTGTTTTTGGAATAAGCAGCGAATCAAAAGATATTGTTAGGGCATAAAAAATCCCGGTATCGTCCGCTCCACGCCCACTGTCGAGACGGTGCGGCACCTGACTTCGCCATCGTCGATGGCCCCAGCTTGATAACAAGGATCACCATGAAAAAGACCCTGCTGACGACTGCCCTCGCCGCTGCCCTGTCGCTGTCCGGCCTGGCTCACGCCGCCGAAAAACTGGTGGTAGCCGCCACGCCGGTGCCACACGCCGAAATCCTCGAGCTGATCAAGCCGACCCTGGCCAAGGAAGGTGTGGACCTGCAGATCAAGGTCTTCACCGACTACGTGCAGCCGAATGTGCAAGTCGACCAGAAGCGCCTGGACGCCAACTACTTCCAGACGCTGCCGTATCTGAAGAACTTCAACGAAGGCAAGGGTACCCACCTGGAAACCGTGATCGGCGTGCACGTCGAGCCGTTCGGTGGCTACTCGAAGAAGGTCAAGAGCCTGTCGGAGCTCAAGGAAGGCGCCACCGTGGCTATTCCGAACGAGGGCAGCAACAGTGGTCGCGCCCTGCTGCTGCTGCAGAAGGCCGGCCTGATCACCCTGAAGGATCCGAAGAACGCCCTGGCGACGCCGAAAGACATCGCCGAGAACCCGAAGAAACTGAAGTTCCGCGAGCTCGAGTCGGCCATGCTGCCGCGTGTGCTGGATCAGGTCGACCTGGACATGATCAACACCAATTACGCGCTGGAGGCGGGCCTGAACCCGGCCAAGGATGCGCTGGTGATCGAGGGCAGCGACTCGCCTTACGTGAACTTCCTGGTTGCGCGTCCTGACAACAAGGACAGCGAAGCCATCCAGAAGCTGGCCAAGGCCCTGACCAGCCCTGAAGTGAAGGCCTTCATCGAGAAGAAGTACCAAGGTGCGGTGCTGCCGGCGTTCTGATTTGCCCGGTTAGTGCTTCACATGAAAACGCCGACACTGCTGTGTCGGCGTTTTCGTTTGGAAACCGAAACCTTCAACGCTGCCCGGAAAGCGCCTTGCGCAGGGCCAGCAACCACTGAAGCTGTTCATTCGAAACGGGCGTGCTTGGGCTGTTCATTGTTGTCGTCCGTGTGAGCCTGGTTGGCCGATCAGTCTGAAGTCCTTTTGAGAGGTATTTCGAAGGAAAGATCCGTGGCAGATGTATGAAATTTCCGGTTAGCCCGTCGGGTGATATCAATATGCAATAAAGGTATTTAGAGAAAGATTTTTATGCCTTTAGAGTCTACCCATCGTGCTTACCCGCACACACCTTTTCATCGTCCACGACGCTGAGCCAACCTCGCGTCGAGCCCGGAAACTTGCCCATGTCGTACCTCCGTGACCCTGTGCCGAGGCGTTATCCATGACCTTCGACACTGCCTTCATGCTTAGCACACTCCCCGCATTCCTCAAGGCCGTTGGCGTCACCCTGCAGGTCGGGCTGATCGCCATCGCCACCTCGCTGCTGGTCGCCGTGTTCAATGCCGCCGTCCTGGTGTTTCGCACCCCCTACCTGTGGCGGCTGGTCAAAGGCTATGTGGAGCTGGCGCGCAACACGCCGCTGCTGATCCAGTTGTTCTTCGTCTATTTCGCACTGCCGACACTGGGTTTGAAAGTATCCGGCTTCGCTGCGGCGATCATCACCATGACCTTCATGGGCGGCGCCTACCTCACCGAGGTGCTGCGGGCGGGTGTCGAAGCGGTACCACGGGCGCAGCTGGAGTCCGGGCGCTCCATCGGCTTGTCCGAGGGCCAGCTGCTGCGCCACGTGATCCTGCCCCAGGCCGGCATCCTCAGCTTGCCGGCGCTGTTCGCCAACTTCATCTTCCTGCTCAAGGAAACCACCGTGGTCTCGGCGGTGGCGGTGCCGGAAATCCTCTACACCACCAAGAACTACATCGCCCTGTACTACAAGACCTACGAAATGCTCGCAGTGCTGACGTTGCTCTGCGTGCTGCTGTTCCTGCCGTTGTCGCTCCTGCTGCGCCACCTCGAAAGGAGGCTGCAACATGGCCAGTTCGGCAATTGAGCTGCTGCTGGTGTCCTTGCCGCAACTGGCCAAGGGCGCCGGACAGACCCTGGCGATCTCGGCCCTGGGCATCGTTTTCGCCACCCTGGGCGGTGTGCTCTATGGCGTGCTGGCCACGTTGGGCAAGCGTGCGGTGAACATCGCCGTGCAGGTCTACCTGGAGCTGTTTCGTGCAATACCGGTGCTGGTCTGGCTGTACCTGGTGTTCTTCGGGTTGCCGATCTTCTTTTCGCTGAGCATCCCCAGCTTCTGGTGCGCGGTGCTGGTGCTGGGGCTGTGGGGCGCCAGCGAGGTGGGCGAGGTGGTACGCGGGGCGCTGGCTTCGCTGCCGCGCGGCCAGCGCGAGGCGGGGCTGTCGATCGGTCTTTCGGGCCTGCAGTTGTATGGGCACGTGCTGTTGCCGCAGGCGCTCAAGCGCATGACGCCACCCACCATCAATATCTACACACGGATCGTCAAGACCAGCTCGCTTGCCGTGCTGATCGGCGTCGTCGACGTCATCAAGGCCGGCCAGCAGATCATCGAGCGCACCTACGAGTCGGTGCTGATCTACGGCGTGCTGTTCCTGTTCTTCTTTTTCATCTGCTACCCGCTTTCCGCCGCCTCGCGCGCGCTGGAACGCCGCTGGGCCCACTCATGAGCGCATTGATCGAATTCCAGGGTTTCAACAAGTTCTTCGGCGAGCACCAGGTGCTCAAGGATGTCGACCTGCAGGTTCAGGCCGGTGAAGTGGTGGTGATTCTCGGCCCCAGTGGCTGCGGCAAGAGCACCTTGCTGCGTTGCCTGAACGGTCTGGAGGAGGCCCATGGCGGTAGCCTGCGCCTCGATGGCCAGGAACTGCTTGGCTCCGGCACCGACTGGCGCCAGGTCCGCCAACGGGTGGGCATGGTGTTCCAGAGCTATCACCTGTTCGGCCACATGAGCGTGATCGACAACCTGCTGCTCGGCCCGCTCAAGGTGCAGAAGCGCGAGCGCGCCGAAGCCCAGGCGCAGGCCGAGGCGTTGCTGGCGCGGGTGGGGTTGCTGGACAAGCGGGACGCCTTCCCCCGGCAGTTGTCGGGTGGCCAGCAGCAGCGCATCGCCATCGTTCGTTCGCTGTGCATGAACCCGCAGGTGATGCTGTTCGACGAGGTCACCGCAGCCCTGGACCCAGAGATGGTCAAGGAGGTGCTGCAGGTGATCCAGGGCCTGGCCCGGGACGGCATGACCCTGCTCATCGTCACCCACGAAATGGCCTTCGCCCGTGCGGTGGCCGACCGTATCGTGTTCATGGAGGCCGGCAGGATCCTTGAACAGAGCGACCCCGAGAGCTTCTTCAGCCAACCGCGGACCGCACGCGCGCAGCAGTTCCTGGACAAATTCTCCTTCGTCGAAAGCCTGCCGAAGACACTACACAAGGAACTGTCATGAAAACTGCCCACTTCACCAAACTGCTGGCGCCGCTGTTCGGCCTGGCCTTGCTGGCCGGTTGCGACAAACCCGCCGAGCCGGGCAAGTCGGCTGCGGCGACGTCTGCACCGTCCACCAGCTACCTGGAAACCATCAAGGCCCGCGATAAGCTGATCGTCGGCGTCTTCACCGACAAGCCGCCGTTCGGCTTCGTCGACGAGAGCGGTCGCTACGTGGGCTTCGACACCGATATCGGTCGTCGCTTCGCCAAGGACCTGCTCGGCGACGAGAACAAGGTCGAGTTCGTGGCCGTGGAACCGGCCAGCCGCATTCCATTTCTGCAGAGCGACAAGGTCGACCTGATCCTCGCCAACATGACCGTCACCCCGGAGCGCAAGGAAGCGGTCGATTTCACCAACCCCAACCTGCGTGTGGCGGTGCAGGCCATCGTCGCCGATGGCAGCCCGGTGAAAGCCCTTGATGACCTGGCCGACAAGACCATCATCGTCACCACCGGCACCACCGCCGATATCTGGCTGACCAAGAACCACCCGGATTGGAAGCTGCTCAAGTTCGAGAAGAACAGCGAATCGCTGCAGGCCCTGGCCAATGGTCGTGGCGATGCCTATGCCCAGGACAACCTGATCCTGTTCAGCTGGGCCAAGCAGAACCCAGGCTACCGCGTGTTGCCAGAATTGCTGGGCGACGAAGCTCCGATCGCCCCGGCGGTGAAGAAGGGCAACACCGAGCTGCGTGACTGGGTCAATGCCGAGCTGGCCAAACTGGGTGAGGAGAAGTTCCTGCTCAAGCTGTATGACCAGTACGTGCGCAAGGAACTGAGCGATGACACCAAGCCTGAGAGCGTGATCGTCGAAGGCGGCAAGTGGCAGGGGTGAGTTAAGGCCCAGTCGCGGGGCTGCACTGCAGCCCCGGCGATATCAGCGGTTACGCGGCAACCAGTTCAACAGGAACTCATTCACCACCTTCGGGTTCTCCAGGCTGGAGATATGCCCTGCGAATGGAATCTGCGCTGCCAGGCAGCCGATGATCCGTGCCATTTCGTTGCTTTCGGCAGGCGGACGCGGGATGTCCTGGTCGCCGCAGACCACGATGGTCCGCTCTGCCGGCAACTCGCCCAGGCGGCCCAGCAGGTCAGGGCGTCCGAAAATCACCCGCCCCATCGGGTCGAGGCTCTGGCGAATGGCCTCGGCACTGCTGGCCTTGAGGTCGGCGCGGAACTGTTCGCGAATCTCCGGCACCGTCTGGCCGCCGGCATGGAAGAAGATCGGCACCACGATGTCGAGCAGTGGGTCAGGGAAGAACCCTGCGCCGCTGGCGGCATCCAGCAGGCCGAAGTACTTCAGGCGCGTTGCTTCAGGTTCGGCGCCGAGGTAGGTATCCATCAGCACGATGCGGTCAACCCGTTCCGGGTGCTCGATCGCCAGCTCAGCACCCCACATGCCGCCGACCGACAGGCCGACCAGATGGCATTTGTCGATGCCCAGTGCGTCGAGAAACGCCAGGTGCTGGCGTGCCAGCGCGCTCATGTCGGTGGTGGTGGCTGGTGGTGCCTCGGAGTCGCCATGGCCCCAGAGCTCGGGCACCAGCACGCGGAAGTGTTTCGACAGCGCATCGATCTGCGGTTGCCACATCGCGGCAGACCACAGATAGCTATGGCCCAGCAGCACCGGGAAGCCCTGGCCCTGGTCGACGTAGCTCATGCGGGCGCCGTCGATTTCGATGAAGTGCTTTTGCATGAGGAAGGCTCTTGGAAAAAAGGGGCGCTCAGGTTACCTGTTCGCAGTGTGAAACGTTGTGAAACCGGTCATGTTCGGGCTGCGCCTGTGGTGATCTTCTCGCGGGCACGTCGGCGCGCCGAATCGCCGCTCGCACAGACGTGCACCGCCGATGTGCAGTGCTCACTGCCCCTGCGGCACCAAGCGCAAGGTGCTGCGCGCCGGAATCACCCCCATCTGCGCTTTGTGATACCGCCCCTGTACATAATCCTCGGCCTGGTCCGAGTAGTGCCGGTCGAACGGTACGCCACTCTGGCCTACAGGGTTGATGGTCAGCGCTTGCCCGGCATCGGCGAAGTCGATCAGGCGTCGGGTCGAAGGCCCGTAGTTCACCGGCCAGGGCGCTGTGCCGATCTTCGCCGACAGGTTGTTCGGCACCTCGTGGGTGCCCGGTGCGGCGAAGGGGCCGACATTGAACAGCAGGTTCAACGGTTTCTGCTGGCCCAGCGGGTGGTTGTGGGTGAGGGTGTGGGCTTTGCCCCATTGCCAGTCCGCCGGGTCGTTGCCGTACAGCTCGCGCAGATGCGCCAGGCTGCGTTGCCAGGCCTGACGGACGATGGCGGTGCGGTCGGTGCGGTCGTGGCCGCCGCGCAGGTTCCACCAGGGGGAGTCGGCGTCGGCCGCCAGGCGCGGTAGCGCGGCGTCGATGGCGCGTGTGCTGATCAGCACCTGGAACCAGGTGTCGCCCAGCTCGTCATGCAGGGCGGCGAACGCCAGTTCGTAGAGGAACTGGTTGAACAGCGTGGCGCTGGTCGAATCCAGCGGGTAGTCGCCGCGCCATGCGGCCAGCTGTTCGACCAGCTCCTTCTGCTCGTCACCCTCGGCGATCGCACGCAGGGTATTCAACAGCGGCGCCAAGGTACGAGGGCCGTAGTCGGTGCTGGTGTCCAGCTGCAGCGCCTGGCTGTTTTGCACATCCCATTTGACCTGCGGGTCGGCCAGTCGACGATCTAGCTGGCGGCCACGGTCGGGCAGGTTGTAATAGCCGGGGATCGGGATGGCGGCCGGAGGCTGGTAGTTGGCCGAGACGATGTAGCCGCTGGGCGGGTTCTCCTGCTGGGGATTGGCGCTGAAGGGGTAGAAGCCGAGCTTGTCGGCCTGGTGGGTGCTGCCGTCGAGAATGAACGCCGGGTTGACCCCGTCCGGACGAATGGGTAGCTGCGCCGAGGCCCACCAGCCGATGTCACCGCGAGCGTTGGCCCAGACCAGGTTCAGCCCCGGTGCCTGGATCTTCGCCGCGGCCTCGCGCATCTTGCCCAGGGTGTCGGCGCGGTTGACCTGGTAGAAGGCGTCGAGAATAGGGTTTTCGGTTTCCAGGAACGCCCACCACATTGCGATGAGGGTTTGCCCTGCGGTTTCGCCGAGTACATCGTTGACGATCGGCCCATGGGGCGAACGGCGCAGGTTGATGGTCACCGGCGCTTCGCCCTTGACCGCGATCTGTTGCTCGGTCGTCTCCAGCGCACGCCACTGGCCATCGACCATGACCTGGTTGGCGTCGGCGGGATTGGTCTTCTCGGCGATCAGGTCGACGTCGTCGTTCTGGAACATGGTCAGGCTCCAGCCGAAATCACGATTGTGACCGAGCAGGGCGAAGGGGTTCAGCGCCTGGAAATAGCCGTAGAGGTTGAAGCCCGGGGCCGATAGCTCGGCCTCGTACCACACCGCCGGTACCGCGAAGCCGATATGCGGGTCGCCCGCCAGCAGGGGGCTACCACTGCGGGTATGGCTGCCCGCGACGGCCCAGGCGTTGCTGCCTTCGAACTGCGGGATGCCGGCGTCGCCGAGCGCCTGTTGGCTGAGCTGGGCCAGGCCTTCGAGGGTACGCCAGTCACTGGTAGCAAGGGCCTGGCGCAGAGCGCCATCAGGCTGCCAGTCGAGGTCGAAGATCTTCAAATACTCGGGGCCGAGCTGGTCACGAATGTAGGTCAGCGCAGGCTCGGTGCGGAAGGCTGCGGCAAAGCTGTAGGCCAGGTAGCCGGCGATGCTCAGGGTGTCTTCGGCAGTGAAGGGCCGTTCAGGGATGCCGAGGACGTCGAACTCCACCGGTTTGGGATGGCTGGCCTGCCAGCTGTTCACGCCATCCAGGTAGGCCTGCAATGCAATCCATGACGGTGACTGGTGATCCAGGCGTTCGACCATCCGCGCCGCCTGCTCGCGGATGCGCAGGCTGCGAAACAGGGTGTCGGTGGGCACCAGCTTGCTGCCCAGCACTTCGGCCAGCTCACCCCGTGCCAGGCGGCGCACCAGTTCCATCTGGAACAGCCGGTCCTGGGCGTGCACGTATCCCAAGGCACGGTACAGGTCGGGCTCGTTCTGCGCCTGCAGATGCGGTACACCGCGCTCGTCATAGCGCACGCTGACCGGTGCGCTCAAGCCGGTGATAGCCACTTCGCCTTCGCGCTGCGGCAGTTTGCCGTGCACGTACCAGTACGCGCCGGCGGCGGCCATGGCCACGACGACGGCAAGCAGAGTCAGGCTGCGCTTCATAGAATTCCTTATGCCATTGGGGAGGCGGCGATGAGCTGAAAGCGCACTGAGAATAGCTTGCTCGAGCCGGTGATCGTCAATCTCGAGCCTGAGGTCAGGCCTACCGGAAAATCTCCGCGTCGCGCATGGCTTCCCTGGCAAGGGTGCGACGGTTGGCGATCAGCCGGCCGAGCATCTCTTCGACCTGGCTGATCTGTCGTTCGAGCTGTTCCTGTCGGCGGTTGCGCTCCCAGGTGCGGGTTTGCAGCTGCTTGAGCTTTGCTCGGCGGCTGGACAGCTCGCGGCAGGCTCGTTCGAGGCGATGGGCCCGCTCATGCGTGACAGCAACCGTGGAGAAGAGGCAAGCCTGCAGGTCGCGCTGATAGTTGACCAACAACGTGTCAACGGCATCGATCTGCTGTTGCAGGCGCTGCAAGGTGTTCATGCCGCTCGAAGGGCCCGCTAGTTCGCTGATGGCGCGCTCCAGCTGTTCCTCCAGGTGCTCGGGGGAGCGCTGGAAGGCGACGACGGCATAGCTGCTGTCGCTGGAGGAAGGTGGGCTGACGATATGTTCGCGCAGGCTGAGCCTTGTCACCGGGTAGTTCAGGGATATCTGATGCTGGCCCCAGAGCATCTCGATGTGGTCCTGATCTTCGTTCGTCAGGGGAGGAGAAGAGCGAGCGAAGACAGGTCCCATGGCGTTTTCCTTAAGCGGTAGGCCAATACGCTAAGGGGCTGGTATGTACGCGACGTCATAAATATCTACCGCTGCTGATCTTTCCGCCATGGGCAATAGCACCCGCTGGCCAGGGCATTGGAGGCCTGTACCCGGCGCCCTTGCAGCAGCGCCCGGATGACGGGTTCGATGAAGCTGTTGCTCGAGTTGCACACCGCGCCTTCGCTGTAGGGGCCGAAGTAGGCGAGCTGCCCCTGTCGATCCCAGATCGCCACTGCCGGAGAGGCTGGCAGGTGTTCGCTGCCCGGCAGCTCGCGGATCGGCTGCAGGGCTCCAAGGTTGGCGGGAAGCTGGCCGTGGCTGCCGGGCTTTTGCAACACGTGGAAGGTTACACCCTGCGCGGCGAACTGCTCGATGAGCTCGGCCAGGTGTTGCTGGTTGCCGACGTTGCAAGGGCAGGTGGGGTCCCAGAAGTGCACGATGCGGATCGGGCCAGGGCCTGCGAGTTCGGCGGGCAGTTGCAACTGGCTGCCGTCGAACAGCGTGGCCTGGTCGTCGAACTGGCGCAGGTAGCGCGACTGGAAGCTGTCGTAGGCCCACCACAGCAAGGCGGCGCAGAGCAGGGTGGCGAGCAGCGTGGTGAGGGTTTTCATCGGTAGTCCGCAACGTTGCACCGGGCTTTTTCGCGGGCTTGCCCGCCGAGAGCGCGTCTGGGTGCATGACAAAGACAAGAAGACGCCAGCTTGCCATGGCCGGGCACAGAGCTGAATATCGCAGATCAATACTCGCGCACTCTGGATGTACCGATGCCTTCACCCCTCCACCCTGACCTGCTGCGCACCAGCCTTGATGCTCTTGCGGTGCGCCAGCCACTGTCGGCCCAGGCCCTCGACTACCAGCGCTTCTACGGTCTCGACCTGACCGCACACAGCTGGTTGGGTGGCTTCAGCGTTGCAGGTTTCGACCTGGTCGGGCAGGTGTGGCTGCCGCAAGAACCGGTGGCAACGCTGTTCCTGCTGCATGGCTACTACGACCACATGGGCCTGTACCGCCATGTGATCGCCTGGGCCTTGCAGCAGGGCTTCGCGGTGATTGGCTGCGATCTGCCCGGTCACGGGCTGTCCAGTGGCGAGCGGGCCAGCATCGCCGACTTCGCGATCTACCAGCAGGTGCTCGATGCCCTCTTCGAACAGGCGCGCAGGCTCGACTTGCCACGGCCTTGGCATCTGTGTGGGCAGAGCACGGGTGGAGCCATCGTTGTCGATCATCTGCTGCACTGCGGCGAGCAGAGCCCGGCGGACGGCCAGGTGATCCTGCTGGCGCCGTTGGTGCGACCGCGGGCCTGGCACTGGTCGAAGCTGAGTTATCGGGTGCTGCGCCATTTCGTCGATGGTATCGAGCGACGCTTCAGTGCCAATACCAACGACCCGGCATTTCTTGCGTTTCTCGAGGCCGATCCGTTGCAGCCGCGGCGCCTGCCGACGGCATGGGTGGGGGCGCTGATGGCCTGGATCAAGCGCATCGAGGCGGCGCCGCACAGTCGGCGTCGGCCGCTGATCGTTCAGGGCGAGGCAGACGGCACGGTGGACTGGCCTTACAACCTCAGGGTGCTGAAGGAGAAGTTCGCCGAGCCGCAGATTCTCCTGCTGCCCGAGGCGCGGCATCACCTGGCCAACGAGCTGCCGGATATCCGCCAGCGCTACTTCACCTTTCTCGACCAGCGCCTGCTTACTTGAGGTTGGCGCTGCTCTGGCCGACGGCCAGCCCCGCACGCACCGCGGCCAGCGCGGCATTGTAGTAGGCCTTGCCCTCTGCGGATTCGGCGAAAGTGGCGAACGCTTCCAGTTCGTCGTCGGACAGCTCGCGGTAGACGTACAACAACGTGTTGTTCAGGTCTTCGCCAATCTCGTTCATCAAACGTTGGCGCTGACCATCGAGCAGGCCCTGGGCCTGGCCGCTGCCGAACAGGCCGGGAATCATCGAGCTGAGGCTGTCGGCGGCAACCCCGGCGATCGCCAGGCTGACCTCGGCCCCAGCTTCGCGGGCCGGCAGGGCCTGGGCCAGGTGACCGATGGCCAGCAGGCGGTTGTCGCTGGCCTGGATCCTTGGCAGGCCCTTGGCGTTCTTGGCCAATTGGTCCTTGCGCGTGGCCAGCAGTTCGGCGGCAACCACCTTGCGTCCCAGCGGCGATTGGAAGAACGCCAGCGCCGGCGCCGGGTTCTTCAGGTTGGCGCGCAGTTGGGCCTGGGCACGCTGATCCATCGCCTGGGCCTGGAAGCGTTGGTTGCTGTTGTTGACGAGCGCCTGGTAAACCGCGGGCGGCAGGCTGTTGCGGTAGCGCTGCTGGGCGGCACCGATGGCGTCATTGAAGTGGGCGCGCTGGTCGGGCCAGCCGGCGGCCTTGTACAGCTGGTCGAGGCTGTCTGCCCAGACAGGCATGGTGCAGATCATCAGCACAAGCAGGGAAAACAAACGGCGCATTCAGGACTCCTGTCGGCAGGCCGCTATTGTCCGTGGGGTGGTACGCCTTTGTCGAGATATCAGCGCGCTTCTCGGCCAAGTGGCGCTGTCCGTGTACATGGCTAATGGATATGATGCGCGCCATGCATACCTCTCCTGAACATCCGCTGCTGTCGACCATCGTCGACGACCTGGCCACCCGTGGCTGGTCGCAGCAGGCACTTTTCCTGCCGCTTGAGCTGGCCGACGCATTGGCTGCCGAGTGTCGCAGGCGCCATGCCGAGGGCGAACTGAACCCTGCAGGTGTCGGCAGGGGTGCGGCCCAGGAGGTACGCGAGGCGATCCGTGGCGACCAGATCCAGTGGATCGACCCCGGCCAGGCCGAGGCCTGCGACCGTTACCTGGAGCTCATGGACAACCTGCGCCAGGCGATCAACCAAGGGCTGTTCCTGGGTCTGGAAGACTTCGAGTGTCATTTCGCCCTGTATCCGCCGGGCGCCTTCTACCGCAGGCATCTTGACCGCTTCCGCGACGACGACCGGCGCATGGTGTCGGTGGTGCTCTATCTCAATGAGCGCTGGCAACCCGAAGACGGCGGGCAACTGCGGATGTTTCTCGCCGACGATGTCGAGCATGACGTCCAGCCCGAGGCTGGCAGCCTGGTGGTGTTCCTTTCGGGTGAAGTCCCGCATGAAGTCCTGCCGGCCAATCGCGAACGCCTGTCGCTGACGGGCTGGTTCCGGCGCCGTGGCAATGATCCCTTCTGAGTCGTCCAAGGTCCTGGTCAGCGCCTGCCTGCTGGGGCAACCGGTGCGCTATGACGAGCGCGACAGTGGCCACCCCGATCTGCTCAAGCAATGGCAGGCCGAGGGCCGTGTAGTGCCCTTGTGCCCGGAGGTGGCGGGTGGCTTGCCGACGCCGCGACCGGCCGCGGAGATCCAGGGCGGACAGGGTGGCCAGGTGCTCGATGGGCAGGTTCAGGTCCTGACCGTGGCTGGCGAGGATGTCAGCGCGGCATTTTTGAGCGGCGCTCGGCAGGCCTTGGCGCTGGTGAGGCGGCATGGGATTCGGGTTGCGGTGCTCAAGTCCGGTAGCCCGTCGTGCGGCAACCGACTGACCTACGATGGCAGTTTCAGCGGGGTGAAGGTGCCGGGGGAGGGCGTCGTTGCTGCGCTGTTGCGTCGGGAAGGGGTGCGGGTGTTCAGCGAGCTGGAGCTGGAGGAGGCGCAACGGGCACTCGGGTAGTTCGGTGTCGTTCTTTTCGCGGGCAAGCCCGCTCCCACAAGGCCTATGGTGAGTCCAACCCTGTGGGAGCGGGCTTGCCCGCGAAGAGGACGACGCGATATCACTGCTGCACCGCAGTCTTCTCGAACCACTTCTGCTCGAGCTCCGCCATCCGCCCACTGTCCTTGAGCCGCTGCAGGGCATTGTTCAGCGTGCTTTCGAATGCCGGGTTATCTTTCTGGAACGGAATCACCAGCTTCTTCTCGCCAAACGGCTGGCTGGCATCGAGCGCGCTTTCGGTCGCAGATTGTTGGCCTGTCGGGGTCAGCGCGATGTCGTACTTGCCGCTCTCCACGCCTGCTAACACTTCGTCGGCAGGCGCTTCGATGAATTCGGCACGCAGGTCCATCTCCCGGGCCAGGTCCTGGCCGAATTCGATGTCGAACCCGGTCAGGTGCTCGTTTTCCTTGAAGGCGTAGGGTGCATTGTCGGCTTGGACGGCGATGCGCAGTTCACCCCGGTCGTTGATTTCGTCGATCAGCTCTGCCTGGGCCAGGGGGCTGATGAGTACTGCCAGCAGTAGGCCAATGGTCAAACGCATGAATATCCCTTTTATTTCTCGGCAGATGAATGTCATTCGCCGTGGCTTTCTGTGTTTGCCGCGATCGAACGCAGCCTATGACCCCTACATCGCGCGTATGTTTGAGCCGGCATTGAAATTTTCATGCCGGCATTTTTGAACCTGCGGCGTGGCAGGTGGACTATGGTGAAGTACCGCCTCGCTTCTTTTAAGTGATAGCGGTCAATTGAAGTGAATGACAGGAGATGTGAATGAAAAGCCCAGTTTCGCGTGCTGCCCTCGCCGGTTTGCTGATGGGAGCCTCTTTGCTTGCCACGGCTGCGGATGCCCTGAAAAGCCAGGAGCCGCCGAAAGATGCGAAGGTCTTCATCGTTTCCCCTGCCGATGGCGCTACGGTCGACAAGACCTTCACCGTCAAGTTCGGCATTGAAGGGATGGCGCTCAAGCCGGCCGGCGACCAGACTCCGCATTCCGGGCACCATCACCTGCTGGTGGATGTCGACAAAGCGCCTGTGGCTGACCAGCCATTGCCGACCAGCCTGATGCCTGAGGGCAACCAACCCCTGCCAGCCGGGCCGCAGGTGCTGCATTTCGGCAAGGCGCAGACCGAGGCGACCATCACCCTGACTCCGGGCAAGCACACCCTGCAACTGGTACTGGGCGACCAGTACCACGTGCCGTTCAAGCCAAGCGTCGAGTCGAAGAAGATCACCGTCAATGTGAAGTAACGCGGGGGATTGTGCGCGGGTAAATCCGCGCCCGCGCAGCACAAGACACAGATCGCGCAGACAAAAAAGGGAGGCCACCAGGGCCTCCCTTCTTCATGCAGCCATCAGGCTCAGAACAGTACGCGCGAGCGGATGGTGCCCTTGACGTGCTGCAGCTTCTCTTGCGCCAGGTCCGAGTACTCGGCGTCGACGTCGATGACCACGTAGCCCACTTTCTCGTCGGTCTGCAGGAACTGACCGGAAATGTTGATGCCGTTCTCGGCGAAGACCTTGTTGATCTCGCTGAGCACGCCCGGGATGTTTTCGTGGATGTGCAGCAGGCGGTGCTTGCCTGGGTGCGCCGGCAGGGCTACTTCAGGGAAGTTGACCGACGACACGGAGGTACCGTTGTCGCTGTACTTGACCAGCTTCTCGGCCACTTCCAGACCGATGTTGGCCTGGGCTTCGGCGGTCGAACCGCCGATGTGCGGGGTCAGGATCACGTTGTCCAGACCACGCAGCGGGCTTTCGAACTCTTCGTCGTTCGAGCGCGGCTCGACCGGGAACACGTCGATGGCGGCGCCGATCAGGTGCTTGTCCTTGATCGCGGCAGCCAGGTGATCCAGCTCGACCACGGTGCCGCGTGCGGCGTTGATCAGGATCGAACCCTTCTTCATCGCACGGATTTCCTTCTCGCCGATCATCCACTGGGTGGATGGCAGCTCAGGCACGTGCAGCGAGACGATGTCGGCCAGGCCCAGCAGTTCGTTGAGGCTGGTGACCTGGGTAGCGTTGCCCAGTGGCAGCTTGGTCAGCGGGTCGAAGAAGTAGACCTGCATGCCGACGCTTTCGGCCAGAACCGACAGCTGGGTGCCGATCGAGCCGTAGCCGACGATGCCGAGCTTCTTGCCGCGGATCTCGAACGAGTTGGCCGCGCTCTTGATCCAGCCACCGCGGTGGCAGGAGGCGTTCTTCTCGGGGATGCCGCGCAGCAGCAGGATGGCTTCGGCCAGCACCAGTTCGGCAACCGAACGGGTGTTGGAGTACGGCGCGTTGAACACCGCGATGCCGCGCTCGCGGGCCGCGTTCAGGTCAACCTGGTTGGTGCCGATGCAGAAGCAGCCGACTGCGACCAGTTTCTTCGCACAATCAAAGACTTCTTCAGTCAGTTGAGTGCGCGAGCGGATGCCGATGAAGTGGGCGTCCGCGATCTTTTCCTTCAGTTGCGCATCCGGCAGTGAGCCGGTGAGGTACTCGATGTTGGTGTACCCGGCAGCCTTGAGGGTGTCCACAGCATTCTGGTGGACGCCTTCGAGAAGAAGGAACCTGATCTTGCTCTTGTCGAGAGAAGTCTTGCTCATCTGCGTAAACCTGTATCCCGGAGAAAAAATGGCGAGGGGGGCAAAGCGGCGCGGCGACGGGCCTTAGCACGATCGACGGGAGGGCTATGCTAGCATACGCGACACCGTCTGAGCTTATCCCGACAGGTGAAGAGTGCTCAGGGTGACCATGAATCATTCGAGAGTTCTGCCGATGATCGACGTTGCGGTAATTGATGAGCTGAAGACCCTGGTCGACCCTGGCAAGGTCCTTGTCGACCCCGCCTCGCTCGAGGCGTATGGCAAGGACTGGACCAAGCACTATCCACCGGCTCCTTCGGCCATCGTGCTGCCCAAAACCATCGAGCAGGTCCAGGCCATCGTCGCCTGGGCCAACCGCTACAAGGTCGCGCTGGTGCCGTCCGGCGGACGCACCGGCCTGTCGGGCGCCGCAGTCGCTGCCAATGGCGAAGTCGTGGTGGCCTTCGACCAGATGAACCAGATTCTCGACTTCAACGCGTTCGACCGCACCGTGGTCTGCCAGCCGGGCGTGATCACCCGCCAGTTGCAGCAGTTCGCCGAAGACCAGGGGTTGTACTATCCGGTAGATTTCGCCTCGAGCGGATCCAGCCAGATTGGCGGCAATATCGGCACCAATGCCGGCGGAATCAAGGTCATTCGCTACGGCATGACCCGCAACTGGGTGGCAGGCCTGAAGGTTGTCACCGGAAAGGGCGAACTGCTGGAGCTCAATCGCGACCTGATCAAGAACGCCACCGGTTACGACCTGCGCCAGTTGTTCATCGGCGCCGAGGGCACCCTGGGCTTCGTGGTCGAAGCGACCATGCGCCTGGACCGTGCTCCGCGCAACCTTACGGCGATGGTGCTCGGCACGCCGGACTTCGACTCGATCATGCCGGTGCTGCACGCTTTTCAGGGCAAGCTCGACCTGACCGCCTTCGAATTCTTCTCCGACAAGGGCCTGGCCAAGATCATGGGGCGCGGCGACGTGCCGGCGCCGTTCGACACGCAATGCCCTTTCTATGCGCTGCTGGAGTTCGAGGCCAGCACCGAGGAGGTGGCCAACGAAGCCCTGGCCACCTTCGAGCACTGCGTCGAGCAGGGTTGGGTGCTCGATGGGGTGATGAGCCAGAGCGAGACGCAGCTGAAGAACCTGTGGAAGCTGCGCGAGTACCTGTCAGAGACCATCTCCCACTGGACGCCCTACAAGAACGATATTTCCGTCACCGTCTCCAAGGTGCCGGCGTTCCTGCGCGATATCGATGCAGTGGTCGGCGAACACTACCCCGACTACGAAGTCGTCTGGTACGGGCATATCGGCGACGGCAACCTGCACCTGAACATCCTCAAGCCTGACCACATGAGCAAGGATGATTTCTTCGCTTCCTGCACCAAGGTCAACAAGTGGGTGTTCGAGATCGTCGAGCGCTACAACGGTTCGATCTCCGCCGAACACGGCGTGGGCATGACCAAGCGGGACTACCTGGGCTACAGCCGCTCGGCAGATGAAATTGCCTGCATGAAAGCGATAAAGGCGGTGTTCGACCCGAACGGCATCATGAATCCGGGTAAGATCTTCGCACCTGAATAAGAAAGCAGTATCCAGAGGAGTCGGCCCCATGAGTTACCAGCACCAGTACGTAGACGGCACGCGCATCCACTTCCCGCTGGGCAAGGTGGTGTGCATCGGCCGTAACTACGCCGAGCATGCCAAGGAACTGGACAACCCCATCCCCAGCGAGCCGCTGCTGTTCATCAAGCCTGGCAGCTGCGTGGTGCCACTGGAAGGCGGCTTCAAGATCCCGACCGACCGTGGTTCGGTGCACTACGAAGCCGAGATCGCCGTGCTGCTGGGCAAGCCGCTGTCGACCAAGCCGACAGTCGAAGAAGTGCTGGATGCCATCTCCGGCTACGCCCCGGCCCTGGACCTGACCCTGCGCGACGTGCAGGCCAAGCTCAAGGAGAAGGGCCTGCCGTGGGAACTGGCCAAGAGCTTCGACGGCGCCTGTGTATTGCCGCCGTTCGTCGCCGCATCCAGTTTCGAGGACGTGACCGACATTCCGGTACGCCTGACCATCAACGGCGAAGTGCGCCAGGATGGCAGCAGCGCAATGATGCTCAACCCCATCGTGCCGATCATCCAGCACATCGCCGCGCACTTCTCTCTGCAGGCGGGCGATGTGATCCTCACCGGCACCCCGGCCGGTGTCGGGCCGTTCAATGTCGGTGATGAGCTGGTGCTTGAGCTGCCGGGTGTCAGCCGCTTCGAGAGCCGCGTGCTTTGATCTGACTGCGCGTCGTCCTTTTCGCGGGTAAACCCGCTCCTACAGGGATTTGCACAGCCTTGTGAGAGCGGTTTTACCCGCGAGCGATTTACCGTTTTTTTCACACCCCATCTGGATAATGCGCGAATCTTCGCCCATTTACCCAGGACCCCCTGCATGCCAGCACCTTCCAGCGCCCCAGCTTCCACCAAGCGTCGTTTCTACCTGCGCTGGCCGTTCGCCCTGGCTGTGGCAGCGGTGATCGGCTATGGGGTGGCCATCGCCATGCACTGGGACGACCGTGGCTTGCTGTGGGTCAAGGAGCGTTTCGAGAGCAGTGCCGAGCGAATTGAAAGCGTCTGGCTGCCGGACTACCTGGTAGACATCGACGCCAAGCCGTTGCCGGGCATGGACGAAGACGAAGCCTCGGACCTGTCGTTCAATCCGCAGACCCGCACGCTGTTCGCGGTGATGGGCAAGAACCCTTTCCTGGTCGAACTCACGCTCGATGGCGACGTGCTGCGCAAGATTCCGCTGGTGGGATGGGAAAACCCTGAAGGCCTTGCCGTGCTGGAAAACGGGCTGATCGCGATCGTTGATGAGCGCAACCATGACCTGACGCTGGTAAAGGTGGACGCGAGTACCTCGACGCTTAATCACGATGACTTCCCCAGCTATGACCTGGGCAAGTCGGTCAAGAGCAACAAGGGTTTCGAGGCCATCGCCTGGGACCCGATGCGCCAGCGCCTGATCATCGGCGAAGAGCGTCCGCCGCGTCTGTTTACCTGGAGCGCCGATGGTCGCGGGCCGCTCAAGGGCGGCAAGCAGCTACTGCCCAGTGACGAGCTCGACCTGCGCAACCTGTCGGCGCTGGCGGTTGATCCACGCACGGGCCACTTGCTGGTGCTGTCGGCTGACTCGAACATGCTGCTGGAACTGGACGAGAAGGGTGAGCAGGTCAGCTTCATGACCTTGCTCGGGGCGTTCAACGGTCTGGGTAGCCGTGTGCCTCGGGCCGAAGGTGTGACCATGGACGATCAGGGCAACCTGTACATGGTCAGCGAGCCTGCGCTGTTCTATCGCTTCAAGAAGCGCTGACAGGATTATCGGAATTTTCCGATGATGGCCTTAAGCTTTATTTCAGCTATGAATGATTAGATTCGGCATCCTCCGTCGAGTCCTCTTCATGCGCCGTCATCTTCGTTCGTTTCTCTTTCTTCTGGCTTTCTCCGTGCTGGCGGTGCTTGGCGCGGCGGGGCACGAGTTCCGTCTGTTCGAGCGCGGCTGGTTCAACCTCAAGAGCTGGTGGCAGCCGACCGAGCAAGGCATCGGCCTGGATCGCTACCAGGTGGTGATCGAGGCGCAGCCCATCGAGGGCCTGGACGACGATGTTTCGGCGCTGACCTACGACCCCGATCGCAAGACTCTGTTTACCGTCACCAACGCCCGCTCGGAGCTCATCGAGCTTTCGCTGGACGGGCGTATCCTGCGCCGCGTGCCGCTGACCGGCTTCGGCGATCCCGAGGCGGTGGAGTATGTCGGGCCGAACAGCTACGTCATCACCGACGAGCGCCAGCAGCGGCTGATACGCGTGCGATTGGACGACGACACGCCGTTTCTCGACGCCAACGACGCCGAGCAGCTCACCCTGGGCATCGGCCTGAACGGCAACAAGGGCTTCGAAGGGCTGGCTTACGATTCGGCTGGCAAGCGCCTGTTCGTCGCCAAGGAGCGTGACCCGATGCTGATCTACGAGGTGCACGGTTTCCCCCATGCCAATCCGGAGCAGCCCTATGCGGTGCATGTGGTACAGGATCGCAAGCGCGATTCACGGTTGTTCGTGCGCGACCTGTCGAGCCTGCAGTTCGATGAACGCAGCGGGCATCTGCTGGCGCTGTCGGACGAATCACGGCTGGTGCTGGAGCTGGATGTGAAGGGACGGCCGCTGAGCACCCTGTCGTTGCGCAAGGGATATCAGGGCCTGAAGAAGACAGTGCCGCAGGCTGAAGGGATCGCCATGGACGATGCCGGGACCATCTACCTGGTGAGTGAGCCGAACCTGTTCTATGTGTTCAGGCAGTCGGCTGAGTAGATGTAGTTCAGGGCTCTGTGGGGGCAGTGGTCTTTGTTGTGTCAGTGCTGGCCTATTCGCGGGTAAACCCGCTCCTACAGGTTTCCCGGTGTCCTTCAGAACAGCGGGGTACTTGTAGGAGCGGGTTTGCTTATTCAGCCTTCAGGCTCTTCACGCCTTCGGAAGTCCCCAGCAGCAGCAAGTCTGCCGGACGCGCCGCGAACAGGCCGTTGGTGACCACGCCAACGATCGCATTGATCTTGCTTTCCAGCTCCACCGGGTTGGTGATCTGCAGGTTGTACACGTCGAGGATGACGTTACCGTTGTCGGTCACCACGCCTTCGCGGTACACCGGATCGCCACCCAGCTTGACCAGCTGGCGCGCCACGTGGCTGCGGGCCATCGGGATCACCTCGACCGGCAGCGGGAAGGCACCGAGCACCGGCACCAGCTTGCTGGCGTCGGCGATGCAGATGAAGGTCTTGGCCACTGCCGCGACGATCTTCTCGCGGGTCAGGGCCGCACCGCCGCCCTTGATCAGGTTCAAGTGCGCGTCGCTCTCGTCGGCACCGTCGACGTAGAACTCCAGCTCGCTGACGCTGTTCAGCTCATAAACCGGGATGCCATGACCCTTCAGACGCTGTGCGGTGGCCTCGGAGCTGGCGACGGCGCCGTCGAAGGCGGTCTTGTGCTGGGCCAGGGCGTCGATGAAGAAGTTGGCGGTCGAACCGGTGCCGACGCCGACGACGCTCTTTTCATCCAGCTTGGGCAGAATGAAGTCGACAGCGGCCTGGGCGACGGCCTGTTTGAGTTGGTCCTGGGTCATGCGGGCTCCGAGAGGGGCGGGAGGTTTTCTGAAGTCGCCTAGTATAACGAGTCCGGCGGCTTTGCTGTGGTCGCCCGACAGGGCGCTGGGGTAGACTTCCAGCCCTTGTCCCGCGGCCCAGTGATGTTTCCAAGATGCTCGAACAGTACGTCAAGAAGATCCTCACCTCGCGCGTCTACGACGTCGCCGTCGAAACCCCGCTGCACAACGCCGGCCAACTGAGCAAGCGCCTGGGCAATCAGGTCCTGCTCAAGCGCGAGGACCTGCAGCCGGTGTTCTCCTTCAAGATCCGCGGGGCGTACAACAAGCTGGCGCAACTGAGCGCCGAAGAGCTGGCGCGTGGCGTGGTCACCGCCTCTGCCGGCAACCACGCCCAGGGCGTGGCCCTGGCTGCGCGGGAGCTGGGCATCAAGGCCACCATCGTGATGCCCAAGACCACGCCGGAGATCAAGGTCGAGGGGGTGCGCTCGCGTGGCGGCAAGGTGGTGCTGCACGGCGACTCCTTCCCCGAGGCGCTGGCCTATTCGTTGAAGCTGGTCGAAGAGAAGGGCTTCGTCTACATCCACCCCTACGACGATCCCCACACCATCGCCGGGCAGGGCACCGTGGCGATGGAGATCCTGCGCCAGCACCCGGGCCGCCTGGACGCGATCTTCGTGCCGGTCGGCGGCGGCGGGCTGATTGCCGGCATTGCGGCCTATGTGAAGTACCTGCGCCCCGAGATCAAGGTGATCGGCGTCGAGCCTGACGATTCCAATTGCCTGCAGGCCGCGATGGCTGCGGGCGAGCGTGTGGTGCTGCCGCAGGTGGGGCTGTTCGCCGACGGTGTCGCGGTGGCGCAGATCGGTCAGCACACCTTCGATATCTGTAAGGATCATGTCGATGAGGTGATCACCGTCAGTACCGATGAGATCTGCGCAGCGATCAAGGATATCTACGACGATACCCGCTCGATCACCGAACCTGCCGGCGCCCTTGGCGTTGCGGGCATCAAGAAGTACGTGGAGTTGACTGGCGTCTCGGGGCAAACGCTGGTGGCCATCGACTCCGGTGCCAACGTCAATTTCGATCGTCTGCGTCACGTTGCCGAGCGCGCCGAACTGGGCGAGAAGCGCGAGGCGATCATCGCCGTGACCATCCCGGAGCGGCCGGGCAGCTTCAAGGCGTTCTGCGAGGCTATCGGCAAGCGTCAGATCACTGAGTTCAACTACCGGTACCACGCCGACAAAGAGGCGCACATCTTCGTCGGCGTGCAGACCCATCCAGAGACCGACCCGCGCGCCGCCCTGGTTCAGCACCTGACCGAGCAGGGCTTCCCGGTAACCGACCTGACCGACAATGAACTGGCCAAGCTGCATATCCGTCACATGGTCGGCGGCCACTCGGCGGCGGCCAGCGATGAGCTGGTGCTGCGTTTCGAGTTCCCTGAGCGTCCGGGGGCGCTGTTCAACTTCCTCAACAAGCTGGGCGGGCGCTGGAACATCTCGATGTTCCACTACCGCAACCACGGTGCCGCCGATGGTCGTGTGGTGGCCGGGTTGCAGGTGCCGGAAGACGAGCGTCACCTGGTGCCCGAGGCGCTGGCCAAGATCGGTTATCCATACTGGGATGAAACCGATAACCCGGCGTACAAGCTGTTCCTGGGTTGAGCGGCTACGCTTGGCATGAATGGCAACACCGTACTTGCAGAAGCGGGCTTGTCCCGCGGTGAGGCCGAAAAAAGTCTTTCGAGGACCCGCACGCGATGGAACACCTGACCACCCTCAAGACCCTGCACATCCTCGCCACCGTACTGTTGATCCTCGGTGCGTTGGGTCTGGCGATCTGGACCTTGCGTGCCCGCCGGCAGGGTGATGCCGAGGCCTACGCCAAACTGCTGCGTCGGCCGCTGGTGTTCGTCTGGCTGGTGATGGGGCTGTGCCTGCTGAGCATGCCGTTCACCGGCTGGTGGCTGGTGCACCTGGTCGGCTGGCCGTTGGGCCAGACCTGGGTGCTGGCCTCCAGCATCCTCTATACCCTGGGCGCTTTCGCCGTGTGGTGGCTGCTGGTGCGGCTGAACCGCCTGCGCAAGGCCGAGCCTGCCGGGCTGCGCCTGACCCTGGCGCTGGCGGTGTTCAGCGGGGTGTGCTTCCTGTCGATTGCAGGATTGATGGGGGCCAAGCCGGTCTGATGCGTCTGCGAGGCCTTTTTCACGGGTAAAACCCACGAAGAGAGCCCCGCGATCTCAATCGCGTAACGAAATCACCGGCCAACCTCGCCGCTCGGCCTCTTCACGCAGTTTCGGATCCGGGTCCACCGCCACCGGGTGCGTCACCTGCTCCAGCAACGGCAGATCATTCAGCGAATCGCTGTAGAAGTAGCTGTCTTGCAGATCGTAGCCGTTCTCCAGCATCCAGCGCTTCAGGCGCGTCACCTTGCCTTCACGGAAACACGGTATATCGGTGCTACGCCCGGTATAGCGCTCGCCATCACGCTCGCATTCGGTGGCCAGCAGGGTGCGCACGCCCAGGCGACGGGCGATGGGCGCAGTGACGAAGCGGTTGGTGGCGGTGATGATCACCAGCTTGTCGCCAGCCTCGCGGTGCTGCTGCAGCAGGGCGAGTGCCTTGGGCAGGATGATCGGCTCGATGCAGTCGCGCATGAATTCGCGGTGCCATTGGTCGAGCTGGGCAGGTTCGGTGGCGGCGAAGATCTCCATCGAGAACGCCAGGTAGGCCTGCAGGTCCAGGGTGCCATTGAGGTAATCCTGATAGAAGGCGTCGTTGCGTTGCTTGTAGGCGATAGGGTCGAGGATGCCCCGTTCACACAGGTAGTCACCCCAGGCGTGATCGCTGTCACCGCCGAGGAGGGTATTGTCCAGGTCGAATAAAGCCAGGCGCATGGGTTTTCTCGCAGAAGCCTCCGGGAAGAAGTCCCGCAGAATACGGAGTTTTCACCTCGCTGCACATAAGCTATGGCGGGTGCGTTGCTGCGCTCGCAAGCTTTGTGGAACAATGCGGTGACATGCGTTTTCGAGGTTGCTGCCGTGATCGACCCGGATGGTTTTCGCCCCAATGTCGGGATCATTCTCACGAATGATGCCGGGCAGGTGCTATGGGCTCGGCGGATCAACCAGGATGCCTGGCAGTTTCCACAGGGTGGTATCAACCCTGACGAAACCCCAGAGGATGCCCTGTACCGCGAGCTGAACGAAGAAGTTGGCCTGGAACGCGAGGATGTGGAAATTCTTGCCTGCACTCGAGGCTGGTTGCGTTATCGTTTACCCCAGCGCCTGGTCCGCACGCACAGCCAGCCGCTGTGCATTGGCCAGAAGCAGAAGTGGTTCCTGCTGCGGCTGGTGAGCAACGAACAGCGGGTGCGGATGGACCTGACCGGAAAACCGGAATTCGATGGCTGGCGCTGGGTCAGCTACTGGTATCCGCTGGGTCAGGTGGTGACATTCAAGCGCGAGGTGTATCGCCGCGCCCTGAAAGAGCTAGCCCCGCGCCTGTTGACGCGCGACTGACGACGGAGTCCGACCCCGAGCCATGCTCAATACGCTGCGCAAGATCGTCCAGGAAGTGAACTCCGCCAAAGATCTCAAGACGGCGTTGGGTATCATTGTCTTGCGCGTCAAGGAGGCCATGGGCAGCCAGGTATGCTCGGTCTACCTGCTCGACCCGGAAACCAACCGTTTCGTGCTGATGGCCACCGAAGGCCTGAACAAGCGCTCGATCGGCAAGGTCAGCATGGCCCCGAACGAAGGTCTGGTCGGCCTGGTCGGCACCCGTGAAGAGCCGCTGAACCTCGAGAACGCTGCGGATCACCCGCGCTATCGCTACTTCGCCGAAACCGGCGAGGAACGCTTCGCCTCCTTCCTTGGTGCCCCCATCATCCACCACCGTCGCGTGGTCGGGGTACTGGTCATCCAGCAGAAGGAGCGGCGCCAGTTCGATGAAGGCGAAGAAGCCTTCCTCGTGACCATGAGCGCCCAGCTCGCCGGGGTTATCGCCCACGCCGAGGCTACCGGCTCGATACGCGGCCTGGGCCGCCAGGGCAAGGGTATCCAGGAAGCACGCTTCGTTGGCGTGCCGGGCTCGCCAGGCGCTGCCGTCGGCCGCGCGGTGGTCATGCTGCCCCCCGCTGACCTCGAAGTGGTTCCGGACAAGACCGTCGAAGACATCGACGGCGAACTCAAGCTCTTCAACAACGCCCTCGAAGGGGTGCGCGCCGACATGCGCAAGCTGTCGGCGAAGCTTGCGACCCAGTTGCGTCCCGAAGAGCGTGCGCTGTTCGATGTGTACCTGATGATGCTCGAGGATGCCGCCCTGGGTGGCGAAGTGGCCGAGGTCATCAAGACCGGCCAGTGGGCCCAGGGCGCGCTGCGCCAGGTGGTCGGCGAGCACGTCAGCCGCTTCGAGCTGATGGATGACGATTACCTGCGCGAGCGCGCCTCGGACGTCAAGGACCTCGGTCGCCGCCTGCTGGCCTACCTGCAGGAGGCCCGCTCGCAGACGCTGGTCTACCCCGACAACACCATTCTGGTCAGCGAGGAGCTGACCCCGGCGATGCTCGGCGAAGTGCCGGAAGGCAAGCTGGTCGGCCTGGTGTCGGTATTGGGCTCGGGCAACTCCCACGTGGCGATCCTGGCGCGAGCCATGGGTATCCCGACGGTGATGGGTCTGGTCGACCTGCCGTATTCGAAGGTCGATGGCATCGAGATGATTCTCGACGGCTACAAGGGCGAGGCCTATACCAACCCCAGCGACGTACTGCGCAAGCAGTACAGCGACGTGGTCGAGGAAGAGCGCCAGTTGGCCCAGGGGCTCGATGCCCTGCGCGAGCTGCCGTGCGTCACCCCCGATGGCCACCGCATGCCGCTGTGGGTCAACACCGGCCTGCTCGCCGACGTGGCCCGGGCCCAGCAGCGTGGCGCCGAGGGCGTGGGCCTGTACCGCACCGAAGTGCCGTTCATGATCAACCAGCGCTTCCCCAGCGAAAAGGAACAGCTGGCGATCTACCGCGAGCAGTTGGCGGCCTTCCATCCGCTGCCGGTGACCATGCGCACGCTGGATATCGGCGGCGACAAGGCGCTGTCCTACTTCCCGATCAAGGAAGAAAACCCCTTCCTCGGCTGGCGCGGTATTCGCGTCACCCTCGACCACCCGGAAATCTTCCTGGTGCAGACCCGCGCCATGCTCAAGGCCAGCGAGGGGCTGAACAACCTGCGTATCCTGCTGCCGATGATCTCCGGCATCCACGAACTGGAAGAGGCGTTGCACTTGATCCACCGCGCCTGGGGCGAAGTGCGTGACGAAGGCACCGACGTGCCGATGCCCCCGGTTGGCGTGATGGTGGAGATTCCGGCGGCCGTTTACCAGACCAAGGAACTGGCGCGTCAGGTCGACTTCCTCTCGGTCGGCTCCAACGACCTCACGCAGTACCTGCTGGCGGTCGATCGCAACAACCCGCGGGTGGCCGATCTTTACGACTACCTCCATCCGGCGGTGCTGCAAGCCTTGCAGACCGTGGTGCGCGACGCCCACGCCGAAGGCAAGCCGGTGAGTATCTGCGGCGAGATGGCCGGTGACCCGGCAGCGGCGATCCTGCTCATGGCCATGGGCTTCGACAGCCTGTCGATGAACGCTACCAACCTGCCGAAGGTGAAGTGGATGCTGCGTCAGATCAACATGAGCAAGGCCCGCGAGCTGCTGACCGAATCCATGACCCATGACAACCCGCAGGTTATCCACAGCTCGCTGCAATTGGCGCTGAAGAACCTTGGACTGGCGCGGATGATCGGGCCGAACAAGAGCCTTTGATCGTTCACAGGCCTCTTCGCGGACTTGCTCGCGAAGAGGCCTGGAAAGTCATACGAGGTTCAGTTCCACTTCTCCCAGATGCCCACCAAAGGGCCCGAAACTGCGCTCGATCATCCGCCTTCTGCCCTGATCATCCACGATCAGCACTGTACTCGCCCGCGTTCCGTAATTCTGGCTGGCAATGAACACACTCGACAGCAACCGCTCGGTCGCCAACCCTACGCCGGTCTCCGGCAACTCTGGGTCCTGTGCTGGCGCAGCATCGGCCAGCAGCGCCAGTAGCTGCTGCGGGTCTGCCGATTCGAGCACCTCGCCCAGCGCCGAGCGCGCTTTCAGCAGTTTCGGCCACGGCGTGTCCAGCCCGGCGTTGGATAGCCCGTAAATGCCAGATGATAGCAGTCGTGGCGCCGGGTCTCGGGCGTGCAGGTAGCCCAGCCGCTCGCCATCGCCCACCAGCAGGTTGAACCCCGAGTACTGCGCACTGCGGCTGGCGACCTGGTCCAGATACGCTTCCACGCCCAGTTCGCCCTGCAGGAATGCGGCCACCAGTTCCCCGCGCGAACGTGGCCCGAGCGGCTGGCGAGGGTCGCGGATATTGGTCAGCGCCGCGAAGCGCCCGCCGGGGCCTATGCCGAGCCAGCTGCCACCGGCTTCGAGGTCGCGCCCGGCATGCACGCCCGGGGCATCCTCCCAGGTGGCCAGCGCCTGGGTGGGGCGGGCGTAGAACTCGTCGCGGTTGGCCGCGACGATCAGCGGCAGGGAGTGCCCCGGCCGCCAGGCGAATACGATCAGGCACATGGGTTGGCCTCAGTGTTTTGTGCCACTCTACCCACAGCCTGGCTGCACTGCCATCACCTGACACAGAGTTCACTAGAGGCGCAGCCCCGGCTTCCGTTACCATGCCGGATCGTATTCACAGGGTCTGCGAATGGAATTCGTGCTCTATCTGCTGTTGGGCGCCTGCGCCGGCGTACTGGCCGGGCTCTTTGGCGTGGGCGGTGGCATCATCATCGTGCCGGTGCTGGTGTTCAGCTTCACCCTGCAGGGCTTCGATGCCTCGATCCTCACGCACCTGGCGGTCGGGACTTCGCTGGCGACCATCGTCTTCACCTCGATCAACGCCGTGCTGGAACACCACCGCAAGGGGGCCGTACAGTGGCCGGTGTTCCTGTGGATGACCGTCGGCATCCTCATCGGCGCGGGTATTGGCGCCAAGACCGCTTCGTTGATCCAGGGGCCGATGCTGCAGAAGATCATCGGCGTGTTCGCCCTGCTGGTATCGCTGCAGATGGCCCTTGACCTCAGGCCCAAGGCCAGCCGTGGGATCCCCGGCAAGCCTGGGTTGATCGCTGCCGGTGGGGTGATCGGCTGGGCCTCGGCGATCTTCGGTATCGGCGGTGGCTCGCTCACGGTGCCTTTTCTCACCTGGCGCAGCCTGCCCATGCAGAAGGCCGTGGCCACCTCGTCGGCCTGCGGCTTGCCTATCGCCCTGGCCAGTGCCCTGAGTTTCATGATCCTGGGCTGGAACGAAACTCATCTGCCCGCGCACAGTCTGGGCTATGTCTATCTCCCCGCGCTGGTCGGCATTGCCGTCACCAGCATGTTTTTCGCCCGCTTCGGCGCGCGGCTGGCGCACAAGCTGTCGCCGCGCCTGCTCAAGCGCCTGTTTGCCGCGCTGCTGTTCTGCGTCGGCCTCAGCTTTTTGATCTAGAGGAACCACCATGCTGCCTTACCCGCAGATCGACCCCGTGGCCGTGGCCCTCGGGCCGCTGAAAATCCACTGGTACGGCTTGATGTACCTGATCGGCATCGGCGGTGCCTGGCTGCTCGCCTCGCGCCGGTTGAATCGCTTCGACCCGACCTGGAACCGCGAGAAGCTCTCCGACCTGGTGTTCTGGCTGTCGATGGGCGTGATCGTCGGCGGGCGCTTGGGTTACGTGCTGTTCTACGACCTGCACCAGTATCTGGCCAACCCGACGCTGATCTTCGAAGTGTGGAAAGGCGGCATGTCGTTCCACGGCGGTTTTATCGGCGTGATGCTGGCGGCACTGTGGTTCGGCAAACGCAACAACAAGTCGTTCTTCGAGCTGATGGACTTCGTCGCACCGCTGGTGCCGATCGGCCTGGGTGCCGGGCGTATCGGCAACTTCATCAACGCCGAGCTCTGGGGCAAGCCGACCGACGTGCCATGGGCGATGATCTTCCCGCCGTTCAGCGATCCGGCGCAGTTGCCGCGTCACCCTTCGCAGCTGTACCAGTTCGCACTGGAGGGTGTGGCGCTGTTCCTGATCCTCTGGCTGTTCTCGCGCAAACCACGCCCGACCATGGCGGTTTCCGGCATGTTCGCGCTGTTCTACGGGATCTTCCGCTTCATCGTCGAGTTCGTCCGCGTGCCGGACGCACAGCTGGGTTACCTGGCGTGGGGCTGGCTGACCATGGGTCAGATTCTCTGCATACCGATGATCGTCGCTGGCCTCGCCTTGATCTGGTGGGCTTATAATCGCAAACCCACGGCGACACCCGCCCACTGATAATTCCACGGCAGGGGCGATCCCCCTGCCGTGCTTGCCACAGGTAGGCCATGAAACAGTATCTAGACCTGGTTCGCGACGTCATCGAGAACGGCACGCTGCAGGGCAACCGCACCGGTATCCGCACCATCAGCCTGCCGGGCGCCATGTTGCGCTTCGACCTGCAGAAGGGTTTTCCGGCCATCACCACGCGCAAGCTGGCGTTCAAGTCGGCGATCGGCGAGATGGTCGGTTTCTTGCGCGGCGTGAAGAATGCTGGCGAGTTTCGCGACCTTGGCTGCAAGGTCTGGGACCAGAACGCCAACGAGAACGCCCAATGGCTGGCCAACCCCTTCCGCCAGGGCCATGACGACCTCGGCGAGATCTACGGTGTGCAATGGCGCCAGTGGCCAGGCTACAAGCGCATCCCGCTGAGCAACCCGGCCGCCATTGAAATGGCGGAAAAAGCCGGTTTCCGCCAGATCGCCAAGGACGAGGAAGCCGGCCAGGCATTCGTCATCCTCTACAAGGCCATCGACCAGGTGCGCCAGTGCCTGGACACCATCGCCAACGACCCGGGCAGCCGACGCATCCTGTTCCACGGCTGGAATTGCGCCCAGCTCGACGAGATGGCGCTGCCGCCCTGCCACCTACTGTACCAGTTCCACCCCAATGTCGAGACGAAGGAAATCTCCCTCACGCTCTACATTCGCTCCAATGACCTGGGCCTGGGCACGCCGTTCAACCTCACCGAAGGTGCAGCACTGCTGTCGCTGTTCGGGCGCCTGACCGGCTATACCCCGCGCTGGTTCACCTACTTCATCGGCGATGCCCATGTGTACGAGAACCACCTGGATATGCTCAACGAGCAGCTCAAGCGCGAGCCGCTGGAGGCGCCGAAGCTGGTGATCAGCGACCGTGTGCCGGCGTTTGCCGAGACCGGTGTGTATGAGCCTGAGTGGCTGGAGAAGATCGAGCCGAGTGATTTCTGGCTGGAAGGGTATGAGCATCATGCGCCGATGACGGCGCCGATGGCGGTCTGACTCAGAACCGCGTCGTTCTTTTCGCGGGCAAATTGGAGCGCCGAACCGGCGCTCCGACTTGCCCGCGAAGCTCTTTACCGGCCTCAATGCCCGTGGCTACGCCCCACATGCGAATGCTCGGTCTCCGGCACCGACACCGCGCCGTTGACCTCCAACTGCTGCAAAATCGCGCACTCATCCCCCTGTGCATTGCACTGCCTGCGTAACTCCACCAGCTGCGTCTGCAGCGCCATCAAGCCGTCGATCCTCGCCTGTACATGCTCGATATGCTCGTCGATCAGCGCATTGACGCTGCCGCACGCACCTTCGGGGGTGTCGCGCAGGCGCAGCAGGCTGCGGATTTCGTCGAGTGTCATGTCCAGGGTTCGGCAGTTGCGAATGAAGGTCAGACGCTCCACATGGGCCTGGGTGTACAGGCGGTAGTTGCCGTCGGTGCGGGCGGGTTCGGGCAGCAATTGCTCGCGCTCGTAGTAGCGGATGGTTTCCACGGCGCAGTCGGTGGCCTTGGCCAGTTCTCCGATCTTCATGACGAAATCTCCTGGGATCGCTTGACCCTATAGTGGCTACAGGGTGTTCACTTGGCAACAACTCCCCGTCAGTGGGCACTCTCTATCAGGGCGAACCTATGAACCAGCCTGTCAGTCACGACCACAAGCACGATCATGATCATGGCCACGATCACGGCCATGATCATGGCGCCAAGTCTTCCTGCCACGACACCCAGGCCCATAGCTGCTGTGCCAGCAAAGCGGCGCCGGCCTTCGTGCAACTGACCGAAAAGGCCAGTGACCAGGCGCGTCTCAGCCGTTTTCGCATCGAGGCGATGGACTGCCCGACCGAGCAGACCCTGATCCAGGACAAGCTGGGCAAGCTTGCTGGCATCGAGCAGCTGGAATTCAACCTGATCAACCGCATCCTCGGCGTGCGCCACACCCTCGACGGCACCGCGCAGATCGAGCGCGCCATCGACAGCCTTGGCATGAAGGCCGAGCCGCTGGCTGCAGGCGATGATGGCAGTGCCAATGCCCCTGCCGCCCACAAGACCCGGTGGTGGCCCTTGGCGTTGTCGGGTCTTGCGGCGATTGGCGCCGAAATCGTGCACTTCTCCGCGCTGGCGCCGGAGTGGGTGGTGGCCCTGCTGGCACTGGCCGCCATCCTCGGCTGCGGTCTGGGCACCTACAAGAAGGGCTGGATTGCGCTCAAGAACCGTAACCTCAACATCAACGCACTGATGAGCATCGCCGTGACCGGTGCCGTGCTGATCGGCCAGTGGCCGGAAGCGGCTATGGTCATGGTGCTGTTCACCATCGCCGAACTGATCGAGGCGCGTTCGCTGGATCGGGCGCGCAACGCCATCAGCGGCCTGATGCAGCTGACGCCAGACATGGCCACCGTACAGCAGGCGGATGGCCAG
Organism: Pseudomonas sp. NY15374; assembly: GCF_048068255.1. Taxonomy (NCBI): domain Bacteria; kingdom Pseudomonadati; phylum Pseudomonadota; class Gammaproteobacteria; order Pseudomonadales; family Pseudomonadaceae; genus Pseudomonas; species Pseudomonas sp. NY15374. The sequence goes on from NZ_JBLUPZ010000004.1 coordinate 88,740, forward strand.
TGGCGCGAGGTCGAGGTGCGCGAGGTGGCCATCGGTGCGCGAGTGCGGGTGCGCCCGGGCGAGCGTATCGGCCTGGATGGCGAGGTCGTCAGCGGGCAATCGAGCGTCGATCAGGCGCCGATCACCGGCGAAAGCCTGCCCGTCGAGAAGGCGCTGGGCGACAAGCTCTTCGCAGGCACTATCAACCAGGCCGGCGCGCTTGAGTACCGCGTCACCGCCGCAGCCGGGCAATCGACCCTGGCGCGCATCATCAAGGCAGTGGAAGAAGCGCAAGGCGCACGAGCACCGACGCAGCGCTTCGTCGACCAGTTCTCCCGCATCTACACCCCCGCCGTGTTCGCCGTGGCCCTGGCCGTGGCGATCATCCCGCCGCTGTTCATGGCCGGTGCCTGGTTCGACTGGGTCTACCGCGCCCTGGTGCTGCTGGTGGTGGCCTGCCCATGTGCGCTGGTGATCTCGACCCCGGTGACCATCGTCAGCGGCCTTGCCGCCGCGGCGCGCAAGGGCATCCTGATCAAGGGTGGTGTCTATCTCGAGGGCGGGCGCAAGCTGGACTTCCTGGCCCTGGACAAGACCGGCACCATCACCCACGGCAAGCCGGTGCAGACCGACTTCAAGGTGCTCGAGCCGTTGTTCGAAGGTCGGGCCCAGGCGCTGGCTGCAAGCCTCGGCGAGCGTTCCGACCACCCGGTATCGCGTGCAATCGCCCAACATGCCCGGGAGCAGGGCATTGCCCTCGCAGAGGTAGCGGAGTTTGCAGCACTGGCCGGGCGCGGGGTGCGCGGCGAGATCGACGGCCAGGCCTATCACCTGGGCAACCATCGTCTGGTCGAGGAGCTGGGCCTGTGCTCGCCGGAACTCGAGGCCGAGCTCGATGTGCTTGAGCGCCAGGGCAAGACCGTGGTGTTGCTGCTCGATCGCTCCGGCCCGCTGGCGCTGTTCGCCGTGGCCGATACCGTGAAGGACAGCAGTCGCCAGGCCATCGCCGAGCTGCATGAGCTGGGGATCAAGACGGTCATGCTGACCGGCGACAACCCGCACACCGCCCAGGCCATCGCCGCTCAGGTGGGTATCGATCGCGCCGAGGGCAACCTGCTGCCTGCCGACAAGCTCAAGACCATCGAAGATCTTTACGCTCAAGGCCACCGCGTGGGCATGGTCGGTGACGGCATCAACGACGCGCCGGCCCTGGCCCGCGCCGAGATTGGCTTCGCCATGGCGGCGGCCGGCACCGATACCGCCATCGAAACTGCCGATGTGGCGCTGATGGACGACGACTTGCGCAAAATCCCGGCGTTCGTCAGGCTGTCGCGCCAGAGCGCTGCGATTCTCATCCAGAACATTGTCCTGGCACTGGGGGTCAAGGCGATATTCCTGGCCATCACCTTTGCCGGCATGGCCACCCTGTGGATGGCGGTGTTCGCCGACATGGGCGTGAGTCTGCTGGTGGTGTTCAACGGCTTGCGCCTGTTGCGCAAATAACGAGGTGCCATGCTCGGTTCGGAGCTCAAAGCCTTCTACATGGTGGCCCGCCTGGGCAGCATCACGCTGGCGGCGAAGAAGCTTGGGCTCAGCCAGCCCACGGTGACCACGCAGATCCGCAACCTGGAGAGCCAGTACGCGGTCGAGCTGTTCTATCGGGGCGGCCGACGCCTGGTGCTGAGCGAGGAGGGCGCCAGGCTCCTGCCGCGGGTCAAGGCCTTGTTGCAGCAAGAAGCGGACATCGAGTTCGAACTGCGCAACAGTGGCCAGGCCCAGGGCAGCCTGCGTGTCGCCGCTACCGCGCCGTATTACATTCTCGACCTGGTGAAGGTGTTCCGTGAACGCCTGCCTCAGGTCGAGGTGGCGGTGGAGATCGGCAACTCGCAACAGGTGCTGGAGATGCTCGAGGAGTACCGGGTGGATATCGCCGGCTCGTCGCAGTTGGTCGAGGATGCGCGCCTTGTACGCCGGGTGCTGGGCAGCGATCCGCTGGTCGTGGCCGTGCACCGTAGCCATCCCCTGGCGCAGCGCCAGGCGGTGGGCATCGAAGCCCTCTGCGGGCATTGCCTGTTGATGCGCGAGCCGGGTTCGACCACGCGCAAGCTGACCGAGCAGATGATGCAGGAGGCCGGGGTGAAGGCGGGTGCGCTGCTGGAAATCGGCAGCCGCGAGTCGATCCGCGAAGCGGTGCTGCGCAATATCGGCATCAGTGTCATTGCTCGCCATGAAGTGCCGCTGACCCCGGAGCTGCGGGTGCTGGCGCTGGAGGGTGCGCCGCTGATGCACGAGTACCTGTATTGCCTGAAGGAGCGGCGCCAGGCGCGCTTGCCGGCGGCGTTTCTCGGGGTGGCGCAGGAAGTGGCGGGGGCTCGGTTCTAGATTTCCTGTGGCTTGCCCGCGAAACAGACACCGCGGTGCCGTGCCCGTGTTCGCAGGCGCTCAACCAAAATCCGCCAATGCCACTATCACCCACTTTGCCCTGATCGCCACAGAACCTTCGCACAGCCTTCCTAGCATGGCCCTCATCTCTTCGATGAGGCCCAGCCATGAACCACGCAACCCCGGGCGCACACATGAACGTGCGCGGTATCCACAAGCGTTTTGGCGCGTTCACCGCGCTGAACGACGTGTCCCTGGACATCGCCGCTGGCGAGCTGGTCTGCCTGCTCGGCCCCTCCGGCTGCGGCAAGACCACCCTGCTGCGCTGTATCGCCGGCCTCGAACGCCAGGACCGGGGCTCGTTGTACATCGGTGAGCGGGATATCTCCGAGCTGCCGCCCCAGGCCCGTGATTACGGCATTCTGTTCCAGTCCTATGCCCTGTTCCCCAACCTCACCGTCGAGGCCAATATCGCCTATGGCCTGACGGGCGGCAGCCGCGAGCAGTCGCGTCAGCGGGTCGCCGAAATGCTCGAGTTGGTTGGCCTGGCCGGTAGCGAAAAGAAATATCCCAGCCAGCTCTCCGGTGGCCAGCAACAGCGTGTGGCCCTGGCTCGTGCCTTGGCGCCATCGCCATCGGTGCTGTTGCTCGACGAGCCGATGTCGGCGCTGGATGCGCGGGTGCGCGAGCACTTGTGCACCGAGCTGCGCCAACTGCAGCGCAAGCTGGGCATCACCACCTTGATGGTTACCCACAATCAGGACGAGGCCATGCTGATGGCCGACCGCATCGCGGTGATGAACAACGGGCAGGTCGAGCAGTACGCCTCCCCGCAGGATATCTACGACCGGCCTGCCACACCGTTCGTTGCCGAGTTCGTTGGCCAGGGCAACTGGCTGCCGTTCCAGCGCCATGACGACAGCCACGCCCAGGTGGGCAGCATGAGCATGCGCCTGGCGCCGGGGGCGGTGAGTGCGCGCAGTGGCCGGCTGTTCTGCCGTCCGGAGGCGATCACGGTCAACCCGGTGGTGCACGAGGAGAACCTGTTCCCGGCCAAGGTGCGTGAGCTCACCTTTCTTGGCAACCGCTGCCGCATGAGCTTCGAACTCAAGGCCTTGCCGGGGCACGCGTTGCTCGCGGAGCTGGCGCCCGAAGCCATGCCGCGCCTGGGCTCGCAGGATATCTGGGTGGCCCTGCCACCGCAGAGCCTGCAGGTGTTCGTCTGAGATGGCCGCGTCCATGAGCGTATCGGTGAGCGCCGCCAAGGCCGTACCACGCAGTGGCGTCGCCCTGGGTGATCGATTGTTTGTCGTCGGCGGCAAGAGCCTGCTGTTGCTCCTGCTGTTGCTGGCCGTGCTGATGCCGCTGCTGGCCATCTTCTGGCGTGGTTTCAGCGGCGAGGCGGGCCAGGGCGGTGGCCTGCAGGCGGCCGCCGAGCTGTTTGCCAGCGACAACTTTCGCTGGCTGCTCGGTAACAGCCTGGTGGTGGCCTTCAGCGTAGCGCTGATCGTCGTGCCACTGGCCTACTTGTTCGCCTATGCCCTGCAACGCACGCTGATTCCGGCCAAGGGCCTATGGCGCGGGATTTCACTGCTGCCGCTACTGGCGCCGTCGATGCTGCCGGCCATTGCGCTGGTCTACCTGTTCGGTAACCAGGGCCTGCTGCGCGGGCTGCTGAGCGACAACATATACGGGTTCTGGGGGATCGTGCTTGGCGAAGCGATCTACACCTTCCCGCATGCCTTGATGATCCTGCTGTCAGCGCTGTCGCTGGCCGATGCACGGCTGTTCGACGCAGCCTCGAGCATGGGCGCCGGACCATGGCGGGCGTTTCGCAGCATCACCTGGCCGGCCACGCGCCAGGCGGTGTTCGCCGCGTTCTGCCTGGTGTTCACCTTGACCATTACTGACTTTGGCGTGGCGGTGGTGGTCGGTGGCGACTATCAGGTACTGGCGCTGGAGGCCTACAAGGCGGTGGTCGGCCAGCAGCAGTTCGGCCGTGGCGCCCTGATCGGCATGGTCCTGCTGGTGCCGGCGCTGCTCAGCTTCAGCGTCGATGCCTGGCTGCGCCGCCGCCAGGGCGAGGCGATGAGCGGGCGCGCGCAGGTATTCGAGCCCCAGCCTTCGCGTCGTCGCGATGCCTGCTTCCTGGCCATCGTGGTGCTGGTCTGCGCAGCGCTGCTGGGGGTGATCGGCATGGCGGTGTATTCGTCGCTGGTGACCTTCTGGCCCTATAACCTGACGCTTTCGTTCAAGCACTACCTGTTCGACGAGACCGCCGGTGGCGGCTGGCTGGCCTACCGCAACAGCGTGACCATGGCCCTGTGCTGCGCCGTGATCGGCAGCGTGGTGATCTTCACCGGCACCTACCTGATGGAGAAAACTAAAGGCCAGCGCCTGCTCAACCAAGCCTTGCGCCTGCTCAGCTTCGTACCGATGGCGGTGCCAGGACTCGTCCTGGGCCTGGGCTACGTGTTCTTCTTCAACCTCGCCGGTAACCCGCTGCATGTCTTCTACGGCAGCATGGCGCTGCTGGTGGTCTGCACCATCGCCCACTACCTGACCACCGCCCAGATGACCGCTAGCACTGCGCTGCGCCAGCTCGATGGTGAGTTCGAGGCGGCTGCGCTGTCGCTCAAGGCGCCGCTGTACCGGCATTACCTGCGCGTCACTGTACCGATCTGCCTGCCTGCACTGCTGGATATCGTGCGCTACCTGTTCGTTTCCGGGATGACCACGGTGTCGGCAGCGATCTTCCTCTACAGCCCCGACACGATCCTGGCCGCCGTCGCCGTGCTGAACATGGACGATGCCGGCAACGTTGGCGGTGCTGCGGCGATGTCCACCCTGATCCTGCTCACCAGTGCCACGGCCTCGCTGCTGCTGGCGGGGGCTTCACGCGGCCTGTTGCGCCGCTCCCAGGCCTGGCGCCAGCGCGCGCCCAAACCCTGATTCGACTGTCCACCTAAAGGAGCTGCTTCATGTTCAAGCCACTTGCCCTTGTTGCTGCCGTATCTGCCGTGTTCAGCCTGCAGGCCTCGGCCGCCACCCAGCTGACCGTCTACACCGCCCTGGAAGCCGAGCAGCTCAAGAGCTACAAGCAGGCCTTCGAGAAGGCCAACCCGGATATCGAGATCAAATGGGTGCGTGACTCCACCGGCATCATCACCGCCAAGCTGCTGGCGGAGAAGGATCGTCCGCAGGCTGACGCGGTGTGGGGCCTGGCGGCTTCGAGCCTGGCCATTCTCGATCAGAACGGCATGCTTGATGCCTACGCGCCGAAAGACCTGGGCAAGATCGCACCCAATTACCGCGACGCGGCCAACCCGCCAGCCTGGGTGGGGATGGACGTGTGGGCCGCGACGATCTGCTTCAACACCATCGAGGCCGAGAAGCAGGGCCTGAGCAAGCCCGTGAGTTGGCAGGACCTGACCAAGCCTGAGTACAAGGGCAAGATCGTCATGCCCAACCCGGCCTCCTCCGGCACCGGCTTCCTCGATGTCAGCGCCTGGCTGCAGACGTTCGGCGAACCGCAGGGCTGGGCCTACATGGATGCCCTGCACCAGAACATCGGCCAGTACGTTCATTCCGGCTCCAAGCCCTGCAAGTTGGCGGCGGCGGGCGAGTTCCCGATCGGCATCTCGTTCGAGTACCCGGCCGTACAGCTCAAGCGCCAGGGCGCGCCGCTGGACATCGTGCTGCCCAAGGAAGGGCTCGGCTGGGAAATCGAGGCCACCGCGGTGATCAAGGGCACGCCTAAGGCCGATGCCGCGCGACGCCTGGCCGATTTCTCGGCGAGCCCTGCGGCCATGGAGCTGTACAAGGAGAACTTCGCCGTACTCGCCGCGCCTGGGATTGCCAAGCCGCAGACGGAGCTGCCTGCCGACTACGAGCAACGCCTGATCAAGAACGACTTTGCCTGGGCGTCGAAGCACCGCGACCAGATCCTGGCCGAGTGGCGCAAGCGCTACGACGGCAAGTCGGAGAAGGCGGCGCAGTAAGTCGAACGACATTCAGCAGGTCTATCCTCACCACGCCAGGACCCTATCGCCATGCCGACTCCAGCCCAGATCATCGACAACACCTTCGCCTTGTATGAGAGCCACGGCGCTGACGACTACATCGGCGAGGCCATCACCCAGATCGAGCACATGTCCCAGGCTGCGCAACGGGCCATGGCCGAGGGCTTCGACGACGAGGTGGTGCTCGCTGCGTTCTTCCACGATATCGGCCACCTGTGCGGTGGCGACGCCAGCATGGGCGGTTATGGTGTGGTCAGCCATGAGCGTATCGGCGCCGAGTACCTGCGCCGTTGCGGCTTCGGTGAGCGCATGGCGCGATTGGTGGAGTTCCACGTCGAGGCCAAGCGCTACCTGACCTTACGCAAGCCGGGATACTACGAACGGCTGAGCGAGGCGAGTCGGCGCACCTTGGGTTACCAGGGGGGCGTGATGAGCGATGCCGAGGCCGATGCCTTCGAGCGTGATCCGCTGTTTGCGGTGAGCCTGCGCATGCGTGAGTGGGATGAGATGGCCAAGGAGGTTGGGGTGCCGGTGCTGGATATGGCGGTGCTGAAGGAGAAGGCGCTGGCCCTGATCTGAGATTGGGTGCACTCGTTAGCGCGTAGGAGCACCTGTCTTGCTCAAAATCTGAGGCCTGCCCAATCCCTGTGGGAGCGGGCTTGTCCCGCGAAAGGAACACCGCGATGCATGGCACCGGCTACGCCGGTGATCGCGGGACAAGTCGCAGCGGCGAACCGCCTCTCCCACCGGGATTGGGCAGGCCTCAGATTTTTGAGCAAGACAGTTGCTCTCACAGGGGAGCGCTTCAGATCTGTGACACCAACGCCTCAAGCTGTTCCTGGCGCTCGGCCTGGTTCACCCGTGCGCCCGGATTGAGCGTCGACCATTGTGGATGCGCCCGCGCCTTGGTCAACGCCTCTGGCAATTTGCCCTCGCGCCAGGCCTTTTCATCCAGCTCGCCCAGCCGCACCCTGTCCTGTGCGGCATGGCCACGGCTGTCCAAGGCGAGCATCAGCTGCTGTTGCCGCAGCGCCAGCAGACGCAGCACGCTGTCATCCACGGTCAGTTCACGCTGGCCCTTGAGCTTGCCCAGCAACCGCGATCCATAATTACGCGCGGTTTGCAGTGCGCCTCCGGCAATGGCGCCCGCCAGCGCGGCAGCGCCGAGGGTCAGACCACCGACCAGCAGATCGACACCCGCACCGGCCGCGGCTCCGGCGGCGACACCGCTGCCCAGGCGTACGCCCAGCAGCTTCAGGGTCTCGGGGTTGAACAGGTCATCGCCCCAGCGACCGTCCAGCAACGGCAGGTCGCCGGCATTGGCGTCTTCACGACGGAAGGCATAGAGCTTGAGCAGCGCCTCGACACAGCGCTGCTCACGTTGTCGAACATCTTGGCGCAGCGCTTCGATGGCCTTGGCTTCAGCGGCAGGCTCTGCCTCGACGCTGCGCCGGCAGGCGGCGCAGTCCAGCAGCAGCTCAGCGATCAGGCGTTTGCCGCTGTGCTGGCGGGCCAGGCGCTGGGCCTGCTGGTCGTCGATCAAGCGCTGCAAGGCGGGGCGCGATGTCTCCAGCAGCAGGGCGAGGCTCTCGTAGAGGCGTCGCTCGCCGTCCTCGGGCGGGGCCACGCTGTCGAACCGCACCAGCGCGTGCAGGCCCAGGCGGGCCAGGGCTTCGCGCCATTCTGGCTCGCGGTGCTGGCTACTGGCGACGAAGTTGAGCACGGGCAGCAGCGGCTTGCCGCAGCCGGCGAGTACCTCCAGCTCGTCGCGGTACTTGGCCAGTACCGGCTCGCGTGCATCGATCACATAGAGGCCGGCATTGCTCGCCTGTAACTGACGCAGCACCTTGGCTTCCTGTTCGAAGCGCTGGCGCGCCTCGCTACCCTGGAGAAAGCGCTCCAGGCGGGCCGGGCCGTCAAGGCGTTCACCGGGGCGCTCCAGGCGCTCCAGATAGTCGAGCAGGGCAATGGCGTCTTCCAGGCCGGGGGTGTCGTAGAGCTCGAGCAAGGGCTCGCCGTCCACCGACAGCCGCGCGCCTTCGACATGGCGGGTGGTGCTGGGGCGATGGGATACCTCACCAAATCCGACATCGCGGGTGAGGGTGCGCAGCAGCGAGGTCTTGCCGACGTTGGTGTGGCCGACCACGGCCAGCTTGAGCGGATCAGTCATGGCCATGCTCCAGCCAGGTCAGGGGCGAGGTGTCGGCGTGGTGCAGGCCAAGGCGGTCGAGGGCTTCGTGCCAGTCGCCCAGGCGAGCGGCGTCCATTGCCTGGCCAGGCAGGGCCTGGAGCAACCAGATGCGCGTGGCGCCTGCGTTGCGCGCGAGCTCGGCGAGCAACGCCAGGCTGCCACGATCAGGCGAGCGGCGCGGGTCGCAGGCGATGGCCAGGCGCGCCGGTGGGAAGCGGCTGAGTTGTTCGAGCAGTTTGTTGCGTGATTCGCGGCTGTCGAGCACGCCTGCGTTGGTCACCGTGCTTGGCAGCGTGGGCGGCCAGGCGCGCTGGTCATCCAGCTCCAGGCCCACCAGCAGAGCGCCGCTGCTGCCAGTTTCCAGTTGGCCCGCCTCGAACTGCGGCAGGTACTCGGGGGCGGCGTCCTGTACACCGATGCGTTCGCTGCGCGGCATCAGCGCGTCACGCAGTTGTGCATGGCCTGGCAGGCTGAGATCCAGGGCCAGTTGCCTGCGGCCCTGGCGCCAGCGCCACAGGCACAGGGTCGCCAGCAACAGGCGGGGCAGCAGGCCGTACACCAGCACCACGCCGAGCAGCCAACTGGCCCAGGCCTGGCGGGCGATGTCCAGGCTCGGCAGGGTCGCGCCGCTGGCGCGGATCATGCTCTCGTCGGGAATGCTGAAGCCCAGCAGCGAGGGCAGGGCGCCGAGGGCGTTGGTCAGGGCGATGAAGGGTTCGGCTGCGAGCAGGGTGGTCTCCCAGACGAAGCCGTAGCGTCGGGCCGCCAGCAGCGCCAGCAGCATGCCCAGCGCCGCGCTCATCGCCAGCAGCCACAGGCCATGTACCAGCAGGCCAAGCAGCCAGCGATTGAGGCGCTTGCGCTGCAGCAGCACCAGCAGGGCGGGGGCCAGGTGCACGGCCTTGGCATCTCGGGCGAAGCGTTCGCTGAGCCACAGCCAGAGCCGGCCCAGGGTTGCGCCCTGCTCACCTGCGAAGAAGAAGCCCAGGGCCCAGCCGACCAGCAACACCAGGTTCAGGCCCAACAGGCTGCCCAGCGCCCAGAACACATTCACCGGGCGTTGGCCGTCACCCAGCGCCGCAAGGCCGAGGCCGGCGCCGCTGAGCACGGCGACGATCATCAGGGCCAGCAGGGCCAGGCGTGCACCCTGCTTCCAGTGGCGCAAGGCCTGGGTCATGCCGTCGCGCTCGGCCAGCCACAAGGCGCGGTGCTCGATGCGTGCCGCCAGGTCGCCGCCCTGCTGGCGCGCGCGACGGTTGGCTTCCTGGTCTTCCAGGGGGCCGGCGTGTTCTTCACGCAGGCGCACCGCTTCGGTGAGCCAGCGTTTGTCCAGTTCGGTCGGTGCAGTCACAAGGTCTTCCATTGCACGGGTCGAGGCCCAAGCATAACCCACGTGCCGAGTGCTATCCTCGCCGTCATGAACACATCACTTCCCCTCAGCCTGATCGCGGCACTCGCCGAGAACCGCGTGATCGGCATCGACAACTCCATGCCCTGGCACCTGCCGGGGGACTTCAAGTACTTCAAGGCCACCACCCTGGGCAAGCCGATCATCATGGGGCGCAAGACCTGGGATTCGCTCGGGCGACCACTGCCGGGGCGCTTGAACATCGTCGTCAGCCGCCAGCCCGGGTTGACGCTGGCGGGCGCCGAGGTGTTCGCCTCGCTGGAGGCAGCGGTGGTGCGTGCCGAGCAGTGGGCGCGCGAGCAGGGGGTTGGTGAGCTGATGCTGATCGGCGGCGCGCAGCTCTACGGGCAGGCGCTGGAGAAGGGGCTGGTAAGCCGGATGTACCTGACGCGTGTGGAGCTTGCGCCTGAAGGGGATGCCTGGTTCCCGGCGTTCGACGCGGCGCAGTGGACGCTGGCATCGACCGAGCGGCAGGTCGAGGAAGGCAAGCCGGTCTATCACTTCGAGGTGTGGGACAAGCGTTAGGCTCTGTCTGAAATGTATCTGCACTCGCCCATACTGCGTTGAAACGAGGCTCGGAATGCTCATGTACTCCAGTACACTGCGCTTCCGAGCCCCGTTTCGCCTTGTCTGGCCTTCGCGCAGACACATTTCAGACAGACCCTAGAGCTTTTTCTGTGGAAGCGGGTTCGTCCGCTCCCACAGGGCAAGTGTTGCTCAGGAGTGACTCAGCTCGGCATGCTCGTCTCCGGCCAGCACTTGCTGGTCGGTCTGCTTGAGCAGTTGGCTGGTCACCACGCCGGCAGTCATCGAGCCGTTCACGTTCAATGCAGTACGGCCCATGTCGATCAGCGGCTCGACCGAGATCAGCAGCGCCACCAGCTCGACCGGCAGGCCCATGGCCGGCAGCACGATCAGCGCGGCGAAGGTCGCGCCGCCACCGACCCCGGCAACCCCCGCCGAGCTCAGGGTGACGATGGCCACCAGGGTTGCGATCCACAGCGGATCGAACGTGTCGATGCCCACGGCCGGCGCCACCATGACCGCCAGCATTGCCGGATACAGGCCGGCGCAGCCGTTCTGGCCGATGGTTGCGCCGAACGATGCGCTGAAGCTGGCGATCGACTGCGGTACGCCCAGGCGGCGAGTCTGCGCCTCGATGTTCAGCGGGATGCTGGCGGCGCTGGAGCGGCTGGTGAAGGCAAAGGTCAGCACCGGCCAGACTTTGCGGAAGAAGCGCAGCGGGCTGACGCCAGTGATCGCCAGGATCACCCCGTGTACCACGAACATCAGCCCCAGGCCGATGTACGACACCACGACGAAGCTGCCCAGCTTGAGGATGTCATCGAGGTTCGAGCTGGCCACCACCTTGGTCATCAGCGCCAGGACGCCATAAGGCGTGAGCTTCATCACCAGGCGCACCAGGCGCATGACCCAGGCCTGCAGCACGTCGATGGCCGACAGGGCGCGCTCGCCCTTGTCCTTGTCGTCCTTGATCAGTTGCAGAGCGGCAAGGCCCAGAAACACGGCGAAGATCACCACGCTGATGATCGAGGTCGGCTTGGCCCGGGCCAGGTCGCCCACCGGGTTGCTGGGAATGAACGACAGCAGCAGTTGCGGGATGTTGAGGTCGGCGACCTTGCCTGCGTAGTCGCTGTTGATGGCTTGCAGGCGAGCTGTTTCCTGGACGCCGGCGACCAGGCCCTCGGCACTGAGGCCGAACAGGTTGGTCAGGGCGATGCCGATCAGTGCGGCGATGGCTGTGGTCAGCAGCAGGGTACCGATGCTCAGCACGCTGATCCGGCCAAGGGCCGAGGCATTGTGCAGGCGTGCCACCGCGCTGAGGATCGAGGCGAAGATCAGCGGCATGACGATCATCTGCAGCAAGCCGACATAGCCGTTGCCGACCAGGTCGAGCCAGGCGATGGTTGCCTTGAGCACCGGATGGCCAGCGCCGTACAGGCTGTGCAACACCAGCCCGAACAGAACGCCCAGCACCAGACCAAGCAGCACTTTTTTCGCCAGGCTCCAGTCGGTACGGCGGGTTTGCGCCAGGCCCAGCAGCAGGGCCAGGAACGCCAGCAGGTTGAGGGAAAGCGGCAGGTTCATTGAAGCTCCGTGAAGCAAAAATAGGGATCGCCTCTGTGAGCGATTGCGAACGGAAATGCTAACAGTCTGAAAAGAAACGAATTTATATCTAAAGGTAATTTAGATAGTCGCTAATGGAATAACGCGCTGTCGCCGTTGGCAATGAACATGCCGTTTCGGGCTCTCTCGAGGTCGGTGCCAGACGTCTGCCTGTCATGCAGGCGGTCTAGGCTTCAGCGGCCATGTCTCTGGAGAACGCACATGATGTCTGCTCCGAAACTTCTCGCGGGCGGTCTCGCCCTGCTGCTCAGCGCCAGCACCTGGGCGGCAACCGAACTCAAGCACTGGCCCGCCGAGGCCGCCAAACAGCTCGACACGATGATCGCTGCCAATGCCCACAAGGGTAACTACGCGGTCTTCGACATGGACAACACCAGCTATCGCTACGACCTTGAGGAAGCGCTGCTGCCGTTCATGGAGAACAAAGGCCTGCTGACTCGTGACAAGCTCGACCCTTCTTTGAAGCTGATCCCGTTCAAGGATACCGCCGAGCACAAGGAGAGCCTGTTCAGCTACTACTATCGCCTGTGCGAAATCGATGACATGGTCTGCTACCCCTGGGTGGCACAGGTGTTCTCGGGCTTCACGCTCAAGGAGCTGAAGGTTCAGGTCGATGAGCTGATGGCCTTGAACAAGCCTGTCCCCAGCACCTACTTCGAAGGCAATCAGGTCAAGACCATCGAGGTGCAGCCGCCGAAGGTCTTCACCGGCCAGGCCGAGCTGTACAACAAGCTGATGGAGAACGGCATCGAGGTCTATGTGATCTCGGCCGCGTCCGAGGAGCTGGTGCGCATGGTCGCGTCCGATCCCAAGTACGGCTACAACGTCAAGCCTCAGAACGTAATCGGCGTCAGCCTGCTGCTCAAGGACCGCGCCAGCGGCGAGCTGACCACGGCGCGCAAGCAGATCAGCGAAGGCCACTATGATGCCAAGGCCAACGAGGGCCTGGAGTTGACGCCCTACCTGTGGACCCCGGCCACCTGGATGGCCGGCAAGCAGGCGGCCATCCTGACTTACATCGATGAGTGGAAGCGGCCGGTGCTGGTAGGCGGCGATACGCCAACCAGCGACGGCTACATGCAGTTCCATGGGGTCGACGTGGGCAAGGGCGGTATCCACCTGTGGATAAATCGCAAGGCCAAGTATATGGACCAGTTGAACGGAATGATCGCCAAGCATGCGGCGGCGCAAGCGAAGGAAGGGCTGCCGGTGACGGCGGACAAGAACTGGGTGATCGTGACGCCGGAGCAGATTCAGTAAGCGTTGTAGCGGCTATGCCGGCCTCTTCGCGGGTAAACCCGCTCCCACAGATACTGCGCAGGCCTTGAAGACTATGAGACATCTGTGGGAGCGGCGGTTCGGCGCCCGACTTGCCCGCGAAGAGGCCGATACTTTTCCACAGGCATAAAAAAACCGGCGCTCAAGGCGCCGGTTTTTCATTCATGCCCTGAAAGCCTCACAGCCCGTCGAGCATCGCCTTGTTCCGCACAGCACCCTTGTCGGCGCTGGTCGCCAGCAGGGCGTAGGCCTTCAGTGCAGTGGTCACCTTACGTGGGCGCACTTCGGCAGGTTTCCAGCCCTTCTTGTCCTGCTCGACACGGCGTGCAGCCAACTCTTCGTCGCTGACCAGCAGGTTGATCGAGCGGTTCGGAATGTCGATCAGCACTTTGTCACCGTCCTTGACCAGGCCGATGGCACCGCCCGAGGCCGCTTCCGGCGAAGCGTGGCCGATCGACAGGCCCGAAGTGCCGCCGGAGAAGCGGCCGTCGGTGAGCAGGGCGCAGGCCTTGCCCAGGCCCTTGGACTTCAGGTACGAGGTCGGATAGAGCATTTCTTGCATGCCTGGGCCGCCTTTCGGGCCTTCGTAGCGGATGATCACGATGTCGCCGGCCTTCACTTCGTCGGCGAGGATGCCGCGCACGGCGCTGTCCTGGCTTTCGAAGATCTTCGCGGTGCCTTCGAACACGTGGATCGACTCGTCGACGCCTGCGGTCTTGACCACGCAACCGTCCAGGGCGATGTTGCCGTACAGCACGGCCAGGCCGCCTTCCTGCGAGTAGGCGTGTTCGAAGCTGCGGATGCAGCCGTTCTCGCGGTCGTCGTCGAGGGTTTCCCAGCGGGTCGACTGGCTGAACGCGGTCTGGGTCGGGATACCGGCCGGGCCAGCCTTGAAGAAGGTGTGCACGGCTTCGTCATCGGTCTGGGTGATGTCCCACTTGGCGATGGCTTCTTCCATGCTGCGGCTGTGCACGGTCGGCAGGTCGGTGTGCAACAGGCCGCCACGGGCCAGCGAGCCGAGGATGCTGAAGATACCGCCGGCGCGGTGGACGTCCTCCATGTGGTACTTCTGGATGTTCGGCGCCACCTTGCACAGCTGCGGCACCTTGCGCGACAGGCGATCGATGTCGCGCAGGTCGAAGTCGACCTCCGCTTCCTGGGCGGCAGCCAGCAGGTGCAGGATGGTGTTGGTCGAACCGCCCATGGCGATGTCGAGCATCATGGCGTTCTCGAACGCCTTGAAGTTGGCGATGTTGCGCGGCAGTACCGACTCGTCGTTCTCGCCGTAGTAGCGTTTGCACAGCTCGACGATGGTGCGTCCGGCGGTAAGGAACAGCTGCTCGCGGTCGGCGTGGGTGGCCAGGGTGGAGCCGTTGCCCGGCAGGGCGAGCCCCAGGGCTTCGGTCAGGCAGTTCATCGAGTTGGCGGTGAACATGCCGGAGCACGAACCGCAGGTCGGGCAGGCGCTGCGCTCGTACTCGGCGACCTTTTCGTCACTGGCGGTCGAGTCGGCGGCGATGACCATGGCGTCGACCAGGTCCAGGCCGTGGCTGGCCAGCTTGGTCTTGCCGGCTTCCATCGGGCCGCCGGAGACGAAGATCACTGGAATGTTCAGGCGCAGGGCAGCCATCAGCATGCCGGGGGTGATCTTGTCGCAGTTGGAGATGCAGACGATGGCGTCGGCGCAGTGGGCGTTGACCATGTACTCGACGGCGTCGGCGATGATCTCGCGGCTCGGCAGCGAGTACAGCATGCCGTCGTGGCCCATGGCGATGCCGTCGTCGACGGCGATGGTGTTGAATTCCTTGGCCACGCCACCGGCGCGCTCGATCTCGCGGGCGACCAGTTGGCCCAGGTCTTTCAGGTGCACGTGGCCCGGAACGAACTGGGTGAACGAGTTGGCGATGGCAATGATCGGTTTCTTGAAGTCTTCGTCCTTCATCCCGGTGGCGCGCCACAGTGCGCGGGCACCCGCCATGTTGCGGCCCTGGGTGGAAGTCTTGGAACGATAATCAGGCATGAAGCACTCCTGGCGGCTTGATCAGGTCTCTGGAAAAGGGAGTGAGCTTCTCTTGTCCTTTGCGCCGAAGGCCGGTTGCCGCTGGCACGGATGGGGCCGAAGACAGCGCGGGATCGCCGCGTGCTTGGCCAGAGCTCATAAACCCGCCTGGGGATGTCTGGCGATGAATAGGCCGATTCTACACCGCTGGCGCGACGAGGGAATGACGATGTGTCTGGACGGTGCTTTTCGTCATTTGGGCAGGGTGATGTAGGACATCTCCCAAATGCCGTCCTGGCGGTATTTTCCGGATCTCGCTGCACCTATCATCCCCGCGCCGCATGTGCGGCTTCACGAGCCAAGCCCCTCAATGGACCTTCCCAGTTTCAGTTCATCGCGAACCTGCAATCTGGCACTGAGCGCACCGTCGCCAGGGCATCCGGAGACTTGAGCCCGCGTGGCTGAGGTCTGCGGGCGCCTGCTTCGGCGCCTGGAGAACCTACCATGCAACAACCGACCGACACCCTCGCCGAATCCCTCGACCTGCGCCAGGCGGCCCAGGCCCGACGCGATCGACTCCTGCAGCACGCACTGTACGAAGACGGCAGCGCCGGCGCGCTGATGATCAGCGAGTACTCCAGCCTGGACAGTGGCCTGAGCGCGCGCCAGGCCATCGACATGCTGCGGCGCGAAGCCGCCGACGCCGAAACCATCTATCAATCCTACGTCCTCGATGCCCAGCGCAACCTGCTTGGCACGCTGTCGCTGCGTGAACTGATCCTGGCGCCGCCCGACCAGCCGATCGAGGCCATCATGGTGCGCCAGGTGATCTGCGTGACCACGGCGACCCGTCAGGAAGAGGTTGCCCGGCTGATTGGCGATCATGACCTGCTGGCGGTACCGGTGCTCGACGAGCTGGGGCGGCTGGTGGGGATCGTCACCTGCGACGAAGCGCTGGATGTGATGGTGGAGGAGGCTACCGAAGACTTTCACAAGGGCGCATCGATCACCAATCACATCGGCAATCTCAAGGATGCAACCGTCAGCCTGATGTACCGCAAACGCGTGCTGTGGCTGGTGCTGCTGGTATTCGGCAACCTGTTTTCAGGTGCGGGAATCGCCGCGTTCGAGGACACCATTGCCGCCCATATCGCCCTGGTGTTCTTCCTGCCGTTGCTGGTAGACAGCGGCGGCAATGCCGGCGCCCAGTCGGCAACCCTGATGGTGCGCGGCCTGGCCACGGGCGACGTGGTGCTGCGTGACTGGTTGCGCATGCTCACGCGCGAGTGCGGTGTTGCGCTTGCCCTGGGCGGGACCATGGCAGTGGCTGTCGCTTCGTTGGGGGTATTGCGCGGCGGCCCGCAAATCGCACTGATCGTGGCCAGCAGCATGTTGGTGATCGTGCTGATCGGCAGCCTCATCGGCATGAGCCTGCCATTCATGCTCAGTCGCCTGAAGCTTGACCCGGCGACGGCCAGCGGGCCGCTGGTGACCTCGATTGCCGATGCCGTGGGGGTGTTGATCTACTTTGGCATCGCGTCGATGGTGCTGGATATCTGAGGAGACGCTACGAGGGCAGCAGCATTGCCGACTTCACCGGGGGCTTGCTGATTGCCGGTACAAGTGTCAGCAATCATCGCAAGCCGTATGACTTGGGGCTGTAGACCAGCCCCGGTTGGGTGGGTCAGCTGTTGGGCAGCAACCGGCAGGTGATGCTCTTGATATAGCGGGTCTCGGCGATCGCCGGGTGCACCGGGTGATCCGGCCCCTGGCCGCCGCGCTCGAGCAGTTGCAGGTTGCGGTCCAGGTGACGGGCGCTGGTCAGCAGGATGTTGTTCAGGTCATCTTCGGGCAGGTGCATCGAGCACGAAGCGCTGACCAGGATGCCGTCCTTGTTGAGCATGCGCATGGCCTGCTCATTGAGACGACGGTAGGCAGCCTCGCCGTTCTTCAGGTCTTTCTTGCGCTTGATGAAGGCGGGTGGGTCGGCAATGATCACGTCGAAGCGCTCTTCGGCGGCCTTGAGCTCGCGCAGCGCCTCGAACACGTCGCCCTCGATGCAGGTCAGCTTCTCGGCGATGCCGTTGAGCGCGGCATTGCGCTCGACGCCATCCAGAGCGAAGCCCGAGGCATCGACGCAGAACACTTCGCTGGCGCCGAAGGCCCCGGCCTGCACGCCCCAGCCACCGATGTAGCTGAACAGGTCGAGCACGCGCTTGCCCTTGACGTAGGGCGCCAGGCGCGCACGGTTCATGCGGTGGTCGTAGAACCAGCCGGTCTTCTGGCCTTCACGCACCGGCGCTTCGAACTTCACGCCGTTCTCTTCCAGCGCGACCCAGTCGGGTACTTCGCCGTAGACGGTCTCGACATAGCGCTCCAGGCCTTCGGCGTCGCGCGCGGCGGAGTCATTCTTGAACAGGATGCCGCTGGGCTTGAGTACCTGCACCAGGGCTGCGATCACATCATCCTTGTGCGCCTCCATGGTGGCCGAGGCCAGTTGCACCACGAGAATGTCGAAGAAGCGGTCGACCACCAGGCCCGGCAGCAGGTCGGAGTCGCCGTAGACCAGGCGGTAGCAGGGCTTGTCGAACAGGCGTTCGCGCAGCGACAGGGCGACGTTCAGGCGGTGCACCAGCAGCGACTTGTCCAGCGGCAGCTTGGCGTCGCGCGACAGCAGGCGCGCGCAGATCAGGTTGTTCGGGCTCACCGCCACCACGCCCAGTGGCTTGCCGTTGGCGGCCTCGAGGATCGCCTGTTGACCCGCCTTCAGGCCTTGCAGCGGAGTGGCGGCAACGTCGACCTCGTTGCTGTAGACCCACAGGTGGCCGGCGCGCAGGCGGCGGTCGGCATTGGCTTTGAGGCGAAGGCTGGGCAGGGACATGACGTCGCTCCGGAAAAAAGAGCGGGAGTATACCGCGTTGGCCCGGGGTTCGCTGGTAGGGTGGATGAAGTGTCGGCCCCCTCGCGGCTAAAGTTAACCGTCCAGGGAACGATCCAGTGGTTGGTGCCCTGCAGGAGTACAGGGTTAGAATCTCTCGTCATTTCCGAGTGTGTACCCATGTCCCAGGAACTTTCCGCCGAACAGATCCAGCAAGCCTTGCAAGGCATCACCATTCCGCCGCAGCCGCAGATCATGGTGGACCTGCAGTTCGAGCAATACATGCCCGACCCGGACCTGGAGACGATCGCCAAGCTGATAGCGCAGGATCCTGGCCTGGCCGGTGCGCTGCTCAAGCTGGTGAACTCCCCGCATTTCGGGTTGGCCAACAAGATCGGCTCGATCCAGCGCGCCGTGAACCTGTTGGGCAGCCGCTCGATCATCAACCTGATCAATGCCCAGTCGATCAAGGGCGAGATGAGCGACGAAACCATCGTTACCCTCAACCGCTTCTGGGACACTGCCCAGGACGTCGCGATGACCTGCCTGACCCTGGCCAAGCGCACCGGCATCCAGGCGGTGGACGAGGCCTACACCCTTGGCCTGTTCCATGACTGCGGCGTGCCGCTGATGCTCAAGCGCTTCCCCACGTACATGGAGGTGCTGGAAGACGCCTACGCCAAGGCCGGCGAAGAGGTACGGGTGGTCGATACCGAGAATCGTGCCTTCAACACCAACCACTCGGTGGTCGGCTACTTCACCGCCAAGTCGTGGCGCCTGCCGGAACACATCAGCGCGGCCATCGCCAACCACCACAACGCCCTGGCGGTGTTCCGCGACGAGTCTTCGCGCAACACTCAGACCCAGCTCAAGAATCTGCTGGCGGTGCTGAAAATGGCCGAACACATTTGTGCGTCGCACCGCGTGCTGGGCAACCAGAGCGTCGACCACGAGTGGAATGTCGTCGGGCCGCTGGTGCTGGACTACATCGGGCTGTCGGAGTACGACTTCGAGAGCCTCAAGCAGAATATCCGTGAAATGAGTGGCCACTGATCCATGCCTGAGTTGCCTGAAGTCGAGACCACGCGGCGCGGGATCGCGCCGTACCTGGAAGGCCAGCGGGTCAGCCGCGTGGTGGTGCGTGACCGGCGCCTGCGCTGGCCGATCCCCGAGGATCTGGATGTGCGCCTGTCGGGGCAGCGCATCGTCAGCGTCGAGCGGCGGGCCAAGTACCTGCTGATCAACGCCGAGGTTGGCACCTTGATCAGCCACCTGGGGATGTCTGGCAACCTGCGGCTGGTCGAGCTCGGCCTGCCGGCGGCCAAGCATGAGCACGTGGACATCGAGCTGGAGTCGGGGCTGATGCTGCGCTACACCGACCCGCGTCGGTTCGGCGCCATGCTCTGGAGCCAGGATCCGCTTGGTCACGAGCTGCTGGTGCGCCTGGGGCCGGAGCCGTTGACCGACCTGTTCGACGGCGAGCGGTTGTTCCAGCTGTCACGCGGGCGGTCGATGGCGGTCAAGCCGTTCATCATGGACAACGCCGTGGTGGTGGGGGTGGGCAATATCTACGCCACCGAGGCGCTGTTCGCTGCGGGCATCGATCCACGCCGCGAAGCGGGCGGGATCAGCCGGGCACGTTATCTGAAGCTGGCGATCGAGATCAAGCGCGTGCTGGCGGCGGCCATCGAACGTGGTGGCACCACGTTGCGCGACTTTATCGGCGGCGACGGGCAGCCGGGGTACTTCCAGCAGGAGTTGTTCGTCTATGGACGTGGTGGCGAGGCTTGCAAGGTGTGCGGGACCGAGCTGCGGGACGTGAAGCTGGGGCAGCGCGCAAGCGTGTTCTGCCCGCGCTGTCAGCGCTGATAGTCGTTCTGCGAACACCCATTTGCCGCCAGCTTTGCTGGTCACTCCAGCACTGCGGCCTCACCGACACCACGCGGGTCGCTGGCTGCCTCGAGCGTCCCGGCCCGTTTGTCCCAGTACAACACCTGCTGGTTCCCATAGCTGCGCTGCACGTCCTTGAGCGCGTACCCGCGTGCACGCAGCGCGGCTTTCTGCTCATCGTCGAAGGTGTTGGGCTCGTGCTCGATCACATCTGGCAGGTACTGATGGTGATAGCGCGGGATCGCTGGCCATTCGCTCACTGGTCGCCCTTCGAGAAAGCCGAGCATCGACAGCAGCACCATGCTCGGGATCCGGCTACCGCCGGGCGTGCCGAAGCTGGCGAACTGTGACGGGCTCTCGATGAAGCTTGGGCTCATGCTCGACAGCGGGCGCTTGCCCGCGGCCACCGCATTGGCCTGGCTGCCGGCCAGGCCGTAGCTGTTGCTGCCAGTGGGGTCGGCGGCGAAATCGTCCATCTCGTTGTTCAGCACCACGCCGCTGCCGGGTACGGTAAAGGCTGCGCCAAAGGGCAGGTTGACCGACAGTGTGGCCGATACGGCATTGCCCGCAGCGTCGATCACGCTGAAGTGGGTGGTGTGGTCGCCCTCGCGCCACGCGGGTGCGGGGGGCAGGGCGCTGCTGGGCGTGGCATCGTGCACGTCGATGCTGTCGGCGAGCCCGCTCAGGTACTGGCGCGCCAGGAGGCGGTTGATGGGGTTGGTGACGTAGTCCGGGTCGCCGAGCAAGCCGCGATCGCGGTAGGCGCGGCGCAGGACTTCTACCACGTAGTGAGTGCGTTGTACGGGCTCTGCGCCCTGCCACGGCAGGCGCTGGAGCATCGCCAGGCTCTGGGCCAAGGCCACGCCGCCGGCAGACGGCGGTGGGCTGCTGATCAGTTCGCGCTGGCCTGCCAGCGGATAGCGCAGTGGCTGGCGCCAGGCCGTGCGGTAGCCTGCGAGATCGTCGAGGGTCCAGACACCGCCAGCGCGGCGCACACCCTCGACGAGCTTGCGGCCAACCGCCCCGCGGTAGAAGCCGTCCCGCCCCTGATCCGCCATCGCCTGCAGCGTTGCGGCCAGTTCCGGCTGGCGGATCAGGGTACCCAGGGCAGGGACCTGGTTCTCGCGCAGGAACAGCCGGGCGCTTTCCGGGTCGTCACGCAGCGCGTTCAGGCGCATGGTCGCGCGATCGCGGTAGATGCGGTCGACGGCAAAGCCTTGGTTGGCGAGACGGATGGCTGGCGCGAGGCTGTCCCTGAGCGGCAATTGGCCGTGGGTTGCAGCGAGGTCTGCCAGGGCCTGGGGCAGACCCGGGATGGCGGCCGCCAGCGCACCGTTGATCGAAAGCCCCTGCCGGACCTTGCCGTCTTCCAGGTACATGTCCGGGGTGGCGGCACCTGGCGCGCGCTCGCGGGCATCCAGGAAGCGGTAGTGCGCAGTATCGGACTGTTCGCGCAGCAGGAAGAAACCGCCGCCGCCCAACCCCGAACCATAGGGCTCGACCACCGCCAGCGTGGCGCTGATGGCGATGGCGGCATCGAAGGCGTTGCCGCCCTGTTCCAGAACTTGTCGCGCCGCTGCCGTGGCCTCGGCATGGGGGCTGGCAATGGCAGCGCGCCCGGGCCCGTCCGCCAGGGCGGCGGTAGCGAGCAGCGCCAGTGCGGCGCCGAGCAATGCGCGGCGAATCGCGGCGACGAACGGCATCAGGCCTTGCCGGTGATCCGGCGGTATTTGGCCATCAGCTCGTCTTCGGTTTCCGGATGGGCTTCATCCAGCGGGATGCAGTCGACCGGGCAAACCTGCTGGCACTGGGGTTCGTCATAATGGCCCACGCACTGGGTGCAGAGGTTCGGGTCGATCACGTAGATCTCTTCGCCTTGCGAGATGGCGGCGTTCGGGCACTCGGGTTCGCAGACGTCGCAGTTGATGCAATCGTCGGTGATGATCAGGGACATTGGGACTCCGGCCGGGGCTCGGCGCCCGGGCATGTATCAAAGCAATGGGCACAATTGTGCCGCATTAACGCCCGCAGTGCACGCGGGCGCGAGGCTTTGTCGCGCAAGTGCCGCTTGGCGACGTGGCGTACAAAGCCGAACTCAGGCCGCTGCGATCACTTCTTGAAGCGTACGGTCAGCGCCTCGGCCACCGCCGGGTGGACGAACTTGGTGATATCCCCGCCCAGCGCCGCAATCTCGCGGACCAGCGTCGAGGAAATGAACGAGTAGCGCTCCGACGGCGTGAGGAACAGGCTCTCGACGTCCGGCGCCAGTTGGCGGTTCATGTTCGCCAGCTGGAACTCGTACTCGAAGTCGGACACCGCGCGCAGCCCCCGCAGGAACACATTGGCGCCCTGCTCCTTGGCGAAGTGTGCCAGCAGAGAGGAGAAGCCGATGACTTCGACATTGGGCAGGTGCTTGGTGACCTCGCGGGCCAGCTCGACCCGTTGTTCCAGCGGGAACAGGGGGTTCTTCTTGGGGCTGGCCGCCACGGCGATGATCACGTGGTCGAACAACCGCGAGGCGCGCTCGACCAGGTCACCATGGCCTTTGGTAATCGGGTCGAAAGTACCCGGGTACAACACTCGGTTCATCGCGTCATCCTGGCTGGAGTGCGTTGGGGAGTCGGATGGTAGCGCAGCGACTGCTGCCCGGCCAAGTCATGCGACCGGAAGATGGCACTATAGACAGTGCGGCTATTGGCTGTCATGCACCCTCTGCGCTCAGCGGATGAAAAGCTTGTATACCAGGCGCTGCAGGGCTTTTCCGTAAGGCGGGTAGATCAGCCGGGCGGCGTTGATGCGCTGTTTGGCCAGTACCGCCCTGGCCTTGCTGAAGGTCTGGAAACCTTCGCGACCATGGTAGTGGCCCATGCCAGAGGGGCCGATGCCGCCGAAGGGCAAGTCGTCCTGGGCGACGTGCAGCAGGGTGTCGTTCAGGCATACGCCGCCGGAGTGGGTGTGCTGCAGCACCCGCGCCTGTTGGCTGCGGTCGTAACCGAAGTAGTACAGCGCCAGCGGGCGTGGGCGCTGATTGATGTAGGCCAGCGCCTCATCCAGCTCGTCATAGGCAACCAGCGGCAGCACTGGGCCGAAGATCTCGTCCTGCATCACCTGCATGTCGTCGTTTACATCGAGCAGTAGATGGGGGGGCAGCCTGCGGCCCTGGCGCGGCTCGTCGGGGTACAGGTCGAGCACTTGGGCGCCTTTGTCACGGGCGTCGGCGAGCAGGCGTTCGAGGCGCTGCAACTGGCGCGAATTGATGATCGCGCTGTAGTCGGCGTTGTCTGCGATGCGTGGGAAGAGGCGCTGCACCGCCCGTCGATAGGCCTGGGCGAAGTCGTCCAGACGCTGACGCGGGACCAGCACGTAATCGGGAGCCACGCAGGTCTGCCCGGCATTGAGGGTCTTGCCGAAGGCGATGCGCTCGGCGGCAGTGGTCAGTGGCACGTCGTTGGAGACGATGGCTGGCGACTTTCCGCCCAGCTCGAGCGTGACCGGCGTGAGGTTGTGTGCAGCGGCCAGCATGACCTGGCGGCCGATGCTGGTGGCGCCGGTGAACAGCAAGTGGTCGAAGGGCAGGCGGGCAAAGGCCTGGCCGACTTCGACCTCGCCCAGCACAACGCAGACGAGATCGGCGGGGAATACCTGCTCGAGTAACCGCTTGAGGGCTTCGCCGGCGCGCGGCGTGGCTTCGCTGAGCTTGAGCATGACTCGGTTACCCGCCGCCAGGGCACCGGTCAACGGGCCGATAGCCAGAAACAGCGGGTAGTTCCACGGCACGATGATGCCTACCACCCCCAGTGGCTGCGCCAGCACTCGCGCGCTGGCCGGCTGGAAGGCCAGGCCGACGCGGCGCCGGGCAGGTTTCATCCAGTGCCGCACATGGCGCTCGGCATGGCGCAGGCCCTGCACTGACGGCAGCAGCTCGGCCAGCAGGGTTTCATCGGCGCTGCGCCCGCCGAAGTCCGCATCGATGGCCTCGATCAGCGCCTGTTGCTGTGCAACCAGGGCTTCACGCAGGCTCTTCAGCCACTGGATGCGCTGCGCGGCGGGTGGCATGGGATTGGCTGCGAAGGCCTGACGTTGCGCGGTGAACAACCGCTCGAGAACAAGGTCGGATGGCTCAAGAGGCTTGGCTGTGGACGAACGCATGGCAGCTCCGCGCAGAGGGGCGAGTTGTCGAGCTTATACTCTAATCGGCCTTGCTCTGTGAACGTTGGCGGGGTGCACCGCCCGTGGAATAAACCGTAAGATGGCTCGTCATCCGAAGCCCGCAGACCTGGATACCCGCATGGCCCCGCGCATGAAGACCCGTGAGCGCATCGTGCAAAGCAGCCTCGAACTGTTCAACCAGCAAGGCGAGCGCAGCGTCAGCACCAATCACATTGCCGCGTTCATGGAAATCTCTCCCGGAAACCTGTACTACCACTTCCCCAACAAGCAGGCGATCATCGCGTTGCTGTTCAGCCAGTACGAAGAGCTGGTGGACAGCTTCCTGCGCCCGCCCCAAGGCCGAGCAGCCACGGTCGAGGACAAACGCTTCTACCTCAAGGCACTGCTTGCAGCGATGTGGAACTACCGCTTCCTGCACCGCGATCTCGAGCATCTGCTGGAGAGTGATCCGGAGCTGGCCGCACGTTATCGGCGTTTCTCCCAGCGGTGCCTGCAGCAGGGCCAGGCGATCTATCGTGGCTTCGTCGAAGCGGGCATCCTGGACATGCTGCCGACCCAGATCGAGTCGCTGACCATCAATGCCTGGATCGTGCTCACCTCCTGGGTGCGTTTTCTCAGCACCACCCGCGAGCACTCTGCGCATATGGGTGAAGAAGCCTTCAAGCGTGGCGTCTATCAGGTATTGGTGCTGGAGCTGGGGTTCGTCACCGCTGGCTCCCGCGCTGCCGTGGATGCGCTATGCGATGAATTTCATGTTCCGTTCAACCAGGCCCTGGAACACTGATCCGGGCCTTTCGTGCCATCGATAGGAGATTGTCATGCCCCTTGCGCAACTGATCACCCCGCAGCAGCTGGCCGAGCGTCTGGACTCGCCGGGGCTGGTGATCCTCGACTGTCGCTTTGCCCTGGAAGACGTGGATTACGGCCAGCGCAGCTATGCCGGGGGGCATATCGCCGGTGCGCATTTCGCGGACCTGGAGCGCGACCTGAGCGGGCCTGTGGTCAAGGGGCAGACTGGGCGTCATCCATTGCCTGAGCCGCGCCGTCTGGTCGAGCGCCTGCGCGAGTGGGGCCTGGACAATGACAGCCAGGTGGTGCTGTACGACGACGGTCCCGGTGCCTTCGCTGCCCGCGCCTGGTGGTTGCTGGCCTGGCTGGGCAAGCGCAACGCGGTGTTCATCCTCGACGGCGGCCTCAAGGCTTGGCACGCGGCGCATCTGCCGCTGAGCCTGGATCCGCCGGTGCAGCGCGAGGGCAACTTCACGGGCGAGGCCGATGCGAAGCTGCTGATCGATGCCGAGCACCTGAACAAGCGTCTGGGCAGCGCCGACCTGACGTTGATCGATGCCCGCGCCTTGCCGCGTTTTCGCGGCGAAGTCGAGCCGATCGATCCTGTCGCTGGGCATATTCCTGGTGCGCAGTGTGCAGCGTTTACTGACAACCTGGGTGCGGATGGGCGCTTTCTGCCAGCCGAGCAGCTGAAGCAGCGCTTCGCCGAGAAGCTGGCAGGGCGTGCGCCGGAGCAGTTGGTCGCCTATTGCGGATCCGGTGTGACGGCCTGTCACAACCTGTTTGCGCTGGCGCTGGCGGGATACCCGTTGGGGCGCCTGTATGCCGGGTCCTGGAGCGAGTGGATCAACGATTCCAGGCACGGTGTCGCCACTGGCGATTGAGGCAGCGAAGCGCTAGCGGCCCTCCAGCAGCCACTGCGGAATCCGGCGCTCAAGGTAGTAACCCGGATTGCGCAGGCTGCCCTCTACAAAGCCCACATGTCCGCCGCGGCGGTGCAACTCGAAGTGCGTCTGCGGCGCCAGCTCCTGCGGTGCTGGCAGGCTGTGGTCGAACACGAACGGATCGTCCTGCGCGTGGATGATCAGTGTCGGTGTGCGGTTTTCCCCCAGGTAATAGCGGCTCGAGGCGTGGCGGTAGTAGTCGTGGGCATCGCTGAAGCCGTTGAGTGGTGCGGTCACTCGGCCATCGAAATCCCAGAAGGTCCTCAGGTTGCGTAGCGGCCCGAGGCGCTCCAGCGCGGCCAGCCCTTCGCTGTGGCCCCGGGCCTGGAAGTGCCGCTGCTTGTCCTGCACGTAAGCCAGCATCTCGCGCATGAAGTGCGCCTGGTAGACCTTGCTGAAGCCCATGGCGATGCGATCGGCGCACTGATCCAGACGAAACGGCACCGACACCGCCACCGCTGCTTCAAGCTGGCTGGCCGAACCGCTTTCGCCCAGGTACTTCAACAGCACGTTGCCGCCCAACGAGTAGCCCACGGCATACAGCGGCGCAAGCGGTCGTTGCGCGCGCAGATGGCGGATGGTTTCGGCAAGATCTTCGCTGGCGCCGGAGTGGTAGCTGCGAGCAAGCAGGTTCGGCTCGCCAGAGCAGCCCCGCCAGTTCAGTGCAACGCTGGCCCAGCCAAACGCCTGCAGCGCTTGCTGCAGACCTTTTACGTACGGGGAGTCGGAGGAGCCCGTCAGCCCGTGCAATACCAGCACCAGCGGCGTGTCCGCCAGATGCGAACCATGCCAGTCCATGTCGAGGAAGTCGCCGTCGGCCAGCCACAGACGCTCGCGGCTGCGCTCAAGTCTCGGAAGCCTGCGCCAGAGCGGGCCCCACAGTGTCTGCAGGTGAGGGTTTGACAGGCCGGTGGCTGGGCTGAAGGTTGCGGTGAGACTGGACATGCTCGGCGGCTCTTGGTGTGCCTGCCTAGAGTGCCACGAAACACCGCACCTGTGGTCGTGTTATCAGTCGGCTATTGGCAGTGCAGGCAGGGGCTGCTGAGCCACCTTGGGTCCGACGCAGGTCACGACACAACGGTTGCTGTCGAAGACCTGCCGAGCGACCGTCTGGATTTGTGTTGCCGTGGTTTGCGCGAGTTGTTCCTGGTAGCGCTGGAAATGATCCGCCGGCAATCCGGATGCGTTGATCTGTGCCAGCAGGTCTGCAAGCTCTTGGTCGTCGGCGAGGGTGCGCAACAGGTCACCGCACAGTTGGCTGCGTGCCAGCTTCATCTCGAACTCGCTTGGGCCTTGCTCGATGAAGCAGCGCAGCACGAGTTTGACGAGATCGATGGATGCTTGCAGATAGTGGGGCTTGATATCCCATTCGACGAGCAGCATCAGGGCGCCACGGTAGCCGTCGAAGTAGCTGCGAATGGCGTAAGTGAGGGATCGCCGTTCGCGCAGTTCGGATACCAGGCGCGACTCGAAGCTGGCGCCCAGAATCTGGTTGGCCATGGTCAGCGCAGGAAACTGCTCATCGCCGGGCTGGATTTCTACCGCAAACGCCAGGCTGACCTTTACGTTGTCGGTGTCTGGATTATTGCTTGGCTGTTCGATGTGCAAAGTCCTGGCCTGGTTGGATGGCCGGGCTTTTTCCAGTGCGGGAAGCGCAAGCTGGGTAACCGGCAGGGCCTGGCAAAGGTCGTTGACCAATGTTTCGGCATCCTCTCGAGACAGGTCCCCGGCCAAGGTGATTTCCAGGTTTCCGGCGCAGTAGGCTCGTTGGTGAAAGTCCACTATCTGCTGTCGGCTGATCGTCATGACACTGCTCGCAGTGCCATGACTGTCCCGCGTGTAAGGGTGGCTGTCATACACGTTACGAAGCCTTTCCACATCGAGCCGGTGCTCAGGTTTGGCTTCGCGACGGCGCAGATAGTTGATGACGCGGTTGCGTATGCCTTCCAGCGCCGTGGCCTCGAAGCTCGGCCGCGCACTCGTTGCAATCAGCAGCGCGACGGCTTCCTTGTACAGGCCGTTGGTGAATGGACTGCGCAGACGCAAGATGGCGTCGTCGTGCGTCACGTTGCGTTTGAGTGTGGCGCCAAGCGATTTGAGTTGGCTGGCTAGCTGCGCGGCGTCCAGCTGGTCACAACCCTGGTCGAGCATGTACAGCGTCATTGCGGCCAAACCGGGCGTGTCGCCGTCATGGTAGGCACCTGCCTTGAAGCGTAATTGCAGATCGACTGCAGGAGCACCTCGTACCGGAACGAAACACACCTTGCTGCCCAGCTCGGTATGCCACTGCTGTATCTCCTGTTTCGGGGTGTCCAGGGCGGCCTCTGAAAGGCCTTGCGCCGAGTTCAGGCCGGACAGGTCTAGCGCAGAGCTACCAGTGGCCAGGTCGCCGCATGCCAGTACGGGAGTCTCTACTATCGTTGCCTCGGGCGCGCACATATGAGTCACGGCAAGGCGTTCACGGGTGAGGTAAGTCTTGATCGCGAGCTGGATGTCCTGCTCGGTGAGCGACGCCAGTGTCTGAAATTCATCATGAAGTTGCGTTGGGTCCAGGCCGCCGATCACTCTCCAACTGAGCGCATCTGCCTGGCCGGTGAGGTTGGCCAGGGCCTCCGCGTGCTGCGCCAGCAGGTGCAACTTGGCATCTTCGATCTGCTGCGCGGTGAAAGAGGTCAACTGGACGCTTTCGATGATGTCCATAACTGCCTTTTCGGCGCTGGCCGGAGTATTGCCGAGTGCGACATAGCCGGAGAATGACAGCAGAGTATCGCCGCGCACCTGGTAGTCATAGGACGGGCCGATGCCTATCAGGACCTGTCGTTGGCGCACCAGTTTGTCATGCAGGAGAGACGACGCGCCTCTGCTCAGCAATTCAGCGACGATTCTCAAGGCGTGCACGCTGCGGGGCGACTCTGCCGTTGCCAGGCTTGGCACATTGAAGGACATCAGCAGGCCGTCGCGCAGGTTGGGCAGTGTCAGTGCCTGTTGGCGGTACGCCAATTGCTCAGGATGGCGAGGCGTCTGGGTCGGTTGCAGGGGGATGGCCTCGAAACCTGCGAAGTGCCGCTGCACCCATTCTTCGAGACGAGCCAGTTCGATGTCGCCAACGACTACCAGGGTGGCGTTGTTGGGGGCGTAATAATTCCTGTACCACGTGCGAATCGTGATCAGGTTCATGTCTTCGAGGTCTTGCGGGTCGCCGTAGTTGGGAGTGGCGTAGGGGCTGGTTTGGTGGGCAAGCTGTCTATGGCTTTCGAGGGCCTGTTGTACCGGCTGATTGTCGATTTTCAGTCGACGCTCATCGCGTACTGCGGTCCTGGCCTTTTCAAAGGCTTCGCCACCAAGGCGAGCATTGATCATGGCGTCGGCCATGATCTCCAGGCCTACCTCCAGGCGCGAGGCGGGCAGGGTCATCCTGTAGACCGTTGCATCGTCGAATGTAGAGGCGCCGCCGGTGCCGCCCAGCCAATTGATTATCCGCAGGTACTGGCCGGCTGCGAGTTTGCCGCTGCCCTCGAACACCATGTGCTCGAGCACATGGGACAGATTGCTATGGCCTGGCGGTTCGTGGCTGGAGCCCACGTGATAATGAAGCTGTGCACAAACAAGCGGGCTACGTTGATCACGCTGTAGGTAGACCTTCAGGCCATTTTCCAGGCGCACGTGCTGTAGCGGCGTGCTTGGTGGGGCGATTAGGTTGGTGGGTTTGACAGTGGATGCTGGCATCGTCGAGCTGCTCCGGCGGGTTTGAGAGCGGAGCAGCTTCAATCAGAGGGCTTGTTGACAGGTGCTATTTAAATCTTAGCGCTCATGGTTTCAGCCACGTTGCCACAGGGCGTAGTTCACCTGACCCGTTTTCTTTTCCCGGTGCAAGCGCCAGTTGCCGGGCATCGGCAAGCTGGAGGGCGAGGCTTCGCTTTCGGTATAGATCCAGGCCTGTTCTCGCAGCCACTGGTGTTCCTCCAGCAGGTTGCAGGCGTCTGCCAGCAGGTCCTTGTGGAAAGGCGGGTCGAGGAACACCACATCGAACTGCTGCTTGGCCGGGCCGCCGAGATAGCGCAGGGCGTCGGTCTGCAGGATCTGCCCACGGGGGCAGCGTAGCAATTCGAGGTTGTGCTTGAGGTTGGCGATGGCTGCGGGATTGCTGTCCAGTGCCACCGCATCGTCGGCGCCGCGCGAAAGGGCTTCGAGCACCAGCGCGCCGCTGCCGGTGAAGGCGTCCAACACGCGGGCGCCTTCGATGTAGGGGGCCAGCCAGTTGAACAGGGTCTCACGCACGCGGTCGGGTGTCGGGCGCAGGCCTTCGCCCTCGGGCACCGCCAGGCGACGGCTGCGCCACTCGCCGGCGATGATGCGCAGGTGCCCAGCTCCCTTGCTTTGGGTCTGGGCGGGGTTGGAGGGTCTTGCCATCAGTGCTCCGGTACGCCGAGCGGTTGCTCGGAAGGTTTGTCTGTGGGCGGTGGCAGCGGTTTTTGCGGCACGCTCGGGCCTGCGGTGACGATCACCAGCTTGTCCACTGCCAGGTGCTTGTTCATCGCCGCCTTGACCTGCTCGACGGTCAGCGCCTGGGATTGTTGCATGAAGTCTTCGAGCCAGGTCAGCGGCAGATTGTAGAAGCCGATGGCGCCCAGTTGGCCAACGATGCTCGCGTTGCTGGCATTGGAGAGCGGGAAGCTGCCGGCCAACTCACGTTTGGCATCGTCCAGCTCTTGCTGGGTCGGGCCGTTCTTCAGGTAGTCGGCGAGGATGTCCTGGACCAGCTTGAGCGTGCCTTCGCTGAGTTCGGCGCGCGTCTGCAGGTTGATCATGAACGGGCCGCGCACCTGCATCGGGCTGAATACCGAGTACACACCGTAGGTGAGGCCGCGTTTTTCCCGCACTTCGCTCATCAGGCGTGTGCCGAAGGCGCCGCCGCCGAGGATCTGGTTGCCCAGCGACAGTGCTGGCCAGTCAGGGTCCTGGCGAGTGATGCCCAGTTCGGCGAGCATCAGGTGGGTCTGCTTGGACGGGAAATCGATATGAGTCGCGCCCGGCTTGGGCTCTGCTGGTTCGCCAGGGCTGGCCAGCGCCGGACCCTTGGGCAGGGCGGCGGAGAGCTGCGCGGCGATGGCTTCGGCCTCACTGCGGCTGAGGTCGCCGACCAGGGCGATCACGGCATTACCGGCAGCGTAGGCCTTGGCGTGAAAGTCGCGCAGTTGTGCCTGGCTGATACCCGGGATGCTTTCGGCGGTGCCGTCGCTGGGGTGGGCGTAGGGATGGCTGCCGTAGAGGTTGGCGAACAGCGCCTTGCCGGCCAGCTTGCCAGGGTTCTGCTTCTCGTACTCGAAGCCTGCCAGTAGTTGGTTCTTGATGCGCTTGAGGGCGTCTTCGGGGAAGGTCGGCTTGCCGACCACGTCGGCGAACAGTTTTAGCGCCGGGTCGCGTTTGTCCGGGGCGCTCAGGCTGCGTAACGAGGCGATGGCCATGTCGCGGTACGAGCCGTTGCCAAAGTCGGCACCGAGCCCCTCGAAGCCTTGGGCGATCGCGGTGACGTCCTTGCCGGCCACACCCTCGTTGAGCATGGCGTTGGTCAGGGTGGCCAGCCCGGAGACGTTGCCGTCCTGGCTGCTGCCTGCGGCGAAGGTCACGCGCAGGTCGAACATCGGCAGCTCGCGGGCTTCGACGAACAGGACCCGCGCGCCTTCGGCGGTGGTCCAGTTCTGGATGTTCAGCTGGCGTCGACTGGGGGATTTGCCATCGAGCTCGGCCAGCGACTGCAGGGTGTTGGCCGGGCGTGCGGCGTTGCTGTCGGGCTGACCGGCGGCATTATCCGATTGCGCCGGGCGGGCCAGCAGCAGGGCCAGCGCCACGATCGCAGCCAGGATGCCGAGGCCGAACAGGGTATAGCGGGGGGCGCTGCGATCACTCATGAGCGGACTCCTCGGGCAGAACATGGGCAACGCTCAGGCGTTCGCGGGTGAAATAGGTGCGCGCGGCGTCCTGAATGTCCTGGGGAGTGACGCGCTTGAGGTCGTCCAGCTCGCTGTCGATAAGCTTCCATGAGAGGCCCACGGTTTCCAACTGACCGATGGTGGTGGCCTGGCTGCTGATCGAGTCGCGGTCGTAGACCAGGCCGGCGATGACCTGGGCACGCACGCGCTCCAGTTCTTCTGCAGTGGGTGGCGTGTTCTTGAGCTCGTCCAGCAACTGCCAGACGCCCTTCTCGACGTCGGCGAGGGTCTTCTGCTTCTGCACGTTGGGGGTGGCGGAGATCAGGAACAGGCTGTCACCCCGGGTGAAGGCGTTGTAGCTACTCGAGGCACCGGCCACCAGCTCCTGGCCGCGCTCGAGGCGTGCCGGCATGCGCGCACTGTAGCCGCCGTCGAGCAGCGCCGAGATCAGGCGCAGGGCCTGGGCGCTGCGTGGGTCCTTGGCAGTGGCCAGGCCTGGGACGTTGAAGCCGTAGATCAGGCTGGGCAGTTGGGTGCGTACGTGAAGAGTGAGCTGGCGCTGGCCGGGTTCGGCCAGTTCGAGTGGCAGTTTGGCGGGAGGAATGGCGCGTTTGGGGATGGCGGCGAAGTATTTGTTCGCCAGGCCCTTGACCTCATCGACGGTGACATCGCCCACCACCACCAGCGTGGCGTTGTTCGGTGCGTACCAGGATTCGTACCAGTGGCGCAGTTCCTCGACCTTCATCCGCTCAAGGTCGGCCATCCAGCCGATGGTCGGTGTGTGGTAGCCGCTGGCCGGGTAGGCCATGGCGCGGAACAGTTCGAAAGCCTTGGCGTTGGGCTGGTCGTCGGTGCGCAGGCGGCGCTCTTCCTTGATGACTTCGATTTCACGGCTGAACTCGTCGGCCGGCAGGCGCAGGCTGGCCAGGCGGTCGGCCTCGAGCTCCAGGGCTACCGGCAGTCGGTCGCGGGCCAGCACCTGGTAATAAGCGGTGTAGTCATCGCTGGTGAAGGCGTTTTCCTCGGCGCCGAGGTCGCGCAAGATGCGCGAGGCTTCGCCCGGACCGACCTTGGCGCTGCCCTTGAACATCATGTGCTCAAGCGCATGCGACAGACCGGTCTGGCCTGGCGTCTCGTAGCTGGAGCCGACCTTGTACCAGATCTGCGATACCACCACTGGCGCGCGATGGTCTTCGCGCACTACGACCTTCAGGCCGTTGTCGAGGATGAATTCGTGGGTCGGTTGCGTATCGGCGGCCAGGGCCGCAAGCGGCAGGCAGAGCGTGCCGAGCAACAGGCCAGCGGCGCGGCGGGCTAGAGCATTCATACGATGGATAACCTGTACGACGGCCCGCGGGGTTTAGCGTACGCGGGCCAGGAGGTGCTAGGATACTGATCCGGTTGCCTGGCGACCATGCCTGTCGCCGTTCTGGCCCACAGGACACTACGACAAAACGTTGCGCATGAACCAGCCGGCTTCAAGAGAGTCTGTTCTGCGTATAGAGAATTCCCGATGCCCAATGATGGTGCATCGCTACCCTGAGATAGCCGTCTTCCATGTTTGGTTCCAACGACGACAAGAAAGCGCCGGCCGAGGCCGGTGAAAAGAAAGGCCTGTTCGGCTGGTTTCGCAAGAAGCCGCAGCAACCTGTCGCCGAACAGCCGCAAGCCCCCGAGCAGCCCGTTAACGAGCCGGTAGCGCCAGCCACGCCCGTCGAGCAGGCCGTTGTCGCTCCGCTCGAGCCGGTTGCCGCCGATGCGCCGGTTGTGCCAGATGAAGTGCCGCCGTCGGTAGAAGCTCCCCAGGCCATACCTGCGCAGCCCGTCGAGGTCGAAATCCCGGCTCCGGTGGCTGAGGCCCCGGTGGCTGCGCCGGTCAGCAATCTGGTATTGCCTGTCGCCGAGGAGCCCGTGGCGCTGGTCCCTGACCTGGAACCGAGCGAACCGCCAGTCATTCCCGAGCGCCCTGTCGCGAGCCCTGAGCCTGTGGCAGCGGTTGTCGTCGAGCCTGAGCCGGTAGTTGTCACGCCCGTGGCCGAGGCGCCTGCGCCTGCACCGGTGGAGCCCCAGCCCGAGCCTGCCCTTGTCGAGCCAGAACCCGTGGTTGCCGCTACCGAGCAGTCCAAGCCCGGCTTCTTCGCCCGCCTCAAGCAGGGCCTGTCCAAGACCAGTGCCAGCATTGGCGAAGGCATGGCCAGCCTGTTCCTGGGCAAGAAGGTCATCGACGACGACCTGCTCGACGAGATCGAGACTCGCCTGCTCACTGCCGACGTAGGCGTCGAGGCCACTTCGCTGATCGTCCAGAATCTCACACAGAAGGTTGCCCGCAAGCAGTTGGCAGACGCCGATGCACTGTACAAGTCGCTGCAGGAAGAGTTGGCCGCGCTGCTGCGTCCGGTCGAGCAGCCTCTGAAGATCGAAGCCCAGAGCAAGCCCTATGTGATCCTTGTCGTCGGCGTGAACGGCGCAGGCAAGACCACTACCATCGGCAAGCTGGCCAAGAAGCTGCAACTCGAAGGCAAGAAGGTCATGCTCGCTGCCGGCGATACGTTCCGTGCGGCTGCGGTAGAGCAGTTGCAGGTCTGGGGCGAGCGCAACCAGATCCCGGTGATCGCCCAGCACACCGGCGCCGATTCGGCCTCGGTGATCTTCGATGCCGTGCAGGCCGCCAAGGCCCGTGGCGCCGACGTGCTGATCGCCGACACCGCCGGACGTCTGCACACCAAGGATAACCTGATGGAAGAGCTGAAGAAGGTCCGTCGGGTCATCGGCAAGCTCGACGCTGACGCGCCGCACGAAGTCCTGTTGGTGCTGGACGCGGGCACCGGACAGAACGCCATCAGCCAGGCCAAGTACTTCAACCAGAGCGTCGAGCTGACCGGCCTGGCCCTGACCAAGCTGGACGGCACTGCCAAGGGCGGTGTGATCTTCGCCCTGGCCAAGCAGTTCAGCCTGCCGATCCGCTTCATCGGGGTCGGTGAGGGTATCGACGATCTGCGGACCTTCGAGGCCGAACCCTTCGTCAAAGCCCTGTTTGCCGAGCGTGAGCACCCATGATCCGATTCGAGCAGGTCGCCAAGCGCTACCCCAATGGCCATGTCGGCCTGCATGAGCTGAGTTTCCGGGCACGCCGGGGCGAATTCCTGTTCGTCACCGGCCACTCCGGCGCGGGCAAGAGCACCTTGCTGCGCCTGCTGCTGGCGATGGAGCGCCCGACCAGCGGCAAGCTGCTGCTGGCCGGCCAGGACCTGGGTCAGATCAGCAATGCGCAGATCCCGTTCCTGCGCCGCCAGATCGGCGTGGTGTTCCAGAACCACCAACTGCTATTCGATCGCACCGTGTTCAACAACATCGCATTGCCGCTGCAGATCCTCGGGCTGTCCAAGGCAGAGATCGCCAAGCGCGTGGATTCGGCGCTGGAGCGCGTGTCGCTGTCGGACAAGGGCGAGCTGTTCCCCGCTGACCTGTCGACCGGGCAGCAGCAGCGCGTGGGCATCGCCCGTGCCATCGTCCACCAGCCGGCGCTGCTGCTGGCGGACGAACCCACCGGTAACCTCGACCCGCGGCTGGCCGCAGAGATCATGGGCGTGTTCGAAGACATCAACCGCCTGGGCACCACGGTGCTGATCGCCAGCCACGACCTGGCGCTGATCGCGCGCATGCGTCACCGCATGCTGACGCTTCAGCGCGGACGACTGATCGGCGATGGGGAGGCCGGACAATGAGCACTACGCGTATGCCAAAGGTCTCCGAGCGCGTTGCGCCCAAGGCCGCCGACCCGAAGCCGGAAAAACAGCGCGGTGGCCATGATGACGATGGTCCGGATTTCCGCACCCTGTTGAACGCCTGGCTTGAAAGCCATCGCGCCAGCCTCGCCGACAGCCTTCGCCGCCTGGGCAAGCAGCCAATCGGCAGCTTCTTCACCTGTCTGGTGATGGCGGTGGCACTGAGCATGCCCATGGGCCTGTCGCTGCTGCTGAAGAACGTCGAGAAGCTCGGGGGTTCCTGGCAGCGCGCAGCGCAGATTTCGCTTTATCTCAAGCTCGATGCGGGTAGCAAGGAAGGAGAAGCGCTGCGCGATGAGATCAAGGGCATGCCCGGCGTGGCCGAGGCGACCTACGTCAGCCGCGAGCAGGCGCTGCAGGAGTTCCAGCAGCAATCCGGCCTGGGCGAGGCCTTGCGCGAGTTGCCGGACAACCCGCTGCCGGGTGTGGTGGTGGTGACGCCGACCGAAGTCGACAAGCCGGCGCTCGAAGCCTTGCGTCAGCGCCTGTCGGAATTGCCGCGGGTCGAAGTGGCTCAGTTGGATCTGGTCTGGGTCGAGCGCCTGGCGGCGATCCTCAAGTTGGGTGACCGTTTTGTCTTCGGCCTGGCGGTCATGCTGATTTCCGCGCTGCTTTTGGTAATTGGTAACACAATTCGGCTGCACATCGAGAACCGCCGTGTCGAGATCGAAGTGATCAAGCTGGTCGGCGGTACCGACAGCTACGTGCGGCGCCCTTTCCTCTACATGGGAGCCTTGTACGGCCTGGGTGCGGGCGTGTTGGCGTGGGGCATCCTGGCGTTTGGCCTGAACTGGCTGAACGACGCGGTTGTCGGGCTTTCCGGGCTGTACAACAGTGACTTCGCCCTGGGCGGGGTACCTGGGTCCGATGGTCTGTCACTCTTGATTGGTGCGGTGCTCTTGGGGTATATCGGTGCTTGGATTGCGGTCGCTCGCCACCTGAACGAGCTTGCACCGCGATAATGCTTTCTTGCCAGCATTGACTTTTTTTCATCCAGGAACTTCTTTCATGGTTCCGGAGTCAATGATGGCAGTGCCCACAAGGCACGAGTCCAGTGAGTCGGAGGTACTTGAATGACCACTTCGTTGCAACCTGCCTATGCCCTGGTGCCCGGTGCGAACCTGGAAGCCTACGTGCACACGGTCAACAGCATTCCGCTGCTGACGGTCGAGCAGGAGCGTGAACTGGCCGAGCGTCTCTATTATGAGCAGGATCTTGAGGCCGCTCGGCAAATGGTGATGGCCCACCTGCGTTTCGTCGTACATATCGCCCGCAGCTATGCCGGCTACGGGTTGGCCCAGGCTGACCTGATCCAGGAAGGCAACGTCGGCCTGATGAAGGCGGTCAAGCGCTTCAACCCCGAGATGGGCGTGCGCCTGGTGTCCTTCGCCGTGCACTGGATCAAGGCAGAGATCCACGAGTTCATCCTGCGTAACTGGCGTATCGTCAAGGTCGCCACCACCAAGGCGCAACGCAAGCTGTTCTTCAATCTGCGCAGCCAGAAGAAGCGTCTGGCCTGGCTGAATAACGATGAAGTGCACCGTGTCGCCGAAAGCCTGGGCGTCGAGCCTCGGGAGGTGCGCGAGATGGAAAGCCGCCTGAGCGGTCAGGACATGGCCTTCGATCCGGCAGCCGATGCCGACGACGACAGCGCCTTCCAGTCGCCTGCGCACTACCTTGAGGATCACCGCTACGATCCTGCCATGCAGCTCGAGGATGCCGATTGGAACGACAACTCCAACAGCAACCTGCACGAGGCACTCAGTGGCCTGGATGAGCGCAGTCGCGACATTCTCTATCAGCGCTGGCTGGCCGAGGAAAAGGCCACGCTGCACGAGCTGGCAGAGAAGTACAGTGTATCGGCCGAGCGGATTCGTCAGCTCGAGAAGAACGCGATGAGCAAGGTCAAGGCACTGATCACGATCTGATCGGCGCCCTGACTGAAAAGCCGCCTGTCCCTCGCGGGGCAGGCGGCTTTTTGTTGGTCGCATGGGACTGCAAGCGCATCAAGGCTTGCGTGCGCTCTCCAACTGCATCAGGTAACTGGTTCCCCCGAGCTGGCTCATCTGTCGTCGAATCCATCCCGCCCGGCTGGCGACATAGGTGCTCGGGCGGCTGGCGCTCCACTTGATCGGGCTGGGCAGCACTGCAGCGAGCTGGCTGGCCTGTTGGCGAGTGAGGCGACTGGCATCGACGCCGAAGTGATAGCGCGCCGCTGCTTGGGCGCCGAATACGCCCGGACCCCATTCGGCGCTGTTGAGGTAGACCTCGAGGATCCGCTCCTTCGACCAGAACAGCTCCATCAGGCTAGTGAACCAGGCTTCCAGACCTTTG
The DNA here is from genome assembly GCF_048068255.1 of Pseudomonas sp. NY15374. NCBI lineage: Bacteria > Pseudomonadati > Pseudomonadota > Gammaproteobacteria > Pseudomonadales > Pseudomonadaceae > Pseudomonas > Pseudomonas sp. NY15374. The sequence continues at coordinate 126,867 of NZ_JBLUPZ010000004.1, forward strand.
CGAAACCAGCTGCGCCCCGACCACAGGAACAGGTTCTTCGCCACTTGCTGGGAGAGCGTGCTGGCGCCGCGGATACTGCCGCCGCGCTCGTTATGTGCCAGCGCCGCCTGGATCGCGGGAATGTCGAAACCCCAGTGGTTGGCGAAGTGCTGGTCCTCGCCCGCGATAACGGCCACCTTGAGCTCGTCGGAGATCTCGTCCCAGGGCGTCCAGTCGCGCTGCAGGTCGATCGGCTCGCCACTGAACCAGGACTGCACCTTGCGTTCGACCATCAACGCAGTGCCCGGTGGTGGCACCCAGCGCAGCACGAGCACCAGCACGATGCTGCCGGCGGCGAACCAGAGCAGTGCGCGGGCGAGACGGCGGATCAGGGATGACAGCATGTCGATAGCTTGGCCGGACCGATGGAACGGGCCATTATACAGACCCCTCTCGAGGAGTCGTCCCATGCTTCGCAGCTTCCTGATGCTCGCCGCGTTCTTTGGCTTTACGGGTGTGGCCCTGGGTGCCTTTGCCGCACACGGCCTGAAGAACCGTCTTACCGCCGATTACCTGGCGATCTTCCACACCGGCGTCACTTATCAACTGGTCCACGCCCTGGCGATCCTGGCGGTCGCGCTGCTTTCGGTGCACTTGCCGGGGCGTCTGGTCGGATGGGCGGGCGGGCTGTTCGCAGTCGGTATCCTGCTGTTCTCCGGCAGCCTTTACGTGCTGACCCTCACCGGGTTGGGCAAGCTTGGCATCATCACCCCCATCGGCGGCCTGTGCTTCCTCGCCGGCTGGCTGTGCCTGGGGCTGGCAGCCTGGCGCCTGGGCTGACCAGGCGGTCGGGAATCGCGACTAATGGCGTGTGTCGCCCTTGGGTTGCAAGGCTGATCGGGGCTAGAATGCGGGCCCCAATGAACGATGGTGGCCGTGCGCATGCGCATTCAACTGAACGGTGAACCTTACGAACTGCCTGCGGGCGAGAGCGTCGCGGCCCTGCTGGGCCGGCTGGAGCTGGTCGGGCGTCGTGTGGCGGTGGAGCTGAACCTGGACATCGTGCCGCGCAGCCAGCACGAAAGCACCCTGTTGAACGAGGGTGACCAGGTCGAAGTGGTCCACGCCATCGGTGGCGGCTGACGCTTCTGCCGTGCCCCACCCGCAAGTCCCGCAACCTTTCCAGAGGAACAACGATGAGCAACGTTCGTAGCGACAAGCCCTTCACCCTGGCCGGACGCACTTTCCAGTCGCGCCTGCTGGTCGGCACCGGCAAGTACCGTGACATGGAAGAAACCCGCTTGGCCATCGAAGCCTCGGGTGCCGAAATTGTCACCGTCGCCGTGCGCCGTACCAACCTCGGCCAGAACCCGGGCGAGCCGAACCTGCTCGATGTGCTGCCGCCGGACCGCTATACCATTTTGCCGAACACCGCCGGTTGCTATGACGCCGTCGAAGCCGTACGCACCTGCCGCCTGGCCCGTGAGCTGCTCGATGGCCACAACCTGGTGAAGCTGGAAGTGCTGGCCGACCAGAAGACTCTGTTCCCCAACGTGATCGAAACCCTCAAGGCTGCCGAAGTGCTGGTCAAGGACGGTTTCGACGTGATGGTTTACACCAGCGACGATCCGATCATCGCCCGTCAACTGGCCGAAGCCGGCTGTATCGCCGTGATGCCGCTGGCGGGCCTGATCGGTACCGGGCTCGGGATCTGCAACCCCTACAACCTGCAGATCATCCTGGAAGAGTCCAAGGTGCCGGTACTGGTCGACGCCGGTGTAGGTACCGCCTCCGACGCGACCATCGCCATGGAAATGGGCTGCGAGGCCGTGCTGATGAACTCCGCTATCGCTCACGCCCAGCAGCCGGTGCTGATGGCCGAAGCGATGAAGCACGCCATCGTCGCCGGTCGCATGGCCTATCTGGCCGGGCGTATGCCGAAGAAACTCTATGCCAGCGCCTCGTCGCCGCTGGATGGTCTGATCAAGTAAGAGCCCCTGATGACTGAATCGCAAGAAACGCCGATCACCGCTGAAGGCGAAGAGCGCCCGCACCGCCGCATCAAGAGTTTCGTGATGCGCGCAGGCCGCATGACCGAAGGCCAGCAACGTGGCCTTGATCAGGGTGGCCCGCTGTTTATCCTGCCCCTGGCCGACAGCCCGGTGGATTATGACCAGGTGTTCGGCCGCTCGGCGCCGCGCACCCTGGAGATCGGCTTCGGCATGGGGCACTCCCTGCTGGAGATGGCCGCTGCTTCGCCTGAGCTGGACTTCATTGGCGTGGAAGTGCACCGCCCGGGTGTTGGCGCGCTGCTCAACGGCGTGCTGACTCAAGGGCTGAAGAACCTGCGGGTGTACGACTGCGATGCCATCGAGGTGCTCAACCGCTGCGTGGCCGACAACAGCCTCGATCGCCTGATGCTGTTCTTCCCCGATCCTTGGCACAAGGCGCGCCATCACAAGCGCCGCATCGTCCAGCCCGAGTTCGCCGAGCTGGTACGGCGCAAACTCAAGGTCGGCGGTGTGTTCCACATGGCCACCGACTGGGAGCCCTATGCCGAGCACATGCTGGACGTGATGAAGGTCGCGCCGGGCTACCGTAACCAGGCGGCTGACGGCGCTTACGTGCCGCGGCCTGAAGAGCGGCCGATCACCAAGTTCGAGCGTCGCGGCGAGCGGCTCGGGCATGGCGTCTGGGATTTGAAGTTCGAGAAGCTGGACTGATCGAAAAAACGCCCTGAGAAGGGCGTTTTTCATTTGGCTGGCCTGTACGCGTGGGTTAACCGCGACGATCCGCCACCACGCCGATGAGCACCAGCACCACCAGCAGCACCGGCGCCAGCGCATAGTTGTTGAATTGCGCCAGCGCCTTCACCACCCAGGGCGTGGCATAGATCAGCGCCGCGCCGCTGCCGATCATCACCAGCAGCGCCATGAAAGGTACGCGCAGGGCGCCAGCGAGGCCACCCAGGCGCTGGTCGACCCAGCCTTTGAGGTCGGTGCCGAACAACACCAGCAAGCACCCCACGAGCGCCAGCGAAATTTCTGACAGGTTGCTGCGGCTCCAGCGGGAAACGGTCGAGAGCAGGTCAAGTACCAGGTCCATGGGTCATCCTTAATTCAAGAAGTACTGCAGCAGGTCGTTGAGGAACAACTGGCCCCGCGGTGTCGCCGCCAGTCGATCGGGTTCGACCTGCAGTAGGCCCTTTTGTTCGGCAGCACGGCGTGCTTCTGCCAACTGTGCCAGCGGCAGGCCGGTGCGTCGGGTGAAGAGTTCGGCCTCCACGCCATCGGTCAGGCGCAGGGCATTCATCAGGAATTCGAACGGCAACTCATCGGCGGGCAACAGCTTCTCGCCGGCTTTGAAGGGCTTCGCCGGGTTGAGATAGTCCTTGGGCAGGCGGGTCTTCCAGGTGCGCAGGATACGCCCGTCCGGGAACGACAGCTTGCCATGCGCCCCCGCGCCGATGCCGATGAAGTCGCCAAAGCGCCAGTAGTTGAGATTATGCCGTGCTGCGCGTCCTGGCTGAGCGTAGGCCGAAACTTCGTACTGGTGGTAGCCATGTTCGGCCATCAACGCTTGGCCGGCCTCCTGGATGTCCCAGAGGATGTCGTCCTCGGGCAGTTCGGGCGGCTGGTTCCAGAATACGGTGTTCGGTTCCAGGGTGAGCTGGTACCACGACAAGTGCGTAGGCGCGAGTGCGATGGCCTGGCCCAGGTCACCCAGCGCCTCGTCCAGCGACTGGTCCGGCAGGCCGTGCATCAAGTCCAGGTTGAAGTTGTCGAAACCTGCTGCGCGGGCCATGTCTGCAGCGCGCACGGCCTCATCGCCGTTGTGGATGCGCCCGAGCTTTTCGAGCTTGCTCGGCTGGAAGCTCTGCACACCGATGGATAGACGGTTGATGCCGGTCTGGCGGTAGGCCTTGAACTTGTCCTGCTCGAAGGTGCCGGGGTTGGCTTCGAGGGTGATCTCGATGTCCGGGGCGAACGGGATCCGTTGCTCGATGCCTTGCAGCAGGCGCCCCAGCGAGGCGGCACTGAACAGGCTTGGCGTGCCGCCGCCGAAGAAGATCGTGCTGATCGGGCGGCCCTGCACCGCAGGCAGTTCCTGGTCCAGGTCGGCGAGCAGGGCGTCGATGTAGTCGTCTTCGGGCAGCGTCGGGCCGGCCTGGTGCGAGTTGAAGTCGCAATAGGGGCACTTGCGCACGCACCAGGGGATGTGGATGTACAGCGACAGCGGCGGGCGCTCTGGAAGGATCAGGCCCGCCGGCTGCAGGGACGGCTGTTCGGTCATGCCAGGCCCAGACGCTGACGCAGCAGGGCCATGGCGCGGGCGCGATGGCTGAGCTGGTTCTTCTCGAGCGGTGCGAGGTCGGCGCTGGAGCAGTTGCGCTCCGGTACCCAGAACAGTGGGTCGTAGCCGAAGCCATGGTCGCCGCTGGCCTCGAACAGGATGCGACCGTGCCACAGGCCTTCGCAGAGAATCGGCAGAGGGTCGTCGGCATGGCGCACCAGGGCCAGGACGCAGACGAACTGCGCGCCGCGCTGCTCCTCGGGCACGTCCTTCAGGGCATCGAGCAGCTTGGCGTTGTTCGCCGCATCACCCTTGCCGTCGGCGTAGCGAGCCGAGTAGATGCCCGGTGCGCCGCCCAGGAAGTCCACCGCCAGGCCCGAGTCGTCGGCCAGTGCCGGCAAACCGGAAAGGCGCGCGGCGTTGCGGGCCTTGAGAATGGCGTTCTCGACGAACGACAGGCCGGTCTCCTCCGGCTCGACCTGGCTGAATTCGCCGATCGAGCGCAGTTGCACGGAGCCGCCAAGCATGGCCTGGAGCTCTTTCAGTTTGCCGGCATTGTGGCTGGCCAATACGAGTTGCTGGAAATTCATCATTCGCCTGGGAACACTTCCTGGTTGAAGCTGAGTGTGTGGCTGAGGCCGCCGGTTTCGATATTGAGGTCGAAGGTCAGGGTTTCAGCCTGTGCGATCTTGAACTGGGCGATGTAGTACACCGCACCTTGGTCGGTGATCTGCCTGAACGACAGCGGGCTGCTGCGGCCGGTGAGGTCCTTGACCGTGCCGCTGACCACCGCCGTGCCAGGCTTGCCGGCCTTGAGCACAGCGATGTTGAGCACGCCCTGATTCTTGCTGCGGACAAGGCCGGTGGCTGCGGCGATGTCCGGCTGCAGCATGCTCGAGGTGAAGGCGCTGTAGTGCACCGTGACGTCGCCGAAGTCCTGCTTGCGCTCGGGACGGGCGGCGTCGGCAGCCAGCACTGGCCAGGCCAGGCACAGGCTGATCAGCAAGAGAGCGAGACGACGCATGGTGCCATTCCTCCGATAGGTGGATCAGACCGCGACCTGGTGCTCCTGCAGCCCAGGACTGCTGACCCGATAGATGCCGATCTCTCCCAGAAGATTAGGCCAAAGCCGACCGCCCCACCCGTTGCGGTGACGGTTGTCGACGGCCAGGCGATCGAGCACCTTGGCATTGCGCTCGTGGCACAGGTTCTCGAAGTCTTGGAAGGTGCAGAAGTGGATGTTCGGGGTGTTGTACCAGGTGTAGGGCATGAAGTCTGACACCGGCATGCGTCCTTTGGTGGCCAGGTACCAACGGCAGCGCCAGTGGCCGAAATTGGGGAAGGTGATGATGCACTGGCGGCCTACCCGCAGCATCTCGTCGAGAATGCGGTCGGGGTATTCCACGGCCTGCAGGGCCTGGGTCATGACCACCACGTCGAAGCTGTTGCTGGCAAAGTTGCCCAGGCCCTTGTCCAGGTCTTGCTCGATGACGTTGACGCCCTTGTTCACGCACTCGGCGATGTTGTCGGCGTCGATCTCCAGGCCATAGCCGGTGACGTTCTTGCGATCACGCAGCGAGGCCAGCAGTTCGCCATTGCCGCAGCCCAGGTCGAGTACCCGGCTGCCGGCGGGGATCCAGTCGTGGATGATTTCCAGGTCGGCTCTCATGCGGTCCTCAGAGGGTGATGCGGTTCATGTAGTTCGCGAAACCCTGCATGTAGCGCGGGGTCGGGATGAGGAAGGCGTCGTGGCCGTAGGGCGAGTCGATGTCCAGGTAGCAGACGTTCTTGCGCGCAGCCATCAGGGCATCGACGATCTCTCGCGAGCGTGCTGGCGAGAAACGCCAGTCGGTGGTGAACGACATGATGCAGTAATGCGCGGTGACATGCGCCAGCGTGGCGGCCAGGTCGCCATCGTGGGCGGCGGCCGGGTCGAAGTAGTCCAGCGCCTTGGTCATCAGCAGGTAGGTGTTGGCATCGAAGCGCCCCGAAAACTCCTCGCCCTGGTAGCGCAGGTAGCTCTCGACCTGGAACTCGACGCTGTGGAAGTCGTAGTTGAGCTTGTCGCTCTTGAGCTCCCGGCCGAATTTCTCGCCCATCGAGTCGTCGGACAGGTAGGTGATGTGCCCGACCATGCGCGCCAGCATCAGCCCGCGCTTGGGGATCACGCCCTGGTCCTGGAACGAACCGCCGTGGAACTCGGGGTCAGTGAGGATGGCCTGGCGTGCCACTTCGTTGAAGGCGATGTTCTGTGCCGACAGCTTGGGCGCCGAGGCGATGTCCACGCAGTGGCGTACGCGATCGGGGTAGGTGATGGTCCACTGCAGCGCCTGCATGCCGCCCAGGCTACCGCCGACGATGGCGGCCCAGGTCTGGATGCCGAGGCGATCGGCCAGGCGGGCCTGGCTGTGTACCCAGTCTTCCACGGTCAGAACCGGGAAATCCGCGCCATAGGGCTTGCCGGTAGCCGGGTTGAGGCTGCTCGGGCCGGTGCTGCCATTGCAGCCGCCGAGGTTGTTCAGGCTGACCACGAAGAAGCGGTTGGTGTCGATCGGCTTGCCCGGGCCGATGCAACTGTCCCACCAGCCCGGCTTGCGGTCGGTGGCAGCGTGGTAGCCGGCGGCGTGGTGGTGACCGGACAGTGCGTGGCAGATCAGCACGGCATTGCTGGCGCTGGCGTTGAGCTGGCCATAGGTTTCGTAGATGAGTTCGTACGAGGCCAGCGCGCGGCCACAGGCCAGGGCCAGCGGTTCATCGAACCGGGCGATCTGGGGGGTTACCAGACCGACGGAATCTTCGGGAAAGACAGTGGACATCGACCCTGCTCACGCTTGACGGAAGCGTAAGTCTAAAGAGCGCTACCCCCAGCGGCAAGCAAAGGCTGCCGCTGGATGACGCGGTGGTTCAGATCATTCGCCACAGCTGTTCCGGCATGCCGGCATAGGCAGCCAGTTGTGGCATCAGGAACGACTGGATCACCTGGATGGCGATGAAGGCGAAGATCGGCGAAATGTCCATGCCGCCGAGGTTGGGCACCAGGCGGCGGAACGGCGCCAGCACTGGCTCGCTGATCTGGTAGGCCAGTTCGGCGGCGGGGTTGTGGCTGTTCGGCGCGACCCACGAGACGATCACCATGACGATCATCGCGACCCAGAAAATCTTCAGGAACAGCGAGGTGATGCCGAGAATCGCCCACATCAGCAGGTGCAGGATGTCGCCGAAGGTGCCGTAGGTGACCATCAGCACGAAGGCCATCAGCAGCGCCTGGATCACGATCGCCAGCAGCAGCGAAGAGGTGTCCAGGCCAGCGATGCTGGGAATGACCCGGCGGATTGGCTCGAGCAGCGGTTGGGTGGCGCGCACGGCGAACTGGCTCAGCGGGTTGTAGAAGTCGGCCTTGACCAGTTGCAGCACGAAGCGCAGCAAGACGATCACCAGGTACAGGCTGACCAGGGTTTGCACCACGAAGATCGCGGCGTCGGACAGTGCATTCATCGACAGCTCCTTATTTGCCCAATTGTTCGGCCAGCTCGGCGGAGCGCGTGGCCGCAGCCTGCAGCGCCTGCTCGACGATGGCCTCGAAACCGTTGGCCTGGAACGACTTGATCGCCGCTTCGGTCGTGCCGGCGGGCGAGGTGACGCGGCGGCGCAGTTCGGCGGCATCGACATCGCTGGCAACCGCCATGTGCGCGGCGCCCAGGGCAGTCTGCAGGGTCAGTTGCGAGGCGGTTTCACGCGGCAGGCCGAGCTTCTCGCCGGCAGCGGTCATGGCCTCGATCAGCAGGAAGAAATACGCCGGGCCGCTGCCGGAGACCGCGGTCACGGCGTCCAGCTGCTGCTCCTGTTCCAGCCACAGGGCGGTGCCGACCGCAGTCAGCAGTTGCTCTGCCTGCTGGCGTTGTTCGCCGGAGACCTGAGCGGTGGCGTACAAGCCGCTGGCACCTTGGCGCAGCAGCGATGGCGTGTTGGGCATGCAGCGCACCACCGGGATTTCGCCCAGCCAGCTCTGCAGGCTCTGGCAGGTGATGCCGGCAGCGATGGAGACCACCAGTTGGCCCGGCGCCAGGGTTGGTTTCAGGGTCTCGCACACGGCTTTCATGACCTGTGGCTTGACCGCCAGCACGATCACGTCCACGCCATCGATGGCCTGGGCGTTGCTTTCGAAGGTTTCGATGCCGTGCTCGGCCTTGATCCGGGCGCGGGTCTCGGCACCCGGGTCGCTGGCGCGGATCTGCGCGGCGTCCAGGCCCTGGGCGCGCAGGCCGCCGATCAGGCTGGCGGCCATGTTGCCGGCGCCGATGAAGGCAATACGAGTCTTGCTCATGTCAGGTCCTTGAAGGAGAGAGTGAGTAAAGCATGGAATCAGGGCTGGCCGTAGTCGCGGGCGCCGAACAGGGCGGTGCCGATACGGACCCAGGTCGCACCCTGGGCGATGGCTGCTTCCAGGTCGTGGCTCATGCCCATGGACAGCGTGTCCAGGCCAAGGCCCAGGTTTTCCTGTAACTGGCGCAGGCGGGCGAAGGCGGCCTCCTGGGTGGCGCGGTCGTCGCTGGGCTCGGGAATCGCCATGAGCCCGCGCAGACGCAGGTTGGGCAGTTCGGCCACGGCCTGGGCCAGTGCCGGCAGATCGGCCGGGGTGCAGCCCGATTTGCTGTCTTCGCCGCTGACGTTCACCTGCAGGCAGACGTTCAGCGCTGGCAGGCCGCTGGGGCGCTGCTCGCTCAGGCGTTGGGCGATTTTCAGGCGATCCACGCTGTGTACCCAGTCGAAGTGTTCGGCAATGGCCTTGGTCTTGTTCGACTGGATGGGGCCGATGAAGTGCCAGATCAAGGGCAGGTCACGCAATTCATCTTGCTTGGCCAGGGCTTCCTGCAGGTAGTTCTCGCCGACGTCGCGTACGCCAGCGGCGTGGATTTCGCGAATGGCGGTGGCGGGCTTGGTCTTGCTCACGGCCAGCAGGTGTACGCTGGCGGTGTCGCGTCCAGCGGCTCGGGCCGCGTTGTCGATGCGTTCGCTGATAGCGCGAAGGTTGTCTGCTAGGGTGGACATGGATCGATGCCGGCAGCTCAGTGGTGTGCGGCATTCTACCTGCTTGATGGCCTTTGGGGAGTCTCATGGATGTGACCGACCTGTTGGCCCGGGCCGTGGCAGCGGGGGCTTCGGACCTGCACCTGGCTGCGGGCGAGGCGCCGCTGTGGCGCCTGGATGGCGAATTGCAGCGCCTGGCGTTGCCTGCCTTGCAAAGCGAAATGATCGAGAAAGGCTTGGCGCCCTGGCTCGAAGCTGATCAGCGGCGCCTGTGGCCGGCGGCTGAGGAAATCGATCTGGCCCTTGATCTGCCTGGGCTTGGCCGTTTTCGTCTGAACCTGTACCGGCAGTATCGGGGGTTGGCCGCAAGCCTGCGGCTGATACCTGCACAGGTGCCAACGGTCGAAGAACTCGACCTCATGGAAGTGTATCGAGTCATTGCCCAGTGCCGTGATGGCCTGGTGCTGGTGGGTGGTCCGACCGGCAGTGGCAAGTCCAGCACACTGGCTGCTTTGATCGCGCAGCTTGATCGTGAGCGCTCAAACCACATCCTCACATTGGAAGATCCGGTCGAATTCGTGCACCGCGCCGAGCGCTGCCTGATCACTCAGCGCGAGATCGGCCGCCACAGTCGCGATTTTGCCCAGGGGTTGCGCAGTGCCCTGCGCCAGGATCCGGATGTGATCATGATCGGGGAATTGCGTGATCTGGATACCATTCGTCTGGCGCTGCGAGCGGCGCAGACCGGGCATCTGGTGCTGGCCACGGTGCATACGCGAACAGCGGCGAGCAGCATCGATCGTCTGGTGGACGTGTTCGCCGCCGAAGAGAAGCCGCTGGTGCGCGCCATGTTGGCCGAGTCGTTGCGTCTGGTGGTGGCGCAGGTGCTGGTGCGTCGGGTGGGTGGTGGCCGGGTGGCGGCGCGGGAGGTATTGGTGGCGACGCCAGCGGTGCGCAACCTGATTCGCGAAGGGCGGATGGCGCAGTTGCAGTCGGTGATGCAGACCGGCACGGCGCAGGGGATGGTGACGATGGAAGGGGCGATGCAGGCGTTGATGAAGCGGGGAGTGATCGACGGGGCAGGGTGAAACTGCTGGCCTCTTCGTGGGTTTGCCCGCGAAGAAGCCAGAGAGAGAAACCTACATCAACGCTTGGCCAGCCGCAGCGCCTCCTGCTCCTTGGGCAGCACGCGCTTGGCAACCACATAATGCTTCTGCCAGTACGGTTTCTCGAGGCTGTCGATGCTCACCCGCTTGCCGGTGCGCGGCGCGTGGATGAAGCGGTCGTTGCCCAGGTAGATGGCAACGTGATTGACCCGACGGCTCTTGATGTTGAAGAAGATCAGGTCGCCGGGCTTGAGGTCATCCCGCGCCACTTTCACGCCATGCCCCTGGGCCATGGCGTTCGAGGTGCGTGGCAGATCGACGTCGGCGACATCGTTGAAGGCGTACTTGACCAGGCCGCTGCAGTCGAAGCCCTTGCCAGGCGTGCTACCGCCCCAGCGGTAAGGCGTGCCGAGCACGTTGACGGCGCGGCTGAGTACTTCGCTGCTCTGCTTGGGCGACATCGCCGCCACTTTCAGCGCGTGGTTCTTCGCGGCATTTGCCGGACGCGCACGCAGGCTGACCTGCTTGGCGGGGGTGCGTTTCACGGAAACATCGGCGTTGGAGGTGTAGCCAGTGAATCCGTTGGGAAGTCGTTGCTCACGGTTGGTGGCGTGGGCGGCCAGGGGTAACAATAGGCAGAGGGTCAGCCATGTCTTGAAGAAAGGCGGCATAGTTGAAGCTCTTTATGGATGTTTATAGATGTTGGCGCGCAACTTTATAACAGCTTTTTGATCAAAATCTGATCCGTTGGTCGTGTGGCTGGGTACCATACGTCGGGGCAAAACGAAAAAGTCACATTTTTCGTTAGAAAATTTTCGGCTATCCCACGAGGGTTTTGAATGAATACGTATCAACAGGGTGCGCCGCTTCATGACACACACAGCAAGGTCATCGGGTACCTGCTGTGGATCTTCGGCTTCACCGGCTCGCACCGTTTCTACTACGGCAAGCCGATCACCGGGACGATCTGGTTCTGCACGCTGGGCTTGCTGGGTATCGGCTGGCTGATCGACCTGTTCCTGATCCCGTCCATGGACCGCGAGGCTGACCTGCGGTTCCAACCAGGGCCGGTGAACTACAGCGTGGCGTGGGTGCTGCTGACGTTCCTGGGTATTTTCGGCATTCACAGGCTTTACCAGGGCAAGTGGATCAGCGCACTGATCTACCTGTTTACCGGCGGCCTGTTCCTGATTGGCGTGCTGTATGACTTCTGGACCCTCAACACCCAGGTGTCCGAGGTCAATGGCAGGCAGCGCTGACTCCATCAGAAAAAAGGCCTTGTCGCAGTGCGGCAAGGCCTTTTTCGTTACTGGCGGGTCTGTCGCTGCTGCAGCAGCAGGTTGCTGAAACCTGCTCCGGCCAGCTGCTTCTGTGCCACGGTCAGTTGTTCACGGTTGCTGAACGGACCGACCAGTACGCGGTACCAGGTTTCTTCCTTCACCGTCCCCGATTCCACCTTGACCACCTGGCCGAGCAGGATGATCTGCGCACGTACCTTGTCGGCATCGGCTTCCTTGCGGAACGAACCGGCCTGGAGGAAGAACTGCGTGGTCGCTGCAGGCTTGATCACTGGTGGAGCCGGTGGTGGCGTCTGCCCCGACAGCGCAGCCTGGGCTCGGGCCGTGTCGATCTTCGCGGCTTCGGCAGGAGTGACCGGCGTGACCGGCTGGGCCGGCACGGGCGGCGTCTTCTCCGGCACCGCTTCAGGCGGCACGATCACTTCCGACTCTGGCAGCAGGGTGTAGAAGTCGTACTTGGGCTTGATCGGCTGCGGCGTGGTCGGCGTGCTGCCTTTGGCCGCCTCGGCGACCTTGGCGGGCTTCTGCTGTTCAGGCTTGGCACGCTTGATGTCATCGCCGCCGGGCTCGAGCTTCATCAGGAAGACAATGAATGCACCTACGGTCAGGCCGACCGCCAGCCACACCCAGCCCGGGATCGGCTGTTTGGCGGGTGGCTGGTGACGGCTGGCGCCGCGCTTGGGCGCGGGTTTTTTCTTGGCAGCCAACTTACATGCGCTCCAGGGTTTCCAGGCCGAGCAGCTCCAGGCCCTGCTTGAGAGTACGGCCGGTCAGCGCGGCGAGACGCAGGCGGCTCTGCTGCTGTTCGACGGTTTCGGCGGTGAGGATCGGGCAGTTCTCGTAGAAGCTGGAGAACAGGCCGGCCAGGTCGTAGAGGTAGCTGCACAGCACGTGTGGGGTGCCTTTTTCGGCGACGTTGTTCAGCGTTTCGCCGAACTGTGCCAGGCGAGCCGCCAGGTCCTGCTCGTGGGCAGCCTGCAGCACGATGTCGCCCTCGACTTCGTCGAAGCCCTTGCCCAGCTTGCGGAACACACCGGCCACGCGGGTGTAGGCGTAAAGCAGGTAGGGCGCGGTGTTGCCTTCGAAGTTGAGCATCAGTTCGAAGTTGAAGCTGTAGTCGCTGGTACGGTGCTTGGACAGGTCGGCGTACTTCACCGCGCCGATCCCGACCACTTCACCGATGTGGCGCAGTTCGTCCTCGGCCAGGCTCGGGTTCTTTTCCTTGACCAGCGCATAGGCGCGCTCCTTGGCTTCGCTCAGCAGGTCGATCAGCTTCACGGTGCCGCCGTCGCGGGTCTTGAACGGACGGCCATCGGCGCCGTTCATGGTGCCGAAGCCCATGTGCTCCATTTTCATCGGGTGCCCGACGAAGCCGGCGCGACGCGCCACTTCGAACACCTGGTTGAAGTGCAGCGCCTGGCGTTGGTCGACGAAGTACAGGGCGCGATCGGCCTTGAGCACATTGCTGCGGTAGCGCACCGCAGCCAGGTCGGTGGTGGCGTACAGGTAGCCGCCGTCGGCCTTTTGCACGATCACCGGCAGCGGCTCGCCTTCGGTGTTCTTGAACTCTTCCAGGAACACGCACTGCGCGCCCTGGCTTTCGACCAGCAGACCCTTGGCCTTGAGGTCGGCGACTACGTTGGCGAGGTCGGCGTTGTAGGCACTTTCGCCCATCACGTCGGCCATGGTCAGCTTGACGTTGAGCAGTTCGTAGGTCTTCTGGCAGTGCGACAGCGAGATATCCTTGAAGCGCGTCCACAGCGCCATGCACTCGGGGTCGCCAGCTTGCAGCTTGACCACCAGGCCACGGGCGCGGTTGGCGAAGTCTTCCGATTCGTCGAAGCGCTTCTTCGCCGCGCGGTAGAAGTTTTCCAGGTCCGACAGCTCGTCGCTGGTGATGGGGTTTTCTTCCAGGTAGGCCAGCAGCATGCCGAACTGGGTGCCCCAGTCGCCCACGTGGTTCTGGCGGATCACCTCGTCGCCGAGGAATTCCAGCACGCGCGCGACGCTGTCGCCGATGATGGTCGAGCGCAGGTGGCCGACATGCATCTCCTTGGCCAGGTTTGGCGCCGACATGTCGATGACCACTTTTTCCGCTGCGCCGGCCTTGCGCACGCCCAGGTGGGCATCTGCAAGTGCCGCCTCCAGGCGGTTTGCCAGGGCGTCGGTGTTCTGGAAGAAGTTGAGGAAGCCGGGGCCGGCGATCTCGACCTTGCTGATGTCGGCGCTGGCAGGCAGGGCGGCGATCAGCTTGTCGGCCAGGTCGCGCGGCTTCATGCCTGCCGGCTTGGCCAGCATCATGGCGATGTTGCTGGCGAAGTCGCCGTGGGTCTTGTCGCGGGCGTTTTCCACCTGGATCGCCGGCGTCAGGCCTTCAGGCAACACACCTTCGTTGACGAGTTGGGTGAGGGCTTGCTGGATCAGCTGGCGAATGGTGTCTTTCATCGGGTTCTCTTTTCGACCGCAAGCGCGGTGCAGCGCTTCGATGCGCAGGTGGAAAAACGGAACATTATCCGTGGCCGGGGCTTGATTGCCAACCTTTACGGCTCGCTCAGGATAGCGCTGGCTTTCAGGGATTCAGTAGAGATCGACCGGGTCCACATCCAGCGACCAGCGCACTTGCCGCCCCGACGGCATCTGTTCCAACACTAGCAACCAGCTACTGATCAGTCGATGCAGCGGCGCCCGGGCATTGGCCTGGATCAACAGCTGCGCGCGGAAACGACCAGCGCGGCGCTCCATGGGGGCTGGTACCGGGCCGAGCAGCTCGATGCCGCTCAAGCCCTGCTCTGCCAGCACACCTTCGGCGGCGGCGCAGGCCTCGTCGAGAAAGGCTTCCGCCTGCCCTGGCTTGTGCGCTTCGGCGCGCAGCAGGGCCAGGTGCGAGAAGGGCGGCAGGCCGGCGGCGCGCCGCTCGCTCAGGGCTTGCTCGGCGAAGGCGAAATAGCCTTGCTCGGTCAGTTGCACCAGCAGTGGATGCTCGGCCAGGTGGGTCTGCACGATCACCTTTCCAGGCTCCTCGGCCCGCCCGGCGCGGCCTGCGACCTGGACGATCAGCTGCGCCATTCGCTCGCTGGCGCGGAAATCACCCGAGAACAGTCCGCCATCGGCATCGAGGATGGCCACCAGGGTTACCCGCGGGAAGTGATGCCCCTTGGCCAGCATCTGGGTGCCGACCAGAATGCTCGGCTGGCCGCGCTGGATGGTGGTGAACAGGTGGTGCATGGCGTCCTTGCGCGACGTGCTGTCGCGGTCCACGCGCAGGACTGGGTAATCGGGGAACAGGGTCTTCAGGCGCTCTTCGGCGCGCTCGGTTCCGGCGCCGACCGGGCGCAGGTCGACATGGGCGCATTGCGGGCATTGCAGGGGCAGGCGCTCGTCGTAACCACAGTGGTGACAGCGCAGTACGCCGGAGCGCTGATGCACGGTCATGCGTGCATCGCAGCGTGGGCACTCCGACAGCCAGCCACAGTCGTGACACAGCAGCGTCGGGGCGAAGCCGCGGCGGTTGAGGAACACCAACACTTGCTGGCCGGCTGCCAGGGTCTGGCCGATCGCCTGTTGAAGTGGGCCACTGATGCCGCTGTCCAGCGGCAGGCTGCGCACATCCAGGCGCATGAAGCGCGGCGGGCGGGCGCCGCCGGCGCGCTGGTTCATGCGCAGCAGGCCGTAGCGCCCGCTGTGGGCGTTGTGCAGGCTTTCCAGTGAAGGTGTCGCCGAGCCCAGCAGGATCGGGATGTTCTCCTGGTGCGCGCGGACCACGGCCAGGTCGCGGGCGTGATAGCGCAGCCCTTCCTGTTGTTTGTAGGAGCCGTCGTGCTCTTCGTCGATGATGATCAGGCCCGGGTTCTTCATGGGCGTGAACAGTGCCGAACGTGTGCCGATGATGATGTCGGCCTCGCCATCGCGGGCAGCGAGCCAGGCATCTAGGCGCTCGCGGTCGTTGACTGCCGAGTGCAGCAGGGCGATGCGGGCATTGAAGCGCTGCTCGAAGCGCGCCAGGGTCTGCGGGCCGAGGTTGATCTCGGGGATCAGGATCAGTGCCTGCTTGCCGGCCTCCAGGGTTTCGCGAATCAGCTGCAGGTAGACCTCGGTCTTGCCGCTGCCGGTGACACCGGCCAGCAGGAAGGCGTGGAAGCTGCCGAAGCCTGCGCGCACGGCCTGGAAGGCAGCGCTCTGCTCCTCGTTGAGCGGCAGTTCCGGCTGGGCCAGCCAGCGGTCATGGCGTGGCGCCGGCAGGTGCCGGCGCACCTCGACCTGCACCAGTTCCTTGGCCAGCAGCAGGTCGAGGCTATCTTTGTTCAAGCCGAGTTTGGCCAGCACGCTGTGGGCTACGCCATGAGGGTGCTGGGCGAGGGTCTGCAAGGCCTCTTTCTGGCGCGGTGCCCGGGCGATACGTGGGTCGTCCAGACGCGCGCCGGGGGTCGCATGCCAGAAACGCTCCTGGCGCACTTCGGCTGCTTCGCCCTGACGCAGCAACACCGGCAATGCCCAGCTCAGGGTGTCGCCCAGGCTGTGCTGATAGTAGTGGGCGGTCCATAGGCACAGCTTGAACAGTGCCGGAGGCAGCGGCGAGACCGGGTCGAGCAGCATGCTCGCTGGCTTGAGCTTGTCGGCGGGGACTTCGCTCTGCTCGCAGACCTCCACCAGCACGCCGATCATCTCGCGACGGCCGAACGGTACGCGGATGCGCATGCCGGGTGTCAGTTGCTGGCGTGCCATGGCGGCCGGGGCCCGGTAGTCGAACAAGCGACGCAGGGGCGAGGGCAGGGCAAGGCGCAGGATGACGTCGGACACGCGGCAGGTCTTCGTAGCTGGTCGGGAATCGCACGAGCCTAGCAGACGACGGCCGGTGCAAGCGACAACTTGCGCTGGCCTGACGGTCTGGTATTATTCGCCGCCTAATTACGTGCGGTATTCAACAATTGGTGTTGGGTGGCGGCACGCAGCTCGAGGAAGTGACCATGAAAGCCGATATTCATCCGAACTACGAAGCAGTTGCTGTCACCTGCAGCTGCGGCAACAAATTCGAAACCCGTTCGACCCTGGGCAACACCCTGGCGATCGACGTTTGCAACCTCTGCCACCCGTTCTACACCGGTAAGCAGAAAGTCCTGGACACCGGTGGTCGCGTACAGAAGTTCGCCGATCGCTTCGGTATGTTCGGTACCAAGAAGTAATCATGCGCACGGCGAGCCCTTCGGGTTTCGCATTGCTGCAAAAGAAGGCGCCCCTCGTGGGCGCCTTTTTTGTGGGCGCAATCTGGCATGTTCCCGCGCAGGCCTTCTGCCCGGTGCCCGAGGCCGTGCAGCCAGTGACGGTGCGTCAGGTCGTCGATGGCGATACCGTGCGTCTGGGGGATGGCCGCAGCGTGCGGCTGATTGGCATCAATGCACCTGAGATCGGGCGCAAAGGTCGCACCAGCGAACCCTATGCCGAAGCGGCCAGGCGACGGCTGGAGGCACTGGTGCAGGCCAGTGATGGCCGGGTGGGGCTGGTGCCGGGTGTGGAGCCCAGGGACAAGTACGGGCGCACCTTGGCGCACATCTATGGCCGTAATGGCGACAATCTTGAGGCGCAGTTGCTCAGTGAAGGCTTGGCCTATCGCGTTGCGGTGGCACCCAACGTGCGTCTGGTCGGCTGCCAGCAACAGGCCGAGCAGGCCGCACGCACAGGTAGGCTCGGGCTCTGGCGGCAGTCGCCGGTCATCGCAGCGGGGCGCCTGAGGCAATCCGGCTTCGCTGTGATCGGCGGCAGGGTGAGCGCGATCGATCACAATCGAGGAGGCGTCTGGCTGGAGCTTGACGAGGCTGTGGTGCTGCAGGTTCCCGCTCGTCTGCAACGCGCCTTCCCCGACGGTTTCTTCGATAATCTCAAGGGGCGTCAGCTTGAGGCGCGCGGCTGGGTGCTGGACCGTTCCCGCAAGGGCGGGCTCAAGCCTGGGCAGCGACGCTGGCTGTTGCCGCTGAGCGATCCGAGCATGTTGGAACAGGTTTCGGTGAAAAAATAGTTGTAGACATTATTGATTTGGATTGTACACACTCAAGGCCGTAAGCCCCGCGGGTTGTAGCGTAAAGTCGTAGGCCAAGGGCCTTGACACATGTGACCGGGCAGTCTTGTCGCCTCCCGGCTCTTTGCGTATCCTCGGCGGTCCGTCAGAACAGTAAACAAGCGGAATGCCCACCATGTCAGACTTGAAAACCGCCGCTCTCGAATATCACGCTCAACCTCGCCCGGGGAAACTGAGCGTCGAACTCTCCAAGCCAACCGCCACCGCCCGTGACCTTGCCCTGGCCTACAGCCCAGGCGTCGCCGAGCCGGTACGCGAAATTGGCCGTGATCCAGAGCTGGCCTACAAATACACCGGCAAGGGTAACCTGGTCGCTGTGATCTCCGACGGTACTGCCATCCTCGGCCTGGGTGACCTCGGCCCGCTGGCCTCCAAGCCAGTCATGGAAGGCAAGGGTGTTCTGTTCAAGCGTTTCGCCGGTATCGACGTGTTCGACATCGAAGTCGAGTCGGAAAGCCCACAGGCTTTCATCGACACCGTTCGCCGCATCTCCATCACCTTCGGTGGCATCAACCTCGAAGACATCAAGGCACCTGAGTGCTTCGAGATCGAGCGTACCCTGATCGAACAGTGCGACATTCCGGTCTTCCACGATGACCAGCACGGCACCGCCATCGTGACTGCCGCCGGCATGATCAACGCCCTGGAAATCGCAGGCAAGAAGCTCGAAGACGCCAAGATCGTCTGCCTGGGTGCTGGCGCTGCCGCCATCTCCTGCATGAAGCTGTTGGTCAGCATGGGCGCCAAGGTCGAGAACATCTATATGATCGACCGCAGCGGTGTCATCCACGCTGGCCGCGACGACCTGAACCAGTACAAGGCGCAGTTCGCTCACGCCACCGACAAGCGCACCCTGGCTGACGCGCTGGAAGGCGCTGACGTGTTCGTTGGTCTCTCCGGCCCGAACCTGCTGAGCCCGGAAGGCCTGAAGTCGATGGCTGCCAACCCGATCGTGTTCGCCTGCTCGAACCCGGATCCGGAAATCGCTCCAGAGCTGGCCCACGCCACCCGCAGCGATGTGATCATGGCCACCGGTCGTTCCGACTACCCGAACCAGGTCAACAACGTTCTGGGCTTCCCCTTCATCTTCCGTGGTGCCCTGGACGTTCGCGCCAAGCGCATCAACGAAGAGATGAAGATTGCCGCCGCTATCGCCCTGAAAGACCTGGCCAAGCTGCCGGTTCCGAAGGAAGTGTGCGAGGCCTACGGCGTTGAAGGTCTGGAGTTCGGCCGCGAGTACATCATTCCGAAGCCGCTGGACGCTCGCCTGATCACCGTCGTTTCCGATGCCGTGGCCAAGGCCGCCATCGAATCCGGTGTGGCGACCCTGCCGTATCCGAAGCACTACCCGCTCAAGAGCGTGGATGACGTGTTCAACGGCTGATCCTGTTGTAGCGACATGAAAAAGCCCCGGCTCGCAAGAGTCGGGGCTTTTTGTTGGCCGCTGTTCTACAGATGACCGCTCCACCTGTAGAAGCGACACAAGGCCGCTGCTACAGATTCAGATCGCTACTCAGAACAGATCCATCGGCGCCGCCTCATCGGCCGGCAGCGGGCTGCCTGGTGCTGAGCCGTTGCCCAGCTCATCTACCGATGGTGGTGAATCCTCGGCCTTGAACAGCTCGAAGTAGGCGTTCGGCGTGCTTGGCGTCGCCGCGCGACCGCTGACCGGATCCACGCGCAGGCTGAGGATGCCCTCCGGCTCTGCCGGTGCGTGTTCAGGCTTGCCCTTGAGTGCCGGGCCCATGAAGTCCATCCAGATCGGCAGTGCAACGGTGCCGCCATATTCTCGGCGACCAAGTGTTTCAGGCTGGTCGAAACCGACCCAGACCGTGGTCACGTAGTCGGCGTTGTAGCCGGAGAACCAGGCATCCTTGGATTCGTTGGTGGTACCGGTCTTGCCCGCGATGTCGCTGCGGCCCAGGGCCAGGGCGCGACGGCCAGTGCCACGCTTGATCACATCCTGCAGCATGCTGGTCAGGATGTAGGTGGTACGGCCATCGACGATGCGCTCGGCAATGGCCGGCGTCTGCGGCGGCGGGGCGATCTGGCCCAGTGCCGAAGGTGCGGTGCCCGGCTGCGGGAGCGTGGTGATCGGCTCTTCGGGCGCGGCGATTCCGGCCTGGTCCTGATTGCCCTGGGGAACGCGCGCCGGGTTGGCGGTGAACAGGGTTTCGCCGTTGCGGCTTTCGACGCGCTCGATCAGGTAGGGGTTGATCTTGTACCCGCCGTTGGCAAAGGTGCTCCAGCCGGTGGCGATTTCCATCGGGGTGAGCGTTGCGGTACCCAGTGCCAGCGACAGGTTGCGCGGCAGGTCCTGCTTGTTGAAGCCGAACTTGGCAATGTAGTCGATGGTGCGGTCGACCCCCATCGCCTGGAGCAGGCGGATCGAGACCAGGTTGCGCGACTTGTACAGCGCCTCGCGCATGCGGATCGGACCGAGGAAGGTGTTGGTGTCGTTTTTCGGGCGCCAGACCTTGTCGAGGTATTCGTCGACGAACACGATCGGTGCGTCGTTGACCAGGCTGGCGGCGGTATAGCCGTTGTCCAGTGCGGCGCTATAGATGAAGGGCTTGAAGCTGGAGCCTGGTTGGCGCTTGGCCTGCATGGCGCGGTTATAGTTGCTCTGCTCGAACGAGAAGCCGCCGACCAGGGCGCGGATTGCACCGCTGTTCGGGTCAAGCGTGACCAGTGCGCTCTGGGCGCCCGGCACCTGGCTGAACTTGAGCTTGCCGTCGTCCAGGCGTTGCAGGCGCACCAGGTCGCCGATCTGCGCGACATCGGCCGGCGACTGAGGCGCGCGCCCCTGGGCATTGCTGTTGATGAACGGACGGGCCCACTTCATGGTGTCCCAGGCGACGTCTTCGTCCTGGCCGCCGCGCGTCATGACTTTCAGGCCGGTCTTGTCCACCTGGGTGACGATGGCCGGTTCCAGGCCGCCGAGGGTACGTTGCTTGCCCAGTTCCTGCTGCCAGGCGGTGCGGGTCTTGCCCGGGAAGCGCGCTTCGGGGCCGCGGTAGCCATGGCGCTCGTCGTATTGCGAGAGGCCGTTGAGGACTGCCTTGTTGGCGATTTCCTGCGTGTCGCTGGGCACGGTCGTGGTGACCCGGAAACCTTCGGTGTAGGCATCGCTGCCGTAGCGGCCGACCATCTCGGCGCGCGCCATTTCGGCGACGAACGGTGCATTCACCTCAGGTGTCGGTACGTGATAGCTGGCGTTCAGCGGCTCGGCGAGGGCGGCCTGGTAGCTTGCCTCATCGATCTTGCCGAGCTTGTACATGCGGCCGAGGATCCAGTCGCGGCGCTCCTTGGCACGCACCGGGTTGGCCAGCGGATTGAAGCGCGAAGGGGCTTTGGGCAGGCCGGCGATCATCGCCATCTGCGCCAGGCTGACATCACGGATCGACTTGCCGTAGTACACCTGCGCTGCGGCATCGATGCCGTAGGCGCGGTTGCCCAGGTAGATCTTGTTGACGTACAGCTCGAGGATCTCGTCCTTGGTCAGCTCACGTTCGATCTGCAGCGCCAGGAGGATCTCGTTGGTCTTGCGCGAGAAGCTGCGCTCGCTGGTGAGGAAGAAGTTCTTCGCCACCTGCATGGTGATGGTGCTGCCGCCGGTCTGGATATGACCAGACTTCACAAGTTGGGTCGCAGCGCGCATCAGGCTGCTCGGGTCGACCCCGTAGTGATTGAGGAAATTGTCGTCCTCGGCTGACAGAAGCGCCTGGATGAACTGTGGGGGAATTTCCGCAAAACGGATTGGCGAGCGGCGCATTTCGCCAAACTCGGCAATCAGTTTGCCGTCGCTGCTGTACACCCTCAGGGGGATCTGCAACTGGATGCTTCTGAGCGAGTCGACCGAAGGCAGGCTGGGACTAAGATACAGAAACGCACCACTCAGACCGAGCACGAGCGCGCAGATGACGGCGACGAAAGACCACCAGAAGAACTTCAGCAGGCGTATCAAGGCTTTTGGGTGTCCAGGTTGAGAAGTGGAGTGCACGCAGGCCCGGCGGACGGGAAAAAACGCTGGGCATTATAAGCATTTTCGCCCCGCCGGGTCATCGGTCGGTCGGGGCAATGGGCGCAATCGCCCCGGATGGCAAGGGTTTGCCACGGTCATGAAAAGGAGCAGCGATGCTTGGACGCTTTGGCAGGGATGCCAGTTCAGTATTGGGGGTGGAAATTGCCTCCGATTCGGTGAGGATTCTTGAGTTGCAGCGGCGACGAGGGCGCCATGAGGTGGCTGCCTGGGTGGTCGAGCCAATCCGGGGGGCTTTGCGGGGTGGTGGCGATACCGAGGTGCAGGCCATGGCCCTGCGTCAGGCGTGGCGCCGTTGTGGCAGCCGGTCTCGACGGGTTGCGTTGGCGGTGCCGGGCTCGCAGGTGATTTGTAAGGTGGGGCAGTTGCCCGCCGCACTGGCGGAGCCTGAACGAGAAGCGCATCTGCTTGCCGATGCCGAGCGCCTTTTCCCTTTCCCGATTGACGATCTGGCCCTGGACTTTCAGGTGCTGGGCATTTCCCAGCAGACCCCCCACATGCTCGATGTGCTGGTCGGGGCCGCTCGCCAGAGCGTCCTGGCGCCGCTGTTGCAGCCGTTCGAGGCGGCAGGCCTGGAGGTGGTTGCCGTCGAGGTGGACAGTCTGGCGCTGCGTCGCTTGCAGGCCACCGACAGCTGCCGGCCGCTGCTGCAGGTCGAAGCCGCCAGCCTGACCCTGCATGGCTGGCCCGATGGACCCCTGCCTTGGCGAAAGGCGCAGAGGATCGAGCCTGGCGTGGGTTCGGCCGAGTTTCTGGCGCATCTCGAGAGCTTGCTGGAGGGGGATCCTCCGTTCGAAATGACCGCAGGGTTGATGGTCGGCGGCGGGGCGGCGACGGACGCTTGCGTGCGGTCGCTGGCGCGGCATTTCGGATTCCCCTGTGAGCGGGTTTGTCCGCAGCGGGTCCATGCGGCTTCGCTGCCAGACCGCTGCGGCGCCATGGTCCTGCCCCTCGGCCTCGCCCTGGGAGGTACGCAATGAACCTGCGCCTGAACCTGCTGCCATGGCGTGAGCGCCAGCGTCTGGTGGAGCTGCGCAACTTCAGGCTGGTGTTTCTGGGCAGTCTGTTCGCAGCGTTAGTCGTGGTCATGCTGGTCGATCGGTTCGCCCACCTGCGCCTGAAGCAGCAAGCAGCTGCCGGATTGCAGCGTCAGCAACAGCTGCAGTCGCTGGATGGGCAAGTGGCACGCCTGGAACAGTTGCGTGAGGCGCACACGGGCCTGCGCAGGCAGGTTGATGCGCTTGGCGCGTTGCGCTCCTCGCAGCAAGGAGTACCGCAGCTGTTGATCGAGATCGAACTGGCGATGCCGCATGGGATGCAACTGACGCGCCTGGACGTGCAGGGTGACCGGCTGCAGATCAATGGCCTAGCGGTTTCTCCTGCGGTGCTGGCCCAGTTCATGCGCGACCTGCAGCGCTCGCCGATACTCCTGGACCTTGAACTCAAGCACGTCTTGGCGCGGGCCGGTGGCGATGCGTTCTCACTCGTGGCCCGGGTGGTGGCCTCCTGAACATGCGTATCGCTGAGATGCTCGGCTGGCACGAGATGGCGGGGCGCTCGCGTATGTTCAGGGGCGCGGTCGTAGTCATTGGTGTGTCGCTGGTGCTTGCCTGCGGCTATCAGTTCCGTCTCCAGGAGGTGCGCGCAGCCTACCGTCAAGGCGTGGCGAGCGATGTCGAGCAGCGGAAGCTGTTGCAGGCGCGGGAGCAACAGCTTCTGGCTCTGGATGACGCCGAGGTGGCGCTGGCGAGCGAGGCGAAGCGGCTGCGGGATGCGCGTTGGCGATTGTCGGGCGGCGAGGGCATGAGCGATCTGCTCGACCAGTTGGCCGTGTCGGGGCGCACCTACGGCCTGGTCTTCGAGCGCCTCGACGTGGAGGAGGACGTCGAGGGGCCGGGTTACCGCCAGGTGCCCTTGCAGATGCAGGTGAGTGGGCGCTATGCCGCCCTGCGACCCTGGCTGGACGAGTGGCTGGGCCAGTTGCGCCTGCTGCGGGTGACCCGTTTGCAGTTGGAGCCTGCAACAGAACGGCCGGGGTTGCTGCAGCTTCATGTGTGGGTGCAGGCATTTCATGCCGGCGAGGCGCTGCCAATGCCGGCTTCGCTGGCCGATGAGCCCGCTCGGCCCCTCGGTCGGACGCCCGCGCTGGACCCATTTGCAGCCTGGTCGTCGCGTCGGCATACGGAGGGGTTGGCGGGGGTGCCGCTGGAGCAGTTGGAGATGGTGGGCAGCCTGTCCCGCGCGGGGCAATCCCAGGCGCTGGTGCGCTGGGCCGGGCGTGTTTACCGGGTTGCCAAGGGGGAGCGCCTGGGGCGTGAAGAGGGTGAAGTCATAAAGGTCGACCAGGATCAGGTCGAGATCAGGGAGCGGCTGTTCAGTGGTGGCGAGTGGCAAGAGCGCTCAAGCTACCTGACGTTGAGCCGGCCCGCAGGCGCAAGGAGCGAACGTGAAAAGACTGCTGATCGGCGTCGTGGCGATGCTGCTGACGCTACGGGCAATGGCGGAGCCCCTGTACAAAGGTGAGCCGCTTTCGCTGAATTTCCAGGACGTCGAGGTTCGGGCAGTGCTGCAGGTGCTCGCCGATTATACCGGCATCAACCTGGTGGCCAGTGACACGGTTCAGGGCAATATCACCCTGCGGCTGCACGAGGTGCCCTGGGATCAGGCATTGGAGCTGGTGTTGCGCAGCCGCGGGCTGGCCAAGCGTGAGGAGGGCAATGTGCTGTTGGTCGCCCCCGCCGCAGAGCTCGCCGAGCAGTCGCGCGAGGCGCGCATCGACCAGGCGCTCGAGGCGCAGTTGCAGCCGCTGCATCGGGAGTTGCTGCCGATTCATCATGCCGATGCGTCCGACCTGGCGAAACTATTGTTGGAGAGCCTCGCGGATGACGAACCTGCGGCAGGGCGCGGCAGTTTGAGCGTGGATTCGCGGACCAACACCCTGATCGCCACCCAGTCGGCCGCGCGCCTGGCAGAGTTGCGGCAACTGGTTGCGGATCTGGATGTGCCGGTGCGCCAGGTGATGATCGAGGCCCGGATCGTCGAGGCCAACGTCGATTACGAGAATGTGCTCGGCATTCGCTGGGGTGCAAAGCTGGGCGGTATGCCAGCGCGGTCAGGCAGTGAGCTGTTTGTCGATCTTGGCGCGCAGGGGGCGACCTCTGGCGTGGGCGTAGGGGTGGTGCGCGGCGATGTGCTGCTTGATCTGGAGCTCAGTGCCATGGAGAAAAGCGGCAATGGCGAGGTCATCTCCCAGCCCAAGGTGGTCACTGCCGACAAGGAAACCGCGCGTATTCTCAAGGGCACCGAAGTGCCGTACCAGCAGTCGAGCAAGAGCGGCGCCACCTCGGTGGCTTTCCGCGAGGCATCGCTGTCACTGGAGGTCACGCCGCAGATCACCCCGGATGGCAAGGTCATCATGGCGGTGCGGGTGACCAAGGACGAGCCAGACTACGTCAATGCCCTCAACGACGTGCCACCGATCCGCAAGAACGAGGTCAATGCCAAGGTGCGCGTGGCCGATGGCGAGACGATTGTGATTGGTGGCGTGTACTCGACGTCGCATAACAATGTAGTGGACAAGGTGCCATTTCTTGGCGATCTGCCGTATGTTGGACGGCTGTTTCGACGCGATGTATTACAAGAGAAAAAATCTGAGCTGCTGGTCTTCCTGACTCCGCGTATCATGAGTGACCGGGCGATTGCTGTGAGTCGTTGATTCTGTGCGAAATTTGATACTTGTAGGGCCCATGGGCGCCGGTAAGAGCACCATCGGGCGCCTTTTGGCCAAAGAGCTGCGCCTGCTGTTCAAGGATTCCGACAAGGAAATCGAGCTGCGAACCGGCGCCAACATCCCGTGGATCTTCGACAAGGAAGGCGAGCCGGGCTTTCGTGATCGTGAGCAGGCGATGATTGCAGAACTCTGCGAGCTCGACGGCGTGGTTGTCGCAACAGGTGGCGGCGCAGTGATGCGCGAGGCCAATCGCCAGGCGTTGCACAGGGGCGGGCGTGTCATCTACCTGCATGCCTCGGTGGAACAGCAGGTCGGCCGTACTGCACGTGATCGCAACCGTCCACTGCTGCGGACCGCCAACCCGGAAGCCACGCTGCGTGCGTTGCTGGAAACGCGCGACCCGCTCTATCGCGAAATCGCCGACCTCGTGGTGGAAACCGACGAACGGCCGCCGCGCATGGTAGTGCTCGACATTCTCGAGCGTTTGCAGCAGTTGCCGCCCCGCTGAGCCGGGACTATCCTCGGCGACCAACGTCGGGGCGACGTTGAACGTTACCGCGCTGGCCGCTCAGGCAAGGCCGCGCCAAAGCATATTGTGGGGATACATGCAGACATTGAAGGTCGATCTGGGCGAACGTAGCTATCCGATCTACATTGGCGAGGGCCTGCTGGACCAGCCCGAGCTGCTGGCGCCGCACATTGCCGGGCGGCAGGTCGCCATCGTCTCCAACGAAACCGTCGCGCCCCTGTATCTCGAGCGGTTGAGCAAGACACTCGGCGCCTGGTCGGTGCTGCCAGTGGTGCTGCCTGACGGCGAAGCCCACAAGAACTGGGAAACCCTCCAGCTGATTTTCGATGCCCTGCTCACGGCCCGCCATGATCGGCGCACCACTGTGGTCGCGCTGGGCGGCGGGGTGATCGGCGACATGGCCGGCTTTGCCGCGGCCTGCTACCAGCGCGGCGTCGACTTCATCCAGGTGCCGACCACGCTGCTGTCCCAGGTGGATTCGTCCGTTGGTGGCAAGACCGGCATCAATCACCCACTGGGCAAGAACATGGTCGGTGCCTTCTATCAGCCCAACGCGGTGCTGATCGACACCACCAGCCTGCGCACCCTGCCAGCCCGCGAGTTGTCGGCGGGCCTCGCCGAAGTGATCAAGTACGGCCTGATCTGCGACGAGCCATTCCTCGGCTGGCTGGAAGACAACATGGCAGCCCTGCGCGGGCTCGATTCCGTGGCCCTGACCGAAGCCATCCGCCGCTCCTGCGCGGCGAAGGCGGCCGTGGTCGGTGCCGACGAGCGTGAGTCTGGCGTGCGCGCCACCCTGAACCTCGGCCACACCTTCGGTCATGCCATCGAAACCCACATGGGTTACGGGGTATGGTTGCATGGCGAGGCCGTCGCTGCCGGGACCGTCATGGCCCTGGAGATGTCCATGCGTCTCGGCTGGATCGACCAGTCGGCGCGTGATCGCGGAATTCGCCTGCTGCAGGATGCAGGCTTGCCGGTGGTGCCTCCACAGGAAATGACCCCGGCGCATTCCATGGAACATATGGCGGTCGACAAGAAGGTGCTCGACGGACGCCTGCGCCTGGTGCTGTTGCGCCAGATGGGCGAGGCCGTGATCACCGACGACTATCCGAAAGAGATTCTTCAGGCCACGCTTGCAGCGGATTATCGCGCGATCGTGGCGCAGCTTTGAGGTTGTGACAGCGCAATGACCAGTTTGCATGCCGATGAGGCGTTCCTCGATCACTACCAGTTGAGTCACGATCCGTTCGCACCTCGGGTGCCCGGGTTCAAGTTCTTCCCTGCCCAGCGCAAGCCGGTGCTGGGCCAGCTGCATCACCTGGCGCGTTACAGCCACCTGATGCTGGTGGTAACCGGCCCGCTTGGCAGCGGCAAGACCCTGCTGCGCCAGGCCCTGGTGGCCAGCACCAACAAGCAGTCGGTGCAGAGCGTGGTCGTTTCCGCGCGTGGCGCAAGCGATGCTGCCAGCGTGCTGGGCCAAGTGGCCCAGGCGCTGAACGTCGCCCAGCCGGAAGTGCAGGCAATCCTTTCCCAGGTCGTCCAGCTGGCGTTGACCGGGCAGGAAGTCTATCTGCTGGTGGACGATGCGGAACAACTCGACGAGTCGGCACTCCAAGCGTTGCTGGAGCTGGCGGCAGGCGTTCCGGAAGGGCGCCCGCATGTGTTCCTGTTCGGTGAACCTTCGCTGATTGCCGGGTTGGACGAACTCAGTGTCGAGGAAGAGCGCTTCCACATCATCGAGCTCGCCCCCTACAGCGAAGAAGAGACTCGTGAGTATCTGGAACAGCGCCTGGAAGGTGCTGGCCGGGGCCTTGAAGTGTTCAGCGCCGAGCAGATCGCCGATATCCACGAAAACTCCGACGGCTGGCCAGGAAACATCAACCAGGTTGCCCGCGATACCTTGATCGAAGCCATGATCGCTACCCGCAGTACGGAAAAGCGACCATCCATGGGGTTCAAAATGCCTAAGAAACATGTGCTCGCGTTGTCCGCTGTCGTTGTGGTCGCTGTCGCGGCCGCAGTCCTGATGCCCAAGAAAGGGGACAAGGCGCCGACCGAAGCACCTGCGGCCCAGGCCCAGTTGCCACTGGGACAGTCGGGCAATGGCGGACCGACCGTCGAATTCTCCGGTTCTTCGCAGCCCATGCCACTGCCGCTGGTAGGGCAGTCGCAGCCGGTCATGCGTGAGCCGCTGGCCCAGGCTGCAGGCATGGGAGATGGCGACGAGGCGGGCCCTGCTGGTGATACTGCACTGCAGCCTTCAGCGCCCTCTGCTGCCGTTCCTCCCACCGTCACCACGACTGCGCCGCCGCAAGGTGTCGCCGCCGGTCCTGCCCCCGCTCCGGCCCAGCCGGTTGCGCCTGCGCAGAAACCTGTCGCAACCCAGCCGGTCAAGCCGGTTGCGCCTGCCGCCAAACCTGCGCCGGCCCCGACCCAGGTGGCGACCGCCAAGCCCGCTGCCAAGCCTGCCGAAAAACCCGCCGTCGTTGGCGCAGGCAACAGCGGCTGGTACAGCGGCCAGAAGCCGGGCAACTATGTGGTTCAGGTGTTCGGTACCAGCAATGAATCCGCTGCCCAGTCGTTCGTCAGGGAGCAGGGTGGCGACTATCGCTACTTCAAGAAAACCCTGCAGGGCAAGCCGCTGTATGTGGTGACCTACGGCAACTTCAGCAGCCGCGATGCCGCAGCTGCGGCAATCAAGAACTTGCCAGCGAAGGTCCAGGCTGGTAAACCTTGGCCTCGTACCGTCGGCAGCGTTCAACAAGAGCTGGCCACGGCCCGCTGATCCTTCCGGGCGGCACCACCCCCGCCGCCCAGTTGCTGAGCGAATCCCGGACTCGACAAAGCCTGCTGTGCTGATGCGCGGCAGGCTTTTCTGTCCCAGACTGCCGGCCACAAGCCTTCTGTTGCAGTCACGGCTGAAACGCTTCAGACTCGGCTCAAGCCGCTATCACGGCGCATGACGCAAAAACATTCAAAAATGCGACATAAACTTTCAACGATTCGTCGTGAAAATTTGTGAGCTTCCCTGTCGCTGTGCAACAATGGTTTCCCTATACCCACCGCAAAAAAGCTGGCATTCGATCGGCGTGGATGGTAAGTGGTTGTACTAAAAAGAGATTTGCCTTGGTTGAGAGGCGAACCTGGTGAGAAAGTGTCTATGAAAACAGGTCTGTACCATCCCGAAGAGTTCAAGGATAACTGTGGTTTTGGCCTGATCGCCCACATGACGGGCGAGCCGAGTCACCACCTTCTGCAAACTGCCGTCGAGGCCCTGACCTGCATGACCCACCGTGGTGGGATCAACGCAGATGGCAAGACCGGTGACGGTTGCGGCCTGCTGATGCAGAAGCCCGATCAGTTCCTGCGTGCCGTGGCCCTGGAGCACTTCGCCGCCGAGCTGCCCAAGCAGTACGCCGTCGGCATGGTGTTCTTCAATCAAGACCCGGTAAAAGCCGAGGCTGCGCGCGCCAACATGGACCGCGAGATCCTCGCTGCTGGCCTGCAACTGGTCGGCTGGCGCAAAGTGCCGATCGACACCAGCGTGCTCGGTCGCCTGGCCCTCGAGCGCCTGCCACAGATCGAGCAGGTGTTCATCGGTGGTGAAGGTCTTACCGACCAGGAATTCGCCATCAAGCTGTTCAGTGCCCGTCGCCGTTCGTCCGTGGCCAACGCCCACGACGCCGACCACTACATTTGCAGCTTCTCGCACAAGACCATCATCTACAAAGGCCTGATGATGCCGGCGGATCTCACCGCCTTCTATCCGGACCTGGGCGATGAGCGCCTGCAGACCGCCATCTGTGTCTTCCACCAGCGCTTCTCCACCAACACCCTGCCGAAATGGCCGCTGGCGCAGCCATTCCGCTTCCTCGCCCACAACGGCGAGATCAACACCATCACCGGCAACCGCAACTGGGCCATGGCCCGTCGCACCAAGTTCGCCAACGACCTGATCCCCGATCTGGAAGAACTCGGTCCGCTGGTCAACCGTGTCGGCTCCGACTCCTCCAGCATGGACAACATGCTCGAGTTGATGGTCACCGGCGGCATCGACCTGTTCCGTGGCGTGCGCATGCTCGTGCCGCCAGCCTGGCAGAACGTTGAGACCATGGACGCCGACCTGCGCGCCTTCTACGAGTACAACTCCATGCACATGGAGCCGTGGGACGGCCCGGCCGGTATCGTCATGACCGAAGGCCGCCACGCCGTGTGCCTGCTCGACCGCAACGGCCTGCGTCCGGCGCGCTGGGTGACCACCAAGAACGGCTACATCACCCTCGCTTCCGAAATCGGCGTGTGGAACTACAAGCCCGAGGACGTCATCGCCAAGGGCCGTGTTGGCCCGGGCCAGATCTTTGCCGTGGACACCGAGACCGGTCAGATCCTCGACACCGACGCCATCGACAACCGTCTCAAGTCGCGCCACCCCTACAAGCGCTGGCTGCGTCAGCATGCCACCCGCATCCAGGCGACGCTGACCGACGACCAGGGCGTGGCCAGCTACGATGCCGACCAGCTCAAGCAATACATGAAGATGTTCCAGGTCACCTTCGAGGAGCGTGACCAGGTGCTGCGCCCGCTCGGCGAACAAGGCCAGGAGGCGGTCGGCTCGATGGGCGACGACACGCCGATGGCCGTGCTTTCGCAGCGTGTGCGCTCGCCGTACGACTTTTTCCGCCAGCAGTTCGCCCAGGTGACCAACCCACCGATCGACCCGCTGCGCGAAGCCATCGTGATGTCCCTGGAAATCTGCCTGGGCGCCGAGCGCAATATCTTCCAGGAATCCCCTGAACACGCCTCCCGAGTGATCCTCAGCTCGCCGGTGATCTCGCCAGCCAAGTGGCGCTCGTTGATGGCCCTGGAGCGCGAAGGCTTCGACCGTCACCTGATCGACCTCAACTACGAGCAGGATGTCGGCCTTGAAGCGGCCATTCGCAACATCGCCGACCAGGCCGAAGAAGCGGTGCGCAGCGGCAAGACCCAGTTGGTGCTGAGCGACCGCTTCATCGCCCCGGGCAAGCTGCCGGTACATGCTTCGCTGGCCGTTGGTGCGGTGCATCACCGCCTGACCGAGCAGGGCCTGCGCTGCGACAGCAACATCCTGGTGGAAACCGCCACCGCCCGCGACCCGCACCACTTCGCCGTGCTGCTGGGCTTTGGCGCCTCGGCTGTCTATCCGTACCTGGCGTACGAAGTGCTGGCCGACCTGATCCGCACCGGCGAAGTGCTGGGCGATCTGGATGAAGTGTTCAAGTACTACCGCAAGGGCATCTCCAAGGGCCTGCTGAAGATCCTGTCGAAGATGGGTATCTCCACCATCACGTCCTACCGTGGCGCGCAGTTGTTCGAGGCCATCGGCCTGTCGGACGAAGTGGTCGGTCTGAGCTTCAAGGGCGTGTCCAGCCGTATCAAGGGTGCGCGTTTCGAAGACCTGGAGAGCGACCAGAAGCTGCTTGCGGCCGAAGCCTGGAGCGCGCGCAAGCCGATCCAGCAGGGCGGCCTGCTCAAGTTCGTACACGGCGGTGAATACCACGCTTACAACCCGGACGTGGTCAACACCCTGCAGGCTGCAGTGCAGCAGGGCGACTACGCCAAGTTCAAGGAATACACGACGCTGGTCGATCAGCGTCCGGTGTCGATGATCCGCGACCTGCTCAAGGTCAAGGTGGCCGATCAGGCCCTGGCACTGGATCAGGTCGAGCCGCTGGACGCGATCCTCAAGCGCTTCGACTCCGCTGGTATCTCCCTGGGCGCGCTGTCGCCGGAGGCCCACGAAGCGTTGGCCGAGGCGATGAACCGCCTGGGCGCGCGCTCCAACTCCGGTGAGGGCGGCGAAGACCCGGCCCGCTATGGCACCCTCAAGAGCTCGAAGATCAAGCAGGTGGCCACCGGCCGCTTTGGTGTGACCCCGGAATACCTGGTCAACGCCGAAGTGCTGCAGATCAAGGTGGCCCAAGGCGCCAAGCCCGGCGAGGGCGGCCAGTTGCCAGGCGGCAAGGTCAACGGCCTGATCGCCAAGCTGCGCTACGCGGTGCCGGGCGTGACCCTGATCTCGCCGCCACCGCACCACGACATCTATTCGATCGAAGACCTGGCGCAGCTGATCTACGACCTCAAGCAGGTCAACCCGCAGGCGCTGGTGTCGGTCAAGCTGGTGGCCGAAGCCGGTGTCGGCACCATCGCTGCCGGTGTGGCCAAGGCCTATGCCGACCTGATCACCATCTCCGGCTACGACGGTGGCACCGGCGCTTCGCCGCTGACCTCGATCAAGTACGCTGGCGCCCCGTGGGAACTGGGCCTGGCCGAAACCCACCAGACCCTGCGTGGCAACGACCTGCGCGGCAAGGTGCGGGTGCAGACCGACGGTGGCCTGAAAACCGGCCTGGACGTGATCAAGGCCGCGATCCTCGGCGCCGAGAGCTTCGGCTTCGGTACCGCGCCGATGATCGCCCTGGGCTGCAAGTACCTGCGCATCTGCCACCTGAACAACTGCGCCACGGGCGTCGCCACCCAGAACGACAAGCTGCGCAAGGACCACTACATCGGCACTGTCGACATGGTGATCAACTTCTTCACCTTCGTCGCTGAAGAAACCCGCGAGTGGCTGGCCAAGCTGGGCGTACGCAGCCTCGGCGAGCTGATCGGTCGCACCGACCTGCTCGAAGTGCTGCCGGGCGACACCGAGCGCCAGCACCACCTGGACCTCACGCCGCTGCTGGGCAGCTCGCACATTCCGGCCGACAAGCCGCAATTCTGCGAAGTCGACAAGAACCCGCCGTTCGACAAGGGCGAGATGGCCGAGAAGATGGTCGAGATGGCCTTGCCGGCGATCCGCGACCAGGCCGGTGGCGAGTTCGCCCTCGACATCTGCAACTGCGATCGTTCCATCGGTGCGCGTATCTCTGGCGAGATCGCCCGCCTGCATGGCAACCAGGGCATGGCGGCTAACCCGATCACCTTCCGCTTCAAGGGGACGGCGGGTCAGAGCTTCGGCGTATGGAACGCCGGTGGCCTGAACCTGCACCTGGAAGGTGACGCCAACGACTACGTCGGCAAGGGCATGACCGGTGGCAAGATCACCATCGTGCCGCCAGCCGGTAGTCCGTTCGAAACCCAGCACAGCGCCATCGTCGGCAACACCTGCCTGTACGGCGCCACTGGCGGCAAGCTGTTCGCCGCCGGTACCGCGGGCGAGCGTTTCGCTGTGCGTAACTCCGGCGCCCACGCTGTGGTCGAGGGCACCGGTGATCACTGCTGTGAATACATGACCGGCGGCTTTGTCTGCGTTCTGGGCAAGACCGGTTACAACTTCGGTTCTGGCATGACGGGCGGCTTCGCCTATGTGCTCGACATGGACAACACCTTCTTCGACAAACTCAACCACGAGCTGGTGGAAATCCAGCGTATCAGTGGTGAGGCGATGGAGGCCTACCGCAGCCACCTGGCGCGCGTCCTGGGCGAGTACGTGGAAGAAACCGGCAGCGAGTGGGGGCGTGAGCTCTCCGAGAACCTGGACGACTATGTGCGGCGCTTCTGGCTGGTGAAGCCCAAGGCGGCCAATCTGAAGCAACTGTTGTCCAGCACCCGTGCCAACCCGCAGTAAAAGCAGCTGCAAGTGGCGAGCTGCACGCTGTACGTAGAGGCAGCGTACGGTTCGACCGGCTTAAGTGATCGTCTTGCGGCTTGCAGCGTGTAGCTTGCAGCTGCTGTTGAGAGGTTTTGAAAAATGGCTGAACGTCTGAGCAACGACTTCCAGTTCATCGAAGTGGGCCGCAAGGACCCGAAGAAAAAGCTGCTGCGCCAGCGCAAGAAGGAGTTCGTCGAGATCTACGAACCCTTCAAGCCGCAGCAGTCCGTGGAGCAGGCACACCGCTGCCTGGGCTGCGGCAACCCCTATTGCGAGTGGAAATGCCCGGTACACAACTTCATCCCCAACTGGTTGAAGCTGGTGTCCGAAGGCAACATCCTGGCGGCAGCGGAGCTGTCGCACCAGACCAACACCCTGCCGGAAGTGTGCGGCCGCGTATGCCCGCAGGACCGCCTGTGCGAGGGTGCCTGTACCCTGAACGACGGGTTCGGCGCAGTGACCATCGGCTCGGTGGAGAAGTACATCACCGACACCGCCTTCGCCATGGGCTGGCGCCCGGACATGTCCAAGGTCAAGCCAACCGGCAAGCGCGTTGCGATCATCGGTGCCGGCCCTGCGGGCCTGGGCTGCGCCGACGTGCTGGTGCGTGCCGGTGTGACGCCGGTGGTGTTCGACAAGAACCCCGAGATCGGTGGCCTGCTGACCTTCGGCATCCCCGAGTTCAAGCTGGAAAAGACCGTGCTGAGCAATCGCCGCGAAGTCTTCACCGGCATGGGCATCGAGTTCCGCCTGAACACCGAGGTGGGCAAGGACATCACCATGGAACAACTGCTCGCCGAGTACGATGCAGTGTTCATGGGCATGGGCACCTACACCTACATGAAGGGCGGTTTCCCAGGTGAAGACCTGCCGGGTGTGCACGACGCTTTGGACTTCCTCATCGCCAACGTCAATCGCAACCTGGGCTTCGAGAAGTCGCCGGAAGACTTCATCGACATGCAGGGCAAGAAGGTCGTGGTGCTGGGCGGTGGCGACACCGCGATGGACTGCAACCGCACCTCCATCCGCCAGGGCGCCAAGGCCGTGACCTGCGCCTATCGTCGCGACGAAGCCAACATGCCTGGCTCGCGCAAAGAGGTGAAGAACGCCAAGGAAGAAGGCGTGAAGTTCCTCTACAACCGCCAGCCCATCGCCATTGTCGGCGAGGACAAGGTGGAAGGCGTCAAGGTGGTCGAGACCCGTCTCGGTGAGCCAGACGCCCGTGGCCGCCGCAGCCCCGAGCCGATCCCGGGCTCCGAAGAGATCCTTCCGGCCGACGCCGTGGTGATCGCCTTCGGCTTCCGCCCGAGCCCGGCGCCTTGGTTCGAACAGCATGGTATCCAGATGGACAGCCAGGGCCGCGTGGTGGCTCCTGAGAAAGGCAAGTTCAAGCACCAGACCAGCAACCCGAAAGTCTTCGCCGGTGGCGACATGGTGCGCGGGTCTGACCTGGTGGTGACGGCGATCTTCGAAGGGCGTACTGCTGCGGAAGGGATTCTGGACTACCTCGAAGTCTGATCCTGGCTATTCGCGGGGCAAGTCGGAGCGTCGAACCGCCGTTCCGACTTGCCCCGCGATGCATTTTGTATACAAAAATCCTTGATCCATGGCACCCGATAGACAAAACGCATGGCCCTGGCCGTGCCTTTTGCGCTGGC
Source organism: Pseudomonas sp. NY15374 (assembly GCF_048068255.1). NCBI lineage: Bacteria > Pseudomonadati > Pseudomonadota > Gammaproteobacteria > Pseudomonadales > Pseudomonadaceae > Pseudomonas > Pseudomonas sp. NY15374. The sequence continues at coordinate 162,233 of NZ_JBLUPZ010000004.1, forward strand.
GTCTGAGAAAATGCCCGCACTTTTTTGCTGGATGCCGACATGACTGCCCTGAAGAACGATCGTTTCCTGCGTGCACTGCTCAAGCAACCCGTAGACGTGACCCCAGTCTGGATGATGCGCCAGGCCGGCCGCTACCTGCCGGAGTACCGCGCCAGCCGCGCCAATGCCGGCGACTTCATGAGCCTGTGCATGAACCCGCAGTTCGCCTGTGAGGTGACGCTCCAGCCGCTGGACCGCTACCCGCTCGACGCCGCAATCCTCTTCTCCGACATCCTCACCATCCCCGATGCCATGGGGCAGGGCCTGTACTTCGAGACGGGCGAAGGCCCACGTTTCAAGAAGGTCGTCAGCACCCTGGCCGATATCGAGGCGCTGCCGATTCCCGATCCGCACAAGGACCTGGGCTACGTGATGGATGCGGTCAGCACCATCCGCCGTGAGCTCAACGGGCGCGTGCCACTGATCGGCTTCTCCGGCAGCCCCTGGACCCTGGCGACCTACATGGTCGAAGGCGGCTCGTCGAAAGACTTCCGCAAGACCAAGGCGATGTTGTACGACCAGCCCGAGGCCATGCACCTGCTGCTCGACAAGCTGGCACAGACGGTCACCAGCTACCTCAATGGCCAGATCAAGGCCGGCGCTCAGGCAGTGCAGATCTTTGACACCTGGGGCGGTGCACTGTCGGCAGCGGCCTATCAGGAATTCTCCCTGGCCTACATGCGCAAGATTGTCAGCGGTCTGATTCGCGAGCATGAAGGGCGCAAGGTGCCGGTCATCCTGTTCACCAAGAATGGCGGCCTGTGGCTGGAAAGCATCGCCGAGGCCGGTGCCGACGCACTGGGCCTGGACTGGACGTGCGAGATCGGCGACGCCCGTCGTCGCGTCGGTGACAAGGTTGCGCTGCAGGGCAACATGGACCCGACCGTGCTGTACGCCAAGCCAGAGGCGATCCGCAACGAAGTGCAGCGGATCTTGGCCAGCTACGGCAAGGGCAGCGGCCATGTGTTCAACCTGGGTCATGGCATCACGCCGGAGGTGGACCCGGAGCATGCCGGTGTGTTCATCAACGCCGTGCACGAGTTCTCGGCGGGCTATCACGGCTAAGGTGACCTGTGGGCGATCCGGGTCTGCAATGGGCTTCGGATCTCACAGGCCAGTGTGCATTGACTGCGCTTCCTCTCGGACTAGCCTTACAGTCCGCACTCCTGCGTTTTCTTAATCTTCGTGCTCTTCCAGCTCAAGCCGTATCGGTCGTCCATGCAGGTGACCGAGCGGACTTGGACTTTGCCACGAGGATTTTGTGTGAAACGAGTAGCTCCACGAAAAGGATTTCTGGCGAGCAGCGTATGCGCTGCGCTTGTCAGTACGACCCTGTTACCGCAGTTGGCAAACGCCCATGGTTACCTGCAAGACCCGCCTTCGCGTGACATCCTGTGCAAGCAGAAGCAGAACACTGGCTGTGACTCGGTGGACTGGCCACCCAGTGCGGGAGAGTTCGCCCAGGGATTCCCGAGTGATGGTCCAGCTGATGGCAAATTGATCGGTGGTCACATATTTCCTGTCCTTGACGAGCAGAGTGCCAACCGTTGGCATCGTGTCCCGCTCGACAAGCATGAAATCGAATTCAAGTGGCTCTACACAGCAGCGCATGTAACCAAGAGATGGGAATATTTCATCACCAGGAGAGACTGGAATCCCAACGCTGCCTTGGAGCGCGCCTCGTTCGAGAGCACACCATTCTGTTCCGTCGATGGTGGCGGGAAGAAAGCCGATGATCCCTCGCATCCCAAGCACACCTGCGCAATTCCTGCCGATCGCTCGGGACATCACATCATCCTTGGCGTATGGACTGTCGGTGACACCAGCAATGCGTTCTACAAGGCTGTCGATGTCGATATCCAGGTTGACGGCGGGCCTGCACCCGAATGGCGCCAGGTCGGCAGCATCAATCCGCATCGCAATCTGAAGAAAGGCGACAAGGTCAAGGCCAGAGCGTTTGTCGGCGGTCATGAGTCCGAGCAGTTCAGCGCCAGCATCGTTATCGAAACCGCCGAGGAGGGTGGGGCGCCGAACTGGGCCTACAAACTGGCCAAACAGATCAACGCCACACAGGTGTTGGTCAGCGCCGGACAAAAGGACGCCGAGGGCAACGTCGCGCCGGTGCGCGGTTCCAATATCATCTTTGCCAAGCAGGAAAGCGGCGTTACGGGCTACGAGTTAGGCTTCGAAGGCAGCCCGCCGGACGCCTATATGCACTTGCACGGGGTGAAGCCGCAATACAGTTTGATAGACGGTAAAGCCACCATCGACTTCTCGGTGATGACCAATCGTTCGATGGAAGTCACCGCAATACTGTTCGATGCGAGCAACAAGCAAGTCGGCTACCAGCGTCAGCCGGTGGATTCGACCACGAAGCCGTTCACCGTCGACGCCATCAGCGTGGAGGGTGGGCATGTGCTCAAGGTCGTCGGCAAGAATGAAGATGACGAGATCCTCCTGCAACAGGAGCGCGACCTGACCCTTGAGGTGCAAGGCGAAGAAGCCTATCCCACCTTCCCGGAAGGCATTGCAGGCTACACCGCGGGTACCCGGGTCTATGCCAGGGGAACTCGCGATGTCTATGAATGCAAGCCTTTCCCATACTCGGGGTATTGCCGCCAATGGACCGAAAGCACCACCCAATATGAGCCCGGCATTGGTTCTCAATGGCAGAGCGCCTGGGACAGGCATTGATGAACAGGGGGTATCCGAACAGGGTGCCCCTTTTCATAAGCGGGAATGGGCATGGCTTACGGCAAACAATACTGGCAACTGCTGTCGTGGCAATCGGTGCTCGTCATCCTCCAGCGGGGGTTGCCTTGATACCTGAACATTACCGTCGTCATGCGGCGTGGCTGGTGTTGCCTGTGCTGCTGGCGTCGTTCCTGGTGTGGCGAGAAGACCGGTTACGCAGTCACTGGCGCACCGAGGAACCGTCGGTCGCCACATTGCCGGACGTCGAAGTTGACCGCTCCCTTGCGGTTACCACGCTTGCGCTGGCGTTCGGTTTTCGGGCCGCGGATGCGAGAGCTTCCGTGCGCTCGGACATCATTCTCAAGGCCACTTTCGCCTCCAGTGCCGGAGGGTCGCGCGCGCTGGTTGCTCTGGATGGCAAGGTTGCGGCGTATCGCATTGGCGACCGTCTGGCGGGCGGTGCTGTCGTCCGGCGCATCGAATCGCATGCAGTTGCACTATGGATTGATGGCGTTGAGGAGGTTCTGCCCCTTGAGGGGACCAAGGGCTCCTTGCTGCACCTGGTGAGAGAAACCTCCCATGCGCCAATAAAACCGGATTCCCATCGTCTTTTCCTGCGGACTTCCCGATGAACATACGGCTCATGTTGCGGTTAGCGTCGCTGAGCACGCTTTTGTGCCTGTCTGGCGTGTTTGCCCACGCGCAGCCTCCGGCCACCTGGCAAATGGCGATGAGCGATGCGGATGTTCGCGATGTGGTACGGGAGGTAGGGGCAATCCTCGACCAACCGATCATTCTCGATCCTCGGGTACAGGGGCGGATCACGGTGCTATCCAATGAGCGGCTGGACAGTGAAGGTATCCGCAGATTGTTCTACTCGGTACTCAATGCTCATGGCTTTGCTGCAGTGAACGATGATGGGCGTTTACTGGTATTGCCGGCGAGCGAGGCCAAGGCGTGGGCAGATCAGCAACTAGACGCTGCGCCGACAGCCTTCACTACCCGTGTATTCAGCCTCCAGAGCAGTCTTGCCGCCGATCTGGCAGGCCTTCTGCGTCCATTGGTTTCCAGCAATGGCTACATCGGCCCTTCGAGTTCGGCCAATGCCTTGATCGTTACCGACTCGGGGACGAATCTGGAACGCCTTGCGACATTGATTGCGCAACTCGACAGTGGTCAGCGACACGACCATGAAGTTGTCGTGCTGCGTCATGCCCAGGCCAGTGAATTGCTGGCGGTGATCGAGGCGGCGGCGGGTGGGACGGAGACTGGCGTACGGGTACTTGCCGACACTCGCAGCAATACAGTGCTGATGCTGGGCCCCATTCAGTCCAGGCGACGTCTGGCGCAGTTGGCACGTTCGCTGGATGTGCCGACGCCGCAGGCTTCACAGAATTGGCGCGTGATCAGGCTTCAGCACAGCAATGCCGAGCAATTGGCCGAAGTACTGACTGAAGTTGGCGATGGCCTGAACGGCAAAGCATCAGGGGAGCGCAAGGGTTTCGACAACTTGTCGGGAAAAACCTCGGTCAAGGCGGATATCAGCCAGAACGCTCTGGTATTGCTAGGTGAGCCGGAAGTGTTGATCAGTCTGGAGCAGATAATCCAACAGCTCGATCAACCGCGTGCGCAAGTGTTGATCCATGCGGCCATCGTCGAAGTCAGTGGCAGTATCTCCGAGGCCCTCGGGCTGCAGTGGGGTATCGATCGAGGCAGCCTGAGGGGCGGAATCACCTTTCCTGACAGCGGCTCTTCATTGTCGACGCTGCTTGGCGGTGAGTCTCTACCAGCAGGGGCCGCACTGGCGATCGGATCTGATCGTTTTGCTGCATTGGTCAGTGCGTTGGCGAGCAACTCCAGCAGCAACCTGCTGTCCACGCCCAGCCTGGTGACACTGGATAACCAAGAGGCCCAGATCCTTGTGGGACAGAACGTGCCGTTCAGATCCGGCAGCTATGCAACCCCAGGCAGCGGCACGGAAAACCCCTTCACCACCGTCGAGCGCAAGGACATCGGCATCAGCCTGAAGATTCGTCCCTATATCAATGAGGGCAGCAGCTTGCGTCTGGAGGTCGAGCAGGAAAGCTCGGAGCTTGCGCCCAGCGTGGTCGAGAACGATCTGATTACCAACAAGCGCACCCTCAAGAGCACCATTCTCGCTGCCGATGGCGAAATCATCGTGATCGGCGGATTGATCAAGGACAGTGTGCGTGCCGAGCAGCGCAGCGTACCGCTGTTGGGAAGCTTGCCTCTGATCGGCGGATTGTTTCGCTGGCAGCGAGATATCGATGAGAAAACCAACCTGATGGTGTTCCTGCGTCCGACCATCCTGCGTACCCGACAGCAACTGACCGAAGCTGGCGAGCGAGCCTATCGAGATGTGCGCTCTCCTGCGGCCTCTTCCTTCCCGGACGATGTGCAAAACCTGTTCGACACCCCCACCATCAGAAGTGACCGTCAATGAATGGGTCTCTGCCGTTTGCCTTCGCCAGACGCTACGGCGTGCTCTTCGACCAGCATGCCGAACCGCCCGTCATGCTGATGCGCAAGGACACCTCGCTGTCGTCGCTTTCGGAGGCGTATCGCTTGGTGGGTGCTGGTTGGGATTTGCAGTGCCTGGACCCCGAACGTTTCGCCGAGCGTCTCGCCAGTTACTATGGTCGGACACAAGATGCTGCCCAGACTGTGGTTCAGGACATCGATCAGCAGTTGGACCTTGCGCGGCTGGCCGAGGAATTACCGCAAACCTGCGACTTGCTCGACCAGCAGGATGATGCACCGATCATTCGTTTGCTCAATGCACTGCTCAGCGAGGCCGTCAGGTCGCGTGCATCGGATATTCATCTGGAAACTTTCGAGCAGCATCTGCGTGTACGCATGCGCATCGATGGTGTCATGCGTGAAGTGCTGTCGCCGCCACGAGCGCTGTCGGCCCTTCTGGTATCTCGGATCAAGGTGATGGCACGGCTGGACATCGCGCAGAAGCGCATTCCCCAGGACGGTCGCATCAGCCTTCGCCTGGCCGGACACGAGGTGGATGTGCGGGTTTCGACCCTGCCTGCGGCCCATGAAGAGCGGGTCGTGCTGCGCCTGCTGGACAAGCAGGCGGTACGTCTTGATGTCGAGTGCATGCAGATGCAGCCGCAAACCCGCTCGGGGTTTGTGCGATTACTGCAAAGGCCTCACGGCATTTTTCTGGTTACCGGCCCCACCGGATCGGGCAAGACCACCACGCTGTACACCGCGTTGTCGGTCTTGAACGAGGTGACGCGCAACATCCTGACTGTTGAGGATCCGATCGAGTATCACTTGCCCGGCATTGGCCAGACCCAGATCAACAGCAAGGTCGACATGACCTTCGCCAGGGGGCTGCGGGCGATTCTTCGACAAGACCCGGACGTAGTGATGGTCGGCGAGATCCGTGATCACGAAACCGCAGAAATTGCCGTACAAGCATCCCTGACCGGTCACCTGGTGTTGTCGACGTTGCATACCAACAGCGCATTGGGGGCGATCACACGCTTGACCGACATGGGAGTGGATCCTTGCCTGCTCGCGTCGTCGCTGTCGGGGGTGATGGCCCAGCGTCTGGTCCGCCAGTTGTGTCCCAGCTGCAAGACGCCCATGGAGGTCGACGCCGTCACCGCGCAGTCGCTCGGCTCCCCTGCAAACCTGCCTGCGCGGATCTATCGTGCGCAAGGCTGCGAGCATTGTCAGCATGGCTACAGTGGGCGGCTGGCGCTGCATGAACTGGTGCTGGTGACTGCGGAACTTGCCGAAGCGATTCATCGGCGCTCCTCGCAGGCGCAGATGCTCGATTGGGTACGTCAATCCACGCCAAGCTTGTTTGACCACGGCGTGCAACGTGTGTGCGAAGGCCAGACCAGCGTCGAGGAGTTGCTGCGAGTGGCGGGGCAGGGATAGATGATGAGGTTCAGGTATCTCGTTCAAGACCACCAAGGTGCGCGCAGGCGGGGCACCCTCGAGGCCGGAAACGCCAGGCAAGCTCGACAGTTGTTGCGCGAGCAGGGGCTGCTCATCATTGCGGTCCGCGCGGTTCGACTGCAATGGAACAGTCGCTTGCGGCTTGTCCGGCTTGGAGCGACACAGCTGGCGATCATCACGCGGCAGTTGGCTACCTTGTTGCGTGCCAGCATGCCGTTGAGCGATGCGTTGCTGGCGGTCGCTTCGCAAAGTGAAGATCGCCAGGCCAGCAAGCTGATGGGTGCCGTCAACGAGCAGATCGCCCAAGGGCGTACCTTGGCCGATGCCCTTGGCCATTATCCGCAGGCTTTTCCTGCGGTGTACCGGGCAACGGTGGCGGCAGCTGAGCGCTCGGGTCATCTGTCGAGCGTATTCGAGCGTCTGGCCGACCATGGCGAGCGTGAGCAAGCGCTGCGCCAGAAGGTTCAGCTGGCGATGGTCTATCCGCTGATCCTGTTCCTGGTGTCGTTGCTGGTGGTGGGGTTCCTGCTGGGATATGTGGTGCCAGATGTCGTCCAGGCCTTCGCCCGCGATCAGGCGCAGTTGCCCTACGCGACCTTGTTGTTGATCGCTCTCAGCGAGTTCACTGGGCATTTTGGGCTTTTGATCATCATGACTGTGCTGTGCTGCGTGGTGGCCGTTCGCTGGGCGCTGCACCAGCCCGCCAGGCGACGGCGCTGGGATGCACTGGCTCTGCGTATACCGTTGTGGGGTGAGTTCATTCGTGCCAGCAACGCAGCGCGTTTTGTCGCCACGTTGGCCACACTCGGGCGCAGCGGCGTTCCTCTGGTCGAAGCCATGCGCATCGGTGCCGTGGTTACCAGCAACCTGGCATTGCGCGAACGTCTGATCCGCGCAGCCGTAGAGCTGGCCGAGGGTTCAAGCCTGGCCAGCAGCCTGACGCGCTGCGCAGCGCTCCCTCCACTGACCCTGCACATGATCGCCAGTGGCGAGCGGGCCGGTGAGGTCAACACGATGCTTGAGCGCGCCGCAGACCTGCAAGAAAAGCACCTGAGCTCGCGCATCTCGTTGCTGGTCAGCCTTTGCGAACCCGCGATGCTCCTGCTCATGGGCGGCATCGTGCTGTTCATCGTGCTGGCGATCCTGCTGCCGATACTCAACCTCAATCAACTGGTTACCTGATCATGTCCCCACGCAACAGTCGTCGCCGCAACGTCGGTTTCACCCTTATCGAAATCATGGTGGTGATCATCATCCTGGGCGTGCTTGGCGGGCTGGTGCTGCCCAACGTCATGAGCCGGCCAGACCATGCGAAAGCTACGGCAGTGCGTACCGACCTGCAGTCAATTTCAACCGCGCTGGAGATCTACCGGCTCGACAACGGTCGCTATCCCTCCACCGAGCAGGGCCTGCAAGCCTTGGTAACACGTCCCACCCAGGCGCCTGCGCCAAGGATGTGGAACGAGCAGGGCTATCTCAAGAGCATGCCGGTCGATCCTTGGGGAGGCGAATACCAGTACCAGAGCCCTGGTACTCGCTCGAATCAGGGCTTCGACCTCTACTCCCTTGGTGCAGATAACCTGCCGGGAGGCGAAGGTATGGACGCCGACATCGGTAACTGGCCCCAGTGAGACGTAGCCGCGGATTTACCCTGCTGGAGTTGCTGCTGGTAATGGCGGTGCTCGGGGTGGTGATCGGCATGGCAGGGTTTGTATCCATGCACAACCCGCAACGGTTGGCCGTACAGGAGGCGCAGTTGTTCCTGCGGTTTTTCGAGCACGCCCGTGCGCACGCATTGATCTCGGGACAGACCCTTGGCATTCAGGTCAACCAGGATGGCTACCGCATGATGAGGCTGACGCAGTTGGGGTGGCGTGCAGGTGGTGATCTGCAGCCCAGTGAGATGAACCTGCGCCTGAAACACACCGACTGGTCGCCGGTCGTCTCGGACGGCCTTGTTCCACTGGTGCTGGTCGGTGACGAAGAACACACGCCTTTCATCCTGTATTTCAGCCACGCCGGGGAGCTTCTGGCATGTGTGGCAAGTGACGGAATCAATGTGCAATTCGGCTGCTGAGCGGGGCTTCACCCTGCTGGAGGTCATGGTTGCTCTGGCGATCTTTGCGGTACTGGCAGGTGCGGCGAGCATGGCAATGCAGCTGGTCTTGCAACAGTCCCACCAACTGCGTGAGCGCATGTATGGCAGTTGGATTGCGGACAACCACTTGACCGAAATGACTCTCCTGCCCACGCCAGGCCCTGGATAACGCGTACTGACGATCGACTTTGCCCAGGGGCGTTGGCACTTGGAGGAGCGGCGTAGACGCAGGCACGCATTGCTCGAGGTCGAGGTACTGGTCATGCGCGTCCCGAGTGGTCCGGCGGTGTATCAGGCCAAGCGCTGGCTGGAGATTTCGAATGAAACGCAATGAGTCTCGCGTCGGGCGCAGGCAGCGTGGTTTCACGCTCCTGGAGCTACTGCTGGCTGTGGCAATCTTCGCTGTGTTGGCTGCTGGTGCTGCCCGTTTGTTCAATGCGTTGCTGCGTACCGACTCGGCGCGCCAGGCGCACGCCGATGAAATTCGTAGCTTGGCAAGGGCGATGGGTATGCTGCAACGGGACGCCCTGCAAGGGGTATTTCCAGCTGCGTTGGAGAAAGAGCACTTCGCCTTGAGGTTACGGGAGCAACGGCTTAGTTGGTTGTCGAGTAGCGGATATGACATCCACCTGCAGCCGCGCAGTGACTTGCATATGATCCAATATTGGCTGGAAGACGGTGTGTTATGGCGCCAACGCGACAGTCTCGTCAGTGGCGCAGGGCGAGCGCAATACTTGCTCGGAGGTATCACGAGTCTGCATTGGCGAGTCTTCGTGCCTGGCCTGGGGTGGCAAGCCGACTGGCCCGGTGATCGTACAGCGAGCGAACCGCCCATCGCTCTCGAAATTACCTTTTCCATTGGACGAGCAGAGCGGCTTCGCCGCGTTCTCCCGCTGGCGAGTGTGAGCCTGTGAGAGGGACACGACAAGAGGGCCTCGCGCTGATCACCGTGTTGTTGGTCATGGCACTGATGGTGATGCTGATCGCCGCGATGTTGCGTGACCACCGACTGTTGATTGCCAGTGTATCCGGCCAGACTGAGGCTTCGCGCGGGCTACAGGTGCTGATGGCCGCAGAGCGCCAGGCACTGGCGCTTTTGCGCGAGCGCTTGAGGCTCGACATGCGTGTCGTTCAGGCGGGGCAGTCGTGGTCAAAACCCTTTGAGTTCACTCTGGGCGATGTGCGCCTGCGAGGGCGAGTCGAGGATTTGGCTGCGCGCATCAATCTCGCTGCGCTTGTCCGCAGCCGCGAGCCCGACCCCGTGTTGCTTGCGCGCTGGGAGCGTCTTTGCCGGGCCCTTGGCCTGGTTACTCCGGATCTTGCCATGTTGCGGGGTGTTCCACTGGTGGATGTCAGCCAGTTGGCGCAGTTGCCGGATGTGAGTGCCGAAATATTGGAGCGCCTCAGGCCGTGGGTGGCGGTGCTGCCTGCGCAGGCTGGGCTGAACATCAACACTGCAGATCGATTCGTCCTCGGCACACTGGAGGGCGTGACGCCGGCGATCGCTCAGCGCCTGGTCGAGCAGCGCCCCAAGGATGGATATGCCAGCGTGCAGGCCTTTCTTGGCGATCCGTTGCTCGATGGTCAGGTCGCCACGGGGCGCGGTCTGGCGGTTGGCAGTCGATGGTTCGGTATGACCCTTCAGGCCGATTTCGAGACGAGCCGCTCGTACCTGCACAGCGAAGTGGAAGTGGACCTGGATGGTCATCGAATGCGCGTATCACGACGTATGTTTTCCATGGTACGACCAGCAGGTGCCGAATGAGTGAGTACGCTGCCTACCTGCTGCCCGAGGGCGTGGGTGGGGTTCCGAAGCACTGGCCTGTTCGCGTTCTTCAGCCTGATGGCGTCACGCGGGAGTCTCGTCTGAGTGACCTGGAGGCATTGGCTGGACAGAAGGTGACACTGGTGCTGCCGATGGAGCTTCTCTCCTACTGTCAAACTGGCTCCTTGCCGGGACGCAAGCCTGCCTACGATACCCTCGCCTTTGCGGTAGAAGATCGATTCGCCACCACCCTGGAGGCGCTTCACCTCGCATTCGGCGTCGCGAACCAGGCATCATCGCGTCCCTGCCTGGTGATCGACCGAGCGTGCTTCGAGCAACTGCTGTCGTGTCTGCGCGTTCAGGGAGTCGAACCGCAGGCAGTGCTGGTCGATGCAGACATGCTCGCCTCGGCCGGCCCCACGGCGTTGTGGCTGGAGGGGCGTTGGCTGTTTGGCGGCAGGGAGCAGCAGCGTCTTGCGGTCAACTGCGCGGCAGCCAGAGTGCTGAGTACATCGTTGCCTGAAATCAAATGGCTGGCAGAACCAGGGCAGGCGTCACGATGGGACGAGGTCGAGCTGGTTACCGACGCCTTTGCGTTGCTTTGGCAGGGGCGATTTGACGCCATCAACCTGCTCCAGGGCGCCTTCGCACCCGGACGCGCCAAGTCAGTGCCTTGGCAAGCGCTACTGGGCGGATGCCTGCTGGCAGCATTGCTGGCCTGCATTGCCGAGTACTGGCACGTAGAGTGGCTGCAAGGACAGGTCGCGCAGTTGAAACAGCATAATGTGCAAGCATTCCAGCGTTGGGCGCCGGGACATGTACCGCGTGATGACCTTGCGCGTCAGATAAACGAATTGATGCAGCACCCTGCTCCGCCAACAGCGATGCAGCGTCTGGCCGTGTTGAGTGAATCCTTGGTCGAAAGCGGCGACTTGCGGATCGAGCGCGCAGAGGTTGTGGCTGGTCAGGGATGGCGGATCGAGGTTCTGACCCAGGGCTTCGATGATCTGGAACGATTTCGTCAGCGTCTGCCAGGGCTACAGGTCGAGCGTGCGCAGCAGGCTGCACAGCAGGTAAGCGCTACATTGACATGGGCAGGAGGCCAATGATGGTTGGCCTGCTTGATTGGGTCGGCAGAGAGTTGCGAGGTATTCCGGCCCCGCGTCGCAGGGCGCTCAAGGCCGTTGCCTGGGGCCTTGCCGCGATCATGGTCTGGCAGGGGTTCTGGTTGCCGGCTCAACAACGATTGGCTCAGGTGCAGGTGCAATTGAACCGGGAGCGTGCGCTGGCTCAACAGTTGCGACGCCTTTCGGCGACTTCCGCAGCGCTGCCAACGCCCGCGCAGGCCTTGACGACCGCACGCCTGAATGAGAGGGCGCGGATCGATGGGCTGCAGATCGTTGACATGCATAGCAATGGCTCGCAGGTGACGATGACGCTGCAGGGTAGACCGCATATCTTGACGCTCTGGCTCCATGCATTGGAGCAGGATGGGATGCAGTTGACCGGGATAAGGCTGCAGGCGGTCGATGACCAGCTGCAGGCGCATCTGGGCCTGGTCATGGATGATGGGTGATTGCCATTAAGCTTGGCTTCAGCAGCCGTTGTTAGCTTGTATCCATCCAAACCCATACAGGACCTGCATCATGAAAGCCCGTTACCTGCCCCTGATCCTCGCCCCACTGTTCAGCACCGCCGCTCTCGCTGCCGGCTACACAGGCCCGGGCGCCCAGCCGGTGACCACCGTCGCTGCCGCCAAGGAGGCCGCCGATGACACCCCGGTAGTGCTGCAAGGCTATGTGACCAAGAAGATCAACAACGACGACAAGTACGAGTTCAAGGACAACACCGGCACCATCACCGTCGAGATCGACAACGAAGACCTGCCGGTAACCCCGTTCAACGACAAGACCAAGGTCAAGCTGACCGGCGAGGTGGAAAAACACCTGATGAGCCGTGAAGTGGATGTGGATATCGTCGAGATCGTCAACTGACGAACACCGTTTCGCGGCGGTTCTGCGCCCCGAACCGCCGCGAATGCCTCACACCGATTTAGGTGCCAGCTTGCTCAGGTGCAGCGCCACCAGCAACGCCACCGCCAGCAGGCCGCCGATGAACAGGCCGATGCCGTTCCAACCGGCGTAATGCCAGAACACCCCGCCCGCCGTCCCGGCGACACTCGATCCCGCGTAGTAGCAGAACAGGTACAGTGAAGAGGCCTGCCCCTTGGCCTTGAGCGCGCGTCGACCAATCCAGCTGCTGGCCACAGAATGGGCACCGAAGAAGCCGAAGGTGAACACCAGCATCCCGACGATCACCACTGGCAATGGGGTGAACAGGGTCATCAGCATGCCAGCGGCCATCACCAGGATGCTCGCCCAGAATACCCTGCGACGCCCCAGCCGGTCAGCCAGCGCGCCGACCTGTGCCGAACTGTAGATGCCTGACAGGTACACCACCGACAGCAAGCCGACCAGCGCCTGGTTCATGTGATAGGGCTCGGCCAGCAGGCGATAGCCGATGTAGTTGAACAGGGTGACGAAGGCGCCCATCAGCAGGAAGGCTTCGAGGAACAGCCAGGGCAGGCCGGCATCCTTGAAGTGCATGAGGAAGCCATCGAGCAGATTGCGCGGTTTCAGCGACTGCGCGCGGAAATTGCGCGATTCCGGCAGCACCTTCCAGAACACCACCGCGGCCAGCAGCGCCAGGCCGCCGATCACCAGCATGGCGGTGTGCCAACTGACGAAGTCGATCAGCACCCCGGTGATCAGCCGCCCGCTCATCCCGCCGATCGCATTGCCACCGATGTACAGGCCCATGGCCAGGCCGATGTGCTGCGGGTGGATTTCTTCGCTCAGGTAGGTCATGGCCACCGCCGCCAGGCCGCTCAGCGACAGGCCGACCAGTGCGCGGGTGGCGAGCACGCCTTCCCAGGTTGGCATCACTGCGCTGGCGAGTGTCGCCAGGGCAGCGCACACCAGGGCCGAGACCATCACCGGTTTGCGCCCGATTCGATCGGAAATGGGCCCGGTCACCAGCAGCCCGAACGCCAGCATGGCGGTGGATACTGACAGCACCAGGCTGCTCTGCGCAGCGTTGATCGAAAACTCTTGCGACAGCAGCGGCATCATCGGTTGCACGCAGTAGAGCAGCGCGAACGTGGCGAAACCGCCGCTGAACAGCGCCAGTACGGTTTTCATGAAGGCTGGGGTGCCTTTTTCGATCCACAAGTCGTTCAGGGGAGGCACTTCGGGTTCGGCGGGGAGGGGGGCTACAGCAGTTTTCACGGGCGATACCTCTGGCGCAATGAAAAAAGCATATAGCTGGCTAATGATTAGATCCAATATATTGTTCGACCTATTTGATAGCTTTAGCGACTTGTTTGGAGCCGATCATGGAACTGCGCCACCTGCGTTACTTCATCGCCGTCGCCGAAGAACTGCACTTCGGCCGTGCGGCCCAGCAACTGGGCATCTCTCAGCCGCCCTTGAGCCAGCAGATCCAGGCGCTGGAACAGGAACTGGGGGCGCGTCTGTTCGAGCGCACCAATCGTCGGGTCGAGCTGAGCGAGGCCGGACGACTGTTCCTTGAGGAGGCGCGCCAGGTGCTGGCGCAAGTCGACAAGGCGGCCGACGTGGCACGTCGCGCACAGTTGGGCGAGCTGGGCGAGATGAAGATCGGTTTCACCTCGTCGGCGCCCTTCACCTCGAGGATTCCCCAGGCGATCCACGCCTTCCGCCAGCGCTTCCCGGCAGTGCACCTGCACCTCAAAGAGATGAGCAGCCGTGAAGTGGTCGATGCGGTGTTCGACGAATCCATCGAGGTCGGCCTGATGCGGCCGCTACCGGTGCCGGAAGGGTTGGCGGTCACCGAGTTGTTTCGCGAGCCGTTGGTCGTGGTGCTCAATGCCTCTCATCCGCTGGCGCTGGGCGGCGAGCAGGGCCTGTATATGCGGGACTTGGCCCACGAGCCGTTCGTATTCTTCCCACGCAGCTACGGCAGCGGTCTGTATGCGCAACTGATGGACCTGGCACGCCAGGCAGGCTTCAGCCCGCATTTCGCCCAGGAAGCCGGTGAGGCGCTGACCATCATCGGGTTGGTCTCGGCGGGCCTTGGGGTTTCGGTGTTGCCCGCGTCGTTCCAGCGCATCCGCATCGACGGCGTGGTGTACCGCACGCTGCTCGACGAGCAGGCGACCAGTGCGGTCTGGCTGGTGCGTCGCGAGGGCGCGGGCTCGGCGATGGCCCGGGCGTTCGTCGACCTGCTGGCGGGCCTGGAAAAGCCCGAAGGTGCTGGCTAAACCGCTGCGCCGGACACATACTCGGGCATTCCCTGATACACGGAGGTCAGTCATGCGGCGCGTGGTGTTCAATCAGAAAGGTGGCGTGGGCAAGTCGAGCATCGCCTGCAACCTGGCGGCGGTCAGTGCCAACGAAGGCTACCGGACCCTGTTGATCGACCTGGATGCCCAGGCCAACTCGACCCAGTACCTGACCGGTTTGACGGGTGACGACATCCCCATGGGTATTGCCGATTTCTTCAAGCAGAGCCTGTCCAGCGGGCCGTTCAGCAAGAAGAACAAGGTCGATATCTATGAAACGCCCTTTGACAACCTGCACGTGGTCACCGCCACCGCCGAGCTGGCCGACCTGCAGCCCAAGCTCGAGGCCAAGCACAAGATCAACAAGCTACGTAAATTGCTCGATGAGCTGGACGAGGATTACGAGCGGATCTACATCGATACCCCGCCAGCGTTGAACTTCTATGCGGTTTCCGCGTTGATCGCCGCAGATCGTGTGCTGATTCCCTTCGATTGCGACAGCTTCTCGCGCCAGGCCCTGTACGGCCTGCTGGCCGAGATAGAGGAACTCAAGGACGACCACAACGAAGACCTCCAGGTAGAGGGCATCGTGGTCAACCAGTTCCAGTCACGGGCCAGCCTGCCTCAGCAGATGCTCGACGAGCTGCTCGCCGAGGGCCTGCCGGTGCTACCGGTGTACCTGGGCAGCTCGGTGAAGATGCGCGAATCCCACCACGCCAGCCTGCCGCTGATCCACCTGGAGCCGCGGCACAAGCTGACGCAGCAGTTCGTCGAGTTGCACTCGCTGCTCGAAGAAAACGCTTAGATCCCTTGGCTGCGCACCCACTCCAGCAATGACTGGAGTGGAAACGCACCTGCCTGGCGGCTGACTTCGCGGCCGTTCCTGAACAGGATCAGGCTGGGGATCGAACGGATGCCCAGTTGCCCGGCGAGGTTGCGGTTGGCCTCGCTGTCGAGCTTGGCCAGGCGGCAGCGGCCGCTGAGCTGGCGGGCCGCCTGTTCGAAGGTCGGTGCAAAGCTCTTGCACGGGCCGCACCAGTCGGCCCAGACGTCCACCAGCAAAGGCAGGTCGCCCTTTATCTGGCTGGCGTAGGTGCTTTCGCTGAGCTCGAAGGGCTTGTCGAGCAATACCGCCTGCTTGCAGCGCCCGCATTTCGGGCTGTCGCCCAGGCGTTCGCTGGGCAGGCGGTTGAGGCCGTTGCAGTGCGGGCAGGGGATTACCAGTGGGTCGGACATGTTTTCTCCGCATAGGCTTCACATATAACCTGTGACAGTGGGCAAGCCCGCTGTCACAGGATCAGGTGTTGTTCAGGAAGAACAGCTGATTTCCAGATGCTTGCCCCACTCTGGTGGTCGCTCGGCATAGGCTTGCATCCCGGGCTGTTCCTCGAATGGCTTGCACAGTACCTGGTGCAGCCGTCGCACTTCACTGTAGTCCCCACCTTCGGCCGCCTCGATGGCGCGCTGCGCCAGATAGTTGCGCAAGATGTACAGCGGGTTGACCGCATGCATGCGCTCACGCCGACCTTCGGCGTTGCCCGCTTCGCGCTGGCAGCGTGCGAGGTAATCGGCGCTCCAGGCGTCGAAGCCGGCGAGGTCGATGAAGTCGTCGCGGACCACTTTCAGTGCCTGTTCCACTGGCTGCTCGCCAAGGCGGCGGAAGAACAGGGTGTAGTCCACGCCGCCACTCTGCATGCGCTGCAGCAGGCGTTCGACCAGGGCCATGTCGTCGTCTTCGGCGGTGGTCAGGCCGAGCCGACGGCGCATCAGGTCCAGGTAATGGGCCTGGTACAGCGGCAGGAACAGGCTGAGCGTCTCCTTCAGCGCCTCCACGTCGATCACCGTGGTCAGGGCCTGGGCCAGGGCGCTCAGGTTCCAGTGGGCGATCGGTACCTGGTTGGCGTAGCTGTAGCGGCCGCGATCGTCGGAGTGGTTGCAGATGAAGTTGGCGTCGAAGTCGTCGAGGAAAGCGTAGGGACCGAAATCGAAGGTGATGCCCAGGATCGACATGTTGTCGGTGTTCATCACCCCGTGGCAGAAGCCATAGGCCTGCCAGCGCGCGATCAGCTCGGCGTTGCGCTCGACGATGTTGCGGAACATCGCCAGGTACGGCTGCTCGGCGTCGCGGCATTCGGGGTAGTGCTGATCGAGCACGTGATCGATCAGCACGCGTTGTTGCTCGGGCTGCTGGGTGTAGTAGAAATATTCGAAATGACCGAAGCGCACATGGCTCTGCGCCAGTCGCAGCAGCATGGCCGCGCTTTCGCGGGTCTCGCGCCACACCGGGGTGCTCGAGCCGACCACGCATAGTGCCCGGCTGCTGGGAATGCCCAGGGCGTGCAGCGCTTCTGAGGCGAGGAACTCACGGATCGACGAACGCAGCACCGCGCGGCCGTCGCCCATGCGCGAGTACGGGGTCTGGCCGGCGCCCTTGAGGTGCAGGTCCCAGTGCTCGCCCGCGTCGTTCAATACCTCGCCCAGCAACAGGCCGCGGCCGTCACCCAGGCGCGGGTTGTACGAACCGAACTGATGGCCGGAATAGACCATCGCCCGTGGGTCGGCTTCTTCCCAGAGCTTGTGGCCGCTGAACAGCTCGGCGAACACGGGCTCATCGGCCTGGGCTGGGTCGAGATCGAGCAGGGCCATGGCCGATTCGCTGGCGACCACCAGGCGCGGCTCGGCAATCGGCTCGGGCAGCACCTGGGTGGAGTAGGTGTCGCCGAGTTGGGCGAAGCGGTTATCGAAGGTGAGTTGGTCGAGGGCTTTCACGTGGCCGGCTCCTGGCTATCGGTGACATGGTGCCGCCTTGCGGCCCTGCGCGGGGCAAAGCCCGCACCTACAGAACTCGGTTTCCTGTGGGAGCGGGCTTGTCCTGCGGTCGAGGGCAAAGCCCTCGCAGGCATTCTGGGCGCTTGCACCCATCAGCGTCCACTCAGCTCGGTGGCGTGCTGTCGGGTTTGCTCTCCAGCGGGATCATCTGCTGCTTGCCACCCTTGGTGTCCATCAGGAACACCTCCACCTGACGCACCGAGATCTTGATGTCGTGGGCCTTGAACTCACGGTTGATGTAGCGGTTGATCTCGTCCAGCGTCGGGTTGCGGTCGCCCAGGTCGCGCACGTGCATGCGCAGCTCGTGATCCAGCGAGCTCTCGCCGAACTGCAGGAAATACACGATCGGCTCAGGGTCCTTGAGCACACGTGGGTTTTCGTGGGCACCCTTGAGCAGCAGGTCGCGCACCAGGTCCAGGTCGGAGCCGTAGTCGATGCCCAGCTTGAGCGTCACTCGGGTAACCGTGTCGGTCAACGACCAGTTGATCAACTGGCCAGTGATGAACGTCTTGTTGGGGACGATGATGTCCTTGCGGTCGAAGTCGGTGATGGTCGTGGCGCGAATGCGGATCTTGCTCACCGTGCCGGACAGATTGCCGATGGTGATGGTGTCGCCGATCCGCACCGGACGCTCGAACAGGATCATGATGCCGGAGATGAAGTTGGCGAAGATCTCCTGCATGCCGAAGCCCAGGCCCAGAGACAGGGCGGCGACCAGCCACTGCAGCTTGTCCCAGCTCACCCCGAGGGTGGCTAGGGTGCTGACGATGCCCACCCCGACGATCACGTAGGACAGCAGCGTGGTGATCGCGTAGGCACTGCCCTGGGCCAGGCTCAGGCGCGACAGCACCAGCACTTCCAGCAGGCCTGGCAGGTTGCTGGCCAGGGCGATGGTGATGCCGGCGATGACCAGCGCACCGAGCAGGTCGCCGAGGCTGATCGGCACCATGCTGGCTGCCGCGCCGGTGCCGCTGGCGTATTCGTACAGGGTGACGTTGTTGAGGTAGGAGAACACGGTGATCAGGTCCGACCATACCCAGTACAAGCCACCGATGAAGCCACCGAGCAGGGCCAGGCGGATCAGGCGCAGGGACTGCTGGTTGACCTGCTCGATGTCCAGGGTCGGTTCCTCGATGATGACTTCGCCGTCCAGACCTTCCTTGGCAGCCGCGCGCTTGCTCAACGCGCGCTGGTAGGCCAGGCGTCGCGCCGCCACCGACAGGCCACGGACGAACGCCGCCTCGATCACCAGCCAGAACAGCAGCAGGTAGAGGGTATAGATCAGGCGGTCGGTGAGTTTCAGTGCGGTGTAGTAGTAGCCGAAGCACACCGCGACGAACAGTGCGATCGGCAGCGCGGTGAACGCTACCCCGACCGCCTTGCGGAACAGCGACGTGTCGCGGTGCGCCGGGCTGCTCAGCAGCAGGCGGCTGAGCAGCCAGGCCATCAGCGCATAGCACGCCAGCACCACGCCGATGCCCAGCACGTCGTCGGCCAGCGCCGAAGGCTGGTGCTCGGCCACCGCGACCACACCCACCAGGGCCAGCACCACCGTGCCGAGCCTGCGTACCCAACCGCGCAGGAACTCCACCTGCGGCTTGTGCCAGCGGAAGTGCACCTCGGCCACGCCGCCGGGGGCCAGCACGCGGTAGGCGGTGTAGAACACCAGCCAGGCCTGGGCCAATTGCCACAGCGCAGCGCCGAGGTTGGCGTTCTGGCCGCGGGCGTCGATCTGCAAGGCATAGCTGCACAGCGCCAGGCCCAGGCTTACCGGCATGGCCAGGAGGATGTTGATGAGGATCGCTTGTGGCGTGTGCCACTGGCTGTCGCGACGGAAGTGGCCGATGTCCTGGTGCACCTTGCCCAGGCGCTGGTACAGGTACTTGCGCCGCCACAGCAGCGCGCCGATCACCAGCAGCAGCGGCAGGAACAGCAGCGGGCGCTGGCTCAGGCCGTCGGCCAGTTCCTTGATGCCCGAGCCCCAGGGCAGGCTGGCGACCTGGTCGGCGAAGCGCTCGGGCACATAGCGCAGCCAGTCCCAGTCCAGCGGCTTGTTGCTGGGGATCCAGAACATCTGCTCATCGAGGGTGGTGCGCAGGTTCTGCGCGGTGCCCAGCAGTTGCTTCTGGTTGAGCTGCAGGGTGATGGACTCATTGAGCAATGCCGAAAGCTCGCGGTTCAGGCGCTCGAGCAGGTCGCTGCGGGTGATGGCGACTTCCAGCAGCGCCTTGCGCAGTTGCGGGGTGACATCCTGCTCAGGCTGGGTGGACAGCAGCTTGTCGACGTAGCTGACCGGGCTGCTCATCTGCTCGCGCTGCTGGTTGACCTCGAACTGGTACAGACGGATATCGGCGATCTGGTCGGCCAGGTCGCGGTCTACCTTCAGGTGCGGCAGCGCCTGCTTCTGCTTGTAGAGGATCTTCGACAGCAGCAGGCTGCCCTTGAGCACGTTGATCTGCTCGTCCAGCGCCTGGTCGGCCTGGGTCAGGGTGTCGAGCTGCTGCTTGGTCTGCAGGTTCTGCTGGGTGAGTTCGTTGAGGCGGTCGGTGCTGCGCAGCAGGTAGTCGGAGAGCTTGAGGTTGGCGGCGCTCTCGTTGGCCAGCAGGGTGCTGCCGCCGGCTTTCTGCGCTTCGATCGACTGCTGGGTGACGGTCTGTTGCGACTGTGCCAGGCGCTTCTCGTTGATCAGTGTCTGCAGGTCCTGGATCTCTTGCTCCAGGCGTGCGGCACGCTCGATCAGCAGGTCGTGGCGGGCGTTGCCCAGGTCCTGCAGCAGGCTGTTGCCGGCCAGCTCCTGGCGGCGCAGCAGGGTGAGGGCGTTGAGCGAGGCCAGTTCGGCATTGAGCTGGTTGCGCTGGTCGGCGGAAATTGCCTTGCCGTTGTCCTTGCCCGACTTCAGCGCGTTGTTGATCTGCTGGGCGCGGGTCTGGTTGTTGCTGATCTCGGCCTGGGCACGTTCGGGGCGGGTCTGGGAGTTGATGATCAAGCTGTTGGCTTCGGACAGCGCCTTTTGCAGCTCGCCCTGCTGGGTGCTGCGCTCGCTGAGCATCTGCTCGAGCTGCGGTACGCTGAGGCTGGCGTAGCGCTGGGCCACGGGCGTGACCTTGCTGTCCTTGAGCTTGGCCAGTTCGCGCTGGCTGTCGCGGGTTTCCTGGGGGGCACCGGCCAACTGCTGCTTGAGGTCGGCGAGTTTCTTCTCGCTATCCTCTTTGCTGGCGATCAGCGTGAGGGTCTGTTCCAGGACCTGCTGGAGCGCCTTCTGCTCGGGCTCCGGCAGCTTGCGCTCGGCAATCTTGTCCAGGCTGTTCTGAATACCGGGAGCGGCCGGCACCTCGGCCGCCACAGCGGCGAACGACAGGGAAAGGCACAGCCCGAGGAGGGCTGCGCGGGCATACACGCGCAGGGACATAGGCAGACTACTTGCGAGAGGGCACTAACGGAGTTTAGAGGAACAGCCCCGGGCCGGGCCGGGTTCCTTCGGGGAATCTGACGCCCACTTTCTGGATCTTGTTCCCGTCCATGGTCGCGACCGTCCAGATCGTGCTGTGCCATTCGACCTGGTCGCCTACGACTGGAGCGCCTCCGACCTTCTGTCGGATGAACTGCGCCAACGGCATTTTCGCATCCAGGCCGTCGAGTTTCAGGCCATAAAGCGCTGCCACCGCACCGAGTTCGGCATCGCCTTCGAGGACGAAGTCGCCGAAGAAGCGCAGGTCCAGGCCGCGCTGTGGCGCCTGGCTGAACAGTTTGCCCAGGGCGGGCAGGTTGTGCTCGTGGCCGATTACGCAAAGCATGTCGCCGACCTCCAGCACGGTACTGCCCGAGGGGTGCAGCAATTGCTCGCCACGGAACAGCGCGGCGATACGCGTGCCCTCGGGCATCTTCAGCTCGCGCAGGGCTGCGCCGATGCACCATTTTTCAGCGCCCAGGCGGTAGACGAACAGCTCCCACTCGCTGGTAATGTGCACTTCCAGCGCCGAGCGCGAGATCGGCGCTGGATCTGGCGGCACCGTGACCTTCAGCAACTTGGCCATCCACGGCAGGCTGGTGCCTTGCACCAGCAGCGACACCAGCACGATGAAGAACGCCAGGTTGAAGAACAACTGCGCATCCGGCAGGCCCGCCATCAGCGGGAACACCGCAAGGATGATCGGTACCGCGCCGCGCAGGCCAACCCAGGAAATGAAGCCCTTTTCGCGCCCGTGGAAAGCCTTGAACGGCAGCAATGCGGCCAGCACCGACAGTGGGCGGGCGAAGAGGATCATCCACAGCGCCAGCCCCAGGGCGGGCAGTGCGATGGGCAGCAGGTCGTGCGGGGTGACCAGCAGCCCCAGCACCAGGAACATGCCGATCTGCGCCAGCCAGGCCATGCCGTCGAGCATGTGCAGGATGCCGTGGCGGCTGCGGATCGGCTTGTTGCCCAGCACCAGGCCGCACAGGTAGACGGCAAGGAAACCGCTGCCGTGCAGGGCGTTGGTCAGCGAGAACACCACCAGGCCGCCGGCGACCACCAGGATCGGGTACAAGCCGCCGGCCAGGTTGATGCGGTTGACCAGTTGCAGCATCAGCCAGCCGCCGCCCAGACCCAGCAGGCCGCCGATGCCGAACTCGCGCAGCAGGTGGGTCAGCAGGCTCCAGTGCAGGCCGGTCTGGCCGCTGGCGATCATGTCGATCAGGGTGACGGTGAGAAATACCGCCATCGGGTCGTTGCTGCCCGACTCGATCTCGAGCGTTGCCGTGACCCGTTCGTTCAGGCCTTTGCCACCGAGCAGCGAGAACACCGCCGCGGCGTCGGTAGAGCCGACGATGGCACCGATCAGCAGGCCCTGGATCAGGCTCAGGTCGAACAGCCAGGCAGCGACCATGCCGGTAAGGCCGGTGGTGATGAGCACGCCCACCGTGGCCAGCGACAAGGCTGGCCAGAGGGCCACGCGGAAACTCGCCACCCGCGTGCGCAGGCCGCCGTCGAGCAGAATCACGGCCAGCGCGAGGTTGCCCACCAGGTAGGCGGTCGGGTAGTTGTTGAAAATGATGCCACCACCATCGACACCGGCGACCATGCCGACCGCGAGGATGATGACCAGGATAGGGATGCCCAGACGTGACGACAGAGAGCTGACCAGGATACTTGCGCCCACCAGCAGTGCGCCGATCAGGAACAGGCTGTTGATGGTGCTGGCATCCAAAGGCAGGTACTCCGGGATATCGCAGAAAGATGACTTGACTGGCAAGTCGCGTGCCAATCGATTCTAACCTGATGAATTGCCAGCATGTAAAGCGTTTCTGCAGATGTACAAAAGGCACCGCGGTGGGTGCCTTTTGTTGTGCTGACTATGCGGGCCCTTTCGCGGGCAAGCCCGCCCCCACAGATTCACCACAGGCATGAAGACTTGTGCAGTACCTGTGGGAGCGGGCTTGCCCGCGAAGAGGCCGGTGCAGGATTACGCCTGCTTGACCTCACGCATCGGCTTGCCCTTCACCGGCGCACCGTTGGCCTTGTAGTACTTGGCCGTGCTGCGTGGCAATGGCTTGCGGCCACGGATCTTGTCGGAGATTTTCTCGGCGATCATGATCGTGGTGGCGTTGAGGTTGCCGGTGATGATGATCGGCATGATCGACGCATCGACCACGCGCAGGCCTTGCATGCCATGCACGCGGCCTTCGCCATCGACCACCGCCATGTCGTCGGTGCCCATCTTGCACGAGCAGGACGGGTGGAACGCGGTTTCGGCGTGCTCGCGGATGAATTTGTCCAGCTCTTCATCGGTCTGCACGTGCGCGCCTGGGCTGATTTCGCGACCGCGATACGGGTCCAGCGCCGGCTGGGCCATGATCTCGCGGGTCAGGCGGATGCCGTCGCGGAACTCTTGCCAGTCCTGTTCGGTGGCCATGTAGTTGAACAGGATGCTCGGGTGCTGGCGCGGATCCTTGGACTTGGCCTGGATACGGCCACGGCTTGGCGAACGCATCGAACCCATGTGCGCCTGGAAGCCGTGTTCTTTCACGCCGTTGGAGCCGTTGTAATTGATCGCCACCGGCAGGAAGTGGTACTGGATGTTCGGCCATTCGAACTCAGGACGGGTGCGGATGAAGCCACCGGCCTCGAACTGGTTGCTGGCGCCGATGCCGGTGCCGTTGAACAGCCACTCGGCACCGATGGCCGGCTGGTTCCACCACAGCAGCGAGGGGTACAGCGACACCGGCTGGGTGCAGGCGTACTGCAGATACAGTTCCAGGTGGTCCTGCAGGTTCTCGCCGACGCCCGGCAGGTCGTGGACCACCGGAATGTCGAGGCTCTCCAGCAGGGCGCGCGGGCCGACACCGGAGCGCTGCAGCAACTGCGGCGAAGCGATGGCGCCGGAGCTGACGATGACTTCCTTGCGGGCACGGGCTTCGACGCGCTCTTCGCTGTCACCGACCAGATAGGTCACACCCACGGCGCGCTTGCCTTCGAAGAGTACGCGATCGCTCAGGGCGTGGGTGACGATGGTCAGGTTAGGGCGCTTCTTGGCCTGGTCCAGGTAGCCACGGGCGGTGCTGGAGCGACGACCGTTCTTGGTCACCGAACGGTCCATCGGACCGAAGCCTTCCTGCTGGTAGCCGTTGAGGTCTTCGGTGCGTGGGTAACCGGCCTGTACACCGGCTTCGACCATGGCATGGAACAGTGGGTTGTTGCCAGCTTTTGGCGTGGCAACGCTGACCGGGCCGTCGCCGCCGTGGTAGTCGTTCGGGCCGATGTCGCGGGTTTCGGCCTTGCGGAAGTACGGAAGGCAGTCGAGGTAGGTCCAGTCTTCCAGACCTGGCAGTTCAGCCCAGCCGTCGAAGTCCATGGCGTTACCACGGATGTAGCACATGCCGTTGATCAGCGAGGAGCCACCCAGGCCCTTGCCGCGGCCACATTCCATGCGGCGGCCATCCATGTGTGGCTCAGGGTCGGTCTCGTAGGCCCAGTTGTAGCGGCGGCCTTGCAGCGGGAAGGCCAGGGCCGCCGGCATCTGGGTGCGGAAATCGAAGCGGTAGTCGGGGCCGCCTGCTTCCAGCAGCAGCACCGAGACGTTGGCGTCTTCGGTCAGGCGGGTGGCCAGGGTGTTACCGGCCGAACCGGCACCGACGATGATGTAATCGAATTCTTGGGACATGCAAAGTACCCTCGTTGGCAGTGTTCAGGGAGCGGGAGCGCCCGTGCGCAATGTCACGGGCGTGGCCAGACCGGTCTTAGAAGACCGAGTTGTAGCCGCCCAGCTCGACCTGCACCGACTTGATGCGAGTGTATTGAGCCAGCGAGCTGACGCCGTTTTCACGGCCGACGCCCGACTGCTTGTAGCCGCCAACCGGCATTTCGGCTGGCGATTCACCCCAGGCGTTGATCCAGCAGATACCGGCTTCGAGCTTGTGGATGATGCGGTGTGCGCGGGTGATGTCGTTGGTGCATACGCCCGCAGCCAGGCCGTACTCGGTGTCGTTGGCGCGGCGGATGACTTCTTCTTCGGTTTCGTAGGTGAGGATGCTCATCACCGGGCCGAAGATCTCTTCCTTGACGATGGTCATGTCGTCGCGGCAGTCGGTGAACACGGTCGGGGCGACGAAGGCGCCCTTGGCGAACGCGCCTTCGGTCAGACGCTCACCGCCGCACAGCACGCGGGCGCCTTCTTCCTTGCCCTTGGCGATGTAGCCCAGGACGCTTTCCATGTGCGCGAAGCTGACCAGCGGACCGAAGTTGGTGTTCTCGTCTTCCGGGTTGCCGATGCGGATGCGGGCGACGCGTTCGGCGATCTTGGCTTCGAACGCGGCTTTCATCGCTGCCGGAACGAACACGCGGGTGCCATTGGTGCAGACCTGACCGGAGCTGTAGAAGTTGGCCATCATCGCGATGTCGGCGGCCTTGTCCAGGTCGGCGTCGTCGCAGATGATCAGCGGCGACTTGCCACCCAGTTCCATGGTCACTTCCTTGAGCGAGGAGCTCGAAGCGCTGGCCATGACTTTCTTGCCGGTGGTGGTGCCGCCGGTGAAGGAGACTTTCTCGATGCGCGGGTGCTCGGTCAGCAGGGTGCCGACTTCACGGCCGCTGCCGGTCAGGACGTTGAACACGCCATCCGGCAGACCGGCTTCGGTGAAGATCTCGGCCAGCTTCAGGGTGGTCAGCGAGGTGACTTCAGACGGCTTGAAGATCATCGCGTTGCCGGCGGCCAGGGCTGGCGCAGACTTCCACAGGGCGATCTGGATCGGGTAGTTCCACGCGCCGATACCGGCAGTCACGCCCAGCGGCTCGCGGCGGGTGTAGACGAAGGACGATTCGCGCAGCGGGATCTGCTCGCCTTCGATGGCCGGGATCAGGCCTGCGTAGTACTCCAGCACATCGGCACCGGTGACGATGTCGACGTAGCGGGTTTCGGAGTACGACTTGCCGGTATCCAGGGTTTCCAGCATGGCCAGCTCGTCGTTGCGCTCGCGCAGGATGTCGACGGCGCGGCGCAGGATGCGCGAACGCTGCATGGCGGTCATCGCGGCCCAGACTTTCTGGCCACGTTCGGCGCTCTCGACGGCGCGCTCGACGTCAGCCTCGGTCGCACGCTGGACGTGGGCAAGGACTTCGCCGGTGGCCGGGTTGATGGCTTCGAAAGTGGCATCGCTGCCAGCGTCGACATAACCACCATCGATGTAGAGTTTTTGCGTTCCGAAACGGGCCATAGAGTCCTCGCAAGTGCAGTGTGTGATTGGCTAGCCGCGTCGTGCTCCTGCCGGTTGGGCAGTCGCTGCGTGCGATCGTTCAGCCGCCTGGGGGTTGGTAGCCAGGTCGTGCTGCTTAGCCAGTTGTAGATCCATGTATTCGTAGGCGATCCGTATTGCCTGCTCGGTGTCGAACGCGTCGCCCGAGAGCGCACCACGCAGCCACAGGCCGTCGATCAGGGCCGCCAGCCCGCGAGCAGCCTTGCGTGCATGGTAGAGCGGCAAGACACGACGGAACTGGCAGCACAGGTTGGAGTAAAGGCGGTGATCGTTGATCCGCTGCAACCTGTGCAAGGACGGCTGGTGCATGCTGGCGGCCCAGAAGGCCAACCAGGTTTTCATTGCCGGGCCGCTGACCTGGCTTGCGTCGAAGTTGCCTTCGACGATCACTCTCAGGTGCGCCCGCGGGCTGTCGTCGGTGAGGGCTTGTCGGCGGGCGACGGTGCCTTCGCTCAACGCATTCATGAGGTAGCGCATGGTCGCTGCTATCAGGCCGTTCTTGTCCTGAAAGTAGTGACTGATGATGCCGTTCGACACACCGGCCAAACGGGCAATCAGCGCAATGCTGGCATCTCCCAGGCCGACCTGGTCGACAGCCTGCAATGTGGCGTCGATCAACTGCTGGCGGCGGATGGGTTGCATACCGACCTTGGGCATCTTGCTATCTCCTCAGGCCTGCGAGCGGACAACACGCATCCGACTCGGCGAGGGCCAGTCTATTTTGTTTTGATTGAACGTTCAATCAATAAAGAATAAGCTCTGCGACAATTTGTGCCATTGACAGTCTTTCAGGCGGTCGAGAAGGCACGGATTGACACCCCAGGAAAACGTGTAACCCCCGGAATACAAGGCGTTGACGGGCAAGAACGGTGCATGGACAGATTCTGCCGAGCGGTCGATGACCGCGCGGACGACCCTTGGAGCGGGTCAGGCGAGCTGTGACCAATGCGCGCATCCAGTGAGGATGAAGGCGCTCAGGTGCAGTCCGCCGGTCTGTTTTTTTGCAGCGTTTCGATTCGGGATCACGGTTTCCAAGGTGCTTTTATAACACCTGACGCAGTGGAGCTATTGCACCAATTGCGCGGGAAATGACTGATTAGCCTCCACAGCCGTACTGCCCGGAGCATTCGTGCAATGAGTTCTGCCTCCCTGACAAAGCCCCCCGCCGAGAGGGTTCGGGTCAACCGCGTGGTGTTCCTCACCTCCGCGCTGCTGGTCCTCGCGTTGACTGCCTTGCTTATCGCTGTACCCGAAACCGCCGGCCAGGTGCTGGGCGTGGCCCAAAAATGGCTGACGCGCACTTTCGGCTGGTACTACATGCTGGTGATCTGCGGTTACCTCGTGTTCGTCGTCTACCTGGCCTTCTCCGACTACGGCAAGCTCAAGCTGGGCGGCAAGGACGACCAGCCCGACTTCAGCTACGGCGCCTGGGCCGGCATGCTGTTCTCCTCCGGTATTGGCATTTCGCTGCTGTATTTCGGCGCATCCGAACCGCTGGACCACTATTTCAATCCGCCGGAAGGCACCCCTGCCAGCCTCGAGGCTGCGCGCCAGGGCCTGCAACTGACCTTTCTGCACTGGGGCCTGCACGGTTGGGCGATCTACGCCCTGGTGGGTCTGGCCGTGGGCTACTTCGCCTACCGCCACAACCAGCCGCTGGCGCTGCGTTCGGCGCTGTACCCGCTGGTCGGTGAGCGTTGGGTCAAGGGCGCGGCCGGCAATGCCGTGGACATCTTCGGCATGTTCGTCACCCTGCTGGGCCTGGTGACCAACCTCGGTATTGGCTCGATGCAGGTCTCCTCGGGCCTGGAGTACCTGTTCGGCATGGATCACAGCAAGACCAATCTGCTGGTGGTCATTCTGGTGATGGCCGGTGTGGCCACCGTAGCCGCGGTCTCGGGTGTGGAAAACGGCATTCGCCGCCTGTCCAACCTGAACATCATGCTGTTCAGCGGGCTGTTGATCTTCGTCCTGCTCGGCGGCAATACCCTGCACCTGCTCAACGGCTTCGTGCAGAACGTCGGCGACTACCTCAACGGCATCGTACTCAAGACCTTCGACCTGTATGTCTATGAAGGCGAGGCCGGCAAGTCCGAGCGCTGGCTGGGCCTGTGGACCGTGTTTTACTGGGCCTGGTGGATCTCCTGGGGCCCGTTCGTCGGCATGTTCATCGCCCGTATCTCCAAGGGTCGTACCGTGCGCCAGCTGGTCAGCGGCGTGCTGCTGATCCCGCTGGGCTTCACCCTGGCGTGGCTGTCGATCTTCGGCAACACCGCGCTGGACCTGGTGATCAACCAGGGCGCCGTTGAGCTGGGCAAGACAGCGCTGGAGCAGCCCTCGATGTCGATCTACCAGTTGCTGGAGTACTTCCCGGCGGCCAAGATCGTGATCGGTGTGGCGGTGTTCGTCGGCTTCGTGCTGTTCCTCACCCCAGCCGACTCGGGCGCGGTGATGATGGCCAACCTTTCGTGCAAAGGCGGCCAGGTCGACGAGGATGCGCCGCACTGGATGGTGGTGTTCTGGTCGGTGATCATCACCCTGGTTACCATCGGTCTGCTGTTCGCCGGCAACTTCGAAGCCATGCAGACCATGGTGGTGTTGGCCGGCCTGCCGTTCTCGGTGGTGCTGGTGCTGTTCATGTTCGGCCTGTACAAGGCGATGAAGCAGGATGTCGCGGTCGAGCAGGAGCGCGCGGAGCTGGCTGCCCGTGGCCGTCGCGGCTTCAGCGAGCGCCTCACGCAACTGGAGCTTGAGCCGACCCAGGCGGTGGTGCAGCGCTTCATGGACAAACAGGTCAGCCCGGCCCTCAAGGAGGCGGCGGAACAACTGCGCGCCCTGGGCTTCGAGGTGGAGACCCGTGTCGGTCAGTCGCGCAACATGATGGGCGTGCGGGTGATGATGGAAGAGGGCAACCCGTTCGTTTATGAAGTCAGCCTGGACGGCTACCTGGCGGCACCGAGCGAGGCGTCTGCCGGGGGCGAACCAGAAGTGCGCCAGCGCTTCTACCGCGCCGAGGTGTACCTGCACAACGGCAGCCAGGAGTACGACCTGATGGGCTTCCTGCCTGAGCAGATCGTGCGCGATGTGCTCGATCAGTTCGAAAGCCACCGCCAGTTGCTGGGGCGTGTCTACAGCTGATCGCTTAGGCGGCGTATCGTTGGGAAAAGGGCTCTGTCGAATGACAGGGCCCTTTTTTCTTCAGCGGGCGGTCACGTTGGGGCGGACCGGCGATTGCCGTTGCCCATGGTCAACCGGTGCGCAAAAGCATTATGTACCTCCCAGTGATATCGACTGGCGCGGAGGCTTTGGCTTCATTTCACAACGAGCCTTGAGCATGTCTACTACCTCCGTGAGTTACCCACCCTACGACCTGTACAGCGCAGTCGCTGCGCAGTTCGCTAATCGACCGACCTTGCGCGAAGTGCTCGACCAGCAGGTCATGAAGATAATCGTCGAGCAGTATCCGCTGATCGCGATTCATCGCCCCGAGATGACTTCTGCACAGCCACTCTCGCTGCTTTGCTCCACCGCAGATGACACCTACCGCACTGAGTTGCTGATCGACCATCTGCTGCAGTTGGTGCTCGATGGCAAGCGCGTGGATTTCGCCAGCATGGGCGCTTATGCGCTGAGCCTGAATCCGTACCAACGCCTCTTCGCCATCAAGTCGCCCTTCGAAACCAGTGATGGAGACCTGATCAAGCCCGAGAAGCTGGTCGAACCGCTCGACAAGATGCTGCCTCTGTTGCCCCACTATCTGCAGCAGGCGCAGATCGGCTACTGGAATGGCGACGGCCAGGGCAACCGGGATCTCTGGTTGCAGCAAGTGCTGCGTGCCAGCCTGCTGCAAGGCCTGGACGAGGCTGACCTTGAGGAGGCCGAGCGCGCCTGCCTGCGCCAACTGCTGTTGGGGAACACGCGTAACGTCGAGGTGCAGGCCGTTCGCGTGCAGATGCACTTGGGCGATCGACAAAGCAGTGAACTGTTGCCCGGCTTACTGGTGACGACCCTCGACACACCTCGTCCGCTGGTCTTTTGGTGCCAGCCGGATGGAGAGGTGCGTAGCTTCGAGTCACTGAGTGCCTTCGGCCGAGGGCTGCAGTTGCAGATGGCGCGGCGTTGCGAGTTCGATCGTATGAGCTGGAGTGGTTTCACGTCGGAGGGGGATGCGTTCGCCCTGCAAAGCGGGTTGCTGCTGGAGGTCCTGCTCGAGCGTCAGTCGCGTGTGCGCTGGGGGGCGGCTGATAGCGTCGCCGAGCTGGAGCGCCGGGTCGATGGTGCCTTTGACCCCTCGCGTTTTTTTGCTCAGCGCAGCAATGTGCCTGCCAAGCCGGTTGCCCTGTCGCTACCTGCTGGGATTCGGAGGGCCGGGGCTGAGGGGCAGGCCACCTATTTGCAGGCCATGCTCGATCTGACGCTGTTGCAGGGGAGTGACGGTGGTGAGCGCGCCATGGAAGGGGTGGATGATCTGCACACCTATGCAGCCCGTCGTCTTCGCGAGGAAATGCTTGCCGATCATCCAGTCGATGCCAACTACTTTGCCGATGATCTGCTCCTGACCATCGACACCTTTGTCAGCGACGGTCATGGCCTGGGTTTTGGGCAAAAGATCGACAGCCGTACCTTGACCCTGGCCGAGCTGGCCATCAGTCGGCTGGCTGCTTCGCAGGGTGGCGTGGTGACACACATCGCCCACCGTAATGAACAGTTGATCATGGACTGGATGAATGTCGATTACATCCGTGAACTGGTCGCACGCGTCGATATCGGCGGTACCTACCCGACCTACGTCAACGACCTGCTCGCCGATGCCACCGACAACGCCGAACGTACCGCCCGTTTCGGTCGCCAATGGCGTATCACTTTGATGTTCGATACCGCTCGGGCGGTGGTGGTCAATCGCCTGGATACGTTTGCCTATGGTGCAGTCGCCCGCTTCTGTCGCGATGGAGACGCGCAAGCGGCCGGGGTGAGAATTGCACCCTTGGCCTTCAGGCGTTCTCCGACCTCGAAGAAAGTGGATCGAGTGCACGGTTTCTATGTCATTGAAATCGTCGACTCCGGCCAGGGTGTGCTGTATTGCCCTGTGTACACAGACGGCGCGGTCCATGTCTTCAAGGACGTCGATACCTTGATGGGGGCCATCCGCAAGCCTGGCAAACTACAGAACCTCGCGCTGATGTGGATGGATCAGAGCGAGCGTCCTGTCTACGACAATGGGGGATTCAACGAACCTCACCTGCCGCACTGGGTGTTCGACCCCTTCAGTCCACTGGACAAGCCTGATCCTGCTCAACTGGCGCTGGAATTCTGGGAGCAGGACATCGACGCACGGATGTTCCAGGCGCGGCATCAGGTGTTGGTCGAGCTGGCCGACCGTTCGGCGGTGAGCAACAGCGAGTTGCGGTGGGGGGTAGTGATCGCGTTTGGCTGGGAGCTGCTCAATGCGGTATTGCCTGTGCTGCCAGGCCCGGTGGTTTCGATTGCCTGGCTGTACATGGGCATCCGCAGCCTGGCCAGCGATGTACAGGGGCTTGGCAGTGACAGCACGGGGGAACGCATTCAGGCCGTGATCGACCTTTTGAACAATACCTTGATGGCATTGATCCATCTGCAGACCCCCAGGAACACTGTGCTGGGGCCGCAGTACGATGTTACGTCGCTCGAAGAACTGCCCGCGGCGCAGGACGTAGCGCTTCACCCGCTGCCGGAGCCTGAACGCAAGCCTGCGGGGCTGGTGCGTGACTTGTACGGCACCACGCAGACACACCTGGACTTTTCGTGGCGTGGGGCTGGCGGCCTCAACGGACTTTCGGCTTCTCAACGCAGTCGCGTGCGCGAATTGGCGGTCGAGGTATCGCTGGCTGGACACGCGCCCGACACGCAAGGCGCAACGGCGGGCTTGACTGCCGTCGAGGGCAGGTACTACGTCAAGCTGGGGCAAGAGGTCTATCAGGTCGTTCTCCATGAAGGGGTGGTGAGAATCGTGGGGCCTGACCTGACGTCAGGACCTTGCCTGCACAACGATGGCGGTGGCTGGCGCATCGATACACGGTTGCAGGGGGGCGGTGGGCGTGGACGCAGCGCTGCGCAGGAACGGCTGCGCCAGAAGATTGCCGCTACGATCCAAAAGTCGCTGGAAGAGGTGGAGCATCATTTGCTTGAGGCAAACAAGCCGATTCCTGAGTACCTGAGACAGAACAGCCAGATCCAGGAGCTGCGGGCCAAGATCGTGAAGCTGGAGGAAACATTGAACCAACCTCCTCCCACGAACCCGGAAGACCTCTCCCGATTCAAGACGTTGTCCGAACTGTACACAGCAAAGCGCGATGAGCTATTGCGCGCGATGCAGGACCTGCGCCGGCAGCGTGTCGAGCTGGTCTATTCCATGTTCGAGCACCAAGCCAGCGCGCAGCAGAGCATTGTCGAGCTGCTGGATAACCCCAACTATACGCGCACAACCGCCCATGGCAGGGACCTGCGACAAGCCCTTTCGAATGCACGTCACGACTTGATTGGCTATGGCCTGTTCCTTCTGGATGAAGCGGTGGCTGTGGGTAGTTTCCGCGAGTATGACCAGATCGTCCGCAACCTGAGCGGAGCTACGCCAGAAAACCGCGCGGTTCTCTATGCCAAGTGTCGAGAGTTGCTCGAGGGCATGGTCCTGGACCAACCAAGGATCATGGAGGTCTCAAACCAAATGGATCATGTGCTGGCGGTCAGCGATATCGATATCAAGATCCAATCGAGCAGGGGCTCGGTCACCGTCGCTCAGGTCATCGCCTCGCGCAAGACTTCTACGGTCATGATTCGCTTCTTCCAGGCGATGAGCCTGGCCGAACTGGCACTTCGCTTCGAGGAGGGTGCCGCCAGCCAGCATTACACGATCTTCCGCGACGCGATTGCCAGCTACCGTTTGCGTGTAGCCGCAAATGCCCACCATCTGTCGATGTTCTGCGAACTGCCTATCGCCGAGCGCATCGAGGTGCTGCAAGGTGCCTGGGATGAGTATCTGGCGGCGATTCTCAACTGCGACCGCATCAGCAAGCTGGGCAGCGGGCTGGTCGATACCCAGCGCCTGGCAGCCTACAGAGAGCAGATGGTGAGCCTGAAGAAGATGGCAGGCGATGCGCTGGTAGAAGCCATGCGTGAGCAAGCTTCCGGACAAACCCAGGCCTCGCGCCGAATGGTTTATCCACTGCGGGTACTGCAAGTGGCGCGGACCCTTGCAGGTCAGACAGTGCTAGGTACAGAGGTGATGCTCGATGGGCAGGCGCAATTGCAGGTCAAGGGCGCGTTCAGCACCAAGATCCAGCACCGGTTTCAAAAGGTAGGCGGGACCTGGTTAGAGGAGGTCGAGAGCACGGAGCCTGAGTCGCAGTCGCGGACCTCGACGCCGGAATTCGAGAGGAAAAGCCGTGAACTGGCCGAAGGCATATTGGCGCAAAACGAGAGCGTCATCGAGCAGGCCAAGGCATTGGTAAGCAATGACGCGCAGGACAGCGGGTTGATCTCGATGCTTGATGCGCAGATCGCTGAAGTACTGGAGTTGCGCGAGCAATTGGCGGACGCGGATAGCACCGACAGC
Source organism: Pseudomonas sp. NY15374 (assembly GCF_048068255.1). Lineage (NCBI taxonomy): Bacteria > Pseudomonadati > Pseudomonadota > Gammaproteobacteria > Pseudomonadales > Pseudomonadaceae > Pseudomonas > Pseudomonas sp. NY15374. The sequence goes on from NZ_JBLUPZ010000004.1 coordinate 196,239, forward strand.
CTGTTAGGCCGCCTGGATGACGCGGTGATCCGGTTGCGCGAGCAGAAGCGCGAATGCCTGATCGAGCTTTATACCAAGACGCGCTATCCCGCTGCCCGGGGTCTGAGCTTTCTCCATCAGCAAGGCTTGATCACGGTTGAGTACGTGGGGCCGCGCAAGCAGGTTTCAGATGGCTATCTGGATGAATACCGCATCAATCTGCTCAAGTCACCTGGCGACAGTAAAGGCCGGCCCCTGTGGGCCGCGCACTTCCACTTCGCCGACTCACAGGCGGCGCCCACGGCATTCGGCAAAGGCCATCTGAAGCTCTGGAGCCAGCGCAAGATGGGCTACAGGGAGCAGATGAGGGCTGCGAGCGAGGGGCAGGTGCTGAGCATCTACCGGGGCAACCTGACCTACGCCCAGGCCAAGGACATCATTCCCTTCAACAGCCTGTAGGCGCTCTGAACGGCCAAGCGATCAACGGTTGCTGTAGCGACCGTTGCGACCGTGCGCCGACATGGCCTGGTTGCTGCGTTCGGCGATCATCTGGCGCAGTTCGATCAACTCGATGCCCTGGCGCTTGAGCCCGGGCATCTCTCGTTCGAGCACTTCGAGAGTCTGCGGGTAGGGGTGGCCGATCAGCACCGCTGAACCTTGCTTGCGGGCAAGCTCGATGCCTTGGCGCAATTGGCCGGCGATGGCTTCGGTTGTGCGTACGTCATCCAGAAATACATCCCGCGAGACGTGCGCCAATCCGATTGCCTGGGCCTCGGCCGCCGCCACCGTGGCGGCGCTGGTGCGGCTGTCGACGAAGAACAGCTCGCGGCCCTGCAGGTTACCCATCAACCAGGCCATGGCGTCGCGCTGTGCGGTCATGCGGCTGCCCATGTGGTTGTTGATGCCTGCGGCGAAGGGCACCTTGAGCAGCGCGGCGTCGAGGCGTCGTGCCAGCTCCTCGATGGGTAGCCCCGGATGCCAGGCATAGGGCCCGGTGGCCGGGTCCATGGGCATGTGCAGGATCACCGTACGCCCGGCCTTGTGGGCCTGGCGGGCGAAGTCGGTGGCGTGCGGGGTGTCGGGCATGATCGCCATGGTGACCGGCCCGGGCAGGGCGAGGGTTCGGCTGTCGCGCTCGCTGTTCTGGCCCAGGTCGTCGATGATGATGCTCATGTAGGCCTTGGCCGGTGCCGCATGTGCGGTACCGGCCAGCAGGCAGAACAGCGTGAACAGCAGAAAACGCATGGTGGTTATCAATCACCCTTGGTGATGTTCAGGCCCTTGAGCAGGCTTAGCGCCTGGCTCAGCTGGAAGTCGTTGTCCTGCGGGCGCTCGGTACGCTTGCTGCTGCCGGTCGGACGATCGGCGCCGCCATTGCCGTTGCCCAAGTGACCCTGCAGGTCGGCTTCCTTGAAGTTGTCCGTGTCGGCTTCTGCAGTGAGCTTGGCCTGGCGTACTTCAATGTCCGGCACGATACCCTGTGCCTGGATCGAGCGGCCGTTGGGGGTGAAGTACAGCGCGGTAGTGAGCTTCAGTGCGCGGTCGTTGGCCAGTGGCAGCACGGTCTGTACCGAGCCCTTGCCGAAGCTGTCGGTGCCCATCAGCACGCCGCGTTTCTGGTCCTGCAGGGCACCGGCGACAATCTCCGAAGCCGAGGCGCTGCCGCCGTTGATCAGTACCACCAGCGGTACGCCTTCGCTGGCGTCGGCCGGGTCGGCGGAGAAGCGCAACTCGGAGTTGGCGATACGGCCCTTGGTGTAGACGATCAGGCCTTTGGTGAGGAAGTGGTCGGCCACTTCCACTGCCGACTGCAGGACGCCGCCGGGGTTGTTGCGCAGGTCCAGGACCAGGCCGCGCAGCTTCTTGCCGTTATCCTTGCGCAGCTTGGCCAGCGCCTTGCCGACCTCTTCGCCGGTCTTGACCTGGAACTGGGTGATACGGATATAGCCGTAGTCGTTCTCGAGCAACTGGCTCTTCACGCTCTTGACCTGGATGACCGCGCGGGCCAGCGTCACATCGAAGGGCGTGCCGCCATCGCGTACCAGGGTCAGGGTTATCTTCTGGCCGATCTTGCCGCGCATCTTGTCGACGGCCTCGGTCATGGTCTGGCCACGGGTCGGGGCGCCGTTGATCTTGACGATCAGGTCGCCCGCCTCGATGCCGGCGCGTGAGGCCGGAGTGTCGTCGATGGGCGAGACCACCTTGACGAAGCCGTCCTCCATGCCAACCTCGATGCCCAGGCCGCCGAACTCGCCGCTGGTGCTTTCCTGCAGCTCCTGGAAGTCTTCAGGGCCGAGGTAGGCCGAGTGCGGGTCAAGGTTGCTGAGCATGCCTTTGATGGCATTTTCCAGCAGGGTCTTGTCGTCCACCGGCTCGACATAGGCTGCCTTGATGCGGTCCATGACCTCGGCGAAGGTGCGCAGTTCGTCCAGCGGCAGCGGCGCCTTGGCCGTCACCTCGGTGGCCGGCACGGCAGCCGCCTTGGCGGGCTTGACCGGCTCTGCGGCGCTGGCCAGGGGCGCGCCGACGACCAGAGCTATGGTCAGGGCCAGCTGGGTGAGGCGAGACGAGTGCAGCATGTCGAACGAACTCCTGATCCTGTAGGTGCTCCCGTGGGAGCATCGGTGCGGCCCACCGTCGGGCCTGACCGTAAATGTTGCGGTGCCTAGCCTCGGCACCATTGCGCAGGGTCGGTGGGCCGGCCCTGCTGGCGAATCGCGAAGTACAAACCTGCGCTGTCCTGGCCGCCGCTGTCGCCGACGGTAGAAATGGCTTCCCCGGCCTTGACGATGTCGCCGGCGCTCTTGAGCAGGCTCTGGTTATGGCCGTACAGGCTCAGGTAGCCATTACCATGGTCGAGAATGACCAGAAGTCCAGCGCCGCGCAACCAGTCGGCGAACACCACACGCCCGCCATGTACGGCGCGCACCTGAGTGCCGGCGCTGGCGCTGATCATCACGCCGTCCCACTTGGCACGCGCATCACCGCCTCGCGTGTCGCCGAAGCGTGCCAGCAATCGACCATTGACTGGCCATGGAAGTTTTCCACGGGCGGCGGAAAATGCACCACCGTAGTTGGCGCCATCGCTGGACACCAGCGGGCCGAGTACGGTGCGGGCCTTTTTCGGCGGCTCTTGCGGCTCGTCGCGGCGAGCGTCGGCCAGCGCCTGTTCCTTGCGCCGCTTCTCTTCTTCCTGCTTGGCCAGCAGCGCCTTCTGCCGCGCTTCTTCGGCTTCACGGGCCTGGCGGGCGAGGGTTTCCTCGATGGTCTTGAGCACCTTGGCGAGGTCGGCCTGGTCCTGTTCGCGGGCCTGGAGCTTCTGGTCGCGATCCTTGACGTCGCTGTTGAGCTTGGCCAGTACCTGCTGGCGCTTGCTGCGTTCGGCCTCCAGTGCCTGGCGGCGGCTGTCGAGGTCGGCGCGCTGGGCCATCAGCTGTTCCTGCTGGCCGGAAATTTCCAGTTCGACATTGGCCAGCTGGCGCAAGGTTTCGTTGAAGGTGCGCAGTTGTTCCAGGCGTGCCTTGCTCAGGTAGTCGTAGTACGTGAGGGTGCGAGCGAACTTCTCGGGATTCTGCTGGTTGAGCAGCAGCTTGAGGTATTCCTCGCGACCGTTCTGATAAGCGGAGCGGGCCTGGATCGCGATCAGTCGTTGCTGTTCAACGCGGGCGCTCTGGAGTTTTTTTTTCTCATGGTCAAGGCGCTCCAGCTCGCCCTCGGTCTTTTTTAGTTCTTGCTGAAGACCCTCCACCTGCTTTTCGAGATTGCCGATATCGGTCTCGGTGGACTTGAGGTCTTTCTGCACGCCGGCTTTCTCTTCCTGGAGCTTGCCCAGCATTTTCTTGAGCTCGGCGATGTCCTGGCGAGTGGCGTCCAGTTGTTGCTGGGTCTGCGCGCGCTCGTCGGCGAACGCCGGACTGAGCAGGCATGACAGGGCTAGGAGTATGAGGGCGCGGCGCATGGAATCGGGCGTACCAGGGATGGAGACTGGCCTAGTATGCCCGCCTGAGCGTGCAAAAAAAACGCCCCGCTGCGGGTGCGGCGGGGCGTTTGTCCGGAAATCACGTCAGGGTGCGCTGCGTCTCGGCCCCAACGCGCAGTCTCAAGCGTCGATCAGGATCGATGTTCCGGTCATTTCGGCAGGCTTCTCCAGCCCCAGCAGCTTGAGCATGGTAGGCGCCACATCGGCCAGCACGCCGCCGTCACGGACTTTCACGCTGCGCTTGCCGACATAGATGAACGGTACCGGCTCGGTGGTGTGCGCGGTGTGCGCCTGGCCAGTGGACTCGTCTTCCATCTGCTCGACGTTGCCGTGGTCGGCGGTGATCAGCGCTTCGCCACCGACCTTGTCCAGCGCCTCGACGATGCGCCCGACACAGCCGTCCAGCGCCTCGACGGCCTTGACCGCCGCGTCGAATACGCCGGTGTGGCCGACCATGTCGCCGTTGGCGTAGTTGACCACGATCACGTCATAACGCTGTTGCTCGATGGCCTCGACGATGCGGTCGGTCACTTCCGGCGCGCTCATTTCAGGCTGCAGGTCGTAGGTGGCGACCTTCGGCGACGGAATGAGGATGCGCTCTTCGCCTTCGAACGGCTCTTCACGTCCGCCCGAGAAGAAGAAGGTCACGTGAGCGTACTTTTCGGTCTCGGCGATACGCAGCTGGGTCTTGCCGTTCTTGGCCAGGTACTCGCCCAGCACGTTGTTCAGGCTGGCTGGGGCAAAGGCCGCGGGGGCGGGGATCTTCGCCGAGTACTGGGTCAGGCCGATGTAGGCAGCGAGCTTCGGCAGGCGCGCACGGGGGAACTCGTTGAAATCGGCTTCGACGAATACCCGCGACAGTTCACGGGCGCGGTCGGCGCGGAAGTTCATGAAGATCACCGCGTCGCCGTCTTCGACCTTGACCGCCTCGCCGATGCGCGTGGCCTTGACGAATTCGTCGCTCTCATCGCGTGCATAGGCTGCTTTCAGCCCAGCCACGGCGCTGTCTGCGCTGTACTCGGCGGTGCTGTCGACGATCAGGTTGTAGGCGGCGCTGACGCGGTCCCAGCGGTTGTCACGGTCCATCGCGTAGTAACGGCCGATCAGGCTGGCGATGCGGCCCTTGCCCAGCTTGGCGAAGGTCGCGTCGAGCAGTTCGATGGACGACTGGGCGCTGCGCGGAGGGGTGTCGCGGCCGTCGAGGAAGGCGTGCAGGTAGATTTTCTCGGCGCCACGCTGGGCGGCCAGTTCGGCCATGGCGACGATGTGGTCCTGGTGGCTGTGCACGCCGCCGTCGGAGAGCAGGCCCAGCAGGTGCACGGCCTTGCCGGCTGCAACTGCCTTGTCCACGGCGCCGGTGAGTACCGGGTTTTCGAAGAACTCGCCGTCGCGGATGGCCTTGGTGACCCGGGTGAAGTCCTGGTACACCACACGGCCGGCGCCGAGGTTCATGTGACCGACTTCGGAGTTGCCCATCTGCCCGTCCGGCAGGCCGACATCCATGCCGGAACCGGAGATCAGGCCATGCGGCTGGGTGGCGCGCAGGCGGTCATAGACCGGTGTGTTGGCGGCGTAGATGGCGTTGTATTCGGGGCTTTCGCTGTGACCGAAACCATCCAGGATGATCAGGACCAGGGGCTTGGGCGTGCTCGTCATCAATCAAACTCACGGTTGTTCAAAGATGATAAAGACACGCATTTTAGGGCAAATCGGCCAGCGACGGCGAATATTCGTCGGTTCGTACGACCAGCGTCCCGACGGGTTGCAGATGAAGGCTGTTTCCGAGCCGGCCCGGCGGGCTTTGGCGGGCATGGGTGGCTGTGTATACTGGCCGGCATTTTCAATCGCCTGGAACACCCCTGATGGTTGCTCACCTGATTCAATTCGCGACAGATCACTTCATCCTGGTTGCGATCTTCTTCGTCCTGCTGATCCTGCTGCTGGTCAATGAAATCCGCCGCGGCGGCCAGAGCCTGAGCAACGGCCAACTGACCGCGCTGGTCAACGCCGAGAAGGGCGTGGTGATCGATATCCGTCCAAGCAAGGAATACTCCGCCGGCCACATCGTCGGGGCGCTGAACATTCCGCAGGACAAAGTCATCGGCCGCATTGCCGAGCTGGAAAAACACAAAGAAAAGACCCTGATCATCGTCGATGCGATGGGCCAGCAGTCCGGCACCATCTGCCGCGAGCTGCTCAAGGCTGGCTTCACCGCTGCCAAGCTCAGCGGTGGTGTGTCCAGCTGGAAAGCCGATAACCTGCCCCTGGTGAAGTGATATGAAGCCCGTCATCGTCTACTCCAGCGACTACTGCCCCTACTGCATGCGCGCCAAGCAACTGCTGGCGAGCAAGCAGGTGGCGTTCGAGGAAATCCGTGTCGACGGCAAGCCGCAGCTGCGCGCCGAGATGGCGCAGAAGGCCGGGCGTACCTCGGTGCCGCAGATCTGGATCGGCAGCACCCACGTTGGCGGTTGCGATGACTTGTTTGCGCTGGAGCGCTCGGGCAAGCTCGACGCCCTGCTCGAGGCCTGATTCACGCCTCTTTCAACCATTTTCAGAAAAGGATCTGCCATGACTGACCAACAGAACAACGGCGCCGCCGAAGAGAACAGCCCACAATTCTCACTGCAGCGCATCTACGTGCGTGACCTGTCGTTCGAAGCCCCGAAAAGCCCGCAGATCTTCCGCCAGCAGTGGGAACCCAGCGTCGCGCTGGACCTGAACACCCGCCAGAAGGCCCTGGAAGGTGACTTCCACGAGGTCGTGCTGACCCTGTCGGTTACCGTCAAGAACGGCGAAGAAGTCGCCTTCATCGCTGAAGTTCAGCAGGCGGGCATTTTCCTGATCTCGGGTCTGGATGCAGCTTCCATGAGCCACACCCTGGGTGCGTTCTGCCCGAACATCCTGTTCCCGTACGCGCGTGAAACCCTCGACAGCCTGGTGACCCGTGGCTCGTTCCCGGCGCTGATGCTGTCGCCGGTGAACTTCGATGCCCTGTACGCTCAGGAGCTGCAGCGCATGCAGGAAGCCGGCGAAGCGCCTTCCCTGCAGTAATCGTTATCGCGCGGCATAAAAAAACCCTCGGGATCGACCCGAGGGTTTTTTTGTGGGCGCAAGCTGAGCTTCAGCCGAACTGCTTCTGTTGTTGCTGCTGCTTGGCCACTGCCTCCGACGCTGCCACGTAGGCTTCCTGGAACTCGTCGCTCTCCAGCCAGGCCATGGTCGCCGCTTCATCGGCGCCATCGAGCCAGGCGCGGTAAGCGGTGAACACCAGGACGATGTAGTCGGTGGCGTGCTCTTCCTTGTGCCCCTTGAGTACCAGCGCCAGCAATGGATCGACCAGGAACACCGAGATCATCGACACCAGGCTGGTTTCCTGGGCCTCCTTCATCTTGTCGAACAGGGCGTCATAGCTCCCGGACTCCATGGCCTTGTTGTACACCTGCTCGACACTGGCGCTGTCGCCAGCGCTGGCCTTGACCGCCTGGCCGCCGCGGACCATGCGGTTCTGCTTGGCCTTGGAGGCGGCGCGCTTGGCGCGTTTCTGTTGCTTGGTGTTGGAAGCCATGGGTGAATCCTTGGGTGTGTCCGGAAAAAACGCGTATTGAAGCCTAGTTGCCGCAGTTCTGGATAGGGCCCATCGGTCAGAAGCTGTAGGTGCCTGTCACCACTAGGCTGCGCGGATCGCCGAACTGGATCTGCGCGGCGCTGGTCGCCGAGCTGTAGTAGGTCTTGTCGGTGATGTTGTTCAGCGCAGCGCGAACGTCCCAGTCGTGGGTGCGGTAGCCGGCCAGTGCATCCCAGTGCCCATAGCCTGGCAGCACCGTGGTGTTCTGGTTGTCGGCGTAGCGTTCGCCGACCAGTACCAGGCCGGTTTCGGCGTACCAGCCCAGCTCCGGCTTCCAGGTCACGAACAGGCTGGCGTTGCGCCGCGCCACGTTGTTTACCCGGTTACCCTCCAGGCCGCTGTTGTCCTTGGCGATGATGGCATCCTGCAGGCCGATGCCGCCGCGTACGTACCAGTTGCCGACCACATTGCCCTGGGCGGTCAGCTCCACGCCACGCGAGCGTTGCAGGCCGGTGAGGATGGTGATGCCAGGGTTGTCCGGGTCGGTGGTGCGACGGTTGTAGAGCTCCAGCTCGTAGATGGCGAGGGTGGTGCTCAGGCGCTCGTCGAACCAGTCGCTCTTGACCCCAATTTCCTTCTGCCGGGTGTTCTCCGGAGCCGTTTCGTTGGTGTTGCCGGCAGCGCCGGGGGTGATACCGATCAGGCCGCCGCCGACCGGGGAATAGGTCTTGCTCCAGGAGGCATAGAACGAATGTTCCTGCCACGGCGAATAGACCACGCCCAGGCGCGGGCTGGTGCTGTTGTCGTCCTGTTTTTCCGAGATGCCTCGCAGCTTGTTGGTGGTTTCCACCTCGAACTGGTCGAAGCGCACGCCCGCCAGGATCTGCCATTGGTCGTTGAGGCGGATCTGGTCCTGCAGGTAGACGCCACGGCTATCGACCACCGTGTGGTTGTAGCTCGACGGCACCATGGGACCGTTGTGTTGCAGGCGCCGGTTGGGGTTGTTCAGGTTCAGCGACGGCACCGCCTGGCCACCGGCACTCACCGCCCGCGCGGTGTACAGGCGCGGATCGCGGCGCTGATTGCCGAATTCCAGTCCCAGCAGCAGCTTGTGCTCCAGGCCCCAGGTGCTGACATCGCCCTCGGCCTCGAGGTTGTTGAAAAGGTTGCGGGTGTTCAGGTCCTGCTGCCAGCGCTGGCGGGTCACCAGATTGGTGCTGGGGGTGTAGCCGGTGAGGTAGGTGTTGTCGAAGTCGCTGTCGAGCTTGAACAGGCTCAGGGTATGGCGCACTTGCCAGTTGTCGCCGAGCTGGTAGTTCAGGCGCGAGCGTAGCGACTGCGACTTGTCGTCGATGAAGTCGCGCTGCGTGTCGCCGTACGTAGTGCTGCGCCCGACATCCGCCGGACGACCGCCGACACCAGGAATGCCGCGATCCGGGGTGCGGTTGTAGCGGCTGTATTCGTACTGCACCAGCCAGTTCAGGTCGGGGCTCAGTTGCCAGCTCAGCGACGGGGCGAACAGTTGGCGGTTGCCATCGACGCCATCGCGGAAACTGTTGTTGTCCTGGTTGCCCATGTTCAGGCGCACGCTGATGTCGTCGTTCAGGTCGGCACTGAGATCGGCGTACAGGCTGCGCAGGTCCTCGCTGCCGCCCTGGGCTTCGATGGTCGAGCGCCGGCCATGCTCGGGCGCCTTGCTCACCCGATTGACGATGCCGCCCTGGCTGCCACGGCCATAGAGCACGGCTGCCGGGCCCTTGAGCACCTCGATGCGCTCGATGTTGTGCAGGTCGCGCACGTACTGGCTGTCATCACGCACGCCGTCCAGATAGAAGTCGTTGCTGGCGTCGAAGCCGCGGATACGCAGGCTGTCGAAGCGTGTGTCGGCGCCGCTGCTGACGTTGGGGATGCCTTCCAGTGCCTTGCCCAGGCTGTTTTTGCCGTAGTCCAGTACGTTGGCGGTCTTGACCGTGTCGATCGCCTGCGGGACGTAGCGCACAGGCGTCGAGGTGCGGGTGGCGGTGCTGACGTCCTTGACCCGCGGATTATCGCGCTCGCGTTCACTTTCGGCAGTGACCGAGAGCTCAGGCAGGGTAGTGGTGGCAGCGCTGGCAAGGCCCGCGCTGAACATCAGTGAGAGGCCCAGAGACAGGGGAGACAAGCGGCAGGGGACAAGCATCGGCAGGCATCCAGCAGAGATTGTTATGAAAAGGATGCGAATGGTAATGCTTGCTATTTGCTCTTGCTTGGCTATTTGTAAAGGCGCGTATTTACGAATGTATCAAATTGTAACTGGTAATTATTCGCTTTTATCGAGGTGTTTTTGTCAAGCCAACCAGAAGTGAGTTGCCTGTACGAAAGTACAGAAAAGAGAGGGAATAACTGTCTGCTCTGCGATTCAGCACAGTTTTGCACCAGCTCTGGCCTTTAATTTGGTTATATCAACCTTCATTTCACGTTTTTTTGACATTGCGAAGCACACGCGGCTAGGATTCGGCCTCTACGCCTGCCGGCCATCAGTTGGCCGAGCGCCGGACGAAGCCCGCTACCTGCAAAAGGAGCGGGGTTTTCAGTTTGGATACAAGCGTCGAACCTACGAAGGGGCGTTGGTTCCTGGCGTTTTAGGTAGCAGAGCGTTCTGATTCGGTAATAAGGAAAACAACATGTTGAATACAAGGATCAGCCTGGTAGCGCTGGCACTCATCGCCGCCACTCAGGCCCAGGCCAACGACCAGGCCGAAAGCAAGGGCTTCATCGAGGACAGCCACGCCAACGTCCTCCTGCGCAACGCCTTCATCAACCGTGACAAGAAGCACCACACCAACGACCAGTCCCAGTGGGGCCAGGGTGTGATCGCCAACTTCTCGTCCGGCTTCACTCAAGGCACCGTGGGTGTCGGTGTCGACGCCTTCGGTCTGTACGCCGTGCGTCTGGATGGTGGCAAGGGTCGTAATCAGGGTGGCGGTGTCGACTTCTTCAAACGCTCCGACCCCACCTTCGACGGTGAGAAAACCAACGCCCCTCACAACCTGGCTCGTGGTGGTGCAGCGGTGAAGTTCCGCATCTCCAACACTGTGCTCAAGTACGGTGACCAGATGCCGGCTCTGCCGGTCCTGCAGTACGACGACGCTCGTCTGCTGCCAGAGAGCTTCACTGGCACCATGATCACCTCCAAGGAGATCAAAGGCCTGGAGCTGAATGCAGGCCGCTTCACCCAGGAAGCCCGCAAGAGTGCCGAGCGCCGTGATGGCGGTGGCCTGAAGTCGATCAACGTGCTCGGCGGCAGCTACAAGTTCACCGACAACTTCACCGCGTCGCTGTACACCGCGGACAACGAAGATGTCATGAAGAAGCACTACCTGGGCCTGAACTACGTCTTCCCGATCGCGGCCGACCAGTCCCTGACCCTGGACTTCAACGGCTACAAGTCGGACATCGACAACAAGTATGTGCGTGAAGCTGGCTTGAATGGCGACCGCAACACCATCTGGAGCCTGGCGGCTACCTACGCCTATGGCCCGCACTCCTTCACGCTGGCCCACCAGCGCAGCACCGGCAGCACCGGCTACAACTATGGCTGGTACCAGAACGAAGGCGGTGTCGGCGACGGTGGTTCGACCATCTACCTGGCCAACTCGTACTGGTCCGACTTCAACGCCGAAGACGAGCGCTCCTGGCAGTTGGGCTACGGCCTGGATTTCGGTGCCTTCGGCATCCCTGGTCTGACCTACAAGCTGGCTTACGTGGTGGGTGACAACATCAACACCCGCAACCTCAAGAACCCGGAAGGTTTCGGCGAGGGTAAGGAGCGCGAGATCTTCAACCAGGTTCGCTACGTGGTGCAGGACGGCCCGGCGAAGGACCTCTCGATCAAGCTGCGTAGTTCGTTCTTGCGTACCAACAACGCTGTGCGCCAAAACGGCTACAACGACGACGGCAACGAAGTTCGCGTATTCGTCGAATACCCGATCAGCATCTTCTGATACTGATCTGGCGTAACGAAACAGCCCCGGCATTTGCCGGGGCTGTTTCGTTTCAAGGCTATTGCGCCAAAAGTTGCGGATAGTCGCCGAACCAATATTTCATCGCGTCGGCGTCCACGCCGTTTGCTCCGGTCCAGAAATCCACCGGATAGCTCCAGTCCGACGAGCGCGAGCTGCTCGGCGCCAGGCCCTGGTTGGTGAAACGCTGCAAAAGCCCGGGGTGTTCGGGCGTCTGCAGGATGGCGCAATGCCCCAGCAGATCGATAAAGCTGCGCGCTTCCTCTTCGCTCATCTTCACGCCCTTGAGCTTGCGCAGTTGCTTGAGCATATCCTTGGGCCTGGCGCTGTCTGGCATCGCCCGGATCATCTCGAAGATGCGGGTCGTGAGCGGCAGTGCCTCAGGGCGGGGGCTGTCGATGGCGTTGGCCTGTTGCAGGAAGAACGCCATCTCGGCGATATCGCCGCTCAGCACGCTGCCGCACAGGTAGCGTGTCTGGTTCAGCAGGACGAAATCGATGTCCAGATGCTCGAAGGCCCCGCACACCTGGCAGTTGAGCTGCTTGTCGACGCTGAACGGGTGCTGCATGAAGTGAGTTGCGCTGGCGAGTGAGGAAAGGCCGGCGCGCAGGTGCGCCTGGTTCGTTTCCACACCGTGCAGGAACTGGGCGACGATATTTGCCTTGTCAGCCTTGTCACGCTCCTGCAGCAGCCACTGCACCACCTGGTCGTGGGACATCTTCTGGCTTGCAGGTGCCAGCCCGGCCTTTTTCAGCACCGGGTCGATCGCTTCGCCTTCTTCGTAATCTTCCAGCGCCTCGCGAATCGCCGCCAGTTGCTTGCTTGTCGTCATTTGCCACATGTCCTCGTGTTGACCTTTCTCGGTGCCGCCTTGCTGGCCAGAACCGGCAGTGAACTGACCTTGCTGACGCCCGAATTGCGCAGATAGGTCTTGGCAGCCTTGATCCTGCGTCTGCCGCGCACCGTCTTGGCCTTGGCATCGGAAATACCGTGGATCTTGTTGCCGCGGACCTTGGGATTCTTGCGTCCGAGCACCTGCTTGCGTTCGCGGATGCCGGCGTTCTCGATACCGCGTGCCACGTCTTTGGGCGTGCCATGGGGCGTGACCTGGTTGATACGGTCGCCATACCTGAAACGATAGCCGTCGGTGCCTTTGGTCTTGCCATGGCGACGCATCACATCTTCCAGCGAAGCCTTGTCGGAAGCCCGGCCGTGATAGTAAGCCTTGCCGTTACGGTCGGTCAGGATGTAGTTCCAGTCCAGCCCGTGAGGGTCGATCCAGGTGAATGGGTTCGGCGAGTACTGGTACAGGTTGATGCCGCCTTCCAGGCCGATGGGGTCAGGCTGGGTGAATCGCCCGACCTGCGGGTCGTAATAGCGGAACAGGTTGTAGTGAAGCCCGGTTTCGCGGTCCAGGTATTGGCCCTGGAAGCGCAGGTTCTGCTGTTCGCTGAACGGAGCGGTATTGCGCTCGTTCAAGGTGGCCCCCCAGGTTCGATACTCGCATTCCCACAAGGTCTGGCCGTCGGTATCGTTCAACTCGACAGGCTGGCCGTTGAGGTCGGTCTGGTAGTAGCGGATCTGCTGGTGTTCACCCAGCCCGTCGACCCGCGCCATGGGCTCGTATTCGTCGCCATACAGGTACAGGGTGCTGTGACCGTTGCGGGTTTCGCCCAGCAGTTGCAGGCCGTCCCAGAGAAACCGGGTGCTGCCAAGCAGGTTGCCGCGATCATCGTGCTCGTCCTTGCCAATGCGTCGCCCCAGCGGGTCGTAGTGCATGCTGACCTTGCGTTCCCTGCCGTGAAGGACGGTCGCTACCTGAACCAGGCGTTCTTGCGCATCGTAGGTGAAGGTCTGCAATCCATACTGGCTGCTGCGCCGCTCGAGGAGGCGAGCGAAGCCATCGTAGCGATAGCGGTTGTCGCGATAGCGCTGCAACTGGTTGTGGCGAACTGCAACGCCAGGCGTCTCGGTGAGGTTGGCCGCGGGATCGTAGTGGAAGCTTTCGTTCTGCCCGGCCAGGGCACTCTGGCAGGCCATCACCCGGCCGCTGGCATCGTGCGGCAACAGCACCTGGTGCTGCTTGCCGGGTTGCTGGATGTAGCGCTGGACCAGATTGTCCAGATCATCGAACACGAAACGCTGTTGCCAGGGCGCCGGACCGTGAGCCGGCTGCTGCGCGTTGCGGCGTAATTGGGTGCGCAGGCGGCCGCAGCGATCGTACTCGCGGGTCAAACTCATGCGCCCCTGAGTCCGGCTGACTTCTCGATGCAGGCGATCGCGCTCGAAGTCGCAGACCACAGTGCCATCAATGTTGACCTGATGCAGGTGACCGCTGCCGTAATACAGGCGGTTCACCGTACGGCCGTCGGGCAGTTGTGTCTGGATAAGGTTGCCCAGTTCATCGTAGCGATGCAGCAGCTTGCCGGCGTCGGTGATTTCGGCCAGGCGTTGGCCAAGGCCGTCGTATTCGAAAGCGACACTGGCCGACTGCCCCTGAGTGTCGGTGAAGGTGACCGAAAGCAACTGATCCACGCCGTCGTAGCAATACTCGGTACAGCCATCGTCGGTGGTGAATGACAGCAGCCGACCGCCGGCATCACGCACATAGGTGTGCCGCAGCACCGGCTCTGGGCTGCCAGGTATGGGGTGCCAGTCGATTTCCAGCAGCTCGCCGAGCGCGTCATAGCGATAGCCTTTGCTGCTCAGGTCCAGGTTGTGCTGGCGCTGCAGGCGATCAGCAGCATCCCATTCGAACCGGTAGTGTTCGCCGTTCTCGTTGGTCAGCGTCACCAGGCGGGCGAACAGGTCGTAACCCAGGCGTACGCTGCGGCCCAGCGGATCGCGCTGCTCGGTCAACTGGCCGTGCCGATCGTAGTGGTAGAGGGTCTGGTGCCCCAGCGGGTCGATATAGGCCGACAGCAGGCCGGCAACGGTGTAGCTGTAGCGGTGGGTCCGACCATCGGGCTCGACCTGCTCGATCATCCGCCCCAGCACGTCATAGGTGTAAGTGGTGCTTTCGCCATCGGCATCGGTGATCCGGCAGGGAAAGTCGTGGCGATCGTACTCGTAGCGGGTGCGATAGCCGGAGCAATCGATATCCTCGACCAGCAGGCCGCGGGTGTTCCAGCGCTGGTGGCGCTGGCGCCCCGCGGCATCGGTGATGACGATGACCTGCCCGCGTTCGTCGTACTGGTAACGGGTCACCTGGTGCAAGGGATCGGTTTCGCTGATGCAATTGCCGCGCTGGTCATAACGGTAGCGCCAGCGATTCCCGGCGCTGTCACATTCCTCTCGTGGCAGGCTCCAGTGTTCCAGCCACAAGGTCGATTCACTTCGCCCCAGTGGATCGATGGTCTGGGCCAGGTTGCCGGACTCATCATAGAAATACTGCCACTGGCCGCCAAGCGGATCGGTCGCACCCAGCAACTGGCGCTCGTCGTTCCACTGGAACTGCCAGCAGTTGCCCAGCGCATCGAGATAACGTTCGACCTGGTACTGGCGGTTCCAGTGACGGATGCTGGTACGCCCAAGATTGTCGGTGACCTCGGTCACACCCTGGGCAATGTCGTAGCGAAACTGGTATCGCTCGCCCTCGCTGGTGGTGTGCAGTGACACCCGCCAGCCATCCTCGCTGTGCATCCACTCGTAGAAGCAGCGCAGGCCTGCGGGAGTCTGGTGTTCGATAAGGCGCTGGCCGTCGTCATAGGCGAATCGGCGCTGCAGTTGGCCCAGCGCGTCGCGCACCTCGTTCAGGTCGCCGCGATGGTCGTAGCCGTAGCTGACGAGCGTCTGGCGGTTGCCGTCTTCGAATACTTGTTCGATCCGACCCAGGCGTCGCGGCGAGCGCTCGTGAGCAATGAGCTGGATGCAGACGCGATCAAAGGTGTCGCGCAGACCTGAAAGGCGCCCTTGATCGTCGTAGTCGAGATGAATGCGGTTGTCGTTGCGGTCGCCCAGTTTGCTCAGGCGCAGGTGTGAAGGGTTCGTCGGTGCAGGCTCGAACAGGCGATAGAGGCCAGTCTCGATGTCCTCGATCAGCAGCTCGCCATTGAGGGCATGACGTACGCTCAGGCCCTCGGCAGCACTGAACACGGCATCACCTGGCGGGATCTGGCCCATGTCGATGACCCGCATCTGTTCATCGTTGTACAGCAGGCGATCGGCCTGGACAGTCACGAAGACTTCGTAAGGTACGCTCCAGCTGGCGCCGAACAGGCCGTCGCGACGCTCGTCGCGGCTGTTGTAGGAGCGCTGCCAGTCCAGCGGCAGCAGGCTCTGCAGGCTGAAGTCCAAATCCAGGTCGTCAGCGAGCACCTTGGCGCCGGTCGGAGCGTGGACCGGATTCGGCGAGCCGGCAATTGCCGAGGTCAGGGCACCGGTCACTTCGCTGGTGATCAGCGTGGTCACACCCCCTACCAGCATGCAGCCGAAGCGGCTGTAGAACTTGCCACCGCGCCCGCGCAGCATCAGCAGGGCGGTGATGGCCAGGCCGATGCCCGGGGTCTTGCCGCTACGGATCTCACGCACGACGATCGGCTCGCCACCGATGCGCACGTTTTCGGAAATTTCCCCGGCATCGACGATGACCGCCTCGCAGGTGCTGCGATCACCGCTGCGACAGGCGGGATGACCGTTGATCAGCACCTTGCTCGAGCCCTCCGCCAGGTATTGCGGGGGCATTGGTGGATGCTTGCTGCAGAGGATCTTGTCGTCTTGGGCCTGCTCTGTGTTGGCGGCAGGGCTGGCGACGGTCGGTCGCCACATCTGGGAGAAGAAGCCCTTGGCCATGTCGAGGAAGCTTTCTTCCTTCTCCGCTCCCGGCGCGCCTTCGCCACCCGCTGCCAAGGCTTGCGCAGGGCCGGTGACGATTCCGGCAGCGCGTGCTGCACGCTTGCCGTTGGTCTTGGTGTCGGAGGAGCCGGTGAGGATGTTGGCTTGTACGCTTGGCGGGAACAGGGCATTGCCGATGCCCTCGCATAATCGACTGAGCCCGGTGTCCGCTCCGGTCTTGGCCATCACCACGCCCACCACCAGCCCCACCACCGCGCCAAGCACGAAGCAGCCCAGGCCGCCGGTGGCCACCGTCAGGCCCAGCGCTGCTGCCACCGCTGCCGTGGCCAGGGCGCCGATGGCGATGTTCGCGGCAACCTCCAGCACACCTCCGACGATATCGGCCATCATCGAGGTATGCATCAGCGCGTCGCCTTCGCGTGCGGCCCAGAGTGCGTCGGACATAGGTCAGGTCAACCGAGGTTGTCGAATTCGAGTGACTGCTTCAGACGTGCCCAGTGCGCCGCTTCCGCTGCCCCCAGCGGCGTGGGCTTGACGTAGCTCAGCGCGAACATCTTGCGTGTGCCGGGCAATACCAGGGCGAGCTGATACTGGTAGACCTTCTCCTGGCCCTTGCTGAACTGACTGCTCAACTCGATAGCGTCGATGTCCTGCGCTGTGCCTACCCGAAGCGCCTGGGCCGGCTGAAATTGCAGGTCCTTGACCTGTTGTTGCAGGCGCTGCAACTGGCCATCGAAGTTGCTCTGCAGGGTCTCGCCTTCGGCGAGTAGGCTGCGGCTGACGATCAGCGAAGTGCCCAGGGCTTCGAAGCGCAGGATATTGATGCTGGTATCGCGTACGTCGGCGTCGGGCAGGACCAGACGGAATTCGTTGAGGCGGTAGCTCATGGTCGTTCTCGTTACTTGCCTGTATTCGGGAAAAGCGCTTTCACCGCGTCATCGATGGTCTTCTTCACCCCTTGTTTGTCCGGCGCAGTCTGTGCGCCGCTTCCGACGTTCAGGTCGAGGGTGCCGTCCGTGTTGATTTCCCCATCCTTGCTGGCGTGAAAGCTGAACTGCTCGCAACTGATGTTGATCTGGCCGCTGGCGTTGAGCTCGATCACGCTCTTGCCGCAGACCAGGCGCAGGTTCTCGCCGACTTCGATCAGGTAGCTGGTGCTGACGCTGTCGGTCTTGCTCGCCCCGACCATCAGCATGTCGTCACGGCGCACCGCCCGGATGCGGTCTTGGCCGATGGTGATGGTTTCCAGCATGCCGACGGTCTGCACTCGACTGGCGCCCACCGACAACGTCTCATTCTGCTCCACCACCGTGTCCATGTTGCGCTCGGCATGCACATACAACTGCTCCTGCCCGCGCTTGTCTTCCATACGGATCTCGTTGAAGTTGGCCGGGCTGCCGCCTTTGCTCGAACGGCTCTTCATGCCGCTCTGGGTGGCGTTGCCGGGCAGATCGTAGGGCACGGCCTGCTCGGCGTTGTACACCCGACCAGTGATGATCGGCCGGTCGGGGTCGCCTTCGAGGAAGCTGACGATCACTTCCTGGCCGATCCGCGGGATCTGCATCGAGCCCCAGTTCTTCCCGGCCCAGGCCTGGGATACGCGGATCCAGCACGAGCTGTTCTCGTTGGACTGGTCGTGGCGGTCCCAGTGGAAGTGCACCTTCACCCGACCGTACTGGTCGGTCCAGATCTCCTCGCCGGCCGGGCCAACCACCACGGCAGTCTGCGGACCCTTGACCAGCGGGCGCAGGGTGCTCGATACCGGCCGGTAGCTCTGCTGGGCGTCGATGCAGCTCAGGTTGCTCTCGAACTGCGCCGAGCCGCTGCCGCCGCCGGTTTCCAGGCGCTCCTGCACCACGTAGTAGCGGGCGGCGACGATCAGGTACTCGCGGTTCTGATCCTGGCGGGAGAAGCCGCTGAGGCTGAACAGGTGACCACTGCCAAGACCACGGGCGTTGCCGCGCAACTCCACGCGTTCATGCAGGCTCTGCAGCGACTCGAGACGGGTGCGCGCATAGTGCTCGCCGTCCTGGGTCTGCTCATAGGCGCCGGGGTAGTCGTACAGCGGGTAGTCGCCGGCCTGGTGCGGGCGTGGCATGGCCGAGCGCACATCGATGCGTGCGCTGGGCCGCTGGAAGTCGTAGTCGTTGAGCTCCATCGAGCCGGACTGCACCTCTTGCGCCAGGTGCCAGTCGTTGATGTGGTCGCGCTCGCGGTGCTGGCCGTCGGGCGGATAGAACGGCACCGACTCGTAGCCGGGTGCCTTCTGGTGTGCGCCATAGGCGTCGGCCAGCACCAGGACGTGACGCGCCTCCTCATGGCGGAAGAAGTAGTAGATGCCTTCTTCTTCCATCAGCCGGCTGACGAAGTCGAAGCTGGTCTCGCGATATTGCACGCAGTACTCGCGCTCGCGATAGCTGCGGCTCAAGGCATCCTCGAAGTCCGAAAAGCCCAGGTCGCGGAATACCTGCTTGATGATCTGCGGTGCGCTCAGGTGCTGGAAGATCCGGCAGTCGCTGGTGCGCGTCAGCAACCACAGCCAGGGCCGCAGGGTGACGCGGTAGCTGGCGAACTGCCCGCGATCGACCGACTGGCTGCAGCGCGCGACGATGCCGTGGAAGTGACGCGAAGCCATGCCGCTCAATTGCAGCGACAGGCTCATGGGTTTGCCCAGCAGCTGGTTGAGGTCGATGGCCGGATCGTCGCTGGTCAGCTGCAGCTCATAGTCGAACAGGCGGCCGAGCTCCTCGCTGCCGCCCATCTCGCTGAGGATCAGCACGTTCGGCCCCAGGGGGCTGTTGATCTGCGCCAGGCGCGTCAGTTGCGTGAACAGCATGGATGTTCCTGTATGCGCGAGACTCAGGCCGCGCTGAAGTCATAGTGCAGTTCGTTGTCGCGCGCGCCGATGCTGACGCTGGCCAGCGGCTTGCCTTCGAGCAGACGGGTGAGGAACTCGCGGCTCATGTCCGGCAGCAGGCCGTTGGTCAGGATCGCATCGATCATCCGCCCGCCGCTCTCGGTCTCGGTGCAGCGCGAGACAATCAGGTCCACCACCGCGTCGTCGTAGGCGAAGCCGACCTTGTGCGTAGCTTCCACGCGCTTGCGGATGCGCTCCAGCTGCAGGCGGGTGATGGCCTTGAGCATGGCGTCGCTGAGCGGGTAGTAGGGGATCGTCACCAGGCGACCGAGCAGCGCGGGCGGGAAGATCTCCAGCAGCGGCTTGCGCAGCAAGGTGGCGACTGCATCCGGTTCGGGCAAGGTCTGCGGGTCCTTGCAGATTTCGGCGATCAGCTCGGTGCCGGCATTGGTGGTGAGCAGGATCAGGGTGTTGCGAAAATCGATCTGGCGCCCCTCGCCATCTTCCATCACGCCCTTGTCGAACACCTGGAAGAAGATCTCGTGTACGTCAGGGTGGGCCTTTTCCACCTCGTCGAGCAGCACCACGCTGTAGGGGCGACGGCGCACGGCCTCGGTCAGCACGCCACCTTCGCCGTAACCGACATAGCCGGGCGGTGCGCCCTTGAGAGTGGAGACGGTGTGCGCTTCCTGGAACTCGCTCATGTTGATGGTGATCAGGTTCTGCTCGCCGCCATACATGGCCTCGGCCAGCGCCAGGGCGGTCTCGGTCTTGCCCACGCCCGAGGTGCCGGCAAGCATGAACACGCCAATGGGTTTGTTGGGGTTGTCGAGGCCGGCGCGGGAGGTCTGGATACGCTTGGCGATCATCTTCAGGGCGTGGTCCTGGCCGATGATGCGCTTGCCCAAGTGACTGTCGAGGTTGAGCACCGTCTCGATCTCGTTGCGTGCCATGCGCCCCACCGGAATGCCGGTCCAGTCGGCAACCACAGAGGCCACGGCCTGGTAGTCGACGGTCGGGAGGATCAGCGGGCTTTCGCCTTGCAGGGCGCTCAGGCGCTGCTGCAAGTCGACGAGTCGCTCGCGCAGCTCATGGCTGCCTTGGGCATCGACCTCCTGATCGACCACCCCGACCTGCTCACGCAACTGGGCGCGGGTGGCCAGCAGTTCGTCGACCAGGGTCTTTTCTTCGGCCCAGCGGCCTTCCAGCTCGAGCAGGCGCTGACGCTCTTCGGTCAACAGCGTGTCGGCCTGTGTCTGGCGTTGCTCGGTGGCGACGCCAATGGCGGCTTCGCGGGCGATGATCTGCAGCTCGACTTCCAGCGCCTCGATACGCCGGCGGCTGTCATCGACCTCTGCAGGCACTGCATGCAGGCTGATGGCCACGCGTGCGCAGGCGGTATCGAGCAAGCTCACCGACTTGTCCGGCAGTTGGCGTGCGGGGATGTAGCGGTGCGACAGCTTGACCGCGGCTTCCAGCGCTTCGTCGAGGATCTGCACCTGATGGTGCTTCTCCATGGTCGAGGCCACGCCGCGCATCATCAGCAGCGCCTTTGGCTCGCTCGGCTCATCGACCTGCACCACCTGGAAGCGGCGGGTCAGTGCCGGGTCCTTCTCGATGTGTTTCTTGTACTCGGCCCAGGTGGTCGCGGCCACGGTGCGCAGGCTGCCACGGGCCAGTGCCGGCTTGAGCAGGTTGGCGGCATCGCCGGTCCCGGCAGCGCCACCGGCACCGACCAGGGTGTGGGCTTCGTCGATGAACAGGATGATGGGCTTGGGCGAGGCCTGGACATCCTCGATGACCTGGCGCAGACGCTGCTCGAACTCACCCTTCATGCTGGCGCCGGCTTGCAGCAGGCCGACATCCAGGCTGCGCAACTCGACGTCCTTGAGCGCAGGCGGTACGTCGCCGGCAACGATGCGCAAGGCGAAGCCCTCGACGACAGCGGTTTTGCCGACGCCGGCCTCGCCGGTGAGGATCGGGTTGTTCTGGCGGCGACGCATGAGGATGTCGACCAGTTGGCGGATCTCTTCGTCGCGACCCACGATCGGGTCGAGCTTGCCGCTGCGCGCCTGTTCGGTCAGGTCGACGGTGAAGCGCTTGAGTGCTTCCTGCTTGCCCATCGCCGCGGGGGCCACGGCGCCGCTGGCTTCGCCCGGGGCTGCCGCAGTGAAGCCGTCGCTGGCGGCCAGATTGTTCTCGGGGGAGTCGCCGACGTACTCGTCGAAACGTTCACTCAGGGCCTCGACCTTGAGCTTGGCGAACTCGCTCGACAGACCCAGCAGGGCATTGCGCAGGCTCGGGGTCTTGAGGATGCCGACCAGCAGGTAGCCGGTGCGCACCTGGCTCTCTCCGAACATGAGGCTGCCGTAGACCCAACCGCGTTCCACTGCCTCTTCGACCTGCGAGGACAGGTCGGTGATCGAGGTCGAGCCCCGCGGCAGGCGGTCGAGGGCATCGGTCAGGTCGCGGGCCAGGCGCGCCGGCTCGACGTTGAACTGGCGCACGATACGGTGCAGGTCGCTGTCCTGCAATTGCAGCAACTGGTGCAACCAGTGCACCAGCTCCACGTAGGGATTGCCGCGCAGCTTGCAGAACACCGTGGCGGCTTCGATGGCCTTGTAGGCGACGCTGTTGAGTTTGCCGAACAGCGCGGCGCGGCTGATTTCACCCATGTTCCTGACTCCTTGTGCAAGACGGTTTGACCGGCTGCGCGGCGTAGTAGCGAGCGAGCTTGAGGTCGTTGGCATCGTGTTGTGGACGGCCGAGCCAGGTGTCGAAACCCAGGCGCCTGCCGGCATCGAGTTCCAGCGCGGGCACGTGCTCGCGCGCGAGAATGAGGTTCAGGTCCCAGTCCAGTTCGTGGCCTTGGTACTCGGCGACCCAGGCCGCCAGTTCGATGAACGCCTGCCCGCCCGGCAGCAGCGCGTGGTATTGCTCCAGCGTCAGCGGGCCGAGGCACAGGCGGAACTTGTGCTGGCGATCCCAGACGTAGCGGCCCAGGCACAGGTCCATGCCCAGGCGGTTGGCGTGCACGCCGAGGCGGCTGCGCTCGGGCAGTTCCAGCCATTGGCCGACGTACTCCTCGATGCGCACTGGCACGCCGAAATAGCTCGCCAGGATGCTGGCCAGCCCGTCCGGATAGCGCGTCTGTGCGGCGAGGTGGCCGGAGTAGTGCAGCTTGGCGGTATGCGGCAGCGGGCCCTGGTCCTGCAGTTCGGGCTGGCCGCGCCCGCTCAGGGCCGCCAGACGCGCGGCCCAGTAGTCATCGCCGGGGCGGTCGTGGCTGACGGTTGGCCGCGCTTCGGCCCAGGCACGGTAGAACAGGCTCAGCAGGCGGTGATGGAAGATGTCGAGGAAGCGCTTGCTGGTGTGATCGGCGTGGTTGCGCTGGCGTTCGCGCATGTACTCGGTCAGGTGCAACGGCAGCGGTCCGTTGGGGCCGCCGAGGCCGAAGAAGAACTGTTCCAGGCGCGCCGGCCCTTCGCCGTCTTGCGTTACCGAGGCCAGGGTGGCCGGGGCGAAGCTGCAATCCAGGCGCTGGCCCAGGCGCACCGGCTCATCGGCCAGGCGCTGGGCGTGACCGAAGCGAGGCAGCTCGGGGTGCTCGGCCTCGAGGCGACGCAGCGCCTGGAAGAAGTCGAACTCCCAGGGTTCGGCCTGCATGGCCTCGAGTATGTTCACAGGGTCGGCCTGCGTCCGGGCTTGGCTTTCCATCGCATGATCTCGCCGCGCTCGCTGGTGCGCAGCACGGTTTCGGTGAAGCTGTTGATGGACACGTAGCGGGTCAGGAAGCGTTCGAACACCGCGCCGAGCAGGAATACGCCGGTGCCGCGGAAGGCGTTCTCGTCGAATTCCAGGGTAATTTCCAGGCCACGGCCAAAAACGATCGGGCCGGGCATCGGCAGGCGCCGGGTGCAGGGCTTGCTGCTGACCTCGCGCAGGCCGTCGATCTGCAGGTGCAGTGCGCTGTCCTGGCTGTCGCCGTACAGGCGCAGCAGCTCGCGCAGGGCGGCGGCCCCCTGGCCTTGCTCGGCCAGCGACAGGTAGTTCAGCGACAGTTGGCTGATCAGGCGCCAGGCGCGGTTGTCATGGGCATGGCTGGCTTTGGGTCGGCTGGGGCCGGCCAGGCAGCGCACGGCAGACACGGGTGCGCTGTCGGCGAGGCTGAAGTCGCTGCGCCCATCGCCGACGCTCATGAACAGCGGCAGGTCGCGGTTGCTGCACAGCGCGCTGATGCCCAGCTGGCGCAGGTCGTGGCGGTGTGGCGCCTGTTGGCCATCGACCAGGCTGATGAAGGTTTCGCTGCCCATGTAGCTTGAGCGCGTGCCGTTGCGCCGCTGTTCGCTCGACAGCACTCGCTGCTCGCGGCGCACGATGTAGTAGGCCTGATCGCGGCCATAGCGCGAGGGGTCACGCACGGCGTAGAAGGGCAGGAACTCCTGGTCTGCACCGGTGCCGTGACCGGTGACGCGCTGCAGCGAGTGGATCTCGAAGTCGGTGGGGCGGGTGCGGTCGGCGATCACATGGTGTTCGTTGACCTTGTCGGTCAGGTGGATGCGGTCGACGCGGCGGGGGAACAGGTTGATCGCCGGGGTACAGAAGGGCACGAGGCGCTCGGCGCCGACGCTGCTTTCCAGCGCCGAGTCGAAACGCTCGAACAGCACCAGCAGCTCCAGCTCCTGGCCGTTGCAGCGCTTGACTGCCCGTTCCAGGCCCGCGAAATCGACGAACAGAAAACGTTGTGGCAGGGCAAAGTATTCCTGCAGCAGTCGGTAGCCCTGGAACGCCTGCGGCACCACCGGCAACGCCGCTTCGCTGTCATCGAAACCGCAGGGGCGCAGGGCGTGCTCCAGCGGGATGCGCTCGACCCAATCAGCGCCGGGCTGGCGGGCGAACACTGCACAGGCGTTGCCCAGCAGTTGTTCGTAGAGACGGTAGGGCGTTTCGTCGGCACCGTTGAGGTACAGCGGCAGGTGCGTCAGCGGCAGGCTCGAGAACGGGATCTCGGCACCGCTGCGCAGTGTCAGCCGCAATGCGGCGCGGGCCTTGGGTTCGCTGGCGGCGAGGCGGCCGAGCACGGTGCCAGGGTTGCCGAAATATTCGGCGCGGGCCACCTGCAGCGGCCACAGGGTGACGTCCTGGGTGCTGCGAAACTCGCATGGGGTCTGCGAGTCGCGGCCAAGGTTGGCGCGCAATACGCTGCCGCGTGGCAGCGGGAAACCTGCGCTGAGCGAACCTTCGTCAGGATCGGTCTGCAGCTGCACCACGGTCATCGAGGGCGTCGGCGCCAGGTAGTGCGGGTAGGCGATTTCCAGCAGGTTGTGGGTGAAGGTCGGGTACTCGGCGTCGAGCTTGAGCTGCACGCGCGCGGTGAGATAGGCGAAACCTTCGAGCAGGCGCTCGACGTACGGGTCGGCACAGTCGATGCCGGACAAGGTCAGGCGCCCGGCGATCTTCGGGTACTCGCGGGAGAACTCCGCTGCGCTTTCGCGGATGTGCCGCAGTTCCTGGTTGTACAGATCGAGCAGGCGCGGGTTCATGCGCGTCTCCTGCGTTCGGCGGGGGCTACGTGCACTTGTCCGGACTCCAGGTCCAGGTCGGTCTGCAACAGTAGTGGCAGCGCCGCAGGCTGGGCCCAGAGATCACCTTCGATCTCGAAGCTCAGGGCGTTGGCGTTCATCTCGCCGGGGGCGACCATGGCGCGCACCTTGAGGGTGTGGGCCAGGATGCGCGGTTCGTAGGTGGAAATGGCCTGGTGGATGATGCGCTCCAGGGCCAGCAGATCGATGTTCGAGGCGCAGTTGCCGGCCAGGGCGGGCAGGCCGTAGTTGACCACCGAGTTGCCTGCGGGAGTGTTCAAGGTGCTGGTGCTGTCGAGCAGCGACGTGGTGTTGAGCAGCCAGGCCAGGTCGCGCAGTACCGATGCCTTGAGCTGCTGCAGCGACAGCACGCGCTTGTCCGGGGCTTCCTGCGGGTTGCCGGGATCATCGTCGGTCAGACGATCCAGCAGCGAGGGTTGCAGGCGGTCACGGGCGGCGATGTCGGCTACCACGGTCGGGTTCCTTCAAGGGTTCGGGGTCGTGGCGACTGCTTCGCGGGCAAGCCGCAGCTGCGACTTGCCCGCGAAACAGTCGCCAGCGCTATCAGATCTTGACGTTCTGACGCACGTTCCAGCCGTACTTGATGGCGCCGCCATCCTTGGTACCGTCGGCTTTCTGTGGCTGGTAGTCCACGGTGACCTTGGCGAAGTTCAGGGTGACGTTTTCGGTCAGGCGGTCATCGCTGCCCGAGCCGCCGGTGCTCAGCGAGCTGATGATCACTTCTTCGAGGTTGATGATCAGGTACTCGACCTGGCTCTCGCCACCGGCCTTGCGCACGGTCAGCTTGACCTTGTCGATGTGCTTGCCGCTGGAGCAGTGGGCCATCAGGTTGGGGCTGGACTTGTCGACGTACTTGGTGATCGACAGGTCCTGGATGTTGACCTTGCCGGCACCGCCGCCTCCGCCCATGTGCATGTTGCCGGACTGGGACATGCCCCAGCTCCAGTTCAGCACGTCGATTTCTTCCTTGTGGGTCTTGTCTGCGGACTCGCCCTTGATGTCGCCGATCTTGATGAAAATATCTACAGCCATGATGTCCTCGGTATTTCGCGTCGGTTGGCAGTTCTATCGGGGCTGCTGCGCAGCCTATCGCGGGCTTGCCCCGCGACGGGGCGCGCAGCGGCCCCGGTTCAGGCTCAGGCGCCTTTGGCCGAAGGCAGCTTCGAGACCAGACGCAGCGACACGGTCAGCCCTTCGAGCTGGTAGTGCGGGCGCAGGTAGAAGCGCGAGTTGTAGTAGCCAGGGTTGCCCTCGACTTCTTCCACCACCACTTCAGCCGCCGCCAACGGGTGCTGTGCCTTGGTGGTTTCGCTGGAGTGCGCCGGGTCGCCGTCGACGTAGTTCAGGATCCAGTCTTGCAGCCAGCGCTGCATCTCGTCCTTTTCCTTGAACGAGCCGATCTTGTCGCGAACGATGCACTTC
This sequence comes from Pseudomonas sp. NY15374, assembly GCF_048068255.1. NCBI lineage: Bacteria > Pseudomonadati > Pseudomonadota > Gammaproteobacteria > Pseudomonadales > Pseudomonadaceae > Pseudomonas > Pseudomonas sp. NY15374. The sequence goes on from NZ_JBLUPZ010000004.1 coordinate 222,442, forward strand.
AGGTAATGGGCGAAGCGGCAGGTGGCGAACAGGTACGGCAGGCGGGCAGCCAGGTTGGCGTTGGCGGTGGCGTCCGGGTCGTCGTACTCGGCCGGCTTCTGCAAGGACTGGGCGCCGATGAAGGCGGCGAAGTCGGTGTTCTTCTTGTGCAGCAGTGGCATGAAGCCGTTCTTGGCCAGCTCCGCCTCGCGGCGGTCGGAAATGGCGATTTCGGTCGGGCACTTCATGTCCACGCCACCGTCGTCGGTGGGGAAGGTGTGCGCCGGCAGATCCTGCACTTCACCGCCCGATTCGACGCCGCGGATGCGCGAGCACCAGCCGTAGTGCTTGAACGAGCGGTTGATGTTGACCGCCATGGCGTAGGCGGCGTTGGCCCAGGTGTACTTGCTGCTGTCGGCGCCGTCGGTATCTTCCTCGAAGGCGAAGGCCTCGACCGGGTCGGTCTTGGCGCCATAGGGCAGGCGAGCCAGGAAGCGTGGCATGGTCAGGCCGATGTAGCGCGAGTCTTCCGATTCGCGCAGCGAACGCCAGCCGGCATACTCCGGAGTGGTGAAGATCTTGGTCAGGTCACGCGGGTTGGACAGCTCCTGCCATGAGCCCATGCCCATCACCGTTGGCGATGCAGCGGCAATGAACGGCGCATGCATCGACGCACAGACCTTGGACATCTCGCCCAGCAACTCGACATCGGGCGGCGACTGGTCGAAGTAGTAGTCGCCCACCAGGCAGCCGTAGGGCTCGCCGCCGAACTGACCGTATTCCTCTTCGTAAAGCTTCTTGAACACCGGGCTCTGGTCCCAGGCGGTGCCCTTGAATTTCTTCAGGGTCTTGTGCAGGTCGGTCTTGGAGATGTTGAGCACGCGGATCTTCAGCTGCTCGTCGCTCTCGGTGTTGTTGACCAGGTAGTGCAGGCCGCGCCAGGCGCTTTCCAGCTGCTGGAAGTCATCGTGGTGGATGATCTGGTTGACCTGCGCGGTGAGCTTGGCGTCGATGGCGGCGATGATCTGTTCGATCGAACCGATGGCATCGTTGGAGACCAGGTTGGTCTGCGCCAGGGCCTGTTCGGCCAGGGTGCGCACGGCGCTTTCGACGGCTTCCTTGGCACGCTCGGTCTTGGGTTTGAATTCCTGCAGCAGCAGGTTGGCGAATTCGCTGGCCTGCTCGGTGGTGGCCGGCTGGGCCTGGGTATCGCGCAACGGATCGGTCATGGCGGGCTCCTCAGGCGCTCGGCTCGTTATCGGAAGGTTTCGGGGCGCTGGCCAGGGCCTGCAGCAGGGCAGGGTCCTTGATGGCCTTGAGGATGATGTCCTCGGCACCGGTCTTGCCGTCCATGTAGGTCAGCAGGTTGGCCAGTTGGGTGCGCGCCTCGAGCAGCTGGTTCAGGGCATCGACCTTGCGCGCAACGGCGGCCGGGCTGAAGTCGTCCATGCTCTCGAAGGTGATGTCCAGGCTCAGGTTGCCTTCGCCGGTCAGCTCGTTGGGGACGTTGAATGCCACCCGTGGCTTCATGGCCTTGAGGCGGGAGTCGAAATTGTCGACATCGACTTCCAGGAACTTGCGGTCGGCCACGGCGGGCAGTGGTTCGGCCGGCTTGCCGGCGAGGTCGGAGAGCACGCCCATGACGAAGGGCAGCTGTACCTTCTTCTCGGCACCATACAGTTCGACGTCGTACTCGATCTGCACTCGCGGCGCGCGGTTGCGCGCGATGAATTTCTGGGAGCTGTCTTTGGCCACGTGGTTCCTCCTGGTCGCCGCTGGGGGCGCTGTCGTTCGTTGCGGCTGTCGGTGGTATCAGTCGTCCTGGGGCCCGCGCAGGTTCTCGAACTGCGAAAGGCCCTCGGGAATCAGGTCGCGCACGATGGTCGCGAAATCGGCGTTGACCAGGTTCTTGGCCCGGCGCAACAGCACCGGCAACGGGCTGGAAGGCTCGTGGCGGGCGTAGTACTGGAGCAGGCGCTCGAGGCTTTGCTGAACGTCGTCGCGGTTGTTGATCTCGCCGGGGCGTGCAGCGGCACGAGCGGCTGGAACTGCGGCGGCGGACGTCGAATGGTCGTTCTGGAAATCTTCCTGCGGCGCTTCGCTGTTCTCGGCGGCTGGCGGCGAGCCGCCGGGGGCGTAGTCGGCCAGTACCTGTTGTGCCAGGCGCAGCGGTTGCTTGAGTGCCGACAGGTCGACGCCGCTGGCCGAACCGACCTGGTCGCTGACCCGGCGCTCGATCGCTTCGCAGGCCTCGCGGGCCAGGCTCAGGGCTTGGCGAGTCTGTTCGAGCTCATCGGGGTCGGCATCACGCAGCGCAGCGGCCAGCGCTTCGACGCTCAGGTCTTCGCTGGCGAAGTGCTGAAGACCGGCGGCGTGCAGGGCCGCGCGCAAGGTGACCGGGCCGAAGGCGCGCGAGCGTGCCAGCACGGCTTCGCGCAGCAGGGCGATGTTGGCGTCGCAGGTCAGGCCGGACAGGGCGTTGACACGCACCGTCGGGTCGTTGTCGTCGGAGGCGTCGAGTTGCGGATGCAGGTGCAGCCAGTATTCGCCGAGCAGGTCGCGGATCAGTTCCAGGCTGGCGGCCAGGCCGACGAAGCCTTGCAAGGCGAGTTTGGACTGCACCAGGAAGTGGGTGATGCGCAGGTCCTTGCTGCGTTGCAGCAGGTCGGTGCAGGTCTGCTCGATGGTGCGCCACTGCGGCGGTTCGGCAGGTTGTACCGCATCGCCCATGACCCGCTCCGGACGCCCTTGCGCATCGCGTTCGAGTTGCAGGAAGTCCGCGTCGTATTCGAGATCTTCACCGCATGGGAAGTCATCGGAAATAGCGGCGAGCAGCAGCGGCGAGTTCACCAGGAATCGATCTCCATATCGGCCCGTGGCGGGGCGTTAGTTGCGCGAAGTTGCAAATGTGAACTGGCGCACAAAAACTTGTAGAGGAGCGGGCGGTTGATGTCAGCGTGATATCAATGGCAGGCTCCAAAGTTGCGCATTTATGGTTTATTTCCAAAATGCTGTCAAGGTAAGCTACCCGCCCCCGAGTGGAGGTGTGACCGAGTTTGCAGCTTTGAAGGCCCATCTGTCGGATGCCATCAATGTGCCTTGCTGCTGTGGTTAAATTCGCCGATATGTCGCGATAAAACAGCTAAAGATGTTATTTAGGTCGTTGTTTTTTAAGGATTTATTGGCGATTTTCGCTATCCACTCATTTGAATGGAATCACGATACACATTATATGCAGGAGGCGTGATGGCACTTTGCCTTACTATCACTAGTTATCACAAGATTACTCCGGGCCAGCGTGCGGAGATGCTTGTGGAGACTGGTGCCGTCACCATCGGGCGAAGTCCGGACAATGATTGGGTATTGCCGGATCCTGAGCGATTGGTATCGTCGAATCATTGTGTCATCCAGTTTCGAGATGGCCGTTATTACCTGACCGATAGCAGCACCAATGGCGTGGAGTTGGTACACGCTGGCGTGCGTTTGCGCCGCGGAAACAGCGAGCCCTTGATGGATGGCGAAGTTATCCGGATTGGCGAGTACGAGATCCAGGCGCGCATCGATTCGGGGTTCTCGCTGGAGGAGAATCGCCAGCCTGGCGCACAGAGCTTCGAGGCGCTGATGGCCGGGCAGGCGACGCCCTCCGAGCCCCCCCTTGCACCCGCCCCGGCTGCTTTCCTGCAAGGGGCTTCGAGCCACGACACGCTGCCCGACATCTTTGATTTCCTTGGGCCCGCCAGCGTGCCAGCGGCGAGCCAACCTGACCATGTGCCGGCCCAGCAGCACGACTTTCGTCCGCCCGCGCCGGTAACGCCCGCCGTGTCGCCTGCCGCACCCGCCCCGGGGGTGATTCCGGCGGACTGGAACCTGTTCGACGAGGCCCCGGCCTCCAGCCCGCTGCCTGCGCAAGAGCCGATCGCGCCTGTTGCCCCAGTGCCTCCACCGCCTGCACCTGTCGCGGTACCGGCACCGGCACCCGCACCCGTCCCGCCCCCCACCCAGGCCACGCCCGACCAGGCGCTGCTGCAGGCGTTCCTGCGCGGTGCGGGCATCGAGCACCTGCGCATCGACGCTGGCGATGCCGCAGCGCAGATGGAGGCGGTGGGCCGCAGCTACCGCCTGATGGTCGAGGGTCTGATCGACGTGCTGCGCGCACGCAGCAGCCTCAAGGGCGAGTTCCGCATGCAGCAGACCACCATCGCGCCGGTGCAGAACAACCCGCTGAAATTCGCCCCCAACGCCGATGAGGCGCTGTTGCTGCTGCTGCGCCAGGGCAACCAGGCGTTCATGCCCGCCGACCAGGCGGTACGCGACAGTTTCGATGACCTGCGCGCCCACCAGTTGGCGGTCATGGCCGGCGTCGAGGCGGCGATCAAGCACGTGCTGACGCGTTTCGAGCCCGCCCGCCTGGAGGCTCGCCTGGCGCCGGCCACAGGCCTGTCGAAGGTATTCGGCGGCTCGCGCCAGGCCCATTGCTGGCAGCAGTTCACCGAGCTGTACGGGCAGATATCAGCTGAAGCCCAGGACGATTTCCAAGACTTGTTCGGCCGCGAGTTCAGCCGTGCCTACGAGGCACACAACGCCCGACTGCAACGCTCTTGAGGCTGATTCTCAAGGCAGGAAGAACACCAATACGTCATGAGGACGAGGATGAGTGCAACAAGACTGATGGCAGCCCTGGCCTTCGTGCTGCTCAGTGCCTGCAGCAAGGATGCGTCGGTGGTGCCGAGCTCCGACGCTGAGCCGGCAGAGCCAGGCGTCACCCTGTACTTCAGCGCCGCCGCCGGGCTCAACCCCGGTGCCGATGGCACGCCAGCACCTGTGCGGGTGCGCATCTACGAGCTGAAGAACGCCGCCGCCTTCGAGCGCGCCGATTACTTTGCCCTGGCCGAACGGGCGCAGGCCACGCTGGGCGCCGACCTGATCGACCAGGACGAAGTACTGCTGCAGCCCGGTCGTCAACTGCAGCTGGATCGCCCACTGAACCCGGCGACGCGCCAGGTCGGCCTGGTGGTCGGCTACCGCGAGATCGACCGTGCGCAGTGGCGCAGCGTGCTGGCCGTACCGCCTCGCGATTACCAGATCAGCCTCGATGTGCGCGCCGTGCGCAGCGCCGTGGCCACCCCACAACCTGTGCCTGCCCGCTAGGCAAACGGAGAACCCATGTCCTGGAACAATCGTGTGGTCTGGTCGGAAGGCATGTTCATCACGACCCAGCACTTCCAGCAGCACGACCGCTATCTGGAAAACTTCATCGATGCCCGCAGCCGCCCTCTGTCGAGCGCGGCCTGGGGCTTTTCCGAGCTGCTGGTCGACCAGGGCCTGCTGGCCCAGGGCAAGCTGGCGATCCTCAGTGCCCGTGGCCTGTTGCCGGACGGCACACCCTTCGATATCCCTCGTGATGACCTGCCACCGGCGCCTCTGGAAATTCCCGACGACCTGCGCGACGGGGTGATTCACCTGGGCCTGCCGCTCAAGCGTGCCGGTGCCCGCGACACCGTCGACGAAGGCGAGGCGCTGGACGGCGCGCGCTATGTGGCGCGGGTCAGCGAAGTGCGCGACGACAACGCGCCGTTCGAGAATCGCGCACCCCTGGCCCTGGGAGGCCGCGCGCTGCGCCTGCTGCGTGAGGAAGATGGCCTGGGCGATTTTGCCGCGCTGGGTGTGGTGCGCATCCGGGAAAAGCGTGCCGACCGGGCCCTGGTACTGGACGACAGCTACATCCCGCCGCTGCTGGATGTGGCGGCCAGCAACCCGCTGTCGAATTTTCGCAGTGAGCTGCTGGGGCTGCTGCACCAGCGTGGCGAGGCACTGGCCGGGCGGGTGGTGGCCTCGGCCAATGGCGGCGCCTCGGAAATTGCCGACTTCATGCTGCTGCAATTGGTCAACCGCGCACAGCCGTTGATCGAGCACCTCGGCCAGCTCAGCCCGCTGCACCCCGAGCGGCTGTACAGCGAACTGGTGGCGCTGGCAGGCGAGTTCGCCACCTTCACCCGCGAGGGGCGTCGCCCCGAGAGCTTCCCGGTGTACCAGCACGATGACCTTGCGGCGACCTTCCAGCCGCTGATGGCATCGCTGCGTGAAGCACTGTCGATGCTGATCGACAGCAAGGCGGTGGCCATTCCGATCGTCGAGAAAGCCTACGGCGTGCACGTGGCCATGCTCGCCGATCGCAGCCTGCTGGACAGCGCCAGTTTCATCCTCGTGGTGCGCGCCGATGTGCCGGGCGAGACCTTGCGCAGCCGCTTCGGCCAGCAGAGCAAGATCGGTTCGGTGGAGCACATCCGCGACCTGGTCAATCTGCAGTTGCCAGGCATCGGCCTGCTGCCGTTGCCGGTGGCGCCGCGGCAGATTCCGTTCCATGCAGGTTCCACCTATTTCGAACTCGACCGCGGCAGCGAGCACTGGAAGCAGTTGCAACATTCGGGAGGCTTCGCCTTCTACGTCGCTGGCGAGTTCCCTGGCCTGAACCTGGCCTTCTGGGCCATTCGAGGATAAGCCGCGATGCAGCACGACGATCCGCAGGCCAACGACCGCACCCAGTTCATGCCTCGCCCGGGCGGACGAGGCCCGCAGCCGACGGCGGCACCCCAGGCCGCACCACCGCCGCTGAGCGTACCGGCCGAGCCGCTGGCGCCGGGCCAGGGCAAGGGCCTCAATCCGCTGGAGCAGGCGGCCGGTCCGCTGCTGGCAATGCTTACACGACTGCGCAATACCATCGCCCATCCAGCCCCGGCGAGCCTGCGCGCGCAGCTGCTCGCCTACCTGCGCCAGTTCGAGGAGCGCGCCGAGGCTGGCGGTGTACCGCGCAACGAAGTGCTGCTGGCGCGCTATGCCCTGTGCACCGCCCTCGATGAAGCCGTGCTCAGCACCCCCTGGGGCAGCAGCAGCGACTGGGGCAAGCAGAGCCTCTTGATCACCGTGCACAACGAAGCCTGGGGCGGTGAAAAGGTCTTCCAGTTGCTCGAGCATTGCCTGCAGAGCCCGCGCGAGCGTCTGAACCTGCTGGAGTTGCTGTACCTGTGCATCAGCCTCGGTTTCGAGGGCCGCTACCGGGTGATGAACGGGGGGCGTGCACAGCTCGAGGCGCTGCGTGAGCGTACCGCTGCGACCCTGCGCAGCGCGCGCGGAGAGATCGAGCGCGAATTATCCCCGCACTGGCGCGGCGTCTCGGTCAGCCGCGATCGTCTGACCCAGTTCGTGCCGCCCTGGGTAGGGCTCGCGGTGGCCCTGGCCTTGCTGCTGCTGTTGCTGTTCGGTCTGCGCCTGAAGCTGGCCTCCGATGCAGAACCCGTATTTCGCGGCATCCATGCCCTGGGTGAAATCCCGGTACAGGCCATGGACCGCCCGGTGGTGCAGCCCAAGCCGGTCGAGCGCCCGCGCCTGGCAGGTTTCCTTGCCGATGACATCAAGGCCGGTCGGGTCTCGGTGGAAGATGCGGTCGACCGCTCTGTTGTGACCATTCGTGGCGACGAGCTGTTCGCGTCTGCCAGCGCCAGTATCAAAGGCGATTTCGAGCCGCTGATGCTGCGTATCGCCGAGGCGGTTTCCAAGGTGAAGGGCAACGTGCGCGTCACTGGCCACAGCGATAACCAGCGCATCGCCACGATCCGCTTCCCCTCCAACTGGGCGCTGTCCCAGGCTCGTGCCGAAGAGGTCAAGGCAATGCTTGCCGCGCGCACCGGGCAGCCGCAGCGCTTCAGCGCGCAAGGCCTGAGCGACACCGAGCCGCTGGCCTCCAACGACACCGCACAGGGCCGGGCGAAGAATCGGCGGGTCGAAATCACCGTACTGGCGGAGGGCGTCGAGTGAAGGCGTTTTTCAGTTTTGTCATTCGCTGGGTGATCCCGGTGCTGGGGCTGATCGCCCTCAGCCTGATCATCTGGTTCATCGGGCCGCTGCTGGACGTGCTGGCGCCGCCCGCGCCGCGCTGGATTCTGATCGTCCTGCTGTTCGCGGTGTGGATTGCCTACCGTACCTGGCGCATCGTCCAGGCGCGTCGCCAGGCCGCCAAGGTGATGGAGAGCCTGGCCGCCGAAACCGCGCCGGATCCTGCGAGCCTGGCCACCGCCGAAGAGCTGGCGACCCTGCGCCAACGCATGGACGAGGCCCTGGTGCTGCTGAAGAAAGCGCGCCTGGGCGGTGACGAGCGCCGCAACCTCTACGAGCTGCCGTGGTACGTGATCATCGGCCCGCCGGGCTCCGGCAAGACCACCGCGCTGGTCAACTCGGGGCTGCATTTCCCGCTGGCGGCACAATTGGGCGAGGGCGCCATCCGTGGTGTCGGTGGCACGCGCAACTGCGACTGGTGGTTCACCGACCAGGCGGTGCTGCTCGACACCGCTGGGCGCTATACCACCCAGGACAGCCATGCGCAGGTAGACAAGGCCGCCTGGCTCGGCTTTCTCGACCTGCTCAAGACCCAGCGCTCGCGTCGCCCGATCGACGGGGCGTTCATCGCGATCAGCCTGTCCGATCTGCTGCTGGGCAGCGACGCCGAACGCGCCGCCCATGCCGCGGCGATCCGCACCCGAATCCAGGAGTTGTACAGCCAGCTCGGTGTGCGTTTCCCGATCTACCTGATGCTCACCAAGCTCGACCTGGTGCCGGGCTTCATGGAGTACTTCGACAACCTGAGCAAGGACGAGCGCGCCCAGGTGTGGGGCATGACCTTCGCGCTGGATGACGGGCAGCAGGGCGACGGCCCACTGGCCGGCTTCGACCAGGAGTTCGGTCTGCTCGAACAACGCCTCAACCAGCGTCTGGTCGAGCGCCTGCAGCAGGAGCGCGACCCGGCGCGGCGCGACCTGATCTATGGCTTCGTCCAGCAGTTCGCGGCACTGCGCGGCAATCTCAAGACCTTCCTCGACGGCGTGTTCAAACCCAACGCCTTCGAGGCGCGGGCGCTGCTGCGCGGTGTGTACTTCACCAGCGGCACCCAGGAAGGCAGCCCCATCGATCGCCTGATCGGCAGCATGGCGCAGAGCATGGGCCTGGACCGCGCGCACCTGGCGCGCCAGACCGGCACCGGACGCAGCTACTTCATCGAGAAGCTGTTCAGCGCCGTGGCCTTCGCCGAGCGTGGGCTGGTGGGCAGCAACCCCAAGGTCGAGCAGCGCCGCAAGTGGATCACCCGAGGTGCCCTGGCGCTGAGCGTGGCTCTGGTGCTGGTGGTCGGCACCCTGTGGACCCTGAGCTACCGCGCCAACCAGCAGTACATCGCCGAAGTCGACAGCCGCCTCAAGCCACTGGGCAAGAGCGTGCAGGAACTGAGCCCGGCGCAGCGCGAGGTGATCGAAGTGCTGCCGCTGCTCAACGCCGTGCGCCGCTTGGCGGACGATCCGCCGGCCTGGGCCGAGGGGCTCGGGTTGTACCAGGGCGACATGCTGGAGACCGAGTCCACCAGCGTCTATCGCAAGCTGTTGATCGCGATCTTCGCCCCGCGGCTGGTCACCCGCATCGAGGAGCAACTGTACGCCGGCGGTCCTTCCGACTATCTGTACGAGGGCCTGAAGGCCTATCTGATGCTGGCCGACGGCGAGCATTACGACGCTGACTTCCTCAAGGCCTGGATCAGTCTCGACTGGGAGCGCCATCTGCCGCGCGATCTGGCTCCCGAGCAGCGCCAGGCACTTGAACAGCACCTGGCGGCGCTGTTCGACAAGCGCCCGCCGAATGCGCGCCTCGACCAACGCCTGATCGACGACACCCGCCGCCAGTTGCAGCAGTTGCCGGTGGCGCAACGTGTGTATGACCGGGTCAAGCGACAGAAGCTGCCGGCCGGCGTCAGCGATTTTCGCATCAGCGACGCCGCTGGACGCGATGCCGCGCTGGTATTCCAGCGCAAGAGTGGCAAGCCGCTGACCGAGCCGCTGCCGGGGATCTTCACTGTCGAGGGTTATCGCAAGGCGTTTCTCGCTGCCAGCGTCGCCCACAGCGAAACCCTCGCCGAAGAGCGCTGGGTGCTTGGTCGCGAGCTGAGCGAGGCCAGCGATGCCAAGCGCCTGGCCGACGATGTGCGCCAGCTCTACTACCAGGACTACATCCGCCACTGGGACGCGCTGTTGGCCGACCTGGACTTCGTCCCGATCACCAGTGTCGGGCAGGCCGCCGACGTGCTGCGGGTATTGTCCGGCCCTACCTCGCCGATGAAGAAACTGTTGCAGGCGGTGGCCAAGGAAACCGACCTGCAGCAGCCCACCACCCTCGACAAGGCCCAGGCCAAGGTCGAACAGGCCGGTGTCGATCAACTGCGCCAGCGCCTGGGCGGTCTGCTCGGCGACACGCCGATCCCGGGCACTGAGCAAGGTGCGCGTGAGGTGGACCCTGTGACCGCACACTTCGCCGAACTGGCCGAGCTGGTCGAAGGTGGCGAAGGCCAGCCAAGCTCGATCGACGGTCTGCTCGCCGATCTCAACGCCCTGTACGTACAGGTCAGTGCGATGGTCGGCGCCAGTGGCGAAGCCCTGCTGGGCGAGGCCAAGAACCAGGCTCAGGCTGCCTCGCAGAGGGTTTCGCTTGGCGCCGCGCGGCAGCCGAAAGTGGTGCAGAACCTGGTCGGCTCGGTGGTTGGCTCGACCAACGCCATCGTCATGGGTGGCGTACGCAACCAGCTCAATGCCGCCTGGACCAGCGAGGTGGTCAATGTCTACCGCCAGTCCCTCAGCGGTCGCTACCCGCTGACGGCCGGCAGCCCGCGTGATGCGACCCTGGAAGACTTCGGCCAGTTCTTCGGTGTTGGCGGGGTGATGGACAACTACTTCCGCAAATACCTGCAGCCTTACGTCAACACCTCCACGTCGCCGTGGAGCTGGCAGCCAGGAGCGGCGCAGAAGCTGGGGATCAATGCCGGTGTGCTCAACACCTTCCAGCGCGCAGCGACCATCCGCGATGCCTTCTTCCGTAACAGCAGCGGCCTGACGCCAGGCGTGCGTTTCGAGCTCAAACCGGTGGCGATGGATGCGTCGATCACCCAGTTCATGCTCGACCTCGATGGCCAACAGGTCAGCTATGACCACGGCCCGAGCCGTCCGGTGTCGTTGCAGTGGCCGAACCCGAACAGCATCGGCGTGGTGCGCCTGTCGATCTCGCCTCCTTCGGCCAGTGGCCGCTCGGGGCTCACGCTGGAAGGCCCGTGGGCGTGGTTCCGCCTGCTCGACCAGTCCGACCTGATCGCCGGCACCTCGCCCGAGCGCTTCAGCCTGCGCCTGCGGGTCGACGGTGCCAGCGTGTCCTATGAGCTGCGTGCCAGCAGCGCCTTCAACCCGTTCCGCAGCCGAGTGGTCAGCGGTTTCAGCCTGCCGGAGCGCCTGTGAACGACGTCGGTTTCTACGGAAAGATGGCCTGCCGCGGCGACTTCGTCAGCCGCGACCTGCCACAGAGTTTCATCCAGCCCTGGGACCAGTGGCTGGCCGCAGGTATCCAGGCCAGCCAGCGACAACTGGGCGAGCAGTGGCTGCAGGCGTACCTGGTCAGCCCGCTGTGGCGCTTTGCCCTGGCCGCGGGCGTGTGCGGGCCGCAGGCGATGATCGGGGTGGTGATGCCGAGCATCGATCGCGTCGGGCGGTATTTTCCGCTGACCGTGGCGCAGGCGCTGGAGCCGCAGGTTTCGGTGGCGGTTGCGGTGGTGGGGGCGGATGAGTGGTTCGAGCAGGTCGAAGCGGCTTTGCTCGGCACGCTGGAGGAAGGTGCGCAGCTCGAGGCATTCGAGGATGCGGTGCGGCCCTATCGCGGCACCACCCCGCTGCCACAGGGGATAGCGAGCGCGCCTGCGGTGGGTGGGTTGCAACGTCTGGCCGCGACCACGCCTGAAGGGCGGGAGCGAGCACTGGCCGAGTGCGCCTGCGAAGGCATGAGCCTGTGGTGGGGCAGGGGGTCGGAGCGGATTGCGCCGGGCCTGATGCGCTATCCGGGCCTGCCGCGCAGTGAGGATTTCGCCGGGTTTCTTCTGGGTAGCGAGGCGGCACGCGCATGACCGACCTGCAGTACACCGCGGCCAGCTACAGCCATGTCGGCATGGTACGCAAGATCAACGAGGACGCTTGCCTGGACCTGACCTGGGCGGGCCTGTGGGCGGTGGCCGACGGCATGGGTGGCCATGCGGCGGGCGACTATGTCAGCAGCCTGGCAGTGGACAGCCTGCGCCGCCTGCCGAAGCTCGACTCGCTGGCGGAATTCGCCGACGAAGTGCGTGACGGCCTGGCGTGGGTCAACCTCACGGTCCGCGAGGAAACCGCGCGCCGTGGCGTGGCGATGATGGGCAGTACCGTGGTGGTGCTGGCCGCACGCGGCGACCAGGCCATCGGCCTGTGGGCCGGTGACAGCCGTCTGTACCGCCTGCGCGGCGGGCGCATCGAGCGCCTGTCCCACGATCACAGCTACGTCCAGGAACTGCAGGACAGCGGCCTGCTCAGCGAAGCCGAGGCCCGGGTGCATCCGCGCGGCAACATCGTGACCCGTGCCATCGGTGTCGAGGACCATCTGGAACTGCAGGCCGTGGCCTTGCAGGTGCGCCCTGGCGACACCTACCTGCTGTGCAGCGATGGCTTGACCAAGACCGCCGAAGACCTCGAGATCGGCGAGGTGCTCAACCATGCCGACCCCTATCAAATAGTACGCAGCCTGGTCCACCTGGGCCTGACCCGAGGCGCGCCCGACAACATCACCGCCGTGGTGGTGAAGGCCAATTGAAGAACATCATGGACATGCAGATCCCCGGATTCGACATCGACGGCGAGATTGGCCAAGGCGCCATGGCCAGCGTCTATCTGGCCACCCAGCGCTCATTGCAGCGCAAGGTCGCGCTCAAGGTGATGGCCGCGAGCCTGGCGGCCGATCCGACCTTCTGCGAGCGGTTCCTGCGCGAAGGCCGCACCCTTGCGCGCCTAGCCCATCCGCACATCGCCACCATCCACGATATCGGCAATGTCGGCGAGCTGTACTACATGGCCATGGAGTACCTGCCCAGCGGCACGCTCAAGGAGCGCATCGCCGCCGGGCTGACGCCGGAGCAAGGGTTGGTCTATGTGCGCCAGATGGCCCAGGCGCTGGGTTATGCCCATGCCCAGGGCCTGGTGCACCGCGACGTGAAACCGGCCAACATCCTGTTCCGTGCCGATGGCAACGCCGTGCTGTCGGACTTCGGCATCGCCAAGTCCCTGGACGATCACACCCAGTTCACCCAGGCCGGTTTCGCGGTGGGGACGCCCAGCTACATGAGCCCGGAGCAGGCGCGCGGGCTTGAGATCGACGGGCGCGCCGACCTGTATGCGCTGGGGGTGGTGCTCTACGAAATCCTCGTCGGCAAGCTGCCCTACAGCGGCACCGATGCACTGTCCACGGCGCTGGCGCACCTGACCGAGCCGCTGCCGGAGTTGCCCATCGAGCATGGGCGCTACCAGGAAATCCTGCGCGGCTTGCTGGCCAAGGACCCCAACGAACGCTTCGCCGATGCCGCTGCCTTGTTGGCGGCACTGGATCGCCTGCCGGCCGACGACAACCAGAGCACGGTGATCCGGCCACTGGTCGTGCCCCCGGCGGCCCCCGAGCTCGCAGGGTTGACGCCAGTGTCCATCGAGATTCCCCAGGCACATGCGCAACCCGAGCCCGTCCAGCGTGAGCCAGAGCAAAGCCGCCCGGCGCCTGTCGTTGCGCCGAAGAAAAAGCCCGCGGTGGCGCTGCTCGCGGTGGCCATCGCAGCGGCACTGGGCCTGGCGGCGGGTGGCTACTGGTTGTTCGCCGGTCACGACGAACCCGCCGTCGCCACACCTGTGGTACAGACACCGGCCCCACCCAGCGCGCCACCTCCTGTCGCCAGCACCTCGCAGGACGATCAGCGCCCGCTGCTCATGGCGGGCAAGAAGACCCTGTTCCAGCGCGTGCTGACCAAGCCCGGCGCACGCCTGGCCGACACCCCCGGTGGCGCTGCCGGTGACAGCCTGCCGGCCTTCTCGGTGCTCTACGTTTATCAGCGCAAGGATATCGACGGCAAAGCCTGGGTCCAGGTCGGTGCTGCCAGCGATGGTGCGCGCGAGGGCTGGCTGCCTGCAGAGCAGACCAGCGACTGGAAGCAGAGCCTGGTACTCAAGTTCACCGAACGCTCTGGTCGTGCGCCGGTGATGTTCATGCGTCAGCCCGACGATGTGCAGCAGTTGCTCGACGACAGTTCCCAGGCCCGCGCGCAATTGCTCAAGGCACAGAACGACCCAGCACAGGTACCGCGTGTGCTGGCGCTGGAGCCTGCGGCCAACGCGGTGCCGCAGGACCAGTTCTACCTGATGCCGATCTTCGATTACCGCGAGAGCTTCGACGCCGACGGCCAGCCGGTGCAACTGCTCAACATCGCATCGATCGATCCCGGCAGCAGTGCGGCCGGCAGCACGCCGCAGGCCGCAGGTGTTGCCGGCGCCGGCGACAACAGCTTCCGCACCGGTATCGTGCTGGTGGTGGACACCTCGGTGTCGATGCAACCCTACATCGACCGGGTGCGCCAGGTGGTCAGCGAGTTGCAGCAGCAACTGGCGGCACGCGGTGAGCTGGACAGCGTCAGCTTTGGCCTGGTGGGCTTTCGCAACAGCGTCAAGCGCACGCCGGGCCTGGACTACCTGAGCAAGACCCTGGTCACCCTCGATGAAGGCCGCGACCCTGCGCGCTTTCTCAAGGCCGCGTCGCAGGTCAAGGCCACCACCGTGTCCAGCCATTCGTTCAACGAGGATGCCTTCGCCGGGGTCATGCAGGCGGTCGAGGGCATGGACTGGTCCGGCTACGGCGGGCGCATCGTGTTGCTGGTCAGCGATGCTGGCGCCTTGCGCAAGAGCGATCCCGAGAGCAGTACGCGGATGAACGAAGCCGAGGTGCGTCAGGCGGCGTTGAGCAAACAGATCAAGATCTACGCCCTGCACCTGCGCACCCCCGCCGGGGTAAAGAACCACGGCTCGGCCGAGCAGCAGTACCGCGTGCTCACCGCCGACAGCAACCCGCGTATCGGCGACCTCTACGTGGGGGTGCCGGGCGGCGATGTGAACGCCTTTGGCGCGCGCGTGCAGGAGATCGGTTCGACCTTCGCCGAGCTGGTTCACCAGGTGCGCAACCAGCAGCCGCAGGCCGTGCCGCTGCTCGCTAGTGGCTCCAGCCTCGCCGCCAAGACCCAGGCCGTGGGCTATGCCATGCACATGGACTTCCTCGGCCGCCGCAGCGCCAGCCAGGCGCCGCAACTGGTGAGTGCCTGGACCGCCGACCGTGACCTGACCAACCCGGCGCTGCCGACCTTGCAGGTGTGCGTGATGCTGACCAAGCTGCAGCTCAATGACCTGCAGCAGTCGCTCAAACTGATCGTCGATGCGGCGCGCAAGACACGCAGCTCGCCGGGCGACTTCTTCAATGAAATCGCCAGCGCCAGTGCCTACATGAGCCGCGACCCGGGCGCGCTGAGCAAGGGCGCCAACCTTGCCCAGGGCGGCGTGCTCGGTGAGTACCTCGAAGGCCTGCCGTATCGCAGCAAGTCGCTGAGCATGACCCAGGACCTGTGGTTGTCGCTGTCGGTCGCCGAGCAGGAGGACTTCATCGACGAGCTCGACTCGAAGATTCGCCTCTACGAAACCTTCCACAACGACATGGCCAACTGGGTGCGCTTCGGCAACGCCGAACCGGGCGACGCCCTGTACCGTGTCCCGCTGTCGACGCTGCCGTGATGATCAGCCTGCAGGGGGTGCACAAGACGCGTGGGCGCTACCGCCTGGAGATCGGTGATCTGCGTCTGGGCGCCGGTGAGCGGGTGGCGTTGGTCGGGCCCAGCGGCTGCGGCAAGAGCACGCTGCTCGACCTGTTGGCATTGGTGCTGGCGCCGGATGCGGCGGACGCCTTCACCCTGGAACTTGAGGGCAGCGTGCAGGATGTCGCCGGGCTGTGGCGTGGTCGTCGGCTCGACCGGCTGGCCGCCTTGCGCAGCCGGCACCTGGGCTATGTGCTGCAAGCGGGCGGGCTGCTGGGTTTTCTCGATGTGCGCGGCAATATCCGCCTGCCGCGCCAGTTGCTGGGGCTGGCCGACGACGGTGGCGTCGAGCGCCTGGCGGCCGCGCTGGATGTGAGCGACCAGTTGGACAAGCGTCCGGCGGCGCTTTCGCTGGGCCAGCGCCAGCGGGTCAGTTGTGCCCGCGCCCTGGCCCATGCGCCTTCGCTGTTGCTGGCGGACGAGCCGACCGCAGCGCTCGATCCGATCAATGCCGAGCGGGTGATGCAGCTGCTGCTGCGCCAGGCCGAGGCGCATCGGGTGACCTGCATCATCGCCACCCACGACGAGACCCTGGCCCGCGACGCCGGGCTGCGGGTGCTGCGCATGCACTGTCGACGCGATGCCGAAGGCGGTGTCATCGCGACCCTGGGGCAGGCTGCCTGATGCGCCCGTTGCTGATCGCCGGGTTGGCCTGGCAGGACTACCGCACCGACGCGCGGCTGTCGGCCTGCGCGGTGCTGGCACTGGTGGCGGTGATTGCGCCACTGCTGGTGCTGTTCGGCCTGAAGTTCGGCCTGATCGGCAGCCTGACCGAGCGTCTGCAGCGCGACCCGAGTGTGCGTGAGGTCATTCCCTTGGGTGGGGGACGTTTCACTGCCGATTTCATCGCCGGGCTCGCGGCGCGTCCGGATGTCGCCTTCGCCATCCCGCGCACCCGCCAGATCGCCGCCACCGCCGAGCTGTTGCTACCTGCACAAGGGCGTGGGGTGACGGTCGAGATGTTGCCGACCGCGCCTGGCGATCCGTTGCTCGACGGCGCCGTGGCCCCCGATGCAGCCGACCTGCGCGACGTGGTGCTGAGTTTCACCGCGGCGGAAAAGCTCGGGGCCCGTCCTGGCGATCACTTGCAGGCCAGTTTCAATCGCCAGCGTGCGGGCGAGGTGCAGTGGCGCCAGACCTCGTTGCACGTGCGTGCCGTGCTGCCGCTGGCAGCGTTCGAGCGCGACGCCTTGTTTGCACCGTTGGCCTTGCTGGAGGCCGCCGAGGACTACCGCGACGGGCGTGCGGTACCGGCGCTGGAGTGGGCGGGCGAGCTGCAGGCCGGCAGCGCGGCGCGGGTCTACCCGGCGTTTCGCCTGTATGCCCGCACGCTCGAGGACGTCGAGCCGCTGCGCCAGTTCTTTGCCGAACGTCAGCTGCTGGTGTCGACCCAGGCGGCGCAGATCGCTCAGGTACAGTCGCTCGGGCGCAACCTCGACCTGGTGTTCTGGATCATCGCCGCGTTGGCCGTGGCCGGGGCGGTTGCGGCGGTTGCCGCAGGTGCGGTGGCGGCGGTCGAGCGCAAGCAGCGCGAGCTGGCGGTGTTGCGCCTGCTGGGCTTCGGCACTGCCGCGCTGCTGTTGTTCGTGGTGTTGCAGGCGCTGTACAGCGGCCTGCTCGCCGCCGGGCTGGCGGCCCTGTTGTATGCCCTGGCCGAGCACGGCCTGAACCGACTATTCATGCAGGTGCCCGGCGAATACGCCGCTCACCTGCTGCCCATGCACTATCTCGTCGCGCTGCTCGCCGTGTTGTCGGCCAGCACCGCTGCCGCCGCCCTGGGTGGCTGGCGGGTGGCGCGGATCGACGCCTCGCAAGGAATTCGTGATGTCTGAACTTCGCCTCAAGGTAGCGGCCTTGATCGTCACCACACTGGGCCTTGTGGCCTGCTCTCCCGCCGACGGCGAGGACAAGCCTCAGGCCTCCGCGGTCAACACCGCCACGCCCGACCCCGCCGCCACCAGCAAGCTGGACAACCCCAAGCCCCTGGCCGACGACGTCAGCTTGCCGCTGCCCTGTGGCGGCGAGATTGTCTTCCGGCATGTCTACGTGCTGGCGCAAGGCAGCCTCGATGACCGCGAGGTCAACCTGGGTTACCCCTTCAGCGAAGGCGAGGCGGGTTACAAGCAGTCGTTCATTTCCGGATATCGCCGCGACTTCATCAATGGCCAGTTCAGCCTGCAGGACCTGTCTCCCGCCTGGCAGAAGCAGGTCGGCGCCAGCCTGCCGAAGGTCGAGACGGGAAGCCCGCTCAAACCGATGATGTACTTCATCGGCAAGTACGAGGTGACTGCGCGCCAGTATGCCCAGGTCATGGCCCAGGCTCAGTCGCTGGCCAGCGGCGAGGCCGGGCCTGCCTGCGAACCGGTCACCGAGGCCGCCGGTCGCCTGCCCAAGGTCAAGCTGTCGCGCTTCGAGGCCGAGCGCTTCGCTGCGGTGTACAGCGCCTGGTTGATGAAGCACCACCGCGAGTTGCTGCCGGTCAGTGGCCGGGGCAGCAAGGCCGAAGATGGCGGGACCGGTTTCGTGCGCCTGCCCACCGAAGTGGAATGGGAGTTCGCCGCCCGCGGCGGTTCGGCGGTCAGCCGCCAGGAGCTCGATGGCCGGCTGTTCCCGCGCAAGGTCGAAGGCAGCGACGGTGACGGGCCGTTGGCCGACTGGGCGGTGTTCAACCAGGTTGCTGGTGGCACCGGACAGGCTGCGCGACTGATGCCGATCGGAACCAAGCAACCCAACCCGCTCGGGTTGTTCGATGTGATCGGCAATGCCGCCGAAATGGTCCAGGAGTCGTTCCAGCTGGTGCACGCTGGTCGCCGTCAGGGCGCCTACGGCGGCTTCGTGGTCAAGGGTGGCAATTACCTGGAAGGCGAGACCACGCTGTTCACCGGCATGCGCCGCGAGTATCCGCTGTTCGGTGCCGACGGCACTGAGCAGCGTAACGAGACCACCGGTTTCCGCGTCGCCATCGGTGCCTTGTCGGCGCCGCGTTCGCGCTACCAGGAGCTGTTCGAGCAGTGGCAGAAAGAGGGGCGCCTGGCTGGCCTCACCGACGACATCAATGCCGCCGATGACCCGACCACGCGCCTGGACGGCATCATCGCCGGCGCCAGCGACCCGCGCCTGCAGGCCGAGCTGGGTCTGGTCAACGAAGAGCTCAAGCGCAATGTTTCGCTGATCGCCCGCCAGCGCGAGGAAGCGGCTGGCAACCTGATCCAGTCGGCGGCCCTCGTGGCCGAGACCATCAACAACTACAACATCCGCCTGACCAACCTGCAGAACACCCAGGCCAAGGCCCAGGCCTCGGGCGACCAGGCCAGCGCCAGCATGTATGGCGCCGCCATCGCCAACGGCCGCAGCGCGCTGGACGGCGCGCTGGCGATCTACATCGACAACCTGGCCAGCGGCACGCGCTACACCGACGCGGTGATCCAGGCGCAGTTCCAGCGGGTCAAGCAAGAGCTCGAGCGCAAGCCGGTGCTGGGCAAGAGCCTGGAGACCCGCGCCACCCTGTTCGTCCGCCACGTCGGGGAGTACCGCCAGAACCGGCGGGCCGACCCGGCGACGATCCTCAAGGAGCTGCTGGCATCGGCTGCTCCGCGACCTTGAAGAAACCCTGAAAAAAGACCCCGGCCCGCATGAAGCAGGCCGGATCAGCACAACCCGAGAGAGAACCCGACCATGCGCTTGAATCGCACCTCCCTGATCACCGCTTCCAAGGCCCGTGCCGCCCTGCTGCTGGCTGCCGGTTTCAGCAGCGTCCTGCTGACCGGCTGCGCCGGCTCGCCGGTTTCCAAGATCGGTGCAACGACCAAGGTGGAGTACTACCCCAACTGCTACGAGCCGGTGCAGCACCTGCGCTCCACCGACGGCGACATGACTCGCTCGGTCGCCACCGGCGCACTGCTCGGTGCGGTAGGCGGTGCACTGACCGGCGCCCTGGTGGACGGTGACAACCGTGGTCGCAACGCTGCCATCGGCGCCGCCGGTGGTGCCCTGGTCGGTGGTGCGGCGGGCTACTACACCGAGCGCCAGAAGCAGATCAGCGACGACAAGCAGCGCATCGCTTCCTACGCCGCCGACATCGACAAGAGCGCCGCCGACCTGGACCGCACCACCCAGTACGCCAAGGCGTCCCAGGCCTGCTACCAGCGCGAATTCGCCAGCCTGATCCAGAACCGCAAGGCCAACCGCATCAACGATACCGAAGGCCGCAAGCGCCTGGCCGAGATCGTTGCCGGCCTGAACGAGTCGAACCAGCTGCTCGGCACCGTCAACGGTCGTCTGGGTGAGAACCTGAACAACTACACCCAGGCCTACGAGCAGGACCTCAAGCAGGTGGGTGTGCAACGTTCGGAAGTGGTGGCCGTGGTCCAGCCACCGAAAGCGACCAGCAAGTCTGGCACCAAGAAGGGCCAGGCTGCGGGCAAGACCAACACCAAAGTGCCGACCGAAGCAGTCGCCACCGAGAAGACCCTGCAGAACGCCACCGGCAAGAAAGCCGAAGCCCAGCAGGTGGCCAAGGCGGGCGTGGATCAGGTCAACAGCATGTGCCGCAACCCGGACATGGGTGACTGGGCACCGGTGCCTTGCCCGAACGTTTGATGGGATTGCAGGGGTGCATCGCGCCCCTTTCGCGACGCAAGGCCGCTTCTGCAAAGAGCGGCTTTGCGCTGTGGACAGGCCAGCCTGTAGCTGAGTAAGGACACGTATTCATGAAAGACCTTCTGGTCAACGAATTGGCCAACACCTCGCAGTTTCTGGCGCAGCAGCGCCTGCAGGGGCGTATCGACCAGCAGAAGCTGTTCAAGGCGATCGATGCCGACCCTGGCATCGTCGGTGCGGGTGTCGTGTATATCGATGCCGACTACAACGTGATCGTGCTGCGCGAGTTTCAGCCGATCTGCAGTATCAAGCCCAAGCGCATCATCCTGCGCGAGGCGCCTCGCTACATTGCGCCCCAGCAATTCATGAACCAGTTGCAGACCAACCCGCGTGAGTCGCGCGTGGTCAAGGAGGCGGTAGGCACCACGCTCTCCTGCGCTGGTGCGATCCTGGGTTGGGTCGTCATGTTCAGCGGCACTATCGCCGTCCCCTTCTCCGGCGGTGTGAGCCTCGCGCTTACCGCTGCCGGATACGCAGCAGCAACCGCCAGTACCGCACAGTGCGTTATCGGTGTTGTCAGAACGATCAACGAGGTCAACGACCCGTCAGCCAATGATGCGATGGATCAGGAGGCCTGGTACAGGGCGGCCACACCGTTGCTCGACGGTATATCGCTGCTCGGCGTCGGTAGCTCGGCCCTCACGACTGTACGCTTCCTGCAGGTGCGCAAGGCGGCCACGGGCGCCAACTGGCTCGACCTGACCCGTTCATTGAGCCGTCAGCAGCGTAGCGCTCTCACCCGCGAGTTGCTGTCGATCAAGCATCCTTCGCTCACCGCGAAGCAACTCAAGCTGCAACAGAGCACGGGCGAGCTGATCAAGCGTCACACGCCCACGCAGATCAAGCACGCCACTCAAACACTGATCAAGGATTCGCTTGGCGCTTCCATCGGTTTTGTCGGCAGCGGGACGGTGCAGGACAAGACCAAGAGCATCGCTCTGGGGCTCTATGAGGAGTTCGAGTAATGAGTCGGCACCCTGACCTTCAGAAGTTTCTCGATCGCTACTTCATGGTGTTCCTGGCGGGGTATTTTCTCTCGCTGTACGCCATGGCCGGGACGTTCTCTTTGGTGTGGAGTACCTATTGCCGTGACTGCAGCCGGGAGATCAACTATCCGCTCAGCCTTGGTGTGCTGGTGGTGACGCTGGTCACGGCGCATGCCGCCGTAGTGCGAGGTCGTGACTGGGGGGTATGGGTGGTCGCCGCCCTTTGTATCGGCTCCGTGGTTTTCCTGTTGCCGACCTATGGGTTCAGGCCGCACATGGGGATCTTCCTGAGCATCATAGTCGTCGCGCTGCTGGCATTGCTGGTACTCAACAGCAAGCGCTATCGGGAAATGCGCGTACTGCTGGCAGGGTATCGAGAGAAGAGAAGGCTGGAGCGGCTGAATCGTAATCCCAAGGGGCGTTCGGCCAAGTGAGGGATGCCGAACCCGGCGCTAAAGCGCCGGGCCCGTAAACGCCAAACTCCAGCCTCAACGCTCCGGTCGCAGCACCTTCACATCCCCAGGCTCCGCCGTTTCCCGCAGGTACTCTTCCAGCGAATCGTCCAGCGCCTTGATCCAGCGGGTGTGGTGCGGCACCGAGGCGGTGCCGGTCATCACCGAGCGGTACGAGCGGTCGCGGTAGCCCATGATGTCGTGCTTCTTGTCGTTCTTCCATTTGAGGAAGATGCGGTTCACCGCGTCGATGTCGAAGCGTGGGTAGTCGGTCTGCTCGATGAGGCGGGCGATGTAGCTGCCCTGGAATTCGTACATCGAGGCCGTGGTCTGCAAGGCCTCTTCCTCGGCGCGCCAGTGCTCGCTGTCGGCGCGCATGGCGGCCAGATCGGGCAGGGCGATGCGACCGAGGATCACGTCGCGCACGAACCAGGCCTGGGCGTCGAACAGGTTGAAGCTGTACCACAGGTCCTGCATCCCCAGGTACATCAGCTGCGGGTTGGCCTCCCACACCACGCCCTGGTACAGGCCCAGCGGCCACAGACGGTTGCCGGTGCGCAGGGTCAGGTCGTCGGGCAGGAACGGGAAGTGGTGCTGGTAGCCGGTGCACAGGATGATCGCATCGACGCGCTTGCTCGAGCCGTCGGCAAAGTGCGCGCGGTCGCCGTCGACCCGCTGCAACTGCGGCCGCTCTTCCCAGCCCTTGGGCCACTTGTAGCCCATGGGCTGGGTGCGGTAGGCACTGGTGATCGAGCGCGCGCCGTACTTGTAGCACTGCGAGCCGATGTCTTCGGCGGAGTAGCTGCTGCCGATGATCAGCACGTCCTTGCCGGCGAACTCGAGTGCATCACGGAAATCATGGGCGTGCAGGATGCGTCCGGAGAAGCGCTCGAAGCCTGGGAATGACGGCACCTGGGGTGTGGAGAAATGCCCGCTGGCGACCACCACGTAGTCGAATACCTGTTCGTAGCGCTGGCCATTGGCGTAGTCGTGGGCGGTGAGGGTGAAGGTGCGGCTGGCGCTGTCGAAGCGTACGTCCTTGACCACGGTGTCGAAGCGGATGTACTGGCGTACGTCGGCTTTTTTCACCCGGCCCTGAATGTAGTCCCACAGCACTTCGCGCGGCGGATAGGAGGAAATCGGGCGGCCGAAATGTTCATCGAAGCTGTAGTCGGCGAACTCCAGGCATTCCTTCGGGCCGTTGGACCAGAGGTAGCGGTACATGCTGCCGTGTACCGGTTCGCCGTGCTGGTCCAGGCCGGTGCGCCAGGTGTAGTTCCACATGCCGCCCCAGTCGGCCTGCTTTTCGAAGCAGACGATTTCGGGCATGGCCGCGCCCTTGGCGTGGGCGGATTGGAAGGCACGCAGTTGCGCCAGGCCGGAAGGGCCGGCACCGATGATGGCGACGCGAGTAGTCATGAAAAAGTCCTGTGATCACGGAAGAAAGGCAAGACTTCCCCAGCCCCGAACGGCAACGAGCCGAGGGCGGTGGAAGCGCGGAAACTTCAGGGGTCAGCAGGCAGGCGGAGGCACGGGGCGCTTGCGCTTGTGCGCCAGCAGGACATCGCGGGGCGGGATCGACAGGGTGTGGAAGAGTGTCGAGAGCGGGGAACAGCCGAGGCTGGAGACGGCGGCAGGGAAGGGCCCGGTAGGCTTGCCGATCAGGTTGGCAAGCGGGCCATGCAGCCGACGGATACGTGTGATCTCGTGCATGGGGGCGTGGTTAGCCTCTTTTCGTTATGGGTGCCTTTTTAGCTATAACGCATTGGGGGAAGCGGTTCAAGGTTTGGGATTGTAGCGGCCACGGTGTCAGAAATTTTGTCCTGGTGAAAATCAGGGCCTGCCTGGCGGCAGGCCACTGCCGGCCCGAACGCAAAAAACTGACAGTTCCGGGCAAGTGCGCTCCCACACTTAGTCCACGGCCCTTGGCAATGAAGCCCTACATCAGAAGTTGCCTCTGAGCGTCACTGTGAAGTTGCGCGGCTCACCATAGAAGTTACCCCACGAAACCGCCCCCACACTCTGGTAGTACTTCTTGTCGAAGAGGTTGTTGCCATTGAGCGCCAGCGACCAGTTCTCGTCGATCCGATAGCCGATCCGTCCACTCCAGATGCCATACCCCGGCTGGACGGATTTCACTGCCACGGGCCTGATATTGCCATCCCGGAATGCGACATCACTCTGCGCCGTTACCCCTGCACCCACGCTCCAGCGCTCCAGTGCTCCCGTCAGTTGGTAGTCCGCCGAGGCCCGGAACAGGTGACGCGGGAAGTAGGTGGTGGAAAACGCCGGCTCCTGCGGATTGGCACTGGTGCTGTCCAGGTACTTGGTCTGGGTGTAGGTATAGCCCGCCAGCACCTGCAAGCGCTCGATCACCTCGCCACTGATTTCGGCCTCGAAACCCTGTGCCCGGACCTTGCCCACATCGCTGTAGCAGAAGCCGTCCGAAGACCCTGGGCAGCTGCTGTCGTAGTTGGCCTCCGCGCGATGTTCCTCGACGGTGCGGAACAGGTTGAACGAGGTGTTCACGCGCCCATCCAGCAGTTCGCCCTTGATCCCCAGCTCGTAGCTCGCGCCGGTCTTGGGCTGCAAGGGGCTGCCTGCCTGGTCGGTGTAAGTGCTCTGCGGCTGGAAGATCGCGGCATAGCTGGTGTAGACCGACCAGTTGTCGTTCAGGTCGTAGATGAGCGCGCCGAATGGCGTCACTTCACCGTTCTCCTGGCTGCGGTCGTGCTGCCAGTAATCCCATGCTTGGGTGTAGGAGTCTCGACTGTTGCGGTACCAACTGACGCGCGAACCCAGCACCAGGGTCAACGGCTCGGCCAGCTTCAGGCGAAGCGTGGCGTAGGTGCCGAATTGCCGGGTGTCGGTCTCGGTCGGGAAGGGGCCGCCACGGTAAGCGTTGGGCGCGTAGAAGCCATCGCTGGGCTCGGGGATGTGCGGGTTGGGATTGAACGGATCCTGCGACGCGCCGAGTAGGCCGGTCATGTTGATCAGCGCCCAGTGGTCGCGGGTCCGGGCGCGGCTGGCGTTGGCGCCTACGACCAATTCATGCTGCAGGCCGAAGGCATCGAATTTGCCATCCAGATACGCGTCGAAACCGTAGTCGGTCTGGTCATAGTCGAACAGGCCCGAGTACACCGAGGATGGCGCCGAGGTCGCCCCTGCAGGCACCCCGCCAGGGGTCTCGGAAAGGGCGTACTTGATGTCCTGGTCGTTGTGGGTCCAGGCCCCGGCGAACTTGAACGCCCACTCATCGTTCAACTGGTGCTTGAGGTCGGCGAACACCGTGGTGCGCTGGCTGTCCCAGGTGTTCCACGAAGCGCCCAGGCAGGTCGAGCGACTCAGCTTCAGGTCCTTGCCATCGCTCCCCCTTGGCAGGCCGTGCCAGCAGGGCCGGGCGTCGAGCCGCTCGTAGGCGACGCCTAAGCCCAGGGTGGTATCCGGCGTCAGGTCGTAGTCCAGGGCGCCGTAGAGGATCTGGTCCTTGCGTTTACCCAGGTCGTAGAAGTACTGGCGATCCTGCAACGCTACCACCGCCCGGCCACGCAGCGTGCCCGAGGCGTTGAGCGGGCCACCGGTATCGATCTGGCTGCGGTAGTTGTCCCAGGAGCCCGCCGACAGGCTCAGGCTGGTGGTGGGCGTGCTCTGGCCGCGTTTGCGCACGAAATTGACCCCGCCCGCCGAGCTGCCCGAGCCCTTCATCATGCCCGCCGCGCCCTTGAGCACTTCGACCCGGTCGTAGTAGGCCATGTCGCCCGAGAAGCTGTTGGCCTGTACATACTCGCCGCCCACATCCAGCGGCACGCCGTCGTACTGGTACTGGCCCTGCATCATGAAACCACGCGAATAGAAGTACTTGCCGCCCATGGGCGATTCGTACACCGCGATACCCGGGGTTTTCTCCATCGCCTGGTCGATGGTGTTGATGTTCTGGTCGTCCATGTACTTGCGGGTCAGCACGGTCACCGCCTGGGGTGTCTCGCGCAGCGTGTGTGTGCCCTTGCCGATGGTCACCGCCCGCGCGGCGTAGGTCCCGGTGCCTTCGGAGGTGGCGTCCAGGCGCTGACTGGAGATGGTCGTGGCGTCCAGCTCCAGCGAGCCGTCATTGCGCGGCGACGGGCGCAGCACATAACTGCCATTGCTCTGCGCGACCACCTGCAACCCTGTGCCTTGCAGCAGCAGCGCGAAGCCCTGGGCAACGCTGTAGCGGCCTTGCAGCCCCGGCGAGCGATGGCCGTCGGTCAAGGCGGCATCGAAGGAAAAGGCACTGCCCGAGGCCGATGCAAAGGCGCTGAGTGCCTCCGTCAGGCTGCCGGCAGGAGTCTGGTACTGGCGCAGCTCACTGACTTCGGCTGCATGGGCGAACGCCGCCAGCGTGGTCAGGGCCACACTGCAAAACCCCAGGTGAATGGCTGCGGCCACCGGTTTCAGTCGGCGCGCATACGGGTACGTCATGATGGTCCTCCCCCAATTGATCCGCTCAAACGGCAGATGTCTGAGCAATGGCCGAAGGACGTGAGAAAAAAGTGCAACGCAGATGTGTTTTTTTTCGCGACGCCTCAACTGACCCGAGGCATGACACTGACCCAGTAATCGGTACGCCGCACGATGCGCAGCTCGAAACCGCTGGCCAATGCGGCGAGGGTGAGGTCGATGTCGTGTAGCGGAAAGGCCCCGGAAATCCGCAGCCCGGCAATCGATGGATCACAGCGCAGCCAGCCACGCCGGTAGCGCGACAGTTCTTCCAGCAAGTCGCCCAGCGGCCGGTTGATGGCTATCAGGCTACCCGTTTGCCACGACGCCACCGAAGCGTCGCTGCGCCACGGCTCTCCAAGCCGAGAGCGATCAAACCGCACCTGCTGACCCGCTTCCAGACGCAGGGTTTGTGCGCTGTTCAGCGGACGCACCTGTACGGCCTTTTCCAGCACCGTCACCTCGCAGAAGCGCTCGTCGGCGTCGACCGTGAAGCGGGTGCCCAAAGCCTGCACTTGCCCCTGCGACACCTCTACCAGAAACGGACGCGCCAGGGCGTCAGCGGCCGTTTGCACCAGCACCCGCCCGCTCAGCAGACGCAGTACACGCTGTTCTGCGTCAAAGCGCACATCCAGGGCCGAACGGCTGTCCAGCAGGATCTGGCTGCCATCCTCCAGCACCACCTCACGCTGCTCGCCGACCCCGGTGTGCACGCTGGCCATCAGCGTTGTTCGCAGCTCGCTTCTCCAGCCGCCTATACCCACCACACCGACGCCCGCCAGCACCAGCAACTGACGCAGCACCCGCCTGCGCGACTCCCGCGCCTGACGCAGGGCCGGCGCTGCAATCTGCCGTGGCACCCCCTCGACCATCCGCCGAACCGCCTCAACCTGTTGCCAGGCCTGCTGGTGCAGAGGATCTGCATCGTGCCAGCGCTGCCAGCGCTGCTGCTCGCCCGCATCCTCGAGCCCCGACGACAGCCGCGCATACCACTGCGCCGCACAGCGCAACGCCTCGCGCTGCGCTGTGCTCAACGGCGATGACACGGCGCTCACAGCAGCCCCAGGCGCATCAGGCAGCACTGCTCCATCGCCTTGGCCATGTGGTTGTTCACCGTGCGTACCGAGACGCCCAGGCGCTCGGCGATCTGCGGATACGTCAGCCCCTCGAACTGTGACAGGATGAACGTCTGACGCACCTTGTCGCCCAGGCTGTCTAGCATGCGATCGATTTCCATCAAGGTTTCCAGAACGATCGCCTGGTCTTCCTCGGATGGGTGGTCGCAGGCGGGCAGGGAGGCCAGCGCCTCGAGATAGCTCTGCTCCAGCGCCCGGCGGCGGAACAGGTCGATGACCAGACCTTTGGCGACGGTGCTCAGATACTGGCGCGGCTCGCGGATATCCAGGGCACGACGCGCCTTGATGACCCGCACGAAGGTGTCTTGTACCAGGTCGGCGGCATCGCTGGTGGAGTCCAGACGCTTGCGCAGCCAGCCACGCAGCCAGGCGCTGTGGGTGAGGTAGAGAGCCTCGGTGGCGGAGCGCAGGGCAGAATCGGTGGGGGGCATGGGGGAGGGGAGTTGTTAATGGGAATTAGTGCGATTTGAACTCTTTTGGGCAGGGTTTGGCAATGGGGGGCTTGAGGTGTGCGCTGTGGGCGGGCTGGTGCTAGCGTGGCAACACCACAGTCGCTTCCAGCCCACCGCCATCGCGATTGGAAAGTCGCAACTCACCGCCATGGCTGGCCGCAATCCGCTGGGCAATGCTCAGCCCCAGGCCATACCCACCGGACGCCTGGTTGCGCGAGCCCTCTCCACGCACGAACGGATCGGTCACGGTGTCCAGCAGGCCCACGGCAATACCCGGCCCGCGATCCTCGACATGAATCCGCACCTGCGCCGCATCCGCCTCGAGCCGCAGCGAAACCGCCTTGCCATAACGCAGGGCATTGACCAGCAGGTTCTGCAGGCACCGCTGCATCAGCAAGGCATCGACCTTCACCTTGCCCACTTCACCCTGGATCGGCAGCGGCTCTTCGGCGCTGGCCAGGTCGGCGCACAGGCGCGCCACCAGTCGGTCCAGGTCCACCTCCTGCAGGTTCTGTTGCTCGCCGGCCCGCAAGTAGTCCAGCACCTGGCCAATCATGCCGTCCATCTGCACGATGTTCTGCCGCAGGCGCTCTTTGTGTTCGCCATCCTCCAGCCGCTCCAGGCGCAGGCGCATGCGGGTCAGCGGCGTGCGCAGGTCGTGGGAGACCGCAGCGAGAAAGTAGGCCTTGTCGTTGACCATGGCGATCAACCGCTGCTGCATGGCGTTGAACGCCTGCGCCGCCTGGCGCACTTCCTCGGGGCCTTCCAGCGGCAGGGCGGGTTGCTCCAGGTTGCGGCCCAGGCCGCGGGCAGCATCGGCCAGACGGCGCAGTGGGCGCAGGCACAGGCGCACGGCCACCAGGCACACCAGCAGCACGGCGACGATGCGCAAAGCGTATACCCGCAGCAGGTAGTCGCTGATCAGCACCCAGGCCGACTCGCCACTCCAGCCCTGCAACTCTTCGCCGTCGATCACCAGCCAGTGGCCGTCCTCCATCGGCACGGCGAACTGCAGGTGCGCCTGGGCGGTACGCAGGCCGAACAGGCTGCGCCAGACGATCGGCTGACCAAGCTCATCGGTCAGTTGCACCTTTAGCAGGCGCGCCGGCTGGTCGTGGCCGAGTTCGTAGGCCAGCGCCTGGTGCAGCAGCAGTTCGATGCGGTGCCGCCCGCGTCGGTCATCACGCTGGGCGTTGGGCAGCGATTCGGCGCAGCGCAGGTGATAGCGCGGCGGCACCTGCAACTGGCCGGCGTGACAGCCCGCCTGGGCGATCAGCGGGGCACTGCGCGCAGCGATCAGCCGCACCGGGGCTTCGAACACC
This sequence comes from Pseudomonas sp. NY15374, assembly GCF_048068255.1. Lineage (NCBI taxonomy): Bacteria > Pseudomonadati > Pseudomonadota > Gammaproteobacteria > Pseudomonadales > Pseudomonadaceae > Pseudomonas > Pseudomonas sp. NY15374. The sequence goes on from NZ_JBLUPZ010000004.1 coordinate 251,673, forward strand.
TGGGCGAAGCGCACGTCGAACCAGATGCTGCTGGACATCAACTGGATCAGCAGGGTGCCACTGATCATGATCAGCAGCAGTTGGCCGAACAGCGTCCTTGGCCATAGCCGGCGCAACAGGCGCACGTCAGGCGCCTGGCTCGCGGGCGATGCTGAGCAGGTAGCCTTCGTTGCGAATGGTGAGGATCTGCGCGCTGCCATTGACGGCGCGGCGCAGGTGCTGGCGCAGGCGGCTGATGCACATGTCCACCGAGCGGTCGTCGGGCAGGTGGTCACGGCCAAAGGCGCTGCGCGTCAGGTGATCGCGCGATACCACGCGGTTGTTGGCCTCGAGCAGCTCGCGCAGCACGCGGTAATCGGAGCGGGGCAGGGTGAGGGCCTGGCCGTCAGGGTGAGTGAGCAGGCGCTTGATGTGGTCGAGGCTGAACCCTGCGAACTGCTGCGCCTGGCTGGCGGGCTCTTCGCTGGGTGTGTCGAGGCGCTGCGGGCGGCGCAGGACGGCCTTGATGCGGGCAATGAGTTCACGGGGCTCGAAGGGCTTGGACAGGTAGTCGTCGGCGCCCACTTCCAGGCCGATGATACGGTCCAGCGTGCTGCCTTTGGCCGACAGCATGATCACCGCCAGGCCCGGCTGCGCCTGCAACTGTCGACACAGGCTGAGGCCGTCTTCGCCGGGCAGCATCAGGTCGAGCACCACCAGCTCGACCTTGTGCCGCGCCATTTGCTGGCGCATCTGTTCGCCATCGGCGGCAGCCAGCACGTAGTAGCCGGCATCGGTCAGGTAATCGCAGAGAAGTTCGCGGATCTCGTCGTCATCGTCGACAACCAGCAAGGTTGTGCTCATTGCGGGGGACACCTGTCAGGGGCGCTTGAAAGGCGCCCGTTACGTTCCATTACATCCCCGTACAAGCCGGGGATGGAGCCCAGAGGGCACATCCCTAGAATCGTAGCAAAAACCATCTGCGAATACGAAGCCTTCCCAAATGAAACCTCAGAGCATCCCCGACGCCTGCGCCCGCTTCACCCGCGGTGGCAGCCGCCTCTCGCCGCTTGCCTTGTGTATCGCCTTCAGCCTGTCCGCAGGCGCCTTTGCGGCTGACCCCCAGCCCCTGGAACTGGGCGCCACCAACATTGAAGACAGCGCGCTGCCCAGTGCCGACGACGCCGGCCAGCTCGGCTACACCGTCGAGAGCACGCGCAGTTCCACCGGCCTGAACCTGACCCCGCGCCAGACCCCGCAGTCGGTGACCAGCATCACCCGCCAGCAAATGGACGACCGCGATGTGCACAGCATCGAGCAGGCGCTGGATACCGCGCCGGGGATCAGCGTCAGCAAGATGGAAGTGGGCGGGCGTACCGATTTCCGCGCCCGTGGCTATTCGATCAGCAACTGGAAGATCGATGGCCTGCAGTTCCCCGGCGGCTCTGACTTCAGCGGCAGCGGCAACGCGCTGAACCTCGACCTGTACGAGCGCATCGACATCGTCCGTGGTGCCAACGGCCTGCTCGGCGGCACCGGTGACCCGTCGGCGACGGTCAACCTGATCCGCAAGGCGCCGACCCGCACCTTCGGCGGCAGCGCCTATGCCACTTACGGCAGCTGGGACAAACGCCGCCTGGGCGCTGACCTCAACCTGCCGCTCTCCGAAGACGGCCGCCTGCGCTCGCGCTTCGTGGTCACCCAGCAGGATGCCAACTCGTTCCGCGACAACCAGTCCGAGCGCGCCCGTGCAGCGCTGGCCAACTTCGAGTTCGACCTGGACGACGCCACCACCCTCGGCGCCGGTTACCAGTACGAATACAACAAGGTGGTCGGCGGCGGCTGGGGCGCCAACATCCCGATCTGGTATGGCGACGGCAGCAAGACCGACCTGCCGCGCAGCACCAACGTGGTGCCCAGCTGGAGCTTCGGCGAGTACATCACCCGCACCACCTTCGGCTCGCTGCAGCACCGCTTCGACAACGACTGGACCCTGGACCTGAAAGGCTCGCAGAGCACCAGCGATGCCCTCAACCATCGCGGCCTGGCCAAGGTCAACTCGTCCGGGCGCGGCGTCTACGGCGGCTACTGGGACCAGGATGGCAGCGGCGCGGTGCTCAACGGCCTGCACAGCTCCAGCGACACCACCCAGCAATCGGCGCAGATCGACCTGTCTGGCCCGTTCCAGATGTTCGGCCGCACCCACCAGGCGATGGTCGGCTACAACGACAGCCGCACCGTGGCCTGGTCGCCGGAATACACCTGCACCATGGTCAGCGCCAACAGCGTCAGCGCTCCGGCCCTGGGCTGCCAGTTCCGCGCCAACAACGGCCTGCCCCTGAGCAACTGGCTCAACGGCGTGGACAGCGACTACGACATGCTCGCCTCGCAGACCGGCCGCCACAGCAAGACCACCACCCGCCTGCAAGGCATGTACGCCGCTACCCGCCTGAGCATCACCGACCCGCTGTCGGTGATCCTCGGCGTGCGCAGCACTGACTACTCGGCCACCACCCGCAACGTCAGCGGCGTGCGCAGCAACCAGCAGAACAACGGCATCGTCACCCCTTACCTGGGCGCGGTGTATGACCTCAACGACACCTACTCGGTGTACGCCAGCTACACCGACATCTTCAACCCGCAGACCGAAGAGACCGCCAGCGGCACCAAGGTCGAGCCGATCCGCGGCCAGAGCTACGAGACCGGCATCAAGGCCGCCTGGTTCGACGGCCGCCTGAACGCCTCGGCGGCGTACTTCCGCACCAAGCAGGAGAACAAGGCAGTCACCGACGGCGACCTGCTGACCCCGACCGGCGCCACCGCCTACAAGGCAGGTTCCGGCCAGGAAACCGACGGTATCGACCTGGAACTCGCAGGCGCCCTGACCGAGAACTGGAACGTCTACGCCGGCTACACCTACCTGCACTTCCGCCGCCTCGACAGCGACGGGCGCAGCGATCCGTCGCACCTGTTCAAGGCCTCGACCACCTACCGCCTGTCCGGCCCGCTCGACCGCCTGACCCTCGGCACCGGCGTCACCGCGCAGACCAACATCCGCGCCCTGTCCACCCCAGCTGGCCAGCCGACCAACGGTGTCAGCCGTAGCTCGAGTGACGTCAACTGGTCGGGCTATGCGATCTGGAATGCCATGGCCAAGTACCAGCTGACCGATGACACCAGCGTCAGCCTCAATGCCAACAACCTGTTCGACAAGCACTACTACACCCGCTACGGCTTCTACGCCGGGGCGATCTATGGCGATCCGCGCAACCTGTCGCTGACCGTCAGCACGGCGTTCTGATCAAACAAAAGCACCTGTTGCAATCTACATATGGAAATCCGTATATTCGGATTTCCATATGTTCAGGTGCCTCCCATGATCACCCCCACCCAGGTCTTCAAGTCCCTCGCCGACGAGACCCGCGTTCGCGCCACCTTGCTGATCGCTCGCCTTGGCGAACTGTGTGTGTGCGAACTGATGTGCGCCCTCGACGACAGCCAGCCGAAAATCAGCCGCCACCTCGCCCAGTTGCGCAGCGCCGGCCTGTTGCTGGACCTCCGCCAGGGGCAGTGGGTGTACTACCGCCTCAACCCTGAACTGCCCGCCTGGGTCAGCGAGCTGTTGCAAGGCACCGCCCAGGCCAATGCCGCCTGGCTCCAGGACAACATCGCCCGCCTGCAGCACATGGACGATCGCCCCGTCCGTGCCGCTGCCGGCTGCTGAGTGGACGAGTACCTGCCGATGCTGATCGCCGCCTGCGTCTTCGTCTTCACCCTCATCCTGGTCATCTGGCAGCCCAAGGGGCTTGGCGTCGGCTGGAGCGCCAGTTTCGGCGCACTGCTGGCGCTGCTGTTCGGCGCGGTGTCGTTGCACGACATACCCGCCGTCTGGGCGATCATCTGGAATGCCACGGCCACCTTCATCGCCGTCATCATCGTCAGCCTGCTGCTCGACGAGGCCGGCTTCTTCGAGTGGTCCGCCCTGCATGTGGCGCGCTGGGCCCGCGGCAGCGGACGCCGCTTGTTCGCCTTCATCGTGCTGCTGGGCGCCGCAGTGTCTGCTCTGTTCGCCAATGACGGCGCCGCGCTGATCCTCACCCCCATCGTCATGTCGATGCTGCTGGCGCTGCGCTTCTCGCCCGGCGCGACCCTGGCCTTCGTCATGGCCGCAGGCTTCATCGCCGACACCGCCAGCCTGCCGCTGGTGGTGTCGAACCTGGTGAACATCGTCTCCGCTGACTACTTCGGGCTAGGCTTCAGCACCTATGCCTCGGTGATGCTGCCAGTCAACCTGGTGGCCGTGGCTGCTACGCTGCTGGTGCTGTTCCTGTACTTCCGGCGCGACATCCCGGCGCGCTATGCCCTGGATGACCTCAAGGCCCCCGCCCTGGCCATCCGCGACCGCGCGACCTTCCGCGTCGGCTGGGTGGTGTTGTTGGCGCTGCTGGTGGGCCTGTTCGTGCTCGAGCCGCTGGGCATCCCGGTCAGCGCCGTGGCCGCAGCCTGCGCCGCCGTGCTGTTCGCCGTCGCCGCCCGCGGCCACGTAATTTCCACCCGCCGCGTGCTGCGCGAAGCGCCCTGGCAGATTGTGGTGTTCTCGCTGGGCATGTACCTGGTGGTGTACGGCCTGCGCAACGCCGGCATGACCGACGCCCTCGCCACAGTACTCGACCGCCTCGCTGCCCACGGCCTGTGGACAGCCACCCTCGGCACCGGCCTGATCGCGGCGTTGCTGTCGTCGGTGATGAACAACCTGCCCAGCGTGCTGGTCGGCGCCTTGTCGATCCAGGCCAGCGGCGCCGAAGGGCTGGTGCGCGACGCGATGATCTACGCCAACGTCATCGGCTGCGACCTCGGCCCGAAGATCACCCCCATCGGCAGCCTCGCCACGTTGCTCTGGCTGCACGTGCTGGCACGCAAAGGCATGCGCATCACTTGGGGGTACTACTTCAAGGTCGGCATCCTGCTGACCCTGCCGGTGCTGCTGATCACCCTTTCCGCCCTGGCACTGCGCCTGGGCCTTTGATAACCGCCACCCGGCGGGGAGCGAACGATGCGAATCCTGTTCATGTGCACGGCCAACAGCTGTCGCAGCATTCTGTGCGAAGCCCTGTTCAACCACCTCGCCCCGCAAGGCTACGAAGCCGTCAGCGCCGGCAGCTTCCCACGAGGCCAGGTGCTCCCGCGCAGCCTGCAGACCCTGCAGCAAGCCGGCATCGCCATCGATGGCCTGAGCAGCAAAGGCAACGAAGCCTTCGAAGGCAACCCGCCAGACATCGTCATCACCGTCTGCGACAAGGCCGCTGGCGAAGCGTGCCCGGTGTACTTCGGCCCGGCGCTCAAGGCCCACTGGGGGTTGGAAGACCCTTCCGACGTGGTGGGCGACGATGCCACGATCGACGCCGCGTTCCGGGCGACCCTCGCGCATATTCAACGGCGTTTCGAGGCGTTCTTTGCGCTGCGTCCGGATGCACTCGACCGTGATCAGCTCAAGCGCGAGCTGGATCGTATCGGCACGCTCTGAGGAGGGACCATGTCAGACATGCTGCCCAACCTCGACCTGTCGCTGTTCGACGACCTGCCCGGACAGCCACCGGATGCGCCCAGGTAGACAACGCAAGCATGGCTTTGTGATATCAGATTCTCCCGATATTATTGCCGCTCTATTCAGCACCACCATATGACAGGCAGTAGTTAAAGGGATTGATTGGTGGGCAGGATTCATTTCGATGTTGACGCCGTCTATTGCATCTCGCTCGATGCACGGAGTGACAGGCGTGAGTTGTTCAGGAAGAGCATTGGCAAGGTGCTCGACAACCCGGTGATTTTTCATGTCGTCCAGAAGCACGGCGACCCCAAACGCGGCTGCTACGAGTCGCACCAGCAACTCGCCCAGCGCGCACTCGAGGAGGGCCTGGAGCGGGTTCTGATTTTTGAAGATGACGTGATGCCCTACGAGCTGAAAGCCTCGCGGATAGCCTGGGTAAACCGCTTCATGCGTCGCCATCGTTTCGAGGCCTTGCACCTCGGCTACAGCATGGGCCGAACCTGGTTGACCTGGTTCCCGTTCATTGCCCGGGGCCGCGTGGTGGCGCTTCATGCATACGTGCTGTCACGTAAAGGCTGCGCGATCCTGGCCCAGACGCCGTACGACGGCACGCCCGTGGACGTGATGTTCAAGCGACGTATCCGGCAACACTGCGTGTTCCCGATGATGTTTCGCCAGCATGCTGCTGCTGTCACGGGTAGCGATCTTGAGGACGTGGTGAAGAACGAAGACGACTGGTGGGAGCGTAACTGGCGCAAGCACTGGCGTTCGCCGCTGAAGAACTTTTGGCGCACTGTGCTGCGTTTGGATTTCTGACCGGAGGGGGATGGGATCCATGCCGTTGGCGAGCCGCTGTTTGATCTCGAAGCGCTTGCGGCGTGCCGTCCCCATCCCGACCACCGGATAGCTGCCAAGGGCGGTCAGGCCTTCGCGGCTGAAGAGCTTGTACTCGCGCTCCCTGGGCTTTGTCCTTCGTCGGCTTGTGCTCCTAAGCCACTTGTCTGGTGCCCGGAATTACGTCACTGTAAAGACCATTGTCATTACAGTGAGCAAGCCACCATGGCATCCATCAATGTTCGTATCGACGACGATCTCAAAATCCGAGCCTATCGTGAGCTTGAGCGGTTGGGTGTTACACCCTCCGAGCTTATGCGCCAAGCATTGCAGTACGTCGCCGAGCGCGGGCAGCTGCCTTTTAAACCTGTCCTCATGACCGATGAGGATGAGGCGCTGCTAGCGACCGTTCGCGAGCGCCTTGCCGACCCTCAGCGAGTGAAGGTTTCTCTGGATGACCTATAGCCTTGAGTTCGATGCGCGAGCGCTAAAGGAATGGCAAAAGCTGGGGGATACGGTCCGGCAGCCACTCAAGAAAAACTCGTCTCGGTTTTACTGAATCCGAGGATCGAAGCGAACCGGCTGCATAGCTTGCCGGACTGCTACAAGATCAAGCTGCGCAGCCGCGGCTACCGATTGGTCTACGAGGTGATCGATCAGGAGGTTATCGTTTTTGTGGTAGCTGTGGATAAGCGCTAGCGAGAACAGGTTTATCGCAAGGCGGCAGAGCGAGTGGTAGGTAAAACGTCATAACGAAGAAATTGCCAAAGGGCGGGTTGTGGTGGCGTTGGGGGGATTCGTTGGTATGCAGCGGGTCTGGATGCGGCACCAGGAGTCGAAAATATTTATAACTATATGAATTCAAATGATTTTATTTTTAGGTCTGAGGTCTCCTATCTCTAAATTTATCCTTATGAATTCACCCAGTTGTTTACAGGCGATGGGAGAACTAAATGAATGATGTTGCCCTACGTATGGCAGTCTATCGTGCTTACCTGTTAGGGGTAGCTTTGATGAGGGTATGCAAAAGTCACCGACCGAAGCGGCCTTTACGATGAATAGACTGCAATTGACCCAAGAAGGTCAGCGACTCGAATAAAAGATTCTCTCTACTGAGTCGGTGTGGTTTTACTTCAAGACGGCCTAGTGATCAGTGATCGATACCATCCGCGACAAAGTTTCAGAAGCCATCACCACTCCACCTAGCGCTATGCGCCCGATTGTGCGGCTAGCTGCTTATGGCGTAGGATTCACAGGTTTTCACCGGAGTCAGTAAATTGATAGGCTGATGCGTGTACTACTGATAGCGCCGCGCTTTTTGGCCCAAGACGAGTTACCGTCACTAGAAACGGCTCAAACGGTGATATTGCAATCTATCGGTTCGGAAGGATTTCTTTAACGGCCGATTTACACAACAGTGAGCATGGAATGGCATTTATTATTGAAGCAGTCGCGACGGATCATACTTGGGTGCCTCTAACACTTAGCGCCGATCCATATGGAAATAATGTGTTCAGCCTTGTCGTGGGGCAAAATGCGACGGGCAAAAGTCGTCTGCTGAGAAAAATTGCGAGTCATTATATATTTGACAATGAACAGTTGTCAGATAGGGAACGTTATCAGGACAGAAATAATTCTAAGTCATGGAGCAATTACAGTACGTCGTCACCCTCCGAGGAGCTAATCCTCTCGCCGTATTCTGAAGAAACACCCAGTATAGTAATCGCTGTATCTACAGGTCGCCATGATCGTTTTCCCAAACCGCGCGAGACCATGTCGCTTTTCGAGCGCTATCATTATATTGCTCCTTCCGAGCATGGCAACCTATCTTCCCTAACACGTAGCCTGGCATCTATTATCAGTGGGCTTGAAGCCCATAGCTGGAAATTTTCCAGCATGGCTAATATTTTTGAGTATTTAGATTTTGAGCCTCTCTTAGAGTTTAATGTCACTCTTGATCCAAAGTTTAAGCAATACTGGAGGAAGCAAGAGGCCGAAGAGCAAGCAGTAATTAATTTGGATGAAAATAGTTATTCGTCAAGCAAAAAGATCAGCAAAAATCAATATTTAATAGATCGATTATATCCAATACTAAAGTATATAAATAATCGTAAAAGCATTAATTATGAGATTCATCTGACTCATGGTAGTCGGACGCACCATGCTTTTGATCTGCGTGAGTTGGCTTATGCATTGGAACACGGTGCTGTCCGTGTTACCGATCTCACCTTGAGCGTCAAGTCTACAAAAAGTCGGCTAAAGCTTTCTCAAGCGAGCTCCGGACAGCAGTGCATGCTAGTGATGATTTTGGGTATCGCTGGTTCTATACAGGATGATGCGCTCATCTGCATTGATGAGCCCGAAATTAGCCTTCACCCACAATGGCAAAGCGATATTATCGGCCACCTACAAAAAGCGTTTGAGCAATTTAAAGGCTGCCACTTCGTAATCGCTACCCATTCGCCTCAAATTGTTGCTGGTCTCACCAGCGATAATGGGTACGTTCTGAGCTTAGAAGACAAAATTATCTACAAGTCGCATGAGTATGCTAATCGCTCTGCTGACTTTCAGTTGGCCCAAGTGTTCAACACCCCAGGATTCAATAACGAGTATTTGATTAGAATAGCTTTGACGCTCCTCACAAAACTCTCCCGCCGCGCCACCTTAACCAATGAAGATGAGCAGCAAGTCATAATGCTGTTGCAGGTTCGGGAAAGGCTTTCTTCACGAGACCCGGTGCGCCACCTCATTGATCAAGTTCAGATGTTGAGGTAGGAAATGCGGCCAGTCGTTTTCGTTGGAGATAACCTTAACTACGTTAACCGCTATGATGGTGTATCGCATACGGAGTGGAATCAGACCGACGGTCCGATTGTCGAACTGCGGAGGACAATACGTACCCATTACCTAGCAGAGCAAAAATATCGGTGCGCCTACTGCCGCATGGAAAAAAAAGAGAATCATGGGCTTACCTGGGATGTAGAGCATATCATTCCCAAGGCAGTTTACCCGCGCTTCCTCTATGAGCCTCTAAACCTCGCGATGGTATGCAAGGAGTGTAATACCGCTAAGCTAGATAAAAATGTGCTGCATCGCGCTCTTAGTCCTCGTGCTTCCCTACCGATCAACTCCGATGCGTACACAATAGTTCACCCTCATCACGATAAATATTCTGAGCATTTTGAAATTATAATTGTCGCCGGAAAAATCACCCACCGGCCCAAAAATAATCATAAAGCCAAAGAGACGTTTATCATGTGTGACTTAGTGCGATTCTCCTATGCATTCGGCGAATGGGAGGACTTCAATTACGCAATTGTGAAAACCTTCAGTGAGTTTGTCGAAGCATGTCCTCCCAACGCCACTCCGGGTCAGATTTCTGCATTTATGGGAACGCTGAGGTTTACGGTAAACGCGGACTTTTGATGATCTGGTGAATTCGCGTCCGCTCAGTGCTTTTCGTTCTCGGGTTGCCGGTCACAAACCGATGAGACGGTGATCTGAGATCACTGTCTCAAAAAATTCTCCGCCTGCTGATGAGTTTTAGCCCTTTGCACCCAACGTTTGAGTCGACAGCTCATAGTATACAGTGGACTATTATTCGTTTGATGGCTCAATGTTATTTAGTAATATCAGCATGTGGCTCGAATTATTCGAAACTCTGGAGCCGATAGGGATTTTTCCGCTGGCGGCAAAGCTCGCTTTTCTAATGGGACGAAAGTAGTAATTCCAGGTAGGCGCATTACCGAAACAAGCACATCCTCTTGTTCTATGATCTCAATGGAAGTGTTGTCCTGGACATTCGCAAGGATCTCTCTAGGCTCAGTGCGGAGAATAAACCACCAGTGATCACCTCTTCCAGGCCTCCGGGCGAAATCTCGAGCCTCACTCATACGATCGGAGACAGCGACGTTATAAAAATTCTTACCGAGCTGCTCAAGTCCAATTTTAAGAAGCATCCGAGCCACTGCTAGTGGTTCTGAGACTTCGGCTATAAGATGGAATTGGGAAATCCGGCCTTGTCCCACAAAAGCCTTTAGTTGATCGTTCTGCGGCTCGAGTTTAATTACTCCAGGAGTTATGGAGGCTTCTAGTTGCCCCAGCTCAGTATCCATACGAACGGAACGTCCCTTCTTTGAGGGTATTCCCCTCATCATACGATAGGCGCTGAACGGGAAGCTTTGCAGTGCTTTAGACTCAACTTTTTGTCCAAAGTATTGATTGCAGCTATCGCAGGTGACGCCTGGTCTACCCGTCGGTGCATTCTTTCCACCTAACGACTCAGGGACGATATGTGCTAAGGACGAAGCCTCATGGCTTTTACAGAAAATGCACGAGAGGGAGATTGACATTTTCCTCCTTAAAGAATTTAGATATCCGCCTAATTAGATTTTACGAGCCAACACCGTAAAGGTTTCAGCTAACGGACAGATCATAGTATAAATCAAACCTATAAATTTTATCAAAGTCCGTAGCGAGCGTTGGCCTCTGTGGATTTTTGTGATCAGGCCATAGTGCGTGTGAATTGATTTGACTTCAAGTAGGCAAGATTGTTTAGTTGGAAGATTTGTGTTCTAAAGTTATTGTGATGTCGCAGTAAATTCGGCGTACGGCTCAATTCAAAACCACTTGCCATCCTCAAACCCGAATCTATACTGAAAGTTGGGATAAATCAGGCTCGCCTTCGTGCTGTTCTGGCCAGTCGCATGCTCAGACCATCCAGGAGATTTTTGCCCTTTGCCTTTCGCTCTCACTAAGCCTAACGCTCACACCTTAAATCTTGTTAATTTGATGAATGCAACTATACTGATGTCGATATTTTAGGTTAGGTTTTTTTCTAGTTTTATCAAAAATCGGTGTCAGTTATGATGTGATGATCAATGTTTTGGAGCATATATGACAGTATTTGTGGCAGGGGTTCATGGGGTGGGTAAGAGCTTTCTCTGTCAGCGATATGCGGATGAGTTTTCAGTTGCGTATGAGAGTGCGAGTGGGCTAATACGTAAAGAACGAGCTCTCGCGGATTGGAGTGTAGATAAAAAAGTTAAAGATGTTGATGAAAATCAGCTCGCATTAAAGTCTGCTGTCAAACGAATTATTAAGGGAGGGCAACCTTTAATTCTGGATGGGCATTTTGTTCTAATCAATGCTGCTTCAGATTTTGTTAAGTTGGAATCTTCTGTTTTTCAGGATATAGAAATTACAGGTGTGGTGGTCTTGGAGGCTGATGTTAATACTATACAGTCACGCCTAGCAGCTAGAGATTCTGCGAAAAGTGTAGTTGATATTGGCGTATTCCTAGAGCATGAAAGAGCGCAAGCGCGGAAAGTTTGTCAAGAGCTTAGTGTTCCCTTCCAAGTTTTGCAGCAGCCTGATTTTCTCGAGTTTTCAGCAGTGGTCACCAGTCTTTTGACGTCTAGCTCACGGTGACTGACTTAGATTGGCATTGCATCTGTTCTTCTCTATGTTTCAAAGCCGAGCTTTGCCCTCAGCAGTAGCTTTCCAAGATTTTCCTTTATTTCAAATATGGATTGTGGCGGATGCTCTCTAAAAATACCAATTTCTTGCAATTCAGATAAACTGACAGGTGGGTCAATATACCCTGCTAGCAAGTAATTGATAACTTTTATCGGATTTTCTTTGGATGCTTGCCAGCTTTCAAGCTCTTGTTCGCTGTAGACAGACCGTCCGCCGGACAAAGTCATCAGTTCTTTTGTTGAGTTTGCATTTGCAAGTTCTTCAAAAATCCCAACGGCAGTAATTGACTGAGACGGTTCGTGTTTTGATTTGCTTTTGTAAAAAAATAGCAGTGATCCAGGTTCGCCGAGCTTTGATTTGGCCCGGCAGAGATAAACTTTTCTTATAGTATTGCCGGGGCGGTTCGGCCCGCCGATCAGCCCAGAACCCTCGAATAGGTCACCTTGAGGATCATACTTTAAATCTGGGTATAACGTATCGTGGTAGCTCTCTTTAATAGGTATGCCAAACGCTCTCACGCCAGAGTCTGATACGAAGCGCGGATAGTTAATCTTGGCCATAGTGAAAAGGTCCTGCCCAGGCTCGCGAGATAGCCTGTTTTGGGAAAATCGCTTTTCGTAGATGAGTTCGCCATCTTGTTTTGTTGCAGTATTTTGAAAGCCGTAATATTCGAGTAGATCAATAAGCGAGTTTTGAGTTCTGTATGTGGTAACGTACACCAGGTCGTAGGCGTTTTTCTGAGCAAACCAAAATACTTTTTTTAGTAATAATTCCCCAAGCTTGACACCCCTGCTTTCGGGGCGGACCTTGAATGTACAAATTTTTAGTATTTTATTGGCAGGTAATTTTGCATCCGTGTTGCCTGAGGTTTCATCTTTCCTCACGACTAGGCCTGCTATGCTTTTAGTGCTGTAGTCTGAAACAATCCAGCATTGCCTATGTTCCCGAACACATTTTTCTTTCCACCATTGATCGAAAGGGGCGTAGTCTTCTCTCAAGCTGTCAAATATTTTATCGCTTAAAGGTATTGTATTTGCTGAAACTTCCTCCACAAAGCGTACAGGGCTTTCTTTTGGCTCAAACGTAGTTTGCAGCAGATCTACGGCGTCGGCAATATGAAGGACACGCCTGCCTAATTCTGATGAGTGACGTCTTGCTCTTTCATGCAGACCTCTATCCTGAGTTACCAGGAAGTCTGCGGCGCCAATATGCAATGAATGTAATAGAGTAACATCTACTACATCATTTGGCTTTCTGATTTTTCCGAACTCATCGCCAAGTGTGCTTGCATCAAACCCACGAACTCTTTCGATATGGCTGAATTTTTCAAGCTTACTTGCCGAGATACTGCGGCGTTCGATGTTTTTGTCGCGCGCTATATCATCCTTTGCGGCTGCATGAATGAATACGCCAACCTTGTTCTTTGTTGCTAACTGTATAAATGTCGAAAATACAGGTTGAACAGTTTTGTTGTCTTCTAGGCCGATTACAATATTAGTATCAATTAGATATATTTGTCTGTTCATCCATGAGGGCCCTGCGCATTTCCTGCTTGGCATAAATAAAGGACTGAGGAGGGGTGAAGTTAAACCGCTCTCTGAGTTCTTTAAGATTCATTGGGGTCTGAAATGTTCGTGCATTTGTTAGCTCGAGTGCAAAACCCTCTGTCAAACCTTCAAAGTACACTTCAAAATCATGCTTCTTAATTAATGCGGATTTTGAGTATTTCTTCCATATGTTTTGAATAGGAAGTTTAATGATGTCGGAAATTTCTGCGCACCCAACAATAGCCATCACGGGGGATGTTGAGTAAATATAGATTTTCGTCCCTTTCGCGGTGGATAGAGGGAATCGTCTACGAAGCTCTACGGTTTTTTTGCCTTTTAAAATTTTTTCCGAGTATTGTGGGTGGATACTTATAATTAGATCTTTGGTCGCTGTTGGCGTTGGCTCGTCGCTGCTGAATATCGGTAATATCAACTGCCTGTTAGAGTGTTCTTCTATATCAAGCTCTCCGCGTAGGCGAGCGGATACGTCGCTGTCAGCACTGAATGCCGCCTCAATTCGTAAAGATGCGCCGAGAGTTTCAACGTACTTTTTTAAGGAGGAGATTTGTACGTCGCCCCGTGCTTCGATTTTTGAAATGGCCGCCTGACCAATTCCTAACTTCTCTGCCATTTGGAGCTGAGTGTATCCGACAGCCTCTCTCAGACTTCTCAACGACTGGCCTACAACCCTACCGGCATCATGCTCTTTGCCGTATACGGCAGCGATCACTTTAGTTTTTTGAGACATATCAACCTCCATACGCGGAGTGGACCTTACCAACAGTCGACATTCCCTTCAAGGAATATATTCGATCGCTCCGCACAAAGCTTCGTCAGGCTTCGCTTCGTCTGCCGTGGCGAAAGATCTACACCTTTGCGCGGTACCTTGACGACCGTTGGTCGCCACTGACGACTCGCCTGAGAACGTCGCATCGGGTCATTTGCAATCCTGACGGTGAGGATCAGATGCATCTACAGATGGAAGGACCATGATGCTTTCAGGCGTCTAGCCAGTAGCCGCATAGTGAGAAGATAGTAGTACCGCGTCGCCTCACTTCGTCCAGTGACACAATGCTCTAGAAACCAAATTAGATGCTTTCGCCGCCAAGTCCAAGGCGTTTCTCGCTGCCAGCGGTTTGCAATCTCAGCCTGGATGATTTTCGCCTGTCGCAAATGGCGTTGTTGTGTGGAGTGCGATCCGGTCAGCACCGCAGCCAAGAACAGCTCCATATCGAATACCTTATTCATCTGCGACCTCCTATGTAGGCAGCGACCACGTCGATCCGCCCGTGCCCCAGCTCGCAGCTGATTTGCCACCGGGCCTCACGATCAAGGTTCCTATCTACCTGGCAACATTGGCCGCCGTTGATTGGCGCGGGGTGTTGGGTGATCTGCTCGTAGCGCTCACATGCGTACGCCGCTCGTAGCTCATGGAAGCCCTTGAGGTTGTGCGCATGCAGGATATCCCGCGCAGAGCGGATGCTTTCTTGCAGAAGATTCAGGTAGCTTTCATCTGGTGCAATCAGGTTTCGGCTACCTGAAGGTGACACTTTCGATGCGAATCCAAGAGCATCACGAATATGATCATCCACTGCTATCCAACGTGGCGCCGAAGCGCCGGCGCGGCCACCTTTGGTGCCTTCCTGGATGTTGATTTTGCCGCAGGCTTCAGCCTGACGGCTAAGTCGTGGCAGGTCAGCCAATATGGCTTCACGCAAGCGCATGCCAGTGGCTCGCGCCAACAGGACAATCGCGGCGGTCCGTTGTTGATGATTTCGGCAAAGCGCATTGACGATCTCTTTAACCTGATCGCGTTCTTGGCCCTGCGGTAATGAGTGGCGAATCCCGGTGCGTTGCATTCCCAACGCCTTGCTCGGACTGGGTAATTTCACACAATGATCACCGCGCAGCGCCGCCATTGTCCTGTTAACGCTGGATAGGCGGTTTTGTGCGGTGCTGATGGCGAGGCTACCGCACTCAACCGCATCGCGCAGATATGCCGCATAGTCCGCCAACACCTTCCGATCAATCTGCCGCGCATCATTGATACTTGGCCCTAGTTCGGAGCGGCACCACTTCACGAATGCCTGCCATCGATCACAGTGCGCTTTGACCGTGCCGTAGTGGCCATCGCCAAACATGTCTTTCAGCGCCTGCGGTCCTGCGTAGCTCAATTGCCTGCCGTAGCCGAAATTGCGGCCATTGCGTTTGCCGACCAATGCCATGTCGAATCACCTCATCGTTCGCTCTCCGATCCTCGCCCCACGTCATCCCGCCAAGAATGTTGAGTGTTATCAGGGATCAAGGCCCCTGCGACCTGTGGGGAATGTCCTCTTCGCGGGACTGGCGGCTCCTTACGTCCGGGAGCGAGGGCATCTCATGATCTGGCCTCCTGAACACCGTTACCGGTGGGCGGGTGGAGGCAGCACTGGCTGACGAGGCCAGCGCCTGAAGATCCTGAGCCGGGTGAACGCAGCAATGCGATGACCGGGGCATGCCTGACTGTCAGTCAGGTGTAGTCCATTCCTTGGTCTGCGGCACCATCATCTGCATGGCTGTTGCTGGTGACATAGGCGTTTGTCACGCCGATTGTCACGAGGGGGAATGCCGCAAAGCCTTGTGCGATCAGGGCTGCAGCAGTGGTAGAAGTGCCCGTCTCTTTCCAGAAGAAAGAGACGGGCACAGGTTGGCGCAAATTTTCGGCCAAGCGGATAGGTTGCTGCAGGGCAGCGAGGTACGGAGTATCTGGCGCACGAGCGCTATATGTGTAAGAGCATTCATCACATGGGTAGTGACCGGGCGAGCTGCCGAATGCTAATCGCCCTTGGGGAGAACCACCGCGAGAGCGGCGTGGCCTTGAAGGTTCGGGCCACCTGGGGTGCTGTCATCGACAGCGCTTGCAACTCCCGGTCTACGCCTGTGGACAATATTCGTCAAGCAAAGCGATTTCAGGTATTTAGCGCCTGTGGATAAAACTATCCCCCGGTGGACATCAGTGGTTTTCCACAGACGTACTCTGTGCAGCAGTTTTATTCTAAGGTATGGTCCATTCAAACGGGGCGGCTATGCAGCCCCGTTTGAATGGACCCGCGCGGAGGAGCTTCATGCGGTGCTGTGGGTAACTTCACAGCGAGTTGAGGTGGTGGTGCGGCGGGTTACTCGGTCCTCTTGGCACTGTGAAGGCGCGTGACGTTCTCGCCCGTCTGCTTGGCAAACTCATGCGGCGTCACATGGTCCTCGCGGTTCGCCTCTAGAAACCGACTCCACCAGGTCATGATCATCCGGCGCTCTTCGAGGAACTCGGCCTTGTGGGTATAGGCGGCGCGCACGTTGTTGCGCTCCTTGTGGCTCATCTGCCGCTCGATAGCCGTCTCCGACCACAACCCGGACTCGACCAGCGCGCTGCACGCCATGGCTCGGAACCCGTGGCCGCAGATATCCACCTTGGTGTCGTAGCCCATCGTCCTGAGCGCGGCATTCACCGTGTTCTCGGACATCGGTTTCCACGGTTTGGCATCCCCCGCGAACACCAGCTCGAACTTGCCGGTGATCGCGTGGATCTGCTCAAGCAAGGCCACTGCCTGCGGCGATAAGGGTACAACGTGGATATCCCCGGCCATTTTTGTACCCCTTGTGGAAAAGGGTACTCCGTCCAGCGCCGGGCGGGTGTCGGGGATCTCCCAGATGCCACGCTTGAGGTCAAACTCGTTCCAACGGGCGAAGCGCAGTTCACTGGAGCGCACGAACACGTGCAGCGATAGCATCACCGTGAGGCGCGTGAGCGGGCGACCTTTGTAGCCGTCGATACGCGCCTGTAGCTCAGGCAACCGCGATAAGGGTAGTGCGGGTCGATGTGTAACCCGTGGCGTTTTGATCGAGCCATCGAGATCGTGAGCCGGGTTCGCCGTGATCAGTCGCAGTCGTTTGGCTTCGCGCATGATGCTTTGCAGGTAGTTCTTGATCCTGAGCGCCACGTCGATGGTGCCGCGCTTCGTCACAGCCTCCAGTGGCTGCATGAGGTCGTGGGTGTCCAACTCAACGATTGCCCTGGCACCTAACAAAGGGAATACGTGAGTCTTCAACCGGCTGAGCACAGTCTTAGCATGGCCCGGCGCCCACTTCGGCACCATCCCGGCATACCAATCGAGCGCAACGCTTTCGAAGGTGCGGCCATTGATCACGGCTTGCACCTTGGCCTGCTGCTTGGACTGAATAGGGTCAATGCCGTTGGCGAGTTGCTGTTTGAGGTCGAAGCGCTTGCGGCGAGCGTCAGCCAGCCCGACCACTGGATAATTGCCGAGTGAGGTCAGGCCCTCGCGGCCATCGGGCTTCACGTACCTGAGCCGCCAGCCTTTGCGACCGTTGGGCTTCACGAGCAGGTAAAGGCCATCGCCGTCAAAAAGCTTGTACTCACGTTCGCGAGCCTTTGCAGTGCGGCAGGCGTTGTCGGTGAGGGGAGCCGTTGTGCGAGCCATAAGGGTACTTTCCAATATCGAATTGGTAGGTATCCTTAAATGTACCCTTATTAGCGCTGGCTACCCTCGGAATCCGACGGAACGCCAAAACGAAAAACCCGCCAGAAGGCGGGTTTTTCGGGGGTTCCAGAGATTTTGAAAGCTTTCTATGGAACCTTGAATGGTGCCGGCACCAGGAATCGAACCCGGGACCTACTGATTACAAGAACCCTGCTCACAGCTTTTAAATCAACGTGTTACGCCGCTTTCCGGTACGTGCTGGGCAAGCGGAAAGTCAGAAGCCTTGCAGTCTCTGGCTTTGTTGGTACGTGGAAATCGTCCACAAAAAAGCCCCACATCCAGCCGGAGTGGGGCTCATAGGAAGTTACGGCCCGGCGCACGCCGCCACCGGGGTGGGACTCAGCCCAGGGTAGTGCTGCCTACCGCGTGTTCGTTTACTGGGTTGCTTTCCACGTGGGGCACAAGCTGGAAGCGAGTGATGGGTTCCGGCGAAGTGCGAACCAGCTCTAACCCTTCGCGGTGCCCAGCTTTCTTACCGTGGTGCCAGAAGTCTTCGCCGTCCAGGCCGCCGGCTTCATCGCCTTGCTCGTAGTAGATCCCTTTGCGCAGCTCGCCAAGCTTGTCATCGTTGAACAAAACATCGTAATGGCCTTGCGGGTCATAGCTCATCGGTAATGCTCCTTGCGTGTGTGATGGCCCAGTGTAATCACACCACGGGCAAGCTGTCGCTCTTGTCGGTTTGAGCACCGTGCAAGGTATTCACTCGGCAGATGGGGAGACGCGCGGGAGGCTAAAGTCGTAGATGTCGAGCATGGCTTCGTCTCGGTGGCCGCTGGCGTCTTGCTTCTGCTTGCGGTCGCCAGGCGTGTCGGTGATGCCGCGCCGTTTGAGGTCGTGCAATGCGAAGCGCTGCTCCTCGGTGATGACGCCGTCCTTGATCGCCCTGGTGATGAAGCGCTGCCAGGTGCTGTCCAGGCTGCTCTTCTGCAACTGGCCGCCATGGGCCGCCACGATAACGAAGCGGCGCTCGGCCAATGTTGGAATAGGGTAGGACTGGCTGGCCCATATACGACGCCTGTACGATTTGGCGCCCTCCCAGGCAGCGCGGAGCCTGGGCGTCCAGCACACCACGTTGTCCCGGCTGCCCTTACGCCTGTTCGTCTGTACACCGTCCTCCAGCTCGTTCGCATCGGTGAGTGTGACAGCCTCGATGCCGCGTAGGCGGCATAGGTATGCCAGCTCCATCACATAACCCAGGTAGGCCGGGCAGGCCCCAGGTTGCCCCCGCGTGAGCTGCCCCATTTCGTGCGCCCGAGCAATCAGTTCGCCCATGACCTTGGGGTTTGGCAGGCGGCGCTGCTTGCGCTCGGCCGGCGCTTCGATGCCCAGGGCGACATTGATCTCCAGGTAGCCGCGGTTGCGGCCCCACTGCATGACCCGCCGCAGGTATCGAAGTACGTGCGCGGCCTTCGATGGAGTGCCCTCGTCGGCGATCCGGTCGACCAGGCGTTGTACCAGGGCCGAGGTAAACTTGCGGACGGAAAGTTCGCCGAGCGGCTTCTGCAGCTTGGTCGGGATGGCCAGCAGCACGTCGCGGGAGTACTCGTAATCGTCACGGGTTTTCTTTGCGAGCCGCTTGCACTGCGCGCTGGCGTGGAACTCTTTGCATAGGTGATTGAGGCTTTCCCGATCGATGCCGTTTCTCTCCTCCATGATCCGATGCAGATCGCCCAGCGTTGCGGTACGGCCGGCGATGTTCATCCGCTTGCGGTTACCGCCCTCGTCACGCCAGGACGTGTACCAGACACCCTCCCAGCGATGGTCAAAAAAAACGGCCGCCGGAATGGCGGCCTGATCAATGTGGGCGGGTATGTGCGGGTTGTGTTTACGGGTCCGCCTCATAGGATCTCGCTGTCGTATTTCTCGGTGACCGGCGTCTTGCCGCCGGCTTGGTTGACCAGGTCAATGGTAGTCCAGGGGCCATGGCGCCCCCAGAACCAACGGATGCCCTGCTTTCGCAGGGCTTGCTCCACTCCAGACCGGCGGGTGTACCCCGTGAGGCGCTGCAGGTCCTGGAACGTCAGGACCGCGCCAGGCTGGTGCTGATCAATCATACGGCCGGCGTCCCATGGTCTACGACTAGAACTCCGCCGCGGGGATTCTGGCGGCCCTGGTAAGGCATCAGGACTATGTTCACGCTGAAACCTCTAGTTGCAGCCCTGTACGGTGTAGTGAGCCCATACAGGCCCATTGGGCAAGTCGGAGCTTGCCTCCGTGGTAGCGGATGACTGGACTGCTGATCACATGACCTCCCGCTGTGAAACGCTAAGGCCTACCGCAACTGGGCGAACCCAAATCGGCATGCTGCTTAACATGAAGGTTTCGCCCTGGGCGGCCAGGAGCAGGGTGGTACCCATTACATGCGCGATGGCTTCCGCCGCTGCCGGCGGCACTGCGTTGCCGATGCGCTCGCGCCAGGCCTGATCGCTCAGGCCGTCGAGTTCTAGCTGTTCCTCGGGCTCGACCAGGCTTTGTAGCGCGGCCAGCTCAAGGGTGGTGAAAGGGCGATGCCAGGTGCCATCGAGCGATTCGATAACGCAGGTGAGCCGGTCATTTGCCTCGGGCAGGCGAGGGTCTGCGATGCTCCAGCGCCCATTGTCATGCATGGCACTGGCTGAAACAGCGCCGGCCTGGCCATCCCAGGGCACCACGCCGTAATGCCCGCCGGTAAGGTAGGCATCGCCCTTGCTGCGGCGCATACCCGAGCGCGGGTCAGCGATCGACAGTGCACCGCTGGCCACCTGCTGCGACCCGGTGACGGTGCCAGCGGTCTGGTTCATGGCGACCACGTTGAGTTTGCGGCTCGAGGCACCCGGGTGCCAGTTGTGATAGCGCGGGTCCTGTACGGCAAAGGCGCCTTGGCCCGTGGTGCTTCCGGCAATCACCGTATTGGCGGTACCAGCGAATGGCGTCACCTGGTATTTGCCGAAGCCTTCACCGCCTCGGCGCGGGTCCGCCACGCTGAAGGTACCTTGCCCTGGGCTCTTCACCCCGATCACCGCCCCACTGGTGTCCTGCCAGCGCCGCACGCCGTACTGCTGGTATTGCAGGGCGCCGGCCTTGGCCCGCGGATCGGCGACCGAGAACTTGCCATTGGTCGGCCCGCTACGGGCTGCAACGGTGCCCGCGGCCTCCTGCCAGTCGTGCACGCCCAGGAAACCGTCGCGGAATTGCGGGACGATGATCAGGTCGCGCAGGTAGCCGTCCTCGATTACCAGGTCGTTCAGGCTTCGCCAGTCCTTGCCGGCCTCGACCAGGGCCAGACGAACCCAAGTCTTCCATTGCAGGGCCGGTACCCGGTGCATCGGGCCGGCCTGTTCGATGTCGCCGGCCAGCGGCATGCGCCCGAGGATGTTGCCAACGGCGCGGAGGTTCTTTTTCTCCGGCTCGTAGAGGAAGGGCGGCACCTTTTCGACATGGCGTGCCACCAGCAGGAAGCGCTTGCGGCTCTGGGCCAGGCCACCGATAACACCACAGTCGTGGGTGGTTTCGGCAACCGCATAGCCGAAGTGGCTGAGCAGTGCGCCGATCTGGTCCAGCAGGTGCCGGCCGCGGCTGGCCAAGCGCGGGACGTTCTCGAACACCAGCAGCGGTACCGGATCGTCTTTCCATGCCTCGCCGAACAGCCAGATGCAGCGCAGCGTCAGCTCGTTCAAAGCCTGGTATTTCGGGGTCAGGCTCATGGTTTCCGACAGCAGGCCGCTCGCCCCCTTACATGGGGAACTGATGAAGACGGCATCCGGCCGACGGCCACCTGCTGCACGCCGGATATCCTCCGGTGTAGCCTCGCGCCAACCTGTTGGCGGCTCTTTGCCGTGAAAGCGAATGTACTGGTCGCGGGTGAACAGATCGATGAGGGTGCCCTTGACGCCCGACAGGCGCTCAAAGTCGGCCAGGCCGGCCGGGTCAACGTCCACCCCGCCGATGCACTCCCACTCTGCCTGCATGTTGCCGACGATGGGTTTGGCCCGGTTGAAGCCCTTGGCACCGCCGCCCAGGCCGCAACAGAAGTGGAAGTGGTAGAGCTTGCGCTTAGCGAGCATTGCGACGGCCCCCTTGTGCCCGTTTGGCCTCGACATTGGCCATGTAGGCTGACCAGTACGCAGATTGGCGCTGTTGGCGGAGCTGGCTGCAGCGCTGATGATTCCCGTGGGAGCGGGCCTTGTTGCAGATGTCGCAGTGGTTTGGCAGGTCCAGCGAGTGGCTGGCCAGGCGCGGACGGGTCTGCTGGGTCATGCGCTCACCTCCGAAACGGCTACATCTTCGAAGCAGGGCAGATCGACCTCGGCCCCAACAACCCGAATTCCGCACCATCCAAACCCATCACCCTCGGATCTGCCCCCCCAACCTTCGCTATCGTGGAGCTTCTGGGTGGTCTTTTCGCAGAGCCAGCGGTCTGCATCACCGAAGTCGGCACCACGGTCCTCAAGGATCTCGCACATCACTTCAAGGCCGGCCAGGCGAATCACGGCGCGGATGACATCCCCGCCCTCTTCGTCCTGACGGTCTTCGGCACTGGTCCAGAAGCTGTTGATCTGTTGGGCGCGCTCGGCGGTCAAGCGATTGAGGTCAACTTCCAGTACTACCTCGAAGTCCTTCCAGGTGTCCTTCACCTTGAAGCGCTTGATGTTGGTTGTGGTAGCCTGCTCCGCGCCGGCTTCTGGGGTCTCTACTCGCATGTTGTTTCTCCTAGGGGTTGGTGGGTGCCGGGGAGCTGCAACTCCCTGGCACCACTTTTTACTGCTGTGGATCTCAGTTCCGGCGGGCCATGTGGACGAACACGCCTTCGAACCTCTCGTCGTCCTCCACGCTGGCCTGCCAAGCAATCACGCTATGGATCTGCGCCCTGGTGCAGTCGTCGACCAGGATCTCGCGTTGACCGCTGTTCACCCGCACCTCCAGGATCTCGTTGAGCCCGTCTTCGGCGTAGGCGCCTGCGTTGATGATTGGGTAGTCCTGGCCGGCAGCGACCTGCCGATCCCTTTCCTGCTGTATTTGGCTGCGGCCATCAGCGGACGCGTTGCCGATCAACACTCGAATCAACATGTGGGTTCCTCGGTCAGGCCTGGAAAATCCAGCACTTGACGATGGGTTGCTTGGTGATGCTGAAGTTGCCGCTCTTCGCCTGGTGAGCCCGCACCGCGCTGTCGACGGCTTTGTTGACCTCGATGAGCTTGTGGGAGCGGGAGTCCTTGAGGCGGTCACGCAGCTCGTTGATGTCGGCGAGCTTCTGGCGGTGCTCGGCTGCGCATTTGACGAAGTCGTTGAGGTTGATTGCGATGACGTGGTCTTTCTTGCTGTGGTTCACGACAGGACCGTCGGCGTCGAGCCCTTCCAGGAACTCGTAGACCTCCCAGAATTCAGCCACCACGGGATGGTCAGAGCTGATCGAGGCCTGGCGCTCGATGGCCATGCGCACCAGCTGGGCGCGGGTGTGGTCGATTTGGTGGTCGCTGAGGTCCACAACCAGACGCAGGCAGTCCAGCAGGGCAAGCATCTGGGCGTGGTTGTAGATGATCCGCTCAACGCGGATGTACCCGCTGAGCTGGCTGCCGCAGTGGTGGCATTGGTTCTCGTCGCCCTGGAACGGCGTGCCGCAGGCGAAGCAATGCGAGTGCAGGGCGCGGAGCTTCGCCTCGTACACCGGCAGGCGCACGGCGAACAGCTCCAGGATCTCGGCCTCTTTGCGGACCGCGCGCAGCAGGAAGTTGCTCAGCAGCGCGCCGTCCAGCCCGTTCAGGCGGTCGGCTGCGGCGCGGCTCTCCACCGTGACCTGTGGTCGCACGAAGTGAAGCTTCACGATTCGCGTCATGATCGCTTCTGACGCCACCACCGGGGCGTTCTGGCTGATCGCGATAGTCCCGCGGAATGGTGG
This sequence comes from Pseudomonas sp. NY15374, assembly GCF_048068255.1. Lineage (NCBI taxonomy): Bacteria > Pseudomonadati > Pseudomonadota > Gammaproteobacteria > Pseudomonadales > Pseudomonadaceae > Pseudomonas > Pseudomonas sp. NY15374. The sequence continues at coordinate 275,469 of NZ_JBLUPZ010000004.1, forward strand.
CTCGTAGGTTTCGTTGCCGGCGGTCTTCACACCCTTGGTGGCCAGCGTGCCACCGCCGAAGTAGTCCTTCAGCTCGTCCCACTCGAAAGTTTTGGCGTGGCTCTTGTCGTCGCCGCTGCGGTCGGATTCGAGCAGCACCACCGGCATACCAGAGACCTGGCCCATTAGGCGGCTGCGGCCAGCCTTGGTGGACTTCGCCGGGTCGAAGCCCTCGTAGCCCTCGCGGCCGAACAGTTTCCACAGCAGGGTGAGCAGGGTCGTCTTGCCGGCGCCGGCCTCGCCTGTGGCTTCCAGGAAGGGGAACGACTGATAGCGAAAGCGGATCTGCTCAGCGAACAGCGAGCCGAACCAGAAGGTGGTGGCGACGATGCCCTGGGCGCCAAAGCACGTCCACAGCAGCGAGGTCCATTGCTCGTTGTAGCGCTTGTCGTCCTTCTGCAGGGCCATCTTCACGCCCTTCTGCAGGCTCTTGAGCTTGAGCTTGCCCATTTCGAAGAACTCTTCCTCGTTCACGCCGACCACCTGGCCGTCGCGCACGGCGACTTCGTTGAAGACGTAGCAGCCGTATTCCCGGCTGTAGCCGATGTAATCAATGGTCTGCACGGTTTTGATGCCGAAGAGCTGGTCTTTCATGATCTTGTCCAACTGTTGTCCACTTCCGGTGAACACGGCCCCGGCACCCATGCCGAGAAGGCGTTTCTTGAATTCGCTGGCGGTAGCCACCTGGCTGCCGGTGAAGGTGTTCTTTACCGCAGCCCCGTCGTGGGGGAAGTCGACGCGGAAGAAGTACCAGGACTCGTCGGTGATCTCGTTGCGCTGGTAGTACAAGGCCCGGGGGTAGCAGTTCGCGATCTCGACCACGCAGCCGGACATGCGCAGCGCCTTGGCGCGGCGAGCTTTGTCGTTGAGCTGCTGGTCCTCTTGGGTCTCGCTGGAGTCCAGGGCCTGCATGGCGCTGTTGAACTTGGAAATGTCCAGTCGCCACCAGTAGAGGCGGGAGTCGAAGCCGAAGTGGAACTCTTCACGCTCCCGCCACTGGTACATCAACAGCGCCTTCTCTACGGCGCTCTCGGCAATGAGCAGCGCGCCGTGGTGTTTGGCCTCGTCCAGCTCATCCTTGATGCGTGCCGCCCGGGCTTCTTCGTCATCCATGAAGGCCCAGCGCTGGTGCAGGTCGTTCCAGTCGACTTTGCGGGCATCTGGCTGCGGGATCTGCGCGGCCTCGCAGGTGAAGCCGAGCGCGCGGGCACGCTCGACCCAGGTCTTGGTGTACCTGTGTGCCCCAGGCTCGTTGTCGAGCGCCCAGACCAGCTTCGGCGTCTTGCCTTCGCAGGTGGCGATCAGCGCCTTGAGCGATTCCTCGGGGTAGGCGTTCGATGACAGGGCTGCCACGGCCGCGATCCCGTTATGCAGCAGGGCGATGGCGTCGAAGATGCCTTCTACGATCCACAGCTCCTTGACCTCCTGCAGGTCGAGGCACGGCGGGCACCACCAATAGCCCTTGTAGCTCTTGCCTGGCTGGAAGCGCGCCTTCTTCTTGCCGAACCGGTGCGGCTGATCGATGAGGCGTTCCCAATAGCCGCCATGTTCGAGCGCGAAGCGCACGGTGGCCGAGCCGATGCCCAACTCGCTGTCGTGGTAGCTCTCCTGGGTGTACCAGCCCTTGATGAGTTCAAGGCGGAAGCCGCGGGCGAAGGTCAGGTATGCAATAGCGCTCGCCGCCGGTTCTTCCTTGGTCGCTGGAGCGCGCTTGCTCCAGTCGTCGAATAGGTCCGGGTACAGTTCCTTGACCGGGGCCATATAGCGGCACTTCTGCTCGCGGCCGCAGCGGATGAACCAGGGGTTGTCGTATCGCGAGAACAGGCGCCGTTGATTGCACTGAGGGCAGGTGCCCTTGCGCATGTATTCGGTGCCGGCCATGTGCTGCAGGCCGTAGTCGCCCTCCAGCCGCTGGAGTACATCTGCGCGCAGCTGGTGTTCCATGGTTTGTGGGTTCACAGCTGACGCTCCACCGATAGTGGGCCAAGCTGCGACTCAAGGGCCTTGCTTGTCCGGCAGATGCCACGCAGGTATGGGAGGTCCTGGAGAACTTTGCGGCCGCGCTCGCCTGTGGGTACATCGCGATAGCGATCGGAGTACCAGACCTCAGCCATGGCGTGGGCATACTGCCCGGCAAGCCACAGCTGGTACTGCTTTGCCTGCTGCTCGTCGAGCGTGATTTGGATGGTGATGTTGCTCATTTCGGCCACCAGTGGAATGCAGTTTCCCCTTACCCACGCAGAACGGGGCATCGGGAAGGGGCTGGATCGGGTTACTTGGAGGTGTCGCGGTGTTGCAGCATGCGGCGCGGCAGGTAGCGTGCCGGCACCTGGTAGCGGTGCTGGGTGATGGTGTCCAGAAGGATCAGTCGTGGGCGGAAGATCCCGCTGGTGGCGCAGATGCCTACCAGCTGCAGGCGCTTGGTGGTCTTGCTCTCGAACTCCGCCACGGCCAGCTCGGCGATCCGCTGTACCAGGTGTGCAGGGACTTCCAGCGACTGCACCAGGTACCGCCGGCAGTTCTCGAGCACCAGGTGGTCACCGGACAGGTGAAGGCCTTCTCGGCGGAACAGGTACGCCACCGCAGCCTGCTGCATGGCCGCGCGGTAGTCGGTTTCAACGGTCGAGATCGATGCGATAGCGTTCATGCGTTCACAGCCTCCATATCCAGTTGGTCCAGCAGATCCGGGTGGTCGTCGCCAGTGGCAGACTTCATCGCTTGACGGCGCAGGGCCACGGTCGCAACAGGCAGGCGAACCGACGGGTTCGGCATGCCGCTCGGGCTCATTTCATGGGTCATTTCGAACTGGGCACGAACGGACCAGCCGCAGGCCTCGTTCACGCACTGCAAGTACGCAACGCGCAGAAAAATGTGTGTTCCTTCGCTGGTACGGATGCGCATGCGGCCGCCGCAGTGAGGGCAAACGAGCTTGTAGGTGCTCAATGCACACCCCCTTTGCTGTGCAGCTGGATCGTCGCCATGACCTCCGCTTGGCGTGCTGCCAGATACCGGGTATGGGCTTGCATGATCGCCTTCGCCTCGTCTGGCTCGATAACGCCGTCATCCAAGGCCTTGTCGATGATCTGATCGACCACGCCACGCTTGGCCGCGGTGTTCACCGCCCGGGCGTAGAGATCGATGTTGTCCAGCTGCTCCGGCCGGACAAGCGGCACGAACATGCCGCCATACAGGTGGGAAATGAACTCTGGGAGGAAGGTCGTTCCCGTGTCCCGCTCCAACTGGTGGATCTGGTCATAGCTCAGCGGGCGGCTGCCGGCGTTCTCGTAGACATGGTTGTCGAACCGCTTCAACTCGTAGCCCAGGCGTGCTGCTGCGCTCTCGCGGCCGCCAGGGAAGGCGCAGATCACGGCGCTCACTACCTGGCGAAGGGTTTCTAGAACTGGACGCTTCATGTTCTGGTGTCTTCCTTGGGCCAGGGGGGCTAGTTTTCGATCTCGCCGGCTTTGATGCCGAGTAGAACCGCAGCACGGTGCGCCTCCCCCCGTCGGCCTTTCTTGCGGCCATTGAGCAGGTCGCTCACCAGGTTCTTGTTGAGGTTGTGCTTACGCGAAAACTCCGCGATGGAGATGCCAGCTCTGTCGAGCTTTTCGCGTGCTTGATCCAATGTGAGGGGGGCGGGCATAGTGTTCATCTGTGTTCAAACGTGTTCATGTACGGATGATTATGCACCCTGTCGTGTGCATGTCAAAGGAATTTGTGTGCAATCGTGTGCAATTGGTGAGCGCCTGCGCGAGGAGCGTGAGCGATTTGGGTGGAATCAGGAGGAGCTCGGCCAGTTGGGCGGAGTGAATCGGAACTCCCAAGGCAAATACGAAAAAGGCGAGCGAACCCCCGACGCCTCCTATCTTTCCGCGATTGCTGCGGCGGGAGTGGATGTGCTTTACGTGGTCACGGGGACACGTACCCCTCAGCCGATCGATAGCTTCACTGTGGAGGAAACGGTGTTTGTTCAGATGCTGCGAAGCATGAGCGAGAGCGACAGAGCGATCCTGGGTCGGACGGCGCAGGCATTTGCGAACGTGAAGTCGAAGTAGTTTGAAGTGAGTTTCTTCGAGTTGCAGAAGTAGGGGTGAAGTAAGCCGGCCCATGGTGGGACGGTGTTTCATAGGACGAAAAAAGGACGCTGTTAGATGGCATTGACACCGTGTAAGTCTTGTAAACACAAGGTGGATACAAGCGCTAAGGTTTGTCCAAACTGTGGTGTAGCAAACCCAGGCGTGACAGCCATGCAGTATGTGATTGGGTTTGTATTCCTGGCGGGGATCATTTTCTTTGGCGTCAAGATGTGCTCGGGTGGAAGCGATAAGAAGCCTGAGGCTGCAGCAGCGGCGGCTGTGGATGACGCAACTTGCAAGCAGGACCTTCAGTGTTGGGGGGACAAGTTTTCTATTTCTGCCTCGGTCTACTGCAAGGACCCTGTGGCAAAACTCGGTAAGTACAGCTCGCGTTGGACTGATGGGACGTTTGAAACGAAATTCAGTCGATTCCGCTGGCTAAACAAAGATTCTGGAACACTTACATTCATCGGCGACAAGATTGAGTTCCAGAATGGGTTTGGCGCGTTTCAAAAGCATATCTACGAATGTGATTTCAATCCTAAGAGCAATCAGGTTTTGGCTGTGAGAGCCGAGCCAGGACAACTGCCGCAGTAGATCGGACTTTGAGAAGGGGTTGCGCTTTCCAGATTGTGCGTAGCTTAGGGAGTGGCCGCCTGGCGGCTGCTCTCGAAAGCAGCTTCCGGGTGCATTGTGCTGTGCCGAGGGCATGGCGCCAGTCATATGTACACGGAGTACCGTACGATGGAAAACCTTACCCAGCTGGAGCGCCTCTTCCTTGAGCTGTTGCGCGAACTGAATGACCAGAAGCGTGACGATCTATTGAGGATCATGGAGGCGCTTCGGCAGTCTGCAGAGTAAGGCAGAGACCAGGAACCCGGCGTGCGCCGGGTTCTTTGTTGATGCTATTAGGATTGCTGCTGCATGCGCTTCCATTCGCGGTCAGCTGACCGCCGGGCATTCTTCTCGTTCACGTACACGCGGCGCAGGCGCCTTGGCTTGGTCTGGTCGCCGGCAGTGACTGACTTTTCTTGCCCTGTGTCCTTATCGCGGTAGAACGCGATGACACCCGTGTACTTGATCTTGCCGCGGACGCCGTCCTCGAGCAGGCCTTCGACCGTGTCCTCTGGCAGCTTGCTTTCCAGCTCCAGGCTCATGGTGTAGCCGGCGTCAGCCGTCAGGCTGTGCTGGACGTTCCCGCCGTACCAGATGATCTCATCGATATCCGACTTCACCCCCTGGAGCGTATATGTCAGCTCTGGGATCAGGTCCGGCCGCCCCTTGGCCAGCGTATAGCTGAGCGTGGCGGCGCCTCTCTGCAGCCGGTTCAACTCTGCCCGGGCGGCACGCAGGGCGGACTGCCGGTCGCTGTAGGTGTGGCGCAGGTCCTTGAGGTTCTCGCCGCCACCGGCAATGGCTTCCTGCTTCTTGGCGCTGTTGACGTCGTAGTAATAGGCCCGCACACCGTCATAGCTGTCGCGGTCGGCCTGCAGGAACCGGTGTTGGTCGCCGTCGGCGCGGGTGAGCGTGATGTGGGGCAGGTCCAGGCCGCTGGCGGTCTTGCCGCCGCCGGCCGGCATGCACACCAGGCATCCGGCTTTGACGGTGGCCACCGCGTCGAAGTCCTCGCCCAGGCGTGTCAGCAGGTTCGCGTCGGACTCATTGGCCTGGTCGAGCTGGGGGATGGGCAGCCCGTCCAGGGCGCCGGAGATCGCCGAGGTGAGACCATTGCCCTGGGCGATGTCGCCCAGGACCTCGCCCAGCGTAGTGGCGCTCCAGCTGCGTTCGCGCTTGGTCTTCAAGCCCTTGCGCAGATCCGCCGACCTGGCCCGGATGCTGAGCACGTCCGGCGCGCCGCTATGTTCGGTCTCGTCGACGATGTAGCTACCCTTGTCCACCAGGCCGGTGTCGCTCCAACCCAGCCACAGGCGCACCACAGCGCCGCGCGGGGGGATCACCAGCAGCCCGTCGTGGTCGCTCAGGGTCAGGTCCAACTGGTCCGCTTCGAGGCCGCGGTTGTCGGTGAGCTGCAGGCTCATCAGGCGCGGGCTGATCAGTTGAGCGATATCGCTGCCGTTGACGGTGATGCGAAACGCCGGCACCGGATACGCGGCATCGCGCTGTAGCCCGTCGTAAGTGTTCCGTAGGAAGCCGGTGACCTTGGCGATGGCGGCTTCGATCACAGCAGCTGCCTCAGGATGTTCACACCGCCCGCGATGCCGGCGCCGAGCATGTCGATGCGGCCGTCATCGATGCGCTTGAGGTTAAGGGTGAAGTCGATGCGCCGCGCGGCACCGTCCCGGAAGAACAGCGTGCGATTGTCGCTGAGGCTTTCGATTACCCACAGTCCTAGCAGGCGACCGGTGCCCTCGACCAGGGGCCAGGCTTTGCCGGTGTCCGCCATGTGCCGCAGGGCATCGAGTGCCGAAGGGGTGCCGGCCAGCTCAGGTAGCAGCAGGCCGGGGAGGGTGATGGAGTCCTCGCCACGGCCGAGGAACTGCCGTGAAGGTTGGGCGCCGATGCGATTGCTGGCGGCATGGCGCCACTCGGTTTGCCGTTGCATCTCCTGGTAAGCCAGGGTGTGTAGGCTGAAAACGAACATGCCCAGGGCGAGCATCATGGCGGGTTACTCCTGGTCGGTGAGGCGGCTGCGCTGGCGGGCGGCTTTCTCGCTGTCGATACGGGCCAGCTCGGCGCGGACCGCCCGGCCGATGGCCTGCGCGTCCATGCCAGGGGTGGTATGGATGTTGATTTCGTAGGTGTCGTGGCTGTCGTAGCTCGCGGCCGGTGCCGCGCCCAGTGGTGCCCGGTCATCCATGGTGATGGGCGTGCCACCAGCGGCAAGCGGGCCACCGCCATTGAATTGCGGTAGCGTGCCCTTGAGCGCGAAGGTGCCGGCGTCCGTCAGCTGTTGGCCCATGCGGTTGACCGCCTCCAGCGGGGCCTTGGCGCCATCATCTAGGCCCATGGCAAGGCCCGCGGTGGTAAACCCGCCCAGCTCGGCGAACACGCGGGAGGGGCTGTGAATCCCGAGCTTCTCCTTGAACCAGCCGATGGTGGAGTCGCCCAGGGCGGACACGGCGTCCTTGATCTGGCCCAGACCAGACATCAGCCCATTGACCAGGCCGTTGACGATCATGTTGCCGAACTCGGTGAAGCGGCTGGGCATGTCGACGCCGAGGTAGTTCAGCACCGCAGCGAAGGCCTGGTAGATAAGACCGATGGGACTGAAGTTCGCCAGCACGGTGAGGATGCCGCCGATGCCGGCGCCGAAGCCTGCGCGGATCTCCGTCCATGCGTTGGCGAAATACGCCTTCACCTGGTCCCAGTTCTGGTAGATCAGGTAGGCTGCGCCGGCCAGGGCCGCGACCACGGCCGCAATAGCCAGGGCTACCGGGTTCGTTGCCAGGCCCCAGAGCGCAATGCTCACGGCGCGAATGGCGGTCAGCAGCCCGCCTTTCAGCACGCCGACCAACCGACCAACCACTGAGAACATGCCGGAGCTCTTCACGCCGAACAGCGCCATGCCATAGCGCACCATGGCGAACGGGCCGAGTAAGCTGGCCATGGTGATGGCCAGGCCGCCGAAGCCTGCGGCGAGCACCGCTACAGCAGCCACAACCTTCACCAGGCCGCCAGCCAGTGCTGGATTCTCCCGTGCCCAGGCGCCAACGCTGGCCGCAGCTTCGCCCAGGGTGTTGATCAGTTCTTTCAGCTCGGGGGCTACAGCTGCGCCGAACTCCGCCATAGCGTTTGTGAAGCTGCCCTCGGCCGCCTCCATAACGTTGGTTAGGGTATTGAGCTGCTCGTTGACGCGTGTGCGCAGGTCGGCCTGGTCCTTGAGTTTCTGCTGTACCTCCTGATAGCCGGCCAGACCCTTTTCCATCATCTTGTTCAGGACGGTCATGGTCTCGGCGTCGTCGCCGAACAGCTTGATGATCGTGGCGGTGCGGTCCTCGTCGTTCAGCACCTTGAGCTTGTCGATCTGCTTGTAGAGGTTCTCCAGCCCGGCAAAGTTGCCGTCCTCGGTGGTGAAGCTGAGCTTGATGTTCTGTTTCGCCAACATCTCGTTGGCGCCGTCGACCTTGTCCCTTTTCAGACCTGCCTGGAAGATCTTGCGATACGCGTTGCCGGCTGCACCACCTTCCATGCCGGCTTGGGTCATCATGACCAGCAGCGGGGCAAGTTCGTTTGCAGCATCGATGCCTGATTTCTTGATGACATCCATGGCAGGGGCAATCTTGTTGAAACCCTGCAGCATGTCCTCACTCTTAACGCCCAGGTAGTACCCACGCTGGATCGTGTCCATCAGCGCGAGCATGTCTTTTTCGGACGTTCTTGTGGCGTCCTGCATGTTGGCGGCGAACTCTGCCGCTTCCTCTACAGGCATCTTCATTTGCACGCCCAGATAGGCAGCAGCCTCCCCGGAACCACCTAGGATGCTCTGCGCACTAATGCCCTGCCGGCGCAGCATGGTCATCATGTTCTGGAAGTCGGCAGTAGTGCCGGGCAGGCGGTCGCCGAGGCTGGTGGCCAGGTCGCTGATCTTCTTGAAGTCCTCGGCGACCTTGCCGTTGCCGTCCATCATCGAGACCTTCAGCTGTGTCGCCGAATCCTCGTTGGGGGCGAAGGCGCCCAGGACGGCCTTCACCGGCTGCGCTGCAGCATAGCCAGTCGCCAGGCCGGCGGCGCCCGTTCCAGCCATCTTGGCAGCCAGGCCCTGGGTCCGTTCGAGGGCTGAACGGGCTTTGGCCAGCTTGGCTTGTCGGCTGGCCAGCTCCTCCATACGCCTGCTCTGGGCGCTGATAGCTTCGTTCGTCGATGTGATCTGTTCGCGCAGCTTGCGCTCATGGCTGCCCAGGTCGCGGGTGCTGATGCCCGCGCTGTACAGCTTGCCGCGCAACTGCTGGAGCTTCTCGGCCTGCTGCTGATGTTCCGTCTTGAGCCGCTGTGCCTCGCGCACTGCTGTGCGCATGTTGCTGGCCATGGCCTTGGTGGGCGCCCCGGTGGCGGCCATCTCCTGGGCGATGGCGCGGACCTTCGCCCGGGCAGCCTCCAGCGCCTGGGTGGTTTCTTGGGTCTGGGTGAGCTGGGTACGCCAGGCGCTGACGTCCTTCTGCTGGGCGTTCAGCTCCTTGAGGCGGTCACGGGCCGCCTTGAGCTGCCGGCCAGCCTCGAGACTGGCCTTGTCGATCTGCTTGAGCGGCGCGGTGGCCTGGTCGATGGCGTCCAACAGCACCCGCAGGCGCAGGTCATTTGCCATGGTTGTTACTCCTGATCCGCGCTCGCTCGCGCCAGTCCATCAGCTCGCAAACACTGAGCCTGTCCATGTCACCGGGCGACCAGTGAAAGACGATGGCCACGTCGGCCATCGCGTCCTCTACGCAACGAGGGATGCGTCCGTCTTCATCCGCTTCTGCAGCAAAAAACTGGCGACCTTCGTGCCGATGGCAAACAGGTCGGCGGGGTCCAGGCGGCTGGCTTCGTACTCGTTGAGATCGGTGATACGCGGGATCAGCTTGATCAGGCTGGCCACGTCGATTTGTAGCAGCTCGGACAGGTGCAGGCCGCGCAGCTCGCCGGAGGAGGGTTTGCGCAGGGTGACGAGTGCGATCTCGGTGTCGCCGCGTTTGATCGGGGTGTCCAGCTCGACCTGGTTGTCGTTCAGCGGGGTGGCGTCGGTGGTCTTCATGGTGGCTCCAGTGGGGAAGGGGGTTAGATGCCCAGGGCTTTACGCTGCTCGGCGAGCATGTCTTTGCCGTCGATGATCTCGATGAAGTTGAGCAGGTCGATCTCGACCAGGACCTCGCCATCCACCGCCAGCTTGTAGTAGCTGCAGGTGGTGGTGATGCTGTGCTCGGTGTCCTCGCCGGGCGTGGCTTCGCCCATCTCGATGGTTTCGTGGCGGCCGCGGACGACGACCTCCACGGCGGATACGGTGCCGGTGTCGTCCTGCTGGAAGCTGCCGGCGAAGCGCAGCATCACGCCGTCAGCCTTCACCGCGCCGAATTGGCGCAGGGCCAGCAGGTCCAGGCCGCCGGTCTTCCATTCGAACTGGATACCGTCGTCGGAGAAGCCCAGGTCGGCCTTCACCGGGCCGTTCATGCCGCCCCCGCGGTAGCCTTCCATCTTGCGGCTCAGGGGCGGCAGGGTGCAGGACTTGCACACGCCCAGGTAGCTGGTGCCCTCGTTGAAGAGGTTCATGTTCTTGAGTTTGCGCGGCATGGCCATGGTGGCGGTCTCCGTCAGCTGTTGATGCGGCTGGCGAAGTCAGCCAGGTATCGATCAGTGATGCGCTGGCGAAGGGTCAGGTCCTCCAGCGGCGGTACCGGCGTGTAGTCGTAGTCGATGTAGAGCTTGCCGGCCTTGAGGGTGGTAGCGCTGTTGACCTCTTCGTCGTACCAAGCGCTGCCGCCGATGAGGTAGCCGCCGGCCACCAGCTCGCGGAACTTGGCGTTGATACCCTCGATGATGTCGCGCACCAGGGAGGGGTGCATGGGTTTGTCCATCGCCCACATGTGCGCCTCGGCCATGGTGTCGGCCAACACCTGGGCGGTGCGGGTGTAGTTCTCAAAGGCGAACAGCGGGTCTTCGGTGCAGGTGCGGCTGCCCCAGAAGCGGAAGCCGTCGGCGTTGATCAGCGTGGTGACTTCGTTACTGTTGAGGTAGTTGGCGTCGGTCGCCGGGTTCTGCAGGTCCCAGAATACGTCGGCGCTGATGCCGGTCACGCCGTTGACCGGGATGTTCGACAGGGTTTTGTGCCAGCCGGTGTCCTTGTCGATCTTGGCGCGCAGGCCCAGGGCGCGGGCCACAGCGGGCGCGGTGACCGTGGCATTGGTCGCGGTGCTCCACTGTTCGAAGTCCGGCCAGATCACCATGGTTTCGCGGGCGCCGAAGTTCTCGCGGTACGCGACGGCCTCTTCCTTGGTCTTGCAGCCGCTCGCGCTGACGTAAGCGAAACCGCGCAGCTGCTGGGCAATCGCGGTCAGGGCGTTGGCCACTGGCAGGGTGTCGAGTCCTGGCACGCCGAGGATGCGCGGGGTGACCTTGAGGCGGGTCTTGGCAGCGAGCAGGGCCTTCATGCCGGTGTACTTGCCGGTTTCGGTGGTGGTGCCGATCAGGTTGCTGGTGGTCTCGGCGTCAGTCGCGCCCTTGGCCACTCGCACGACGACGGTCGCGGGTTGGGTCTGGTCGGCGATGGCCTGCAGGCTGTCGGCCAGCGTGCCGGTCTCGCCGGCCTTGCCGATGGCGCTTTGAACGCTTGTCAGCAGGACGGGCGTATCGAGGGGGAACATAGCCGGATCGGCGTCGTCTGCGGTGCAGACCAGGCCGACCACGGCGGTGGAGACGGTGCGGATTGGGCGGGTGCCCTCGTTAATTTCGAGGACCCGGACGCCGTGATGGTATTCGTCGGCCATGGTAGGTGCCTGTGCAGTGGGGTGACACTGCACAGGCTGCCGCGCGCGCGCGGGATCAGCGAGGGGCTGGGCTTGTAAGAGGGCATACTACAAACGGCGCGGTGATTATTACAGGCCCTGGCTGGCCAGCCAGGGCGGGGCTGCCGGTCGATGAGCCTGCAGTGGAAACTCCTTGGACTCTGGCCATGTACGTAGTGCTCGTCGATACACCTGCAGCTCGGCGTATTCGACGATAGTCAGCGTTGTGTCTACGCCCTCCTCAAGCTCGTCGCGGTGACGGACGACCAGGCTGTCAGTCACGGACAACTGCTCGTCACGCCAACCTCGCTCAATTGCGGCGAACCAGCCGGGAGACTCCGAGGGATCCCTGAGCACTGGATAGCCCTGATCGTTCGCGACCAGCCACTTACCCTGCGCCTGCCCATCCTGCAGCGCCGCGTATTCCTCGTCACTGACCGCTACGGCTCCATCGGGGATAAACCCATGGAACGCGAGACTGTAAAAGCCGCCGTCTGCCGCACAGAAGTAATTCATATGCCTCCTTAGTAACCCTTGGCCCGCCAGAAGTGCTGGGAAGCGCTGCTGCTGCCTGAATGGGAATAGTTGAACCCTGTTTTCGTGAAAGCCCCAACCTGGACTGGTCCTCCACGGGTCGCGGGCGCTTGCGTTCCGGCGTCGACATAGGTCATCTGCACATTGAGGCAAGCATTGGGAAATGCCTGAGGGAATGTGATTGGCATTACCACTCCAGGCGCTGCACCACCGGTCAATCCCCACATTTCGATGTCGCCGTTAGGCAGCTTGGAATAGCCAGTGACAGCGAGAGAGGCCGCAAACAGCGGCGATGTGCGAAGCGGCTCAGTACCGAAGTGGCAGCGCCAGACGTTCATTTCCCTGATCGCGATGAAATCACCACCGGCGGCGAGGGTGTACGGCACAGCTACCCCCAGGTTGTTCATCGCCAACTGATCGCTGGCGACTACAGTCACGCGCGCCGTGGTCGCGACCGGCCCCGCCGAAATCAACACAGCAGCACCTAAGGGCACTGTCGAGGTGTCTGGCAATGTCACCGTGGTGTTGGCGGCCAGCTCGATACGCTTGCCCAGGTCTGCGACCGTCAGCGCTCGACTGGCAGAAATGCTGAGTGAGCCGGAGAAGCTGCCCAGCGCGCGCTGTACAAATTCGGTGGTTGCCAGTTGGCGGCTGTTGTCGAACTGCGGCAGCGTCGGCCGGTCCACAAAGCTGAGCGCTGCGCTACCGCCGATCAACGCCCAGCTCCCCCCAGCCCGCGCCAGTATCGCGGTGTCACCCTTGTTCAACGTCAGCGACGTAACAAGGCCGGCCCCAGGATCAATGACGTCTCCCCCTTGTACCGCTACCGTCTGGGTGCCCGACGTGCCGGAGTGCTGAATTGCAAACGTGGCGCCTTCCACCAGAGTGGAGATAAGTGGCAGTGTCAGTGTGTAGCCGGTGCCCGCCATGCGGATTAGCTTGCCGGCGTCTGCCTTGGTCAGCGTAACGTTCGCGCCATAGGTCGTCGCACCCGAAAAGCTGCCTAGCGCGCGCTGCACAAACTCGGTGGTGGCCAAACTGCGCCCGCTATCGAATTGTGGTTGAGTGCTCCAGCTCGCTTCTTGCATGACAGCTGCGTACCTCAGCAGCACCGAGCCGCCGATGAGATACCAAAGGTTGGTGCCATTGCGGATGAACTCGGCGGTGTCGCCCTGACCCATTGCGATATTGCCCGGCGCGTTGATTGCGCCAATCGTGTCGCCACTCGCCGCAGTTACTGTGAGCGAGCCTTGGGAACATAGCAGCTTGACGATCGCCCCCGGCTTGATCTGCGCGCCAGTGGGCAGTGTTGCGGTCACGGGCGTTGTTGGGTGGCCGAGCGCTACTAACTTGCCGCACTCCGCCTGCGTCAGCGAGGCCGAACCCGAAAAGTTCGTATAACCGCCGTATTCCACACCCATGCGCTTCAGAAAGGCCGTGTTGACCAGCAACTGAGAGCTATCGAACTGAGGGGGTGTCGGCGTCGTTGGCTGGCCGGTGAACGCTGGTGACAGCAGCCGGGCAAAGCCGTCGGTAACGTCGCGGAATACCAGTGCAGTGGTGCCCAGGACAATAGGCGCGTCGGTGATCAGTTGCCAAATGGTATCGGCGAGTATTGCTCCCTGCTCGACAGCGACTATGAGCCCCGGCGTCACCTCAGTACTTGCATCGGCATCCGAGGATCGCGACCAGGAGCCAACAGCAGCGGTATATAGGCCATTGTCTTTCGCGGCGGCTTGGTTCTTCACCAGTACTCGGTCGCCAGCCAACAGCAATACCCCGTCGACAGTTTGCAGGCCGGTCAGCGTGATATTGGCCGTGGTAGCTACCCGCACGGACTGCTTGTTGTCCAGCTTGTTGATTTCCTCGGTGAGGCGGCTGTCGACGTACTCGCGGGTCGCTAGGACGACGGAAGGATCGATCCTCAGTTCGACATTGGAAGAGCTGCTGACAAGAAGGTTCATGCGCACCACTTGGGTGCGCCCTGAGCCCTGGTTCAGCAGGGGCTTATAGGTCGGTGGGCAGTTGGCAACCGCGACCATGTCCCCGTCAGCGTCGTACAGCGCGATTTCCCGGATCCATTTGCCGCCGACCTCGGCCGGGATCACCTGCTCCGCCACGATGATGGCGTTGTTCTTGTCGTCGACCTTGAGCTGGTTCAGCGGTGCGCGGCGCCACTCGTTGATCAGGCGTGTCTGGGTGGCGTTTGGGGTGGGCTCAGTGCCGTTGGCATCGCCGACACCAAGCTGGGTAATCCGCCAGGGGATACCCAGTGCATCCGCGTTTGCCTGTTTCGCCGCTCCCACGTTGGTGAGGATGGCGTAGAACTGCGTGTTCTGGTCAGCCATGTGCAATGTCCATAGTGTCTATCGTGTGATCTCGACCACCACGGCCAATCGAGCCGGTGACCTCGATGTCGCGTGGGGCAGGGGGGAAAATGTCCAGTTCGTCACCGTCGTAGAAGCCGCTGGCGATGTGGAGTGAGCCGCTTGTCTCAAGGCTTATGGCAAGGCCGGTCAGGTGCCGGGTGAGCGGTTTCGCGTCGTCGATCAGCCGAGTCAACTCCTGGTAGGTCTCGTCGCTGATGCCCTCGTCGTTCACACCGACCTTGATTGCGAAGGTGCCGGGCACGCCATTTGGCTCGGTTTGAAACCACTCCACGACCTCGATCAAGTAGCCCAGTGGCTCCACCACACGGCGCAGGGCACCGATGGTGCCCTTGCGGGAGTGGACGAAGTACGACGAGCGGATCGCCCTGCGTTTGACGGCCTCCGACCAGCCGCTGTCCCATCGATCGATGGAGAACGCCCAAGCCAGAAACGGCAAAAGCGCCACAGGGCAGCGCTCAGGATTGATCAGATCGCGGATCGGAACGGGCACCCGCTCGATCTGAGCCAAGGCCTCGGCCGCCTGGCGCTCCAGTGGAGTGGCATTGCCAGGGAGCAGCCTCATGGCTCACTTCCTTGGACCAGCGCTATGGAGGTGCAGAACGGCGCTTGGCTGAGGCTCGCGTTGATATCCGACCATGCCTCCAGCTCAACCTTTCGCACACCCTCGACGTGCAATGCCGCATGGATGGCGGATTCCGACACCTGCATGCCCAGGCGGCGGCGTTGATGAACGAAGGCCAGCAGCTTCTGTTCTGCTGCGTCGAGGATGGGTTCGGCTTCAGGGCCGAGCGTTTTCAGGAACAGCCTCGCTTTGACCTGGTACTGGATGATCTGGGCACCTTGAACGGTCAAGCGGTCGGCCACAGGGCGGCGGTCTTCGTCGTTCAGGTAGGTGCGCACTGTGGCGAGCAGGGCCTCGCTGGCAGTGCCATCCCCTTGGGCGGCTTGCACCGTGACGACGGCCACGGCCGGCGATGGGCTGTCCGCTGTGGCATCTGCCACCATGCCGTCAGCGGCGCGGGCGTGGAAGATGTAGGCATTACGCGGCCCCGCGGTGCTCAGGCCCTCGAAAGCCATCTGCGCACGCTCCCGCAGCGCCTCGTCGCTCTCCAGCACCTGCGGAATAGGCGGTACGGCCTGTGGCTGGGCAGTCTGGATGACCAGGCGCTTGACGTTGAAGTTGCCGGCGACCTGGTCCAGGTCGTTGCCCCCAGCCGAGCTGAGCATTACCGCGAGCGAGGCCTCGTTGACCCGCTGACGCAGGATCATTTCCCGGTAGGCGTTCTCCTGCAGCAGCTTGGTGATCGGTTCCGACTCCAGCTCCAGGCGCGCGGCGATCTCGGCCTGTTCATCCGCTGGCCAGAGGCTGACGGCATAGGCCTTGCGCTCGGCGAGGATCTGCTCGAAGTCGATTTGCTCCACCACCAGTGGGGCAGGGAGCTGGCTAAGGTCAATGGGCAGGAAGGTATTCATGCACTGCCCCCCAGCTGCAGCGGTGTGCGGATGTTGAACGGTTCGTTGGTGTCCACCAGGACGCCGGTCAGGCTCAATTCGGCCTGGCCGCTAAGGTCGCCGATCACCAGTTCGACTTGGGCAAGGCTGATCCGCGGTTCCCAGCGCATCAGGGCCATGGCGGTCGCCGCGTACAGGCGCAGGCGGGTGGCGGGGTTGAGTGGCTGGTCTACCAGCTCGGGCAGCAGACTGCCGTACTCGCGGCGCTCCACGCGGGTGCCCTGGCGGGTGGTGAGGATGTCCTCGATGGACTGGGCGATGTGTTCGAGCTTGCTCAAGGCAGCCCCGGTGCGACGGTTCATTGTGGTGCTCCCGTCTGCCCAGGCCCTGGCATGACGCCGGCATGAACGTGCTCGACCAGGCTGATGCCGGCCGCAACGACGTCGACGGAGACCGTGACGGTTCCGGTGACGTTCTGGTTGCCGGTCTGGGTGTAGTCGCCCTCATGGGTGATCGGGCCGACGATGTGGATGCCGCCCGTGCTGGTTAGGCTGGTGGTACCGCCATTGGGCAGAACCGCGCTGAGGTGGTGCGCAACACTGTCGTACTCGATCACGGCGCCGTCGCGGTAGGTGCGGCGGTGCAGGCCAGGGCGGTCACCGTTGGCGGGAATGGTGTCGCTGAACAGACCAGTGAATACGACGCCATTGGCCATCTGCCCGCTGGGGGAGAGCAGCAGCACCTGTTCATTCACGGTGGGCGGGTCCCATTCCTGGTCTGCGCCGGCACGCCAGGCCATCCACGGCAACCAGGTCGTCAGATTTCCACCGGTTTGCACCTTCACCCGGGGCGGCTTGTGCTGCACCTCGGCGATGGTGCCAAAGCGGATCAGGTTTTCCAGCAGGCGGTTCAGGTCGGCGATGTTCATGCCGGCGATGGTCGCGCCACGCGCGCGCGGGTGCATTCGCGTGGGCTTGTAGGGAAGGGCGTTACAGGGTCAGGTGAGCCAGCAGGGTGTCGCGGAGCTGGTCAATCTCGGCGTCGGTAAAGCCCAGCAGCTCGCGCTGTTCGTACTGTACGACCGCGCCACCACGGGCCACACGGTCTTTCAGCCCCTTCTGGTGGACATTGGCGATCTTGGCAATCCGACCGGCGAAGCCCACCGACGCGCCGGCGGCGTCCCCTTGGGCCTTCAGGTAGGTGGCGGTGCGCATCTTCTGGAACATCTTCACCTTGCGCCGGACACGGCCTTTCTTGCCTCGTAGCTGCCGAGGTTTGCGCGGGGCGTAGGGCGATCCGTCCGGGTTGCGCTGGGCAATGACGCGCTGTTGCTGGCTACGGCGCAGGTCCTTGGCGACAGTCCTGGCCAGCTTGGTTCGAGCGGCTGGCTCTATGCGCTGTAGGAGCGGGCTGATCCAGTGCTCCAGGGCGTCCAGGTCAGCCATGGTGTTGGGGCTTCAGTTGAGGGGTGGCCAGGGCCATGCCGTCTGGGGCGGCGGGCGGCTGCCAGGAGGCAAGCGGCTCGCCGTTGGCATAGAGCGTGACTTCGCCTTGGTCCTCGTAGGGTTCGTACTGGGGCTCGCCAGGGTGGGTCACGTCGAAGCCGCCGCCGTCCAGGCGCTTCACCACCACCCGTTCTGTCAGTGGCAGGGTCAGGCTGAGGTCGACCTTGCTGCGGTCGAGGAGATCGGCTTCGAAGGTCAGGCCATCGGCCGACTTTTCCAGGTTGGCCAGCAGCTCGGACTGGTTGACCCGCAGCCAGCCGAGAATCGGCAGCATCACGCTGTCCGGGTGGCCGGCGAAGTCGGTCAGGATGATCTGCAGGGTATAGGCGTACTCGAACGACAGGCTGACGGCTGCGGTGCAGCGGACTTTGCCGCTGTCGATGAACATCAGCAGGCGGTCGGGGTTGCGAGCGAGGCCAGGGACGGCGGCGAGCAGGTGCTCGCGCAGGCTATCGGGCTTGTTCATGGTTCACCTGGTGCTGGTAGACGCGGTCGACCTGGGCGGCGCACTCGGCCCAGGCCAGTTCGGTGCGCTCCTGGTCAGTGAGCAACTGGCCGTTGCGGGCTGGTGCCGTCGCCGGCAGCTGGCACGGGACGACTACCGGACAGCCACTGACGATAAGCGTCGGCGCCGGTGATGGCGGGGCGCTCGCGCAGCCGGCGAGCAGCGTCAGGCAGAGGCTGGTCAGCCCATTCGCGAAGTTGCTGGTTTTCATGCTTGAGGCCCTCGATCATGCGTTCGCGCTGGGCAAGTCCTTGGCGCAGTTCGCCTTGAAGGGCAAGCAGCTTGGCCTGGCTGGCCCGCTCGCTCGCCAGTTCGGATTTCAGTTGGTTGGCCGTGGCCAGGTTCTGGTCGCGGTCTTGCTGCGCACGGCTTAGCTGATCCTCCAGCCGTTTGCCGGCCTCGTTGGCGGTGGCTAGCTGGTGCTGCTGGTCCCAACCCCACAATGCGGCGCCGCCGGCCGCGAGCAGGGCGAGGGCAAGCAAGCCGGTGCGCAGATCCATCAGGCAACCGCCAGGGCGCGGTCCTGGTGCCGCTCGAAGGCGCGCTCCAGCTTCACGTCGTACAGGTTCCGCTTGTAGTCGGCGCCGTTGTACAGCTCGGCGACCTTGGCCCACTTCAAAGCTTTCAGGGCCTTGTGCAAGGTGGGGTCGGTCTCGATGAAGCGGACGAAGGCCTCCAGCTGCTCGGGTTCGCCGCGCGCCATGTGGTCGACGAAGTCCTGCACATTGGCGTAGCCGAGCCGCTCCCAGTGTAATCCCATGATCTGGAAGGCCCCCCAGCTGGCCGACTCCAGGGCGGCGGTGTCATCGAGCTGGCGGGCCTGGACCAGGCGCTGATGCTCGGCGGTACCGCCGATGTATCCGCCGGGCTTCGGGTTGACCAGGGCAGGGTTGAGGTGGGCCAGTTCGTCAGCGCGGGGCTGTTGCAGACGCCTGAACATGATGTGACGTTCGAACAGGATCACGGGCTTGCCGTTGTCCAAGAAGCCGCGCCCTTTCGATTCCACCTCGTTCAGGGCATAGATGGCCGCCACCGGCACGCCCAGCCGCTCGGAGGCCTTCACCAGGTCGGCGTGCTTCAACAGCTTCAGGTTGTCAGCGCCTTGCAGGCTGGACAGCGTCTTGGGACCCGCCACGCCGTCGGAGACCAGGCCCGTCTTGAGCTGGTAGACGCGGACAGCAGCCTCGGTGGCGTCACCATAGATCCCGTCGGCCGAGAGCTTGGCGCCGTGATCGTTGAGCTTGCGTTGCAGGTCGCGGACCGCTTGGGAGCGGTCACCGTGTCGAAGCGTCATAGAGTTTCCTCCTTGCGGGTGAGGGTTTTCGTCGCGGCTGCACGCACGAACTCAACGCCCAGCAAGCCGATGAGACCACCGAAGAACGGCGCGGCAGTGAGCGGGATGCCGATCAGTGAAAGGCCGTGGCTCGCGGAAAGGGCGAGGGCGCCGCAAAGCGGGGCCTCGATCACCAGCTGGCGAAGCTTGCCGCCGCCGTAGATCACACGCAGCGCGGCGATGAGGGCGGCGAGTAACCCGGAGTACAGTCCGGGCCAGTTGTGTTCGAGCCAGGAGGCCAGGAAGGCCCAGGTTTCGGGACGGTCAGGCATGTTGATCCTTCCTTGGTTGGGTGGTCGCGCGGGTCAGTCCCATAGGTTCACCATCGGTCTTTCAGGGGCTGCCGTCTGGAGTTCGGGCAGGGTGATGAGCAGGCCGGCCGGGAGCACGGCGCCGTGATCGGCCAGGCCAGGGTTGGCATCGAGCACGGCCTCGACCACGCCGGCTGTGCGGCCGTAGTGCCTCCAGCACAGGGCGTCGACGGTGTCGTGCTGCTGGGTACGGCGCTGCTCGTCCATCACTTGGAGTCCTCGGCCACGTCGTCGGGGTAGACCCACGGTCCGTCATCGCTGATAACCGCCCCAGGTGATGTGCCAGTGGCGAGATCTCGGCAAACAGCGAGGCCAAGCGGGTGCATGATTTCCCGGTTGATTCGGACCAGCAGGCCGCGCTGGGAGATCTCGTTCCAATCAATCATTTTGGGCTTGTTCATCACAGCAGCTCCACGGTGGTGCGCGGGGTGCCGAGGAAGTCCCGGACGGCCCAGCGCTGGTCGCGGCGGTAGTCGTCGATGGTCGGCATGGTCTCGTCGGCATTCTTGTCGCCGCTGCCGCTGCTGTCGTAGCCGCGGTACCGCTCGCAGACTTCGGCGCCGGCGGCGCACTCGACGGCGCGCAGGTACAGGTACACCAGTTGGGATTGGCCATTGATCTGCGCGCTGGGCACATCAGCGAGCTTCTCGGCGCCCGCGGCCTGGGCCTTTGTGCGCCACTCCACCAGGTCGCGGTTCACAGCGATCACTGCGGCTATGACGGCGGTTTCAAGTCGGGCGGGGGTGACGCTGGAGTCGATTCGCAGGGTTTCGCGGATCTTGTCCAGGTCAATCGACGGCCAGAAGTCTTCACTGTTGATGTGGCCGCCGGGTACTGGGCCGCCGGGAATGAATCCGCTCATGGTCGCGTGCTCTGGAATAGGTCGGCGGTGGTCGGGACTTCTCAGCTTGGCCAAGGAGAAAGCCGCTGATCCGTCCCGAGCCGCCGGGTTGCGTGGGACGCTCGGTTAGCCGGCCGGGCCGGTGATTTTCTTGAGGAGGCGCTCGGCGCGCTCCAGGTCTTTCTTGCCGCCGCAGCTACCGTGCAGCTCGATGGCGCGGCGCAGCAGGTCGACCCCCGCATGGACCTGGCCTGGCTGGCCGGGATTGTTTTCGTCCAGGTCGGCAACGGTGGCCTTGCCGAGGGCCATCATCAACTTGGCACGGGCCTCGTCGGGCATGTCCTCTTCGGCGGTCAGCTCGGCGGTCCGGGTCAGGATCTCGATGGGGAAGGGCTCGCTGGTTTTCTGCGCCTTGAGCGCGGCCTCGGCGATTTCTTCGGCGACGATGCAGCCGGTTGAACGCTCAAAGCGGTCAGGCATCTTCAGTCCGTGTTTCAACACGTACGTGGCCACGTCCAGGCCACCAGCCCAGTCGCCTGCGTCGAAGCGCCAGATCATCACGGTGGTCAGCACCTCATCCTGGGCACCGTGGCCAGCCTCGATCACGCCTGCGACATAGGGCTCGTATGCTGGTAGCAGATCCACCTTGAGCTTGCCTTTGCCTTCCCGCGACTGAATGGCGGAAAGGCGTTGGCGGTCCTGATGCAACTGGGCGAGGTGCAGCTCGTACTGGGTGGCGCCTTCCATGGTTTGTTCGGGCGTGGTGGCCGCCGCGGCCTGGGCCGCGGTCACGCGCTGGAAGTGGCGTCGGCAGGGATTGGTCATGACGATACCCTCACGCGATCTCAATGTTTTCGGCGAACGCGGCGCAGCCCAGGTCCTCGATGACGTAGGCCTCGTTGACCGACTCGAAGTTCTCGATACGATCGCGGGAGGCGTTGTCGACGACGGTCTTGCGGCGGCTGCCTTCCTGCCAGTAGTACGACAGGTTGTCCAGACGGGTGACGAACAGGCCGTTGGCAGGGAAGTGCGGCACACGCACGGCCGGCAAGTTGCCGATGCGCTTCTGGCTGGTGACGATATCGGCCGCCAGCATTTCGGTCGGGGCGTTTGGCTTGTTGATAATCGGGAAGTACTTGTCGGCCAGGATCTTACGACCACAGACCACCACCAACTCGGTGTCCTCCTGGTACCAGGGCTCGATCAGCTCGTTGACCATGGCGAACACCAGGGCGTCGATGTTCTCGAAGTCCTTGCCGCCGCCGATGGAGATCTTGCCGCTGCCGTCGACCACCTCTTTCATCACGCGCGCGGCGTTCTCACGGCGCATTTTCTCCAGCCAGCCGATGTTCACGTCCTGCAGCAGAGGGTTGGTCGCGGGGTTGGAGGTGGCCGCGCGACTGGTGCCGTTCCAGCCGATGCAGATGCGGTTCAGCGCCATCAGCTTGATGATCGCGTCTCGAATTCGGGCCTGGAAGTCTGGGAACTTGGCCCAGGCGTCGAGCTTCTGGTACTTGAGGTGGGTGTCGTAGTTGGTTTGGGTGCAGACGTAGCCGCGGTTGTCGAGGCCGGTCGGGTCTCGGGTTTCGCGGGCTTTGAGGTCGGTGTCGGTTGTGCCGGCGATGTTGCCAGTCACGCCCAGGCCGATTTTTTCGCCCATCTGCTCGTTGACGGGATAGCTGTTGATCATGCCCAGGAACTGACTGGACTCCTGAATACGGCTTTCGAGTTTCTGGGCCACGGCCGGGTTGGCGGCGAACTTGGTGGTGACGTCAGGCACGCCGTGGAGCTTGGCGAGCTGGGCCAGGTATTCGTTGAAAAGCAGGCGGGTATCGTTACGCATAGTAGTCTCCGGTGTTCCTTGATCCGTTCTCGATCAGCAGTCGGTGAGGTCGCGACCGCTGCCACCGGGTACCGATGGGCGATCCTTCTGGGTGGTGTCTTGGGTGTTGCTCAGGCGCTTGACCAGGGCGTTGAAATCCTCTGTCAGCTTGGCGACTTGGGTAACCAGGTCATTGCGCGCTGCCACCTCTTGGCTGAACGCCTCGCCTTGTTCCTTGGCGTGACCGGCCAGGGCCTCAATCGCCTCGGCCAGTTCGGTGAAATGGGCGTCGTCCTTGACGGCTTTGTCCTTGCTCTTGCCGAGGGCTTCCATGACACGGGAGAACAGGCCGGCGACCTTGCCCTCTGTGTCCGGGACCTCCTCGAATTCGAGATCGATCTCGATGGCCTCGCTGAAGAGGTTCTCGGGATCGCGCTTGCGCGCTTTCAACGGGTTGGCATCGGGATGCTGCGCGCTGAAGGTGAGCATTTCGGTACCGAGGCTGGCCGGGGTGTCTGTGACGGCAAGACCGTCCAAGTAGGCGCGGCCTGTGTCGGCGAACTTCGGGCGGATCTCGATGCTGGTGTAGAGCTTCTGGCGTGCCTTGTTCAGGTTAATCAGGTCGGCAGTCGGCTCGATCTGGGCGAACAGGGCCAGCTTCTTCTTGCCGGCGATCTCGACCTCTTCGGTCTTGAGCGCTACCACATCGCCATAGGCTTTAAAGGGTCCATCAGGCAGCAGGCTGCGGAAGTGCTCCAGCCACACGCGGGCGCCATAGGTATTGGTGCTGTAGGTCTCGGCGGCGTCAACCAGCCACTGGCGCTCAATGGTGCGGCCATCGGTGGTGGCGCCTTCGACGGCGACGCGGAAGAATTTGCTGCGGTGTTTCTTGGCTGGGGTCTCGGTCTTGCCGGCCATACTGGGCGTCCTCGTTGCGGTGGCGGTGTGCCTGCGTTGAGGGCATGGTCCGCAGCGCGCCGGTCGGCAGCAATGCGCGGGGTTTGTAGGGCAGGGCGCTACAGGCAGCGCTAGTAGGGGATCGCGCGCGCGAGCGGCAGCATCGGCGCCATGAACGCTATCGCCCAACCCACCGCCGACGCACGCCGCCAAGCCAAGTTCCTGTATTGGACCGGGTGGCGTATCACCGATATCGCCGATTTCCTAAGCGAGAAGGAGAAGACCGTCCACAGTTGGAAGGCCCGCGACGAGTGGGACCGGGCGGACAACGTCGAGCGGATCGGTGGTGCCCTCGAAGCACGCCTCGTGCAGCTGATACTCAAGGAGGGCAAGACTGGCGGGGACTTCAAGGAGATTGACCTGCTGCACAGGCAGTTGGAGCGCCAGGCGCGAATTCAGCGCTACCAGGGCGGCGGTACCGAAACCGACCTAAACCCCAATATCGCCAAGCGTAACGAAGGGCCGAAAAAGCAGGCGGTGCGCAATGCACTGGACGAACAGCAGATCGAAACGCTTGTTGAGGCGTTCCGCGATAGTTGCTTTGACTACCAGATGGACTGGTACCGGGCCGGTAACCAGCGCACCCGCATGGTACTCAAAAGCCGGCAGATCGGCGCTACCTTCTACTTTGCTCGGGAAGCACTGATCGACGCGATCACGACGGGGCGTAACCAGATCTTCCTGTCAGCGAGCAAGGCCCAAGCACACCAGTTCAAGACCTACATGCAGTCGTTCATGAATGAGGTGCTGGGCGTCAAGTTGACCGGTGACCCGATAGTGCTCTGGAACAATGCCGAGCTGCACTTCCTTGGCACGAACTACCGCACGGCCCAAGGCCGAACTGGCAACTTCTACTTCGACGAATTTTTCTGGGTCCACGGGTTCAAGGAGGTCAACAAGGCCGCCTCGGCCATGGCCCTTCAGAAGCGTTGGCGGAAGACGTATTTCTCGACTCCAAGCAGCATGGCGCACCCGGCGTATACATGGTGGACGGGCGAGCGTCTGAACAAGGGCAAGCCGACCGCCAAGCACATCAAGCTCGATGTGAGCCATCAAGCGCTGCAGCAGGGGCGATTGGGGGAGGACAAGATCTGGCGCCAGATCGTGACGATCCTCGACGCCGAGGCGCGGGGGTGCGACCTGTTCGATCTGGACGACCTGCGCATTGAGTACGACGCCGAGGCTTTCCAGAATCTGTTGATGTGCGAGTTCGTCGACGATGGTGCAAGCATCTTCCCGCTGGCGATGCTGCAGCCGTGCATGGTGGATAGCTGGGCGGTGTGGGATGACTACAAGCCCTTCGCAGCCAGGCCGTTTGCCGACCGGCAGGTCTGGGTCGGCTATGACCCGGCTGAAACGACCGACAGCGCGGGTCTGGTCGTGGTGGCGCCATCGCTGGTACCGGGCGGCAAGTTCCGCATCCTCGAGCGGCACCAGTTCCGTGGTATGGATTTCGACGCCCAGGCCGAGACCATCCGCAAGGTGACCCAACGCTACTGGGTGACCTACATCGGCATTGATACCACGGGCTTGGGCGCTGCCGTAGCCCAGCTGGTGCGCCAGTTCTTCCCAGGTCTGCGGACGTTTTCCTACAGCCCCGAGGTGAAGACGCGCCTGGTGATGAAGGCGGTGGATGTGATCAGCAAAGGCCGACTGGAGTTCGATGCCGGTTGGACGGACGTCGCCCAGTCGCTCATGGCCATCCGCAAGACCATCACCGCTGGCGGGCGACAGTTCACCTACACCGCCGGCCGCAACGAGGCCACCGGCCACGCTGACCTGGCTTGGGCACTCTTTCACGCACTGCAAAACGAGCCGCTGGAGGGCCTTACCACGGCCAACACCGGCTTCATGGAGATCTACTCATGAGCAAGTCGAACAAGCGCCGCCAGCGCGGTGGCGCACTGGCGCAGCCGGCCCACGAGAGCGAGGTCCTGGTCAAAGGGGCCGGTGGGGAGTCGATGGCGTTCACGTTCGGCGATCCGGTACCGGTGCTGGATGGGCGCGAGATCCTCGATTACCTGGAGTGCTGGTCAAACGGGCGCTGGTACGAGCCACCGATCAATCTGGATGGTCTGGCTCGGTCGACCAAAGCCAGCGTGTACCTGCAGTCGGGGCTTACGTTCAAGCGCAACATGCTGGTGCGCAGCTTCATTCCCCATCGGCTGCTGACCCGGCACGCGTTTGAGCAGATCGTTATGGACTGGGGGTGGTGCGGAAATCTGTATCTGGAGAAGCGCGACAACATGCTTGGCCAGGCCATTGGGCTGCAGCCGTGTCTGGCTAAGTACATGCGCCGCGGTATCGACCTGGAGACCTATTACCAGGTGCGGGGTTGGAAGGATGAACATGCCTTCAAGGCCGGCAGCATCTGCCACCTGCGCGAGGCCGATATCAACCAGGAGATTTACGGTCTGCCCGAGTGGCAGCCCGCTTTGCAGAGTGCGCTGCTGAACGAGAGCGCCACGCTGTTCCGGCGCAAGTACTACCAGAACGGCAGCCACGCGGGCTTCATTCTCTACATGACCGATCCGGCCCACAGCGAGAAGTTCGTCGACGACCTGCGGGATGCGATGAAGAACAGCAAGGGGCCGGGCAACTTCCGCAACCTGTTCATGTACGCGCCCAACGGGAAGAAGGACGGTATTCAGCTGCTGCCGATCAGCGAAGTGGCGGCCAAGGATGACTTCGGGGCGATCAAGAACATCAGCCGGGATGACCTGCTCGCAGCCCTGCGCATTCCGCCGCAACTGATGGGCATCGTGCCCCAGAACGCTGGCGGCTTCGGCTCGATCAAGGAGGCGGCGGAGATCTGGGCGATGAACGAGCTAGAGCCGGTCCAGACACGCTTGGGCCAGCTCAATGACTGGTTAGGTGAGGAGGTGGTGCGCTTCGCACCCTTCGAGATATCCGCGCGGGGGTGAAGTCACAACTGGTAGGTACACCCATCACAGAGCCGCCCATTGAGGCGGCTTTTTTCTGTTCCAAGGACCTCAAAACATGCGGGGCTACAGCATGAAAAACCCCATTAAATTCTAACCCCTTACCCCTCTGCAAGCCAGGCCATATGCCGGTTTTATTCAGTAAATACGGTGGTTAAAGCGGTGGATAGACCAACGGTTCGGGGCGGATCTGGCTTGCAACCTGGCCACCCCAAGTTGGGGTGCCACTCCCTCGCTGCAGGTTTATCTCCATGCATGCGTGGGCTCTTGCAGTTCTGAGTTCGTGACGCAGTGTGTTGATCTCCTGGTTGAGCTCCCAGTTGATTTCCACCAGTTTCTGCATGTCTTCGTGCGCCTTCACAAGCTGTTGGAATGCTTGCTCGTTTTCATGTCTGAGCAACACGACCTGGTGCGCGGTCATCTCCTCGCGGCTGGGCATTCCCAGTTCGAACCCCTCGTCGTCGATAAGCACCATGGGCGCCTCCTTCAAAAAATGCTGTATGTGCATACAGTATCACTGGGGTGGAGGCCTGCCGAGCCCTGCCCGCTGAGCGGTGCTGACCCAGCGCGCGCAATCGTCCCCCCGCCACGCCTGCGGGCTAAACGTGTGGGAAATTCCGCGCCCCTGCATGGCGATGAGAGACCGTGCGGCATTGGGGCTGCTGGGTCTTTTCGAGTACGGATCGTTCTGCGAATCCCTGCACCTGGAGCGTTTTCCACAGGCCGGCACAACTGTCATTCACGACGGCAGCTGCGGGTCCATGTTTAGCGTCCCGTCCGAGTTATACGTTATGTATGTCAAGTGCTCATATTCTATATCTTGGTAGGACTCGTCAAACTTTGCCTGATAGAACTTAAAATTAGCTCGACGATTGGCTTTACAATGCTCGGATATTTTTTTAATGATTTGAATTTTCACCGTGTCGGGAGTTTTTATGCCGAAGATGATCCCGTCTAGCTGGTGAAAAGAATAGCTGACGAGACGCTCCTCACGTGTTAACTCTACTCCTGCGAGTATGACCCGGGCTTCAGTTTCTTTTTCCCAGTGCGCGGTTTTGTTAGTACAGCTCTGCAGAAATTCCTTGCTGTGGGTAGGCCAGACTTCTGCCGGGGTTTTGTAGAGGGACGAAGCATTTTTACTAACGATTCCCGATTCATCGGTGTACCAGTAGGAAAGAGCCCAGTCTTTATTTACTGCCAGTAGCGAGTCGAAAAAATTGGGCCCCCTGTATTCTGGCTTGTAATTTACCTCGATTAATGGAAGGGTTAGAGGCATATTCAGATAGTATTCATCCTTTGGCCTACCATAGTGATAGCCTTGGATGTATATAAATGGCAATTTTTTGAGGGTCAGCCCCTCATTTGCACCTGCCGTCGCGCTGTTATAAATCAGGCATATGCCTTTGTGGTTGTCCCCGTAGGAGCCCCAGATCGCCGAGTTGGAGCAGCTCTTCATAAAGCAGGCTACGTACCAGCGGGGATACATCAGGTAGTCGAGGTGGTTTGAGAATTCCTCAGGAAAATTTACAAACAGGCGATGGGCGTTCGAATCTAATTCTACTTCTCTAAAAACACTGCCTCTAATCGCTTGCTGTTTAAATTTCGTCTTAATTTCGATGTATTTTGCTAGGTCAGGTGAAGCGCCTTCTTTAGCAATTTCCCCGGCACGCAAGCTAATGTATGCGAGGAAATTTTCCCTGCTTGCTATATACATGATTGTTTCATGTATCTTGAGCTCGGCATGAAGTGCTTCGAATATGTAGCCAAGTATGGCGGTGTGAAGCGTTGATAGATGAGCGGACAGTTCTAGTCGGGAAACGCTCCGCTGGGAGTTGGCAAGCGACTCGATGTACATTTTTATTGCATTGCACGATTGGACTGAAGCTATGGCTTGCTTAATGTAATCTTGTGATGTCTCAGGGAAATTTGAGGGCTTGAGATCTATATGCATTTCACCTTTGTTGGGGCCAGCATAACGATCAATTACGGCCTCATACAGTATCAGCGTGTAGTGCTTAATTAAGTTTTTCCAAGCGACTACATCCCCCAAGAAAAAGGTTTCCCGGTGCCCTTCAAGAGGGTCGTTCAGTTCCTCTGGCGATGCGAAATAGATGGTGAGCTCGTCAAGCTCTCCTGCTCGGGCTTCAGCTTCTTGCGTGGCAGGCCGACCCAGCAAACGTTCAGCAGTGCGAAACCGGAAATACTGACTCATCGGAGGACCTCAAGAGTGGGGTCCGATCGATCATACGGAGCCATCCCTACTAATCAAGATTTTGATCGAAGGCCTGTGATGGCGCTTGACGTCAGTAGACGCTCATTGAGAGGTGCCCTGGGAAAAAGGTAAGTTTTCGTTGAAAGGGCTCGGTGTGGGCTGAGATGCCCGGATTTACTGGGCTTGGTCGCTAACCTTCGATGGTTAGGAATGGTTAGGACTTAGGTTAGGAGTTTTCAACTGCCTGATTTTAAAGGGATTTTTTTTTGAGGACCTGACTATAGGTAAAGGTAAGGAAATTACTATTACTTAACCAAAACCTAACTTCAAGAGGTTTTCTGGAGGCCAGAAATGGAGAGGGATGCAGCCTGTTCGCATGAAACCTAACCGACCTAACCTTTTTCCGATGGGTCAACATCAAACGTTGGTCGCCCCTAGGGGGAGGCTGATTGAGGGTGACGCGCAGATCTGCGCTTGCTCACACCTCTTGGTACGTGCGTTGGTACGTGCGCGCTCGAATGAGCATCAAGAAACGCACGTAAACCATTGATTTGAATGGTGCCGGCACCAGGAATCGAACCCGGGACCTACTGATTACAAGTCAGTTGCTCTACCATCTGAGCTATACCGGCACAGGGGCGTCATTATAGCGATCGGTTGGCTGCTGTAAACCACTTCCTTGCATTCAACGCGAAATCGCCTAAGTCACCGCCCCAAAAGGAGAAAATCCTACCAGCCGCGGTGGATGGTGTTGACGCTCGGTTCAGGCTCTGCGGGGTTGAAAAACAGCTTGTGGTTGTCGCAACCGCGCTTGCGGCAGCGGTCGTCCACTCGCAGGGGCAGGCCGCGGTCGCCGCCGAGCTGCATGCCGGGGGTTTCCCAGTCCAGGTTCGAGGTCTTCGGGGTGTAGCTGCTGCTACTGCTGGAGCAGCCGCTCAGGGCCAGGCCAAGGGCCAGAAGGGTGAAAGGCGTGGTGTATTTCACGTGTCGAAATCCGTTCATCTATCAATCTGGGTTGCGAATGCGCTGGATGGTGCCACCGCAGGCCATGTAGCAGCTGTCGTAATCGCGGCCGCAACTGTAGCTGGATGAGCTGCCGAATGGGTAGCTCGGCTGGTAGCAGTTGTGACGCGCTTCCTTCTTGCTCTTGCCGGTCTTGCAGTACTGGTAGGCACGCATTTCGGCCTGGTACAGGGCGCGCTGGCTGTTTTGTTCCAGACGCTCCAGTTGCTGGCAATGCCTGCGCTCGCTCGAGCAGCTGTTGATGCAGTTCATGCCATGCGCGCTGGGCGGTGGCGAATACCTATACGTGTAACTCGGGCCGCAGCCGCTGATCAGCCAGGTGGCCAGCAGTACGGCGAGTAAACCTTTGTGGGGCAAATACATGGGTGTTGCAGTCCTTGATCATTCCTCGCTGAACTCCAGCAGGTCGCCGGGTTGGCAGTTCAGCGCGCGACACAGCTTCTCGAGGGTTTCGATCTTGAAGCCCTTGATCTTGCCGTTCTTCAGCAGCGACAGGTTCGCTTCCGTTATACCGATGATTTCCGCCAGGTCCTTGGAACGGATCTTGTTCCGAGCCATGACGACGTCGAGGCGGATGATTATCGGCATAAGGGGTGGCTAGACATAACAGTTGTGTTCATCGCTGATGGTCTTGGCGTCACGCATGAGCAGCGAGAAGGCGCAGAGCAGAATGCCTTTCATGATCTCGTAGACAGCCTCGGATGATACACCGATCGACACGCTGAAGCTCCTTTCGCCAGCAGGCAGGTCGATGGCCAGTGCCAGGCCCTCGAAGGTGCCGATCAGCGACCAGAGCAGCGGCGAGCCGATGCACAGCAGGCCGACCCACCAGAGCAGGCGGATGTTGGGCAGGGTCCAGGTCTGGCCCTTGGACAGGCGCATGAAGAAGATGCCGGTCAGCAGCAGGGCGAATGCCGAGATGGCGGTGGGAATCAGGTCGAGGAAGAAGACCAGGCCGATCGCCAGGTGAGACGGTTGGTAGCCTTCGGCCAGGAGCAGCGGCATCTGGTCGCCGTAGGCCTGCAGGTAGGCGGAAACCATGGTGGGGTAGTCGAGCAGCCAGAGCAGCGGCGTGCCGCCGAACTCGACGGCAGCGGTGGTCCAGGCCAGAAGGGCGGCCAGGGCGCCGATGGTGCGCAATCGGGAGCGCGCATAGGCGACGGATCTACTGTTCATGGGGTGCCTCCGTACAGTAATGAACGGAGCGGATTATTCTTGATAAATTATCGTAATACAATAATTTATTTTTGGTTTTGTGCTTTTGCGACGCTTTGCCGCAGTGGGAACTTTAACCAGGTGTGGGAGCGGGTTTACCCGCGAAAAAGACACCGCGCTGCCTGGCACGGGCTACGCCCGTGTTCGCGGGACCAGCCCGCTCCCACAGGGAATGGGCTGGCCTTTAGATTCTGAACAAGACAGTTGCTGCAAGGGGCTTGCGTCGGATCCGGGATTTGGCTTATGCACAAGCGGCATGCAGGCGCTGCGCGAAAGGCATGCCGAAGCGCTGCGCCGTTGGTCTTTGCGCAAAGGCCTGTTTTTGCTGGCGTTCGCTTACTGAAGGGAATAAGCGAAGCGTGTGAAATAGCCGGTGGATCCAATAAACCGTGAATTTCATCACAAGCTTGTTCACAGACTTATCCACAGGTTGTCCGGCTAGTTTCGCTCGCCCAGCAGCAGCAGGTTGCGGGGTGTCAGTGGGTAGTCGCAGAACACACCCAGGCGCACGTTGTAGCCGTTTTCCTGAAGAAACAGCGCACGATCGAGTACCAACCACAGCTCCAGCGGGCGACGGAACAGGTTGCGCAGCAGTTCGAGGTTGCGCACTTGCGCCAGTCGTTGCCAGCCAGCGGCCTCCAGGGCGGCCCAGTCGGGGTTGCCGCTCAGGGGTACTTCGCGCAATGCGGCAAGGTCGCGGCAGTAGTCTTCGAAGGATTTTTCCAGCCAGGCCGTGGGCAACGAGGGCGTGGGCAGGTACTCGTCGGTCTGTCGTTGCTGGCGTTGCAGCAGGTCGAAGCCCAGGCGGCGGGCCATCGAGGTGTCGCGCTGGCGACGGGTGCGGGCGCTGGAGGTGACGGCTTCGCTCAGCGGCAGGCCCAGGTCGGTGATGCTCAGGTGCAACTGCGAGGCTTGCGCGGGGCCCGACAGGGCCTGGTAGTGCTCGGCCTGGATGCGGTTGTAACAGCATGGGGCGACGGCGATCTGCCGGCAGCCTCGGGCGCTGGCCAGTTGCAGCAGGCGCACGTGCAGGTCGCCGCAGGCGTGCAGGGCGACCACGCTCTTGTTGCCGTCCAGGTGATGGGCGCTGTCGCTGGCCATCACGTCCTGCTGCACGTGGCTGGCGCGCAGGTGGTGATGGTCGCTGAGGGTTTGGCCGGCGCTGACCAGTGCGGCGTCATATTCCAGGCAGGTGAGCTGCTGGCCGGGTTGCAGCAGGCGACGGCCCAGGTGGCCCTTGCCGGAGCACCAGTCCAGCCAGTGGTGGGTGGGCTGGCTGAAGCTCAGGTGGCTGCCAAAGGCTTCGATCTGCTGCCACTTGCGGCCGGGGACGTGGACGTTCAGGCGGTGGCCGCCCGGCGGCAGTGGCGCCTGGGGCAGTTCGCCGACGTTCGACAGTTGCAGGGCTTGCTGCGCGAGCTGCGGGAAGGGCGCGGGGGCCGGCAAGTGTTCGAGGTGATGCTCGGCGGCTTCGGCCTGTTCCAGGGTGCGGTTGCGCAACCAGTGGGCGAGCTCGGGATAGCGGGATTCCCATTCCAGGTGCAGGGCGGTAAAGGGCCGGGGTTTCCACAGGGATTCGTGCTGGAGCAGGAACTGGTCCAGGGCCTGGAAGCGGGCGCTCAGCTGGTCGGGGTGGAGGAATGGGGTCGGGGGCATGGAGGGTGGTCGGTGGTGAGGCCTTCGCGGGCAAGCCCGCTCCTACAACAACCCTCCAATCATGCAGGGCAGCTGTGGTAGCGGACTTGCCCGCGAAAAGGTCAGCTCGGTTTCAGCTCACCGCCCCTGGCAGGCGTCGACGCGCAACCAGCGCTCGAGCAGCTTGAAGCCCTGCACCAGGACGAACGAAATCAACAGGTAGAACACGCCCGCGGCAAAGAAGATCTCCACCGGCAGGTAGGTGCGGGCGATGATCGTGCGCGCCATGCCGGTCAGTTCCAGCAGGGTCACGGTGCTGGCCAGGGCGCTGGCCTTGAGCATCAGGATCACTTCGTTGCTGTAGGCCGGCAGGCCGATGCGCGCGGCGCGCGGCAGCATGATGTAGAACAGCGCCTTGCCCCGCGACATGCCCAGCGCGCGCGCCGCCTCGATCTCGCCCTTGGGTATCGCCTGCAGCGCACCGCGCAGGATCTCGGCGATGTAGGCGGCGGTGTGCAGAGTCATGGTCAGTACGGTGCACCAGAACGGATCGCGCAGGTACGGCCACAGCGAGCTGCTGCGCACCAGGTCGAACTGCGCCAGGCCGTAGTACACCAAGAACAATTGCACCAGCAGCGGCGTGCCGCGGAAGAAGAAGATGTAGCCGTAGGGCAGGGCGCGTACGTACCAGTGGCGCGAGGAGCGGGCGATGCCCAGCGGGATGGCCAGGATCAGCCCGGCGATCACCGCGATGGCCACCAGCTCCAGGGTCAGGGTCGCGCCCTGGGCCAGGCGTGGCAGCCACTTGATGATGACTTCCCAGTTCATTGCGCGGCCCTCATGAAGCCGCGAGCGGCGCGTTTTTCAAGGAAGTGCATGCCGGTCATGGCGACGATGGTCAGGCACAGGTAGATGCACGCGGCGACGGCGTAGAAGGTGAACGGTTCCTTGGTCACGGTCACGCCGATCTGCGCGTGGCGCATGATTTCTTCGAGGCCGATCACCGACACCAGCGCCGTGTCCTTCATCAGGATCATGAACAGGTTGCCCAGGCCCGGCAGGGCCACGCGCCACATCTGCGGCAGGATGATCCGCGAGAGGATGCGCCCCTTCGACAGCCCCAGTGCCAGGCCCGCTTCACGGTGGCCCTTGGGGATCGCCAGGATCGCGCCGCGGAACACTTCCGTGGCGTAGGCACCGAAGCACAGGCCCAGGGCGATCACGCCGGCGGCGAAGGCGCTGAGCTCGAGGCCGGGCATGTTCAGGGCATCGCCGAGGCTGCTCATCAGCCCGACGGTGCCGAAATAGATCAGCAGGACCCACAGCAGTTCGGGCACGCCGCGAACCAGGGTCGAGTAGGTGCCGCCAAGCCATTGCAGTGGCTTGATGGGCGAGGTCTTGGCCAGCGCGCCGAGCAGTCCAAGGACCAGCCCCAGCAGCAAGGCACAGAGCGCCAGTTTTACGGTCATCAGGGTGCCAGCCAACATGGCCGGACCGAATCCGTGCAGGTCGATATTCATGGGCAGGGTGCGTTCAAGGGACCGGCACCGCGCAGCGGCGGTGCCAGTCGGGGCGTATCAGTAGATGCTGAACGGGAAGTACTTGTCGTTGATCTTCTTGTACGTGCCGTCGGCGATGATTTCCTTCAGAGCAGCGTTCAGCTTCTCACGCAGAGGGTCGCCTTTACGCACGGCGATACCGATCTTGTCGCTCTCTTCCACCGGGTCGCCCTTGAACTCGTAGTTCTGGCCGTCCTTGCTCTTGAGCCACTCGTACTGCACGTACTTGTCGGCCAGGATGCCGTCGATGCGGCCGGCGATCAGGTCCAGGTAGGCGTTTTCCTGGGTGTCGTAGAGCTTCACGTCGACATCGCTGCCGTAGTGGTCTTCCAGCCAGGTGCCGGCCAGGGTGGCGCGCTGGGTGCCGATGGTCTTGCCCTTGAGCGAAGCCTTGTCGGTCTTGAAGTCAGCGTTCTTCGGCGCGATGAACTGCAGCTTGTTGGAGTAGTAGGGGTCGGTGAAGTCCACGGCCTGCTTGCGCTCATCGGTGATCGACAGCGACGACACCAGGAAGTCGAACTTCTTGGCGTTCAGGGCGGGGATGATGCCGTCCCAGTCGGAGGTCACGACCGAGCACTCGACTTTCATCTTGGCGCACAGGGCGTCGCCGATGTCCTTGTCGAAGCCGACCACGTTACCGCTGGCATCCTTGTTGTTGAACGGCGGGTAGGCCGCCTCGATACCCATGCGCAGTTTTTCCGCGGCCAGGGCGTTGGCCGACATCACCAGCGTGGCGGCAGCGGCCAGGAGGAATTTCTTGTAGGTCTGCATGTGTTGCTCCGTTTAGCGGTGGCTGGACATGAATTGCTTGCAACGCGCCGAGGTCGGGTTTTCGAAGACCTGTTGCGGCGATCCTTGCTCTTCCACGAGGCCCTGGTGCAGGAAGACCACTTCACTGGACACCTGGCGGGCAAAGTTCATCTCGTGCGTTACCAGCAGCATGGTACGGCCTTCGTCGGCCAGTGCGCGGATAACGTTAAGCACTTCCTGGACCATTTCCGGATCGAGCGCCGAAGTCGGCTCGTCGAACAGGATGACCTTGGGCTTCATGGCCAGGGTGCGGGCGATGGCGGCGCGCTGCTGCTGGCCACCGGAAAGCTGGGCGGGATAGCTGTGACGCTTGTCGTAGATGCCGACCTTGTTGAGCAGCGCCTCGGCTGCTTCGATGGCCTCGGCCTTGCTCTGGCCGAGCACGCGGCGCGGCGCCTCGATGATGTTGTCGAGGATCGACATGTGCGGCCACAGGTTGAAATTCTGGAAGACGAAGCCGATTTCGCTGCGCAGACGGTTGATCTGGCGGTTGTCGGCGGCGATCAGGTCGCCGGTCTTGGTGGCCTTGAGCTTGAGCGCTTCGCCGGCGACGAGGATTTCACCCTGGTGCGGGTTCTCGAGCAGGTTGATGCAGCGCAGCAGGGTGGACTTGCCGGAACCGGACGAACCGAGGATCGAGATCACGTCACCGTCGCGCGCGGTCAGCGAAATGCCCTTGAGAATTTCCTGATCGCCGTAGCGTTTGTGCAGATTGCGGATTTCCAGCGCGGGCGTGGCCTGGGCCATGTGCGGTCCTCATGTGTTCGGGTGCGTTCCCAGCTGTTGGCGGCCTTCCTGGCGAGCGCAACGCTAGCATAGCGGCGTAATGGCGGCCAACCGGGTCGCAGCGGGCTCGGGTCGTTGGCGGGACAGTTTGTCGCATCGCTGCAGTGCAACGTCGCGCGGATGTCCGCAATGCGTTGCGCTTGGCACCGGAGCCTTGATGAAAAAAGGCGCGATGGTGCCAGTTTTGGGCGGGGGAGGGAAGGAGTTTTGCTTTTGTTCGGTGGTGCGCCCCCGCCCAAACCGTAGGAGCGGGCTTGCCCGCGAAGGCCACACCACCGACTCAAGGTTGCACGCCAAGGTTGCACCTTTTGTGCCCCTGATCGGTGCAAAGGTGTTACCAAGGACTACCTTTGGTGCGTTTGTAAGTGGGTATTTCAGTAATGCACACTTGGCCCGCAGGCCTGGATGGGCATTCGGTCAAACCCTGGCCAAATGCCCGCAAGGCCCCGCCATTCGGGACTGAGACATTATTCAGACGAATGATTTTCCGCGCTGGCGCACTTATTGCCAGCTGGAAAGCGCCGATTGCCAAGGCGTCTAAATCAACCCCTGGCGCGCTTCGTTATCAGCAATCGGGTGGTCCACTCCTTACAAAGGTAGTTTTATGAGCGGTAAGCACAATTCCAATGACCTCGCTCAGGGGCTCAAACAACGGCATGTCACCATGCTGTCCATTGCTGGCGTCATCGGCGCCGGTCTGTTCGTCGGCTCCGGCCACGCCATCGCCGCAGCCGGCCCGGCGGTCCTGCTCGCCTATGCCGCTGCCGGTACCCTCGTGGTGCTGGTGATGCGCATGCTCGGCGAAATGGCCGTCGCCTCGCCCGACACCGGTTCGTTCTCGACCTACGCCGACCGCGCCATCGGGCGCTGGGCCGGCTTCACCATCGGCTGGCTGTACTGGTGGTTCTGGGTGCTGGTGATCCCACTTGAGGCCAACGCCGCTGCAGCGATCCTGCATGCCTGGTTCCCGGCGGTCGACCTGTGGGCGTTCTCGCTGGTCATCACCCTGGCGCTGACCATCACCAACCTGTTCAGCGTGAAGAACTACGGCGAGTTCGAGTTCTGGTTCGCCCTGCTTAAAGTGCTGGCGATCATCGCCTTCATCGTCGTCGGCTGCGCGGCCATGTTCGGCATGGTGCCGGGCAGCCAGGTCAGCGGTGTCAGCCACCTGTTCGATACCCAGGGCTTCATGCCCAATGGCCTGGGGGCAGTGCTGGCAGCCATGCTGACCACCATGTTCTCGTTCATGGGCACTGAAATCGTCACCATCGCGGCCGCCGAGTCGAAGGATCCGGGCAAGCAGATCAGCCGTGCGACCAACTCGGTGATCTGGCGCATCTGCCTGTTCTACCTGGTGTCGATCTTCTTGGTCGTGGCCATGGTGCCGTGGAACGATCCGACCCTTGCGGAAAAAGGCTCCTACCAGACCGTCCTGAGCCTGATCGGCGTGCCCAATGCCAAGCTGATCGTCGACATCGTCGTGCTGATCGCCGTGACCAGCTGCCTGAACTCGGCGCTGTACACCTCTTCGCGCATGCTGTTCTCCCTGAGCAAGCGTGGCGACGCACCGGCCGTGGCCCAGCGCACCACCAAGGCGGGCACCCCGCACTGGGCGGTCATGTTGTCGACCGCTGCGGCCTTCCTGTGCGTGTTCGCCAACTTCGTCGCCCCGGCCCAGGTGTTCGAGTTCCTGCTGGCCAGCTCCGGCGCCATTGCGCTGCTGGTGTACCTGGTGATCGCCGTTTCCCAGCTGCGCATGCGTGCCCAGCGTGAAGCGCGCGGCGAGAAGATCTCGTTCAAGATGTGGCTGTTCCCGGGGCTGACCTGGGCGACCATCGCCTTCATCGTCGCTGTGCTGGTGGTGATGGCGCTGCGTGAAGATCACCGGATCGAGATCATCGCGACGGCCTTGCTGAGCATCGCCGTGGTGGCGGCAGGCCTCCTGCTGCACCGCAAGCGCGGTGCTGCCGGGCAGGTGGCGCTGGATAACTGATCCGCACCGCGTAAATGAAAAGGCCGCGTCCTGTGAGGGACGCGGCCTTTTTCATGGGCGGCGAATCGCGGTCCTGCTCAGGCGAAGCCTTGTTGGCGCCAGGCCTCGTAAACCGTGACGGCCACTGTATTGGACAGGTTCAGGCTGCGGCATCCGGGGCGCATCGGCAGGCGCAGGCGTTGCTCGGCGGGCAGGCTGTCCAGCACCTCGGCGGGCAGGCCGCGGCTTTCAGGGCCGAACAGGAAGGCATCGCCTGGCTGGTAGGCCACTTCATGGAAGGGGTGCGAGGCCTTGGTGGTGAAGGCGAACAGGCGCGGTTGCCCCAGGCTTTGCAGGCATGCTTCAAGGCTCTCGTGGCGCTTGAGCGTGGCATACTCGTGATAATCCAGCCCCGCACGACGCAGGCGCTTGTCGTCCAGCTCGAAGCCGATCGGCTCGATCAAGTGCAGGTCGCAGCCGCTGTTGGCGCAGAGGCGGATGATATTGCCGGTGTTCGGTGGAATTTCTGGTTGAAAGAGGATGACGTGAAACATGCACGGCTCCAGGCACGAAGATGACGAGCATTCTACCCTCGAACCGGACCCGCGTTCGAAGGCTTGGCCACGGGTGTTGCTGTCGATGGCGATCGTCGGCGTGATGGTAGGGCTGATGATCGGTCGCCTGACTACCCCCGAAGATCGTGTGCTCGAGCGCGTTGAGGCGGTTCAGGACGGCCTTGACCTGTGGTTCAACGCAGAGCCCAGGCTGCATGGCGAGAACGTCGAGGGTACGGTGGCCGTGGTGTTCCAGGCCGAGGGCAAGGCCCAGCGTGGACAGTTGAGCCTGCAGGGCAAGCCGGTGGGCTGGCGTTTGCAGCAGAGCGAGGAAGGGCTGGTGCTTACGGTGGTGGCCGCGCGTCCCCTGAGCGGTACGTGGGCCGCTGCAGAGGACGCTGGGCGCTGGCGGGTGCAGGTGAGGCTGCACGAATAAAAGAGGGGATGTCTCGGCCTGCCTGTACCAAGGTCCCCAAAACGGGCGATGTTGCGAATAAAAGAGGGAGTCCCGGCCTGCCTGTACCGAGGTCCCCGAAACGGGCGGTGTTGCGAATAAAAGAGGGAGTCCCGGCCTGCCTGTACCGAGGTCCCCGAAACGGGCGGTGTTGCGAATAAAAGAGGGGGATATCCCGGCCTGCCTGTACCGAGGCCCCCGAAACTGGAGATACAGTACCTATTGCAGGGGGCGTGCCAGTTTTGAAAGGCCCGGAAATACTGGGCTTTCAGGGCGGTTTTGCGGGGATTGGAGGGGATTTGTGCCTTGCCGAGGTGCAAGTGGCACAGGATCGGTGCATGAGGGGAGCGTGCGGCGGAGACTTGTAGAAGCTGGCTTGCCTGCGAAGCAAGCACCGCGGTGCATGGCACGGGCTACGCCCGTGTTCGCGGGACAAGCCCGCTCCCACAGGGATTGGGCTGGTCTTTAGATTTTGAGCAAGACAGTTGCCCCTACAGGAGCTGGGCTTGCTTCTGGATCGGATGAGCGCAGCGCGACGCGTCAGTCGTCAGTGATCCTCACCCTCATCGTCATCCCCGCCATCGACCTTCATCCCCAGCTCCTTGATCTTGCGCGTCAGGGTGTTGCGCCCCCATCCCAGCAGCACTGCGGCATCGCGGCGGCGTCCGGCGGTGTGCTTGAGCGCGGTCTCGATCATGATCCGTTCGAAGCTCGGCACGGCGCTGTCGAGCAGGTTCGACTGCCCGCGCGCCAGGGCCTGGTCGGCCCACTGGCGCAGTGCCTGCTCCCAGTTGGTGACCGGTGCGGCATCATGCGGCAGGTTGAGCAGCTCTGGCGGCAGGTCGCCGATCAGCACTTCGCGGCTCGAGGCCATCACCGTGATCCAGCGGCAGGTGTTCTCCAGCTGACGCACGTTGCCAGGCCAAGGCAGGTTGCGCATGAACTCCTCGGTTTCCGGCTTCAGCAGCTTGGGCTCGACCGCCAGCTCCCGCGCCGCACGGCCCAGGAAGTGGCGGGCGAGGGCCGGGATGTCCTCGCGCCGGTCAGCCAGGCGCGGGATGTGGATGCGGATCACGTTGAGGCGATGGAACAGGTCTTCACGGAACTTGCCGGCCTGTACCAGCGATTCCAGGTTCTGGTGGGTCGCGGCGATGATGCGTACGTCCACCTTCACCGGTACATGGCCACCGACCCGATAGAACTCGCCATCGGCCAGCACGCGCAGCAGGCGGGTCTGGGTGTCGGCAGGCATGTCGCCGATCTCGTCGAGGAACAAGGTGCCGCCGTCAGCCTGCTCGAAGCGTCCGCGCCGCTGGTTGGCCGCACCGGTGAAGGCGCCTTTCTCGTGGCCGAACAGCTCGGACTCCATCAGGTCCTTGGGGATCGCCGCCATGTTCAGCGCGATGAACGGCGAAGCCGCACGCGGGCTGTGGCGGTGCAGGGCGTGGGCGACCAGTTCCTTGCCGGTGCCGGACTCGCCGTTGATCAGCACGGTGATGTTGGAATGGCTCAGCCGGCCGATGGCGCGAAACACCTCCTGCATCGCCGGTGCCTCGCCGATGATCTCGGGCGTGCGGGCGAGTACGGGCGGCGCTTCGAGCGCCTGCTGTTCCTGGGCGTGCTGGTTGGCGCGCTTGACCAGCGACACCGCCTCATCGACGTCGAACGGCTTGGGCAGGTACTCGAAGGCACCCCCTTGGTAGGACGCCACCGCGCTGTCCAGATCGGAGTGGGCGGTCATGATGATCACCGGCAGGCGCGGGTGCTGTTCGCGAATCTGCGCGAGCAGGTCCAGGCCGCTGGCGCCAGGCATGCGGATGTCGGAGATGATCACGTCCGGCTGCTGCCGGGCCAGGCGACCCATGACCCCGTCGGCACTGTCGAAGCTCTGGGTGGTCATGCCCTCTTGTTGCAGGGCTTTTTCCAGGACCCAGCGGATGGAACGATCATCGTCGACGATCCACACGGTTTCACTACGGCTCATGGGGCTGTGGCTCCTTGTTCCAGGGGCAGGAAGATCGAGAAGGTGGTATGGCCGGCATGGCTTTCACACTCGATCAGGCCCTGATGCTGGCTGATGATGTTCTGGGTAATGGCCAGCCCGAGCCCGGTACCGTCCGGGCGCCCGCTGACCATGGGATAGAAGAGGGTGTCCTGCAGTTCCGCGGGAATGCCGGGGCCGTTGTCGATGATTTCGACCCGTGCCACCAGCCTGTGGCGCACATGGCCGATGGTGAACTGGCGCACCGCGCGGGTGCGCAGGGTGATGCGGCCCAGGCGCAGTTCGTTCTGCCCGCTGATCGCCTGCATGGCGTTGCGCACGATATTGAGTACGGCCTGGATCATCTGCTCGCGGTCGATCAGCACGTCCGGCAGGCTCGGGTCGTAATCGCGCACCAGGGTGATGCCACCCTGGCTTTCGGCCTCCACCAGGCTGCAGACACGTTCGAGCACTTCGTGCACGTTGGTCATCGACAGCGACGGCAGCTTGTTCGAACCGAGCATACGGTCGACCAGGTTACGCAGGCGGTCGGCTTCTTCGATGATGACGTTGGTGTAGTCGCGCAGGCCGTCTTCGGGCAACTCGCGGGCCAGCAACTGCGCTGCGCCACGGATGCCGCCGAGCGGGTTCTTGATCTCGTGGGCGAGGCCGCGCACCAGCATCTTGGTGGTTTCCTGCTTGCTCAGTTGCGCCTCTTCCTTGGTGATGCGCAGCAGGCGGTCGCGCGGGTGGACTTCGAGCAGCAGCAGGGTGTTGCCCTGGTGCAGGATCGGCGTCACGGCGTAGTCGACGGTGATGCTCTGGCCGGTCAACGAGGTCAGTTGGGCTTCGCGCTTGGTGAACGGGTGCGCCTGTTCCACGGCCTGGCGCAGGGAATTGAGCGCCTCGGTCGATTCGGTGAACAGCTCACTGATGAACTGGCCATGGCTGCGCTGGCCGCTGACGGCCAGGAGCATTTCCGCTGCCGGGTTCATGTACTCAAGGCGCAGGTCGCTGTTGAGCAGCAAGGTGGCAGTGGTCAGGTTGTCCAGGAGCAGACGGTGCTGTGCATCGCTGATGGTCATGGTGCGTGGTTGACCTCTTTTGGCGCTGTTCTGGCACATGGCGCCCCTGGCTCGACCAGGGGCGGGCACGCTGGTAATCCGCTGATAGCCTGAAAATGCAAGAAACAAACCAAGGCTCCGAAAAGAAGCGGAATTGCCCGATAAAGCGCTGGATATGCGCAAAATCGGCTCAGAAAAGCCTGGTTTACCGATTCTCCTGACCTAATTTGGGGTGCATTGCGGGGCGTTCAGCGGTTTTGTGCACCAATATAGAGCATAGAGCGTCAGGGGCGTTGGCACAGGTTGGCGGTCGCCCTGATCAGGAACAGGCGACGCGGGGCATCGGTAGTTCTCGATGCAATCGCTTCAGCCAGGGCTTCGCTGCAGCGCTGCGGACGCTGCTGGTCGAACTCGGCCAGTGCATCGAGCAATCGGTCCTGGAGCTGATCCAGTATGGGGCGGATCACGCTGGCGAGGTCCTGGCGCGGGATATCAGGCGCTTGATGTTGCAGGTGCCACTGGTTGAGCAGGTGATACTGCCTGAGCTTGTTGGCTTCTATCTGATCGGCAAAGAACTGTTCGGCACGGTCGGCGCTCAATCGATGTGCACTGGCTGCCTGGCCGACCTTGGCCAGTACCTGTTGCTCACGTGGGCTGTCTTGAACCGGTTGGTCACGATCCCATTTATGCAATGCGACCGCCTGGGCGATTTCCAGTCGCTGTTCGATGCTGTCGAGCAGGGGATCGAAGGGGGAGCGGGGCTCGTTGGCGTTCACGCAAGCGGACAGTCCTGCGATGCAGGAGAAGGTGATAAATGAACGACGCATGGGAGTCTCCATGGGGTTGGAGCCTCTGAGTCTCGCAGTAATTCAACTAACCTTCTAGTAGGAAGGTTCTGTAAATCCTGGATGTGAAAACGCAAACGGCCTCCCGAAGGAGGCCGTTCTCTAGACGGTCACGGCGCAGGCGCCGCGCGCATCAAACGCTGTAGTACAGGTCGTATTCCAGCGGGTGAACGAAGGTACGGACCTTGATCTCTTCTTCGGACTTCAGCTCGATGTAGGCGTCGATGAAGTCGTCGGAGAACACGCCGCCCTTGGTCAGGAACGCACGGCCCTTGTCCAGCTCTTCCAGGGCTTCTTTCAGGCTACCGCAAACCTGTGGGATCTCTTTGGCCTCTTCAGGCGGCAGGTCGTACAGGTTCTTGTCGGCGGCATCGCCTGGGTGGATCTTGTTCTGGATACCGTCCAGGCCGGCCATCAGCAGTGCAGCGAAGCACAGGTACGGGTTGGCAGCCGGGTCCGGGAAGCGCGCTTCGATGCGGCGGGCTTTCGGGCTGGAAACGTAAGGGATACGGATCGAGGCCGAGCGGTTACGAGCCGAGTAGGCCAGCATGACCGGAGCTTCGAAGCCTGGTACCAGACGCTTGTAGGAGTTGGTAGCCGGGTTGGTGAAGCCGTTCAGGGCCTTACCGTGCTTGATGATACCGCCGATGAAGTACAGGGCGGTGTCGGACAGGCCGGCATAGCCTTCGCCGGAGAAGGTGTTCTTGCCGTCCTTGGAGATCGACATGTGAACGTGCATGCCCGAGCCGTTGTCGCCGTACAGTGGCTTCGGCATGAAGGTTGCGGTCTTGCCATAGGCGTCGGCAACGTTGTGCACGCAGTACTTCAGGGTCTGGACTTCGTCAGCCTTGGTGACCAGGGTGTTGAACTTCACACCGATCTCGTTCTGGCCGGCAGTCGCCACTTCGTGGTGGTGAACTTCGATGACCAGGCCCATTTCTTCCATGGCGTTGCACATGGCGGTACGGATTTCGTGGTCGTGGTCGCACGGCGGAACCGGGAAGTAGCCGCCTTTGACGGCAGGGCGGTGGCCCTTGTTGCCGCCTTCGACGTCCTGGTCGGTCATCCAGGAGCCTTGCTCGGAGTAGATCTTGAACATCGAGCCGGAGATGTCCGACTTGAACTTCACCTGGTCGAAGATGAAGAACTCAGGCTCTGGGCCGACGAATACGGTGTCGCCGATGCCGGTGCTCTTCAGGAACTCTTCGGCACGCTTGGCGATGGCGCGTGGGTCGCGGTCGTAGCCTTGCATGGTGGACGGCTCGATCACGTCGCAGACCAGGATCAGGGTCGGCTCTTCGGTGAACGGGTCGAGCACGGCGGACGAGTCGTCCGGCAGCAGGATCATGTCGGAAGCTTCGATGCCTTTCCAGCCCTCGATGGAGGAGCCGTCGAACATCTTGCCAGCTTCGAAGAAGTCTTCATCCAGCGCATCGCGAGCCGGCATGGTGACGTGGTGCTGTTTGCCTTTGGTGTCCGTGAAACGCAGATCAATCCACTTGACGTCATGATCTTTGATGAGTTGAACCGACTTCGACATGTTGTCCTCCGGATGGTCTAGGGTGCGCTTGGCCGCTGCCCTGGAAAAAGGGTGTCGCCGGGCGCGGATAGTCGGCCAAGCTTACCTGCATCACAAGGGAGCAAATTGCATGCCAGTGCCCGAAAATGGCGAGGGCGCCATGAAAATAGGCGTTTGCGGGTGTTTGGCGGGTGGCGGGCGCGGGTTGTCGCACTGTTTAAAGGCATTTTTCCGTCTTGATGAACTATTTTGGTGCAATTTCTCGAGAGTGATGCGTTGTTTGAGGGCCCTATCGCGGGACAAGCCCGCTCCCACATGATTTAAAAATCTTAAGACCAGTCCAATCCCTGTGGGAGCGGGCTTGTCCCGCGATAGGGCCGCGACAGCCACTACAAACCCGGGCTCTTGCATTTATCTGCATGCCTCTGATCAAAAGTTGCTCAAACCTCGAGCCATTTCCGCTATAATTCGCGCCCCTCATTTTCGGCAGGCCCCGGGCGCGCTGTTAACCCAATGAAACTTATCGTCAAAGTCTTCCCAGAGATCACCATCAAGAGCCGGCCGGTGCGCAAGCGCTTCATCCGCCAGCTCGGCAAGAACATCCGCAACGTGCTCAAGGATCTGGATCCTGAGCTCGTGGTCGATGGTGTCTGGGATAATCTCGAGGTGGTCACCCGCATCGAAGACGAGAAAGTCCAGCGCGAGATGATCGAACGCCTGACCTGCACCCCAGGGATCACCCACTTCCTGCAGGTGCAGGAGTATCCGCTGGGCGACTTCGACGACATCGTCGACAAATGCAGGCAGCACTTCGGCCACCTGCTGGCCGGCAAGCGCTTCGCCGTACGCTGCAAGCGCGGTGGCCACCACGACTTCACCTCGATGGACGTCGACCGCTACGTCGGCAGCCAGCTGCGCCAGCAGTGCGGCGCCGCCGGCATCGACCTGAAGACCCCCGAAGTGATGGTGCGCATCGAAATCCGCGACCAGCGCCTGTACGTCATCCACAACCAGCACAACGGCATCGGCGG
This sequence comes from Pseudomonas sp. NY15374, assembly GCF_048068255.1. Lineage (NCBI taxonomy): Bacteria > Pseudomonadati > Pseudomonadota > Gammaproteobacteria > Pseudomonadales > Pseudomonadaceae > Pseudomonas > Pseudomonas sp. NY15374. Next base: position 320,272 of record NZ_JBLUPZ010000004.1, read on the forward strand.
TTATCCGCTGGGTGCGCTGGAGCAGACGCTGGTGCTGATGTCCGGTGGCTTCGACTCCACCGTGGCGGCCTACCAGATGATGCGCCGCGGCCTGATGACCCACTTCTGCTTCTTCAACCTCGGTGGCCGTGCCCACGAGCTGGGCGTGATGGAAGTCGCGCACTACCTGTGGAAGAAATACGGCAGCAGCCAGCGCGTGCTGTTCATCAGCGTGCCGTTCGAAGAAGTGGTCGGCGAGATTCTCGGCAAGGTCGACAACAGCTATATGGGCGTGACGCTCAAGCGCATGATGCTGCGTGCCGCGGCGCGCATGGCCGATCGCCTGGAAATCGACGCCCTGGTCACCGGCGAGGCGATCTCCCAGGTTTCCAGCCAGACCCTGCCCAACCTTGCGATCATCGACTCGGCCACCGACAAGCTGGTGCTGCGTCCGCTGCTGGCCAGCCACAAGCAGGACATCATCGATACCGCCTACCAGATCGGCACCGCCGATTTCGCCAAGCACATGCCCGAGTACTGCGGCGTGATCTCGGTGAACCCGACCACCCATGCCAAGCGCCACCGCATGGAGCATGAAGAGAAGCAGTTCGACATGGCGGTGCTCGAGCGCGCCCTGGAACGCGCCAAGCTGATCTCCATCGACCACGTGATCGACGAGTTGGGCAAGGATATCGATATCGAGGAAGTGGCCGAGGCGCTGCCAGGTCAGATCGTCATCGACATCCGTCACCCTGACGCCCAGGAAGACGAACCGCTGCAGATCGACGGCGTCGAGGTCCAGGCACTGCCGTTCTACGCGATCAACAGCAAGTTCAAGCAGCTCGATGCCAACCGGCAGTACCTGCTTTATTGCGACAAGGGTGTGATGAGCCGTCTGCACGCACACCACCTGCTCAGTGAGGGACATGCCAATGTGCGTGTTTATCGTCCGGCATAAGACGCCAGGGCTGTATGGCGGCAGCATCCGCCATCGCCCTCCCGACCTGCGGGCCCGCTGAGCCTTTTACCTTCATATTGGCCGCCTAGACTGGCGGCAAACCGAATCCTCTGCACGAGATACAGTTGTGATCGAAAATCTGCGTAACATCGCCATCATCGCCCACGTTGACCATGGTAAAACCACCCTGGTCGACAAACTCCTGCGCCAGTCCGGCACCCTGGAGCGTAACGAGCTCAACGACGAGCGCGTCATGGACTCCAACGACCAGGAAAAAGAGCGCGGCATTACCATTCTGGCGAAGAACACCGCCATCAACTGGAACGGCTACCACATCAACATCGTCGACACCCCCGGCCACGCCGACTTCGGTGGCGAGGTTGAGCGTGTAATGTCGATGGTCGACTCGGTGCTGCTGCTGGTCGACGCCCAGGACGGCCCGATGCCGCAAACCCGCTTCGTAACCAAGAAAGCCTTCGAAGCCGGCCTCAAGCCAATCGTCGTGATCAACAAGGTCGACCGTCCGGGCGCGCGTCCTGACTGGGTTCTGGACCAGATCTTCGACCTGTTCGACAACCTCGGTGCCACCGACGAACAGCTGGACTTCAAAGTCGTCTACGCTTCGGCCCTGAACGGCATCGCCGGTCTGGACCACACCGAAATGGGTGAGGACATGACCGCGCTGTACCAGTCGATCGTCGACAACGTACCTGCGCCGAACGTTGACCGTGAAGGTCCGTTCCAGATGCAGATCTCCGCTCTGGACTACAACAGCTTCCTCGGTGTTATCGGCGTTGGCCGTATCGCCCGTGGTCGCGTCAAGCCGAACACTCCGGTTGTCGCCATCGACACCGACGGCAAGAAGCGCAACGGTCGTATCCTCAAGCTGATGGGCCACCACGGTCTGCACCGCGTCGACGTCGAAGAAGCCCAGGCTGGCGACATCGTCTGCATCAGCGGTTTCGACGAGCTGTTCATCTCCGACACCCTGTGCGCCCCGGACGCGGTAGAGGCGATGAAGCCGCTGACCGTCGACGAGCCAACCGTTTCGATGACCTTCCAGGTCAACGACTCGCCGTTCTGCGGTAAAGAAGGCAAGTTCGTCACCAGCCGCAACATCAAGGATCGTCTGGACAAGGAGCTGCTGTACAACGTAGCCCTGCGCGTTCAGGAAACCGACTCCCCTGACAAGTTCAAGGTATCGGGCCGTGGTGAGCTGCACCTGTCGGTTCTGATCGAAACCATGCGCCGCGAAGGCTTCGAGATGGCTGTAGGCCGTCCTGAAGTGATCATCCGTGAAGTGGACGGCGTGAAGCAGGAACCGTTCGAGAACGTCACCATCGACATCCCTGAAGAATCCCAGGGCAAGGTCATGGAAGAGATGGGCCTGCGTAAGGGCGACCTGACCAACATGGTCCCGGATGGCAAGGGCCGTGTGCGCCTGGAATACAACATTCCGGCCCGTGGTCTGATCGGTTTCCGTAACCAGTTCCTGACCCTGACCAACGGTGCAGGCATCCTGACCTCGATCTTCGATCGCTACGACACCATGAAGTCGGGCCAGATGTCCGGCCGTCTGAACGGTGTTCTGGTTTCGGTCGAGACCGGCAAGGCCCTGACCTACTCGCTGGAAACCCTGCAGGCGCGCGGCAAGCTGTTCGTCGAGCACGGCCAGGAGATCTACAACGGTCAGATCATCGGTCTGAACAGCCGTGACAACGACCTGGGCGTGAACCCGACCAAAGGCAAGAAGCTCGACAACATGCGTGCTTCGGGCAAAGACGAAGTCATCGCCCTGGTTCCGCCGGTTCGCCACACCCTCGAGCAGGCCCTGGAATTCATCCAGGACGACGAGCTGTGCGAAGTGACGCCGAAGTCGATCCGTCTGCGCAAGAAGATCCTGGACGAAGGCGAGCGTACCCGCGCTGCCAAGAAAGCCAAGAACTGAGTTAGCTCAGGCTGAATGAGAACGCCCCCGGTCGAAAGGCCGGGGGCGTTTTTGTTTGTCTGCAGACTGGGTTGTGTTCATGCCGGCCTCTTCGCGGGCAAGCCCGCTCCCACAGGGACCCCGCTGCCCCAGTGGCCGGCGGGGTCCCTGTGGGAGCGGGCTTGCCCGCGAAGAGGCCCGTACCGGCGCTACAGGCCTATCGCCCAACCACCTTGGGCTTGTACGCACAGTACCCCGGCCGCGGTCCGACCTTGGGGTGGTTCCGGCAGGTATCCGGGCGCTTGTCATAAATGGTGCACAGGCGGCTCTTGCGGTCCAGATACATGCAATCGTCGTTGCTCATCCGGGTCAGGGTGAAGATGCCCGACTTCTGGTTGAAGCGTTCGATGATGCCTTCTTTCTGCAGGCGCTTGGCGACGTTCTTCGGCGGCTCGTCCTTCTCGAACTCGTCCACCACGCCGATGCGGATCAGATCCTTGATCTTCACCTCAACAGGCAGGGTACAGCAGGTCGAATGGCAGCCATGGCACATGCTGCTGGTGTAGCGCTGCCAGGTTTCCAGGCGGTCGACTTCGGCGGCGGCGATCAGGGTCGGTTTCATTTTAATAGTGGGCGGATCACGGTCTTGGGGCGCGCGATCATACCGGAGTTGTTCAATTTGTGAACAACCTTTTGCCGGAATCGCCAAGCCGGCATGAAAACTGCGAACCGAGCCTGTCACTCCCTGTCGAAGGGTCTAGTCTCTTCAATCTCCCTCCGTATCCGTCAACTTGCCCGAGGATGCCGCATGTCCCAGGAACCCAAAGCTCGTGACGCCGAGGTGGCCGCGTTTCGCGCCGCTGTACTGGACAAACTGACCTACGCGGTCGGCAAGGACCCGGAACATGCCTTCGACCATGACTGGTTCGAAGCCATCGCCCTGGCCGCCCGCGATCACATGGTCGACCACTGGATGGACCACACCCGCCGGGCCTACCGGCGCAGCCAGAAGCGGGTCTACTACCTCTCCCTGGAATTCCTCATCGGCCGACTGCTGTACGACAGCCTGAGCAACCTGGGCTATCTGGAAATCGCCCGTGAAGCGCTCGAGGGGCTGGACGTGGACCTTGAGCGCATCCGCCTGCTCGAGCCCGATGCAGCGCTGGGTAATGGTGGCCTGGGACGGCTTGCGGCGTGCTTCATGGAAAGCATGTCGACCCTCGGCATTGCTGCCCATGGCTACGGTATTCGCTACGAGCACGGGTTGTTCCGCCAGGCCATCGTCGATGGCTGGCAGCAGGAGCAGACCGAGAACTGGCTGGACTTCGGCAACCCTTGGGAGTTCGAGCGCGCCGAGGTGATCTACCCGATCAGTTTTGGCGGCAGTGTCGAAACGCTGCACGATGCCCATGGTGCTGCGCGGCAGGTCTGGACGCCGGGCGAAACCGTGCGTGCAGTGGCCTACGATACGCCGGTGGTCGGCTGGCGCGGCTCCAGCGTCAATACCTTGCGCCTATGGCGTGCCCGGGCGCTCGAAGAGTTGCATCTGGAGCGCTTCAATGCCGGGGATCACCTGGGGGCGGTGGCCGAAGTGGCGCGGGCCGAAAGCATCTCGCGGGTGCTTTATCCGGCGGACAGCACCGAAGCGGGGCAGGAATTGCGCCTGCGTCAGGAGTACTTCTTCGTCTCCGCGTCGCTGCAGGATCTGCTGCGACGTCACCTGAACATGCACGATGACCTGCTCAACCTGCCGGACTCGGCGGCGATCCAGCTCAACGACACCCACCCCTCGATCGCCGTCGCCGAGCTGATGCGCCTGCTGGTCGACCAGCACGGGATTCCCTGGGAAAAGGCTTGGGAGCTGACGGTCGGCACCCTGGCCTACACCAACCACACCCTGCTGCCCGAGGCCCTGGAAACCTGGCCTGTGGCGTTGATGGAACGCATGCTGCCGCGGCACATGCAGATCATCTACCTGATCAACGCGTACCACATCGACGCGCTGCGGGCCAAAGGCTTGCATGACTTCGACGTGCTGCGCGCGGTGTCGCTGATCGAGGAGGATAACGGCCGCCGTGTGCGCATGGGCAACCTGGCGTTTCTCGGTTCGCACAGCGTCAACGGCGTGTCGGCGCTGCATAGCAAGTTGATGAAGAGCACGGTGTTCGCCGAATTGCACAAGCTGTATCCGCAACGGATCAACAACAAGACCAACGGCATCACCTTCCGCCGCTGGCTGTACCAGGCCAATCCGCAGTTGACCGGCATGCTGGTCGACGCCCTGGGCGCCGAGGTGCTGGACGATCCGGAGGGCAAGCTCAAGGCGCTGGCGCCTCATGCCGATAAAGCCACCTTCCGCAAGCAGTTCGCAGCCCAGCGCCTGCACAGCAAGCGCGCACTGGCGAGCATCATCCAGGACCGCATCGGCGTGACGGTCAATCCCGAAGCGTTGTTCGACGTGCAGGTCAAGCGTATCCACGAGTACAAGCGCCAGTTGCTCAACCTGTTGCATACCGTCGCGCTGTACCAGGCCATCCGCAACGACCCGACCACCCAGTGGGCGCCGCGGGTGAAGATCTTCGCCGGCAAGGCGGCAGCCAGCTATCACCAGGCCAAGCTGATCATCAAGCTGACCAACGACATCGCCCGGGTGGTCAACAACGACCCCACCGTGCGCGGGCTGCTCAAGGTGGTGTTCCTGCCCAACTACAACGTCAGCCTGGCCGAGAGCATCATCCCGGCGGCCGACCTTTCCGAGCAGATCTCCACTGCCGGGTACGAAGCGTCCGGTACCAGCAACATGAAGTTCGCCCTCAACGGCGCGCTGACCATCGGCACCCTCGATGGCGCCAACGTCGAGATGTGCGAGCAGGTCGGCGCGGAAAACATGTTCATCTTTGGCCTGACCGCCCAGCAGGTCGAGGCGCGCAAGCGCGCGGGCGATTTCGGTGCGGCGGCTGCCGTGGCAGCGTCGGGGCGCCTTGGCGATGTCCTGCAGGCGATCCGCAGCGGGGTGTTCTCGCCGGATGATCCAGGGCGCTATGCCGGGCTGATCGACGGCCTGGTGGCCTACGATCGCTTCCTGCTGTGTGCCGATTTCGATGCGTACTGGGATGCCCAACTGCGGGTCGAGGAACTGTGGCATACGCCGCAGGAGTGGTGGCGTATGGCGGTGCTCAATACCGCACGGATGGGCTGGTTCTCGTCGGACCGGACCATTCGCGAATATGCCACTGAGATCTGGAAGGCATTGGATTAGCAGGGTGTCAGTTCCGGCCCTATCGCGGGGCAAGCCCGCTCCTGTAAAGGACGGCGCTGGTCCTGTAGGAGCGGGCTTGCCCCGCGATGGGGCCGCCGCCGACCAACTGCCTGAACTCATCGCCCGAACCACCGTCTGATCCGCCAGGCGAGTCTCTTCGCTCGCTAGGCTGCCACTCTCCCTGTAAACTGCGGGGGTTTTTCTACCCCTTTCCACTTCGGAGCCATACATGTCCCGCGTTACCCTGAGTCGCTATCTGATTGAGCAGACCCGCAGCAACAACACTCCTGCCGATCTGCGCTTCCTGATCGAAGTGGTGGCGCGCGCGTGCAAGGAAATCAGCCACCACGTGTCCAAGGGCGCCCTGGGCGGCGTGCTGGGCAGCATGGGCACCGAAAACGTGCAAGGCGAAGTGCAGAAGAAGCTCGACGTCATTTCCAACGACATCCTGCTCGAGGCAAACGAGTGGGGCGGCCACCTGGCCGGCATGGCGTCCGAAGAAATGGACAACGCCTACCAGATCCCGGGCAAATATCCCAAAGGCGCTTACCTGCTGGTCTTCGACCCGCTGGACGGCTCGTCCAACATCGACGTCAACGTCTCGGTCGGTACCATCTTCTCCGTGCTGCGTTGCCCGAACGAGTACCTGAGCCAGAACGAAACCCTCAACGAAAACGCCTTCCTGCAACCAGGCACCCAGCAGGTCGCCGCCGGTTATGCGATCTACGGCCCGCAGACCATGCTGATCCTCACCCTGGGCAATGGCGTCAAGGGCTTCACCCTGGACCGCGAACTGGGCAGCTTCGTCCTGACCCACGAAAACATCCGCGTTCCGGAAACCACCGCCGAGTTCGCCATCAACATGTCCAACCAGCGCCACTGGGAAGCCCCAGTGCAGCGTTACGTGGGCGAGCTGCTGGCCGGTGAGACCGGGCCGCTGAAAAAGAATTACAACATGCGCTGGATCGCCTCGATGGTGGCCGACGTGCACCGCATCCTGACCCGTGGCGGCCTGTTCATGTACCCGCGCGACGCTCGTGAGCCGAGCAAGCCGGGCAAGCTGCGCCTGATGTACGAAGCCAACCCGATGTCGTTCATCATCGAGCAGGCCGGCGGCGCATCGACCAACGGTTACGAGCGCATCCTCGACATCAAGCCTGAGAGCCTGCACCAGCGCGTGTCGGTGATCCTGGGCTCGAAGGAAGAGGTCGAGCGCGTCACCGCCTATCACAAGGAGTAAGTCATGCTCGCACCTTGGCAGCCGTTGCTGGAATGGTGGTTCGGTTGGGGCACCAATGCCCAGGCCGTGGCTGACGAGAAAAACACCCGCTGGTTCGGCAAGCATGACGATGCCGAGGCCCAGGCACTGTTCGGCGATCTGGTCGAGCAGGCCCTGGCGGGTGGGCTCGATGAGTGGCAGCAGAGCCCGCAGGGCTGGTTGGGGTTGTTGATCCTGCTCGACCAGTTGCCGCGCATGATCTACCGCGACACACCGCGCGCCTTCGACGGCGACCGGCGTGCCCAGGTGGTGGCCATGCAGGGTTTGCAGAAGGGCTGGGACTATCAGTTGCTGCCGATCCAGCGCGTGTTCGTGCTGCTGGTGCTGGAGCACGCCGAGGTGCTGGATTGGCAGAACCTGTGCGTGGAGCGCTACCAGGTCTTGCTGGACGAGCAACCCGAGGCCAATCGCCGGTTGTTCGAAGGCTTCCTGGACTATGCCGAGCAGCACCAGCGGGTGATCGCGCGGTTCGGGCGTTTTCCGCATCGCAACCTGATGCTGGGGCGGCCGAGTACCAGTGAAGAGATGGACTTCCTGCTGGAGCCGGGTTCCCGGTTCTGAATCAGCGGCGCCTTCTTCGCGGGTTCATCCGCGAAGAAGGCGCCGCCGAACCTTATATCCTGAAACTCCCCACCAACTGCTTCAACCGATCGACCTGATGCTCCAGGTCGTTGCAGGCACGCAAGGTGCTCTGCAGGTTCTGCACCCCTTGCTGGTTCAGCGTATTGATCTCGGTGATGTCGACATTGATCGACTCGACCACTGACGTCTGCTCTTCGGTCGCCGTGGCCACCGACTGGTTCATGCCGTCGATCTCGCCGATGCGCTGGGTCACGCTGCCCAGGCGGTCGCCTGCGCGGTTGGCGATCTCGACGCTGTGATCACTGTGCTGCTGGCTCTGGTTCATGGTGCTCACCGCCACTTGCGCGCCGGCCTGCAATTCCTCGATCAGCCCCTGTACCTGCTGCGCCGACTCCTGGGTGCGGTGCGCCAGGTTGCGCACCTCATCGGCCACCACGGCAAAACCACGCCCTGCCTCGCCGGCCCGCGCTGCTTCGATGGCGGCGTTGAGCGCCAGCAGGTTGGTCTGCTGGGAGATACCGCTGATCACGTCGAGAATCTGGCCGATGTTCGCGGTATGGGCGTTGAGCGTCTCGATATTGCCGCACGAATCGCTGATTCGCGCCGACAGCTTGTTCATCACATCGATGGTCTGGCCAACCACCTGCTGGCCTTCCGCGGCCAGGTCGCGGGCGTCGCTGGAGTGCTGCGAGGCGAGGGCGGCGTTCTGGGCGATCTCCTGGGCTGCGGCGCCCAGCTGGTTGATCGCCGCCGCCACGCTGCTGGTGCGGCTGGACTGCTGGTCGGCGTTGTCGATGGAGGCGTTGGATGCACTCACCACCTGCTTGGCCACGGCGTTGACCTGGCCAGTGGCCGAAGCCACTTCGCGGATCGACTCGTGGATACGCTCGACGAAGCGGTTGAACGACTGCCCCAGGCTGCCGAATTCGTCCTGGCCGTGGATGGTCAGGCGCCGGGTCAGGTCGCCTTCGCCCTCGGCGATATCGCGCATGGCTCGGCCCATCACGTGCAGCGGCTCCATCAGCACACGAATCAGCAGGCCCAGCAGGGCGATGATCACCACCACGGCAATCAGCGTGGCCACCACCGCCGAGGTGCGCAGTTCGCCGAGCATGGCGAAGGCAGCATCCTGGTCCAGGACCAGTGCGACGTACCAGTCCGCCGGCACGCCATCGACGTGGGTGAAGCTGATGAACTGGCTGCGACCGTCTGCCTCGACTTCGGCCAGCCCCTTGCCGATGCGCGGGGTGTTGTTGGGGTAGACGTCTGCCAGGGTCTTGAGTGCCAGCTCGGCCTTGGGATGGATGAGGATCTTGCCTTCGCCGTTGACGATGAAGGCGTGGCCCTTGCCGCCGAAGTCCAGGGCGTTGACCAGGTTGCTGATGGTCTGCAGGTCGGTGTCGACGCCGCTGACGCCAATCAATTGGCCGGCCTGCTGCACGGGCGTGGCAAGGGTGATCACCAGCTTGCCGGCCGACGCCGAGATGTAGGGTTCGGTGATGATGGTCTGGTTGGCGGCGCTGGCGGCCTTGTACCAGCCGCGGGAGCGCGGGTCGTAGTCGGGGGCGCGATTGCCGGCCGGCACCGATTGCATACGGCCGTCCTTGCCGCCGAAGTAGGTGAGCTGGAAGTTGCTGGCGTAGACCGGCAGCGCCAGGCTGCGGTCAAGGCTGGCCTTTTCCGGGCCGTCCACGGCGACCTGCTGGCCCAACGACTGTAGCAACTGGATGCGGCTGTCGAGCCAGGTGCGGATATTGCCCGCGGTGAGGTTACCCAGTTCCTGCAGGTTGGTTTCGGTATCACTGCGCAGCGACTGGCGCTGGCGATAGTCGTTGAACAGCACGAAGCAGGCGAAGGCGACGGCCACCACGAGTGCGGCGGCCACCAGGATCTTGTGGCTGAACTTGAGATTTTTTGTCATGTGCAAGGTCTGCGCAGGCATTTCGGGAGGAGGGTGCGGCAAAGGGCCACATCGCTGAATGCTATGTCGCCCGTGATGAATTAGCCATGAGAGATTTGTGACGGGACCCGACCAACGGCATGGTACGAAAGCAGGGGTAGCAGGGAACCGGGGAGGCATTTTCGCTTCTAAGGTCTCTGCAGGCCGTCTCGCCTGTTGCATCCATCTCCAGGAGAGCCCTTCATGTCGTTGCGTTCCCTCGCCCTGTTGTCCTTGTTGGTCGTCCTGACCGCCTGCAGCAAGATCAACCAGGAAAACTATTCCAAGCTCAAGGCCGGCATGAGCAAGGCCGAGGTCGAGCAACTGCTCGGGTCGCCGAAGGAGTGCTCGGGCGCACTCGGCATGAGCAGCTGTACCTGGGGGGACGAGAAGAGCTTCATCAGTGTTCAGTACGCCGCTGACAAGGTGTTGATGTACTCCGGGCAGGGCCTCAAATGAGGGCCGCGCATCTGCTGCTGGCGCTGGGTCTGGCGTTGGTATTGGGCGGGTGTGCCAGCTCGTCGGTGGATTCGTTGGCGCCCAAGACGGCTGGCAACGTCGACCTCAAGCGCTACCAGGGCAAGTGGTTCGAACTGGCCCGCCTGCCGATGCGCTTCCAGGAAGGCTGCGCGCAATCCGAAGCCCATTACAACCTCAAGCCCGATGGCAGCCTGGGGGTGCTCAATCGTTGCCGTAGCGAAGGTGATGAATGGTTGCGCGCCGAAGGTCGTGCGGGCATCGAGGCGCCGGGGCACACCGACAAGTTGTGGGTGGAGTTCGACAACTGGTTCACGCGCCTGGTACCGGGGCTGACCAAGGCGGACTACTGGATCCTGTACGTGGACGATCACTACCGCACTGCGATTGTCGGCAGCCCGAATCGCAAGTACCTGTGGATCCTGTCGCGAACTCCGAGCCTGCCGGCGTGGGAGCGCGAGAACCTGCTGTCGAAGGCTCGCCAGCAGGGGTATGACACCAGTCGGCTGATCTGGCGGGTATCGGACAAGGCGATCGTTGCCCGGCATTGAGTCTGCCGGGCTCCAGACCAGGCCTGGCGCGATCCGCAGCTGATCGCGCCGGCTTTCAGCCCAGCAGCGTGCGCAGTACCGCGGCGAATGCCTGCCCGCTTTGCTCTTCCAGCGCATGTCGCCCCTGGCGTACCACCCACCGGCCGTTGACCATCACATCACGTACCTGACGGTCGCTTCCGGCGAACAGCCAGCGGTTGAGGATGCCGTCGCCGCTCGAGGTCGCCAGGTACGGATCCTGGCCATCGAGCACCAGCCAGTCGGCACGCTTGCCCACCGCCAGCTCGCCAATGCCTTGCCCCAGGGCCTGCGCGCCGCCTGCCAGCGCCGCGTCGTAGAGTGTGCGGCCGACCATCGGCTGGTCGCTGCGGTACAGCCGGTTGCGCCGCTGGTCGCGCAGGCGCTGGCCGTACTCCAGCCAGCGCAGCTCTTCGACGACGCTCAGCGAGACATGGCTGTCCGAGCCGATGCCCATGCGCCCGCCCTGGGCCATGAAGTCGACGGCCGGGAAGATGCCATCGCCCAGGTTGGCCTCGGTGGTCAGGCACAGCCCTGCCACCGCGCCGCTGCGGGCCATGGCGCTGACTTCGTCGGCCTCGACGTGGGTTGCATGCACCAGGCACCAGCGCGCATCCACCTCGACGTGCTCGTACAGCCATTGCACCGGGCGACGGCCGCTCCAGCCCAGGCAGTCGTTGACTTCCTTCTGCTGCTCGGCGATGTGGATGTGCACCGGGCACGCCTTGTCGCTGGCGCCCAGCACTTCGGCGATCTGGTGTGGCGTTACCGCGCGCAGCGAGTGGAAACACAGGCCCAGGTGCTGCGCGGGTTGCGCGGCCAGCAGCGGCTTGAGCTGCTCCTGCAGGCGCAGGTACTGCTCGGTGGAGTTGATGAAGCGGCGCTGGCCCTCGTTCGGCGCCTGGCCGCCGAAGCCGGAGTGGGAGTACAGCACCGGCAGCAGCGTCAGGCCGATGCCGCTGGCGCTCGCTGCCGCGCTGATCTGGCGCGACAGCTCGGTGGGGTCGGCGTAGGGCGTGCCGGCATTGTCGTGGTGAACGTAGTGGAATTCGGCCACCGAGGTGTAGCCGGCCTTGAGCATCTCGATGTACAGCTGGCGGGCGATGACCTGCAATTGCTCGGGAGTGATCAGGCCGACCAGGCGGTACATCAGGTCGCGCCAGGTCCAGAAGCTGTCGTTGGGATTGCCGACCACCTCCGCCAGGCCTGCCATGGCGCGCTGGAAGGCGTGGGAATGCAGGTTGGGCATGCCCGGCAGCAGCGGGCCGGCCAAGCGTTCGGCGCCTTCGGCGCTGGCGTTCACGTCTATTTTTTCGAGGCGCCCGGCGGTGGACACCTCGAGGCGGACATTGCTGGCCCAGCCTGAAGGGAGCAGGGCGCGTTCGGCGAAGTAGGCGGACATCACTCGGTCATCCTGTATCGTTATTTGTATATACATATACAGACGTTTGCCTGCCGGGTAAACTGCGGCAAGCTACCGTCAATCAAATTGCACAAGGATGCATAGCCGTGCCGACACCTTCCGTCTCCGCGCTGGTGGCCCAGATGGGCGAAGGGCCGGCGCCGCTGTATGCGCGGGTCAAGCAGATGATCGTCCAGCAGATCGAAAACGGTAGCTGGCCGCCTCATCATCGCGTCCCGTCGGAAAGCGAGCTGGTCAGCCAGCTGGGCTTCAGCCGCATGACCATCAACCGCGCCCTGCGCGAGCTGACCGCCGAGGGCCTGCTGGTCCGCATGCAGGGCGTCGGGACCTTCGTCGCCGAACCCAAGACGCGCTCGGCGCTGTTCGAAGTCAACAACATTGCCGACGAGATCGCCAGCCGCGGGCATCAGCACCGCTGCCAGGTGATCATCCTCGCCGAGGAGGCCGCAGGTTCCGAGCGCGCCATGGCCCTGGACATGCGCGAGGGGCAGCGGGTGTTCCATTCGCTGATCGTGCACTACGAAAACGATGTGCCGGTGCAGATCGAGGATCGCTATGTGAACGCGGCGATCGCCCCGGATTACCTGCGCCAGGATTTCACCCGGCAGACGCCTTATGCGTACTTGTCCCAGGTCGCGCCGCTGACCGAAGGCGAACACGTGGTCGAAGCGATCCTGGCTGACCCAGACGAATGCAAGCTGTTGCAGATCGAGCGTGGCGAGCCCTGCCTGCTCATCCGTCGGCGTACCTGGTCAGGCCGCCAGCCGGTCACCGCCGCGCGCTTGATTCATCCCGGTTCCCGTCATCGCCTGGAAGGACGTTTCAGCAAATGAGCCAGCTGCAGTTGTTGCGTGCCCGCGATTATCCGCGCATGCCCTGGAAGAACGGTGGTGGGTCTACCGAAGAAATCACCCGCGATGCGGGCGTTGGCCTGGACGGGTTCGGCTGGCGCCTGTCGATCGCCGATATCGAGGCTTCCGGCGGCTTTTCCAGTTTCACCGGTTATCAGCGGATCATCACCGTGCTGCAGGGCGATGGCATGCGCTTGTCGGTGGACGGCCACGAAAGCCGGCCGCTGCTGCCGTTCGATGCCTTTGCGTTCAGTGGCGAGAGCCAGGTTGCCTGCACACTGCAGGGTGGCCCGATCCGCGACTTCAACCTGATCTATGCGCCGAACCGTTACCGCGCGCGGTTGCAGTGGTTCATGGGGGGTACTCGCCTGTTCAGTTCGGCCGAGACCGTGCTGGTGTTCAGTGCCGAGGCGGACCTGAGCGTCGGGATCCAGGGGCAGGCGTCGGTGCTTGGTTTGTATGACTGCCTGCAGCTCAGTGGTAACGCGGGTTTGCTGGAGGTCGAGGTATCGGGGCGCTGCTGCGTTATCGAGTTGAGTCCTCAGCTGTTGTAAGTCTTCAGGGCGCTATCGCGGGACGAGCCCGCTCCTACAGGTTCAGTGCGTCATTCAGGACGGCGCTGAACCTGTAGGAGCGGGCTCGTCCCGCGATAGCGCCCTCAAAAACCCTGAAAAAGCAGTTACCCGGTAACGCCCGCAAACAGCGCACCCTGTTACCGAATGCCCCAAAGTGGCGCAAAGTCATTTCTGTCTGAACTCCCCGACAAATCCTTCCCGCGATTTTTCTTCACGTCTCAAGGCCCTGAACCACGAGGCCTCCAGCCCATCGCCCGAACCTCTCGAACCACCCGTTTCGATGACTTGGCAATTCAATTGCATATGCTTGTATGTACAAGTAAAGATAAGTGCGCGATAGTGGATAGGCCGTCCCATCCGCACGGTACCGAACAGCCCCGGCCCGCCGATCTCGTCGGGTTTGAATAGATCGCTCAAGGAGCACCTTTCGTGACTGACAAAAAGCCCACCACTTTCCGTGACGTCGAGATCCGCGCCCCACGTGGCACCCAGCTGAACGCCAAGAGCTGGCTGACCGAGGCCCCGCTGCGCATGCTGATGAACAACCTTGATCCGGAAGTGGCCGAAAACCCAAAGGAGCTGGTGGTGTACGGCGGCATCGGCCGTGCTGCGCGCAACTGGGAGTGCTACGACAAGATCGTCTCCACCCTCAAGGAGTTGAACGACGATGAAACCTTGCTGGTGCAGTCGGGCAAGCCGGTTGGGGTGTTCAAGACCCACAGCAACGCCCCGCGCGTACTGATCGCCAACTCCAACCTGGTGCCGCACTGGGCCAACTGGGAGCACTTCAACGAACTGGATGCCAAGGGCCTGGCCATGTACGGCCAGATGACCGCCGGCAGCTGGATCTACATCGGCAGCCAGGGCATTGTCCAGGGCACCTACGAAACCTTCGTCGAAGCCGGGCGCCAGCACTACGGCGGCAGCCTCAAGGGCCGCTGGGTGCTGACCGCAGGCCTCGGCGGCATGGGTGGCGCCCAGCCTCTGGCCGCGACCCTGGCTGGCGCCTGCTCGCTGAACATCGAATGCCAGCAGGTCAGCATCGATTTCCGCCTGCGCACCCGTTACGTCGACGAGCAGGCCACCGACCTCGATGACGCCCTGGCGCGCATCGCCAAGTACACCGCCGAAGGCAAGGCGGTTTCCATCGCCCTGCATGGCAACGCCGCTGAAATCCTCCCGGAACTGGTCAAGCGTGGCGTGCGTCCGGACATGGTCACCGACCAGACCAGCGCCCACGACCCGCTCAATGGCTACCTGCCGATCGGCTGGACCTGGGAGCAGTACCGCGACCGCGCCAAGACCGACCCCGCTGGCGTGGTCAAGGCCGCCAAGCAATCGATGGCGGTGCACGTGCAAGCCATGCTCGACTTCCAGAAAGCCGGCGTGCCGACCTTCGACTACGGCAACAACATCCGCCAGATGGCCCAGGAAGAAGGCGTGAAGAATGCCTTCGACTTCCCAGGCTTCGTGCCGGCCTACATCCGTCCGCTGTTCTGCCGCGGTATCGGCCCGTTCCGCTGGGCAGCCCTGTCGGGCGACCCGCAGGACATCTACAAGACCGACGCCAAGGTCAAGGAACTGATCCCGGACGATGAGCACCTGCACCGCTGGCTGGACATGGCCCGCGAGCGCATCAGCTTCCAGGGCCTGCCGGCACGTATCTGCTGGGTTGGCCTGGGCCTGCGCGCCAAGCTGGGCCTGGCGTTCAACGAAATGGTGCGCAGCGGCGAGCTGTCTGCCCCGGTGGTGATCGGCCGTGACCACCTGGACTCCGGCTCCGTATCGAGCCCGAACCGTGAAACCGAATCCATGCAGGATGGCTCCGATGCCGTGTCCGACTGGCCGCTGCTCAACGCCCTGCTCAACACTGCGGGTGGCGCCACCTGGGTTTCCCTGCACCACGGCGGTGGCGTAGGCATGGGCTTCTCCCAGCACTCGGGTGTGGTGATCGTCTGTGACGGTACCGACGAAGCGGCTGCGCGTATTGCCCGCGTCCTGACCAACGACCCGGCCACCGGTGTGATGCGCCATGCCGACGCCGGTTACCAGATTGCGATCGATTGCGCCAAAGAGCAGGGTCTGAACCTGCCGATGATCACGGGTTGATCCGCGTCCCAGGGGTTGCTGCGCAGCCCCATCGCGGGACAAGCCCGCTCCTACTGTAGGAGCGGGCTTGTCCCGCGATGGGGCACGCAGTGGCCCCAGGTGATCCACCTTCTTTGCAAGGACTGCCGATTTCCACTTCTTAAGTTTGGGAGCGTCACGCAATGAAAACCAACAAGACCTTGCTTGCTTCGCTGTTCGCCCTTGGCCTGCTCGGCAGCGCCGGTGCCACTCAGGCCGCTACCTGGTGCGAATCCGGCAAACCGGTGAAATTCGCCGGGCTGAACTGGGAAAGCGGCATGCTGCTGACCGATGTGATGCAGTTCGTGCTCGAGAAGGGCTACAGCTGCAAGACCGACAGCCTGCCGGGCAACTCCATCACCATGGAGAACGCCCTGGGCACCAACGATATCCAGGTGTTTGCCGAGGAGTGGGTGGGTCGCAGCGAAGTGTGGAAAAAGGCTGAGGCAGCCGGCAAGGTGGTCGGCGTCGGCGCACCGGTGGTCGGTGCGGTCGAAGGCTGGTACGTGCCGCGCTACGTCATCGAGGGCGATGCCAAGCGCAAGCTCGAAGCCAAGGCGCCAGACCTGAAGAACGTGGCCGACCTGGCCCAGTACGCCAGCCTCTTCAAGGACCCTGAAGAACCAAGCAAAGGCCGTTTCTACAACTGTCCGGCCGGCTGGACCTGTGAGCTGGACAACACCCAGATGCTCAAGGACTACGGCCTGGAAGACAAATTCACCAACTTCCGTCCGGGCACCGGCCCTGCGTTGGATGCGGCGGCGCTGTCGAGCTACAAGCGCGGCGAGCCGATCCTCTTCTACTACTGGACGCCAACCCCGCTGATGGGCCAGATCGACCTGGTCAAGCTCGAGGAAAAACCGGGCGTCGACAAGACCGTGTCGATCAAGGTCGGCCTGTCGAAAACCTTCCACGAACAAGCGCCGGAGCTGGTCGGCGTGCTGGAGAAGGTCAATATCCCGATCGACATTCTCAACCAGAACCTGGGGCGCATGAGCAAGGAACGCATCGAATCGCCGAAGCTGGCCAAGATCTTCCTGAAGGAACATCCTGAAGTCTGGCAGGCGTGGGTCAGTGAAGACGCTGCCAAGAAGATCAATGCGGCGCTCTGAGCGTCCTCACCTGATGAGTGGTACCTATGTTCCCTGACAATCTCACATTCTCCATCGCCGACTGGGTCAATGGTTGGGTCGATGCGCTGGTGACCAACTACGGCGATGTGTTCCGGCACATTTCCGACACCCTGCTGTGGGCCATCGTCAACCTCGAAGGCCTGCTGCGTGCAACGCCCTGGTGGCTGATGCTGGGTATCGTCGCGGTCATCGCCTGGCACGCCACCCGCCGCATCCTGCCGACCCTGGTGATCGCCGGCCTGCTGTTCCTGGTCGGCGCCGTCGGCCTGTGGGACAAGCTGATGCAGACGCTGGCGCTGATGCTGGTGGCCACGCTGATCTCGGTGTTGGTGGGCATTCCGTTGGGCATCCTGTCGGCGCGCAGCAACCGCCTGCGGGCGGTATTGATGCCGCTGCTGGACATCATGCAGACCATGCCCAGCTTCGTGTACCTGATTCCGGTACTGATGCTGTTCGGCCTGGGCAAGGTGCCGGCGATCTTCGCCACCGTCATCTACGCCGCACCACCGCTGATTCGCCTGACCGACCTCGGCATTCGCCAGGTCGACGGCGAGGTGATGGAAGCGATCAACGCCTTCGGCGCCAATCGCTGGCAGCAACTGTTCGGCGTGCAGTTGCCGCTGGCACTGCCAAGCATCATGGCCGGGATCAACCAGACCACCATGATGGCCCTGTCGATGGTAGTGATCGCCTCGATGATCGGCGCTCGTGGCCTGGGCGAGGATGTGCTGGTCGGTATCCAGACCCTCAACGTTGGCCGCGGCCTCGAAGCGGGCCTGGCCATCGTGATTCTCGCGGTGGTGATCGACCGCATTACCCAGGCCTATGGTCGGCCACGTCATGAGGTGAGCAAATGAGCACGCAGCCGATCAGCAAGATCGAAGTGAAGAACGTCTTCAAGATCTTCGGCGAGCGCGCCGGGGAAGCCCTGCAACTGATCCGCGAGGCGCGCAGCAAGGAGCAGGTGCTGTCGCAGACCGGCTGCGTGGTCGGGGTCAACGACCTGTCGCTGTCGATCGGCAGCGGCGAGATCTTCGTCATCATGGGCCTGTCCGGCTCGGGCAAGTCCACGTTGGTGCGCCACTTCAACCGCCTGATCGACCCCACCAGCGGGCAGATCCTGGTCGATGGCGAGGACATCCTGCAGTACGACATGGAAGCCCTTCGCGAATTCCGCCGACGCAAGATCAGCATGGTGTTCCAGAGCTTCGGGCTGCTGCCGCACCGCAATGTGCTGGACAACGTCGCCTACGGCCTGAAGGTGCGTGGCGAGAGCAAGCAGCTGTGCCAGGAACGTGCGCTGCAGTGGATCGAGACCGTGGGCCTGAAGGGCTACGAGAAGAAGTATCCGCACCAACTCTCCGGTGGCATGCGCCAGCGTGTGGGCCTGGCCCGGGCGCTGGCAGCCGATACCGACATCATCCTCATGGACGAGGCTTTCAGCGCCCTCGACCCACTGATCCGCGCAGAGATGCAGGACCAGTTGCTGGAACTGCAGAAAACCCTGCACAAGACCATCGTCTTCATCACCCACGACCTGGACGAGGCGGTACGCATCGGCAACCGCATCGCCATTCTCAAGGATGGCCGCTTGATCCAGGTTGGTACGCCGCAGGAAATCCTGCACTCGCCGGCCGACGAATACGTCGACCGTTTCGTTCAGCGCCGCGCCGTCGCGGTATGAGGAGCATCATGTCGAAACCTGAAGTCGTGGTGATCGGCAACGGGCCGGTACGCTGGCAGGACATTGCCGCCGTGGCCCGCCACGGCGCGCGCCTGGAGCTGGCGCCGCAGGTGTGGGCGCGTATCGACAATGCCCAGGCCATCGTCCGGCGTATCGTCGACAGCGGCGAGCGCGCCTATGGCGTGAACACCGGCCTGGGCGCCCTGTGCAACGTCTCGCTGCAGGGCGAGCAGCTCAGCGCCCTGTCGCGCAACACCTTGCTCAGCCACGCCTGCGGCGTCGGTCCGGCGCTGCCGGACGAGCAGACGCGAGCGATCATCTGCGCCGCCATCGTCAACTACAGCCACGGCAAGTCGGGCCTGCAGCGTTCGGTGGTCGAGGCGCTGCTGGCGTTGCTCGAACACGGCATTACCCCGCAGGTCCCGTCCCAGGGCTCGGTGGGCTATCTCACGCACATGGCCCACATCGGCGTGAGCCTGCTGGGTGTGGGCAAGGTCAGTTATCGCGGGCGCCTCGTCGAGGCCGCCGAGGCCTTGGCCGATGCCGGGCTTGCGCCGGTGCAGCTCGGAGCCAAGGACGGGCTATGCCTGGTCAACGGCACGCCGTGCATGACCGGCCTCGCCAGCCTTGCGCTGGATGACGCCAGCCGCCTGCTGCAATGGGCCGATGTGATCGGCGCCATGAGCTTCGAGGCCCTGCGCGGCCAGATCGCTGCGTTCGACGCCGAGATCATCGCCCTCAAGCCACACCCAGGCATGCAGCTGGTGGGCGAGAACCTGCGCGCGCTGCTCGATGGCAGTGAAGTGATCGCCTCGAGCAAAGGCATCCGGACCCAGGACGCCCTGAGCATCCGCTCGATTCCGCAGGTGCACGGCGCGGCCCGTGACCAATTGGCCCATGTGGTGCGCCAGGTCGAGGCCGAGCTCAACGGCGCCAACGACAACCCGCTGCTGCTCGGTACACCGGACGATTTCCGTGTGGTCTCGCAGGCCAACCCCCATGGCCAGTCGGTGGCCCTGGCTGCCGACCTGCTGGCGATTGCCATGGCCGAGATCGGTTCGATCGCCGAGCGCCGCCTGGACCGCCTGGTCAACCCGCATGTCAGTGGCCTGCCGGCGTTCCTGGTCAGCAACCCCGGCGTCAACTCGGGGATGATGATCGCCCAGTACGTCGCCGCCTCGCTGTGCGGGCAGAACCGCCAGCTGGCGCAGCCCGCGGTGCTCGACAATTTCGTCACCTCGGGGCTGCAGGAAGATCACCTGAGCATGGGCACCAATGCCGCACTCAAGCTGCACCAGGTATTGGAGAACTGCACGCAGATCCTCGCCATCGAGTACCTGCTGGCCGCCCAGGCATTCGAATTCCTCAAGGAACAGCGTTTCGGCGCGGGCACCGACGCGGCCTGGCGCTTGCTGCGCGAGAGCGTGCCGGCCTACCTGCAGGACCGCTGGCTGGCGCCGGACATCGCCAGCACCGCGGCCCTGCTCAAGGATCCACGGTTGCCGCAGCCGGTGCTGGCTGCGCTGCACTAGACAAAATAACAAGGAGCATGAACATGGAAGCTTTGACCCTGACCCCCGGCCAGTTGACCCTGGCCCAGTTGCGCCGCATCCACCAGGCGCCGGTGCGCCTGAGCCTGGATGCCGACGCGGGTGCCGCCATCGACGCCAGCGTTGCCTGCGTCGAGCGCATTCTTGCCGAAGACCGCACGGCCTACGGCATCAACACCGGTTTCGGCCTGCTGGCCTCGACCCGCATCGCCAGCCACGACCTGGAAAACCTCCAGCGCTCGCTGGTGCTGTCCCACGCTGCCGGGATCGGCGCGCCGCTGGACGACGCGCTGGTGCGCCTGATCATGGTGCTGAAGATCAACAGCCTCAGCCGGGGTTTCTCCGGCATCCGCCGCAAGGTCATCGATGCGCTGATCAGCCTGGTCAACGCCGAGGTCTATCCGCACATTCCGCTGAAGGGCTCGGTGGGTGCCTCTGGCGACCTCGCGCCGCTGGCGCACATGTCGCTGGTATTGCTGGGCGAGGGCAAGGCGCGTTACCAGGGGCAATGGCTGAACGCCAACGAAGCTCTCGCGGTAGCTGGCCTCGAGCCGCTGACCCTGGCCGCCAAGGAAGGCCTGGCCCTGCTCAACGGCACCCAGGCGTCCACCGCCTATGCGCTGCGTGGCCTGTTCCAGGCCGAAGACCTCTTCGCCGGGGCCATTGCCTGTGGTGCGCTGACCGTGGAAGCGGCACTGGGCTCGCGCTCGCCGTTCGATGCGCGTGTCCATGAGGTGCGCGGGCAACGTGGCCAGATCGACGCTGCCGCCTGCTACCGCGACCTGCTGGGCGACTCCAGCGAGGTTTCGCAATCGCACAAGAATTGCGGCAAGGTCCAGGACCCGTACTCGCTGCGCTGCCAGCCGCAAGTCATGGGCGCCTGCCTGACCCAGTTGCGCCAGGCTGCCGAGGTGCTGGCGGTGGAATCCAACGCCGTCTCTGACAACCCGCTGGTGTTCGCCGCCGAGGACGAAGTGATCTCGGGCGGCAACTTCCACGCCGAGCCGGTGGCCATGGCAGCCGACAACATCGCCCTGGCCATTGCCGAGATCGGCTCGCTGAGCGAACGCCGCATCTCGCTGATGATGGACAAGCACATGTCGCAGTTGCCGCCGTTCCTGGTGGAAAACGGCGGGGTCAACTCCGGCTTCATGATCGCCCAGGTCACCGCCGCTGCGCTGGCCAGCGAGAACAAGGCCCTGTCGCACCCGCACAGCGTCGACAGCCTGCCGACCTCGGCCAACCAGGAAGACCATGTGTCGATGGCCCCGGCCGCGGGCAAGCGCCTGTGGGAGATGGCCGAGAACACCCGTGGCGTGCTGGCCATCGAATGGCTGGGCGCTTGCCAGGGCCTGGACCTGCGTGAGGGCCTGAAGACCTCGGCGAAGCTGGAGCAGGCGCGCCAGACCCTGCGCCGCGAGGTACCGCACTATGACCGTGACCGCTTCTTCGCGCCGGATATCGAGGTGGCTGTAGAGCTGCTGGCCGACGGGCGCCTGACCGGCTTGTTGCCGGCTGGAGTGCTGCCGAGCCTGTGATCGGTGTCCATGCCTTCGCGGGGCCAGCCCGCTCCCGCAGTCGAAGCTGCAGGAGCGGGCTGGCCCCGCGATGAGGCTCTTGAGAACAACAATAAGGACGAACCATGCAACCAGCACAAGGACTCAAACGCGGGCTGACAGCCCGACACATTCGATTCATGGCCTTGGGATCGGCCATCGGCACCGGCCTGTTCTACGGCTCGGCGTCGGCGATCCAGATGGCCGGGCCAGCGGTGCTGCTGGCCTACCTGATCGGCGGCGCGGCGGTGTTCATGGTCATGCGCGCGCTTGGCGAAATGGCGGTGCACAACCCCGTGGCCGGTTCTTTCGGGCAGTACGCCAGCACCTATCTCGGACCGATGGCCGGGTTCGTGCTCGGCTGGACCTATGCCTTCGAGATGATCATCGTGTGCATCGCCGACGTCACCGCGTTCGGGATCTACATGGGCTTCTGGTTCCCCGAGGTGCCGCGCTGGATCTGGGTACTGGGCATCGTGTTCCTGATCGGCGGGCTGAACCTGTGCAACGTCAAGGTGTTCGGCGAGATGGAGTTCTGGCTGTCGCTGCTCAAGGTCGGCGCCATCGTTGCGATGATCGTGGCCGGCTTCGGCATCATGGCGTTCGGTCTGGGCCAGGCCGGTGCCGAAACCGGTGTCGGGGTCGCCAACCTGTTCGAGCATGGCGGCTTCCTGCCCAATGGTATCGGCGGCCTGATCGCTTCGTTCGCGGTGGTGATGTTCGCCTTCGGCGGCATCGAGATCATTGGTATCACCGCCGGTGAGGCGCAGGATCCCAAGCGCGTCATCCCCAAGGCGATCAACGCCGTGCCGCTGCGCATCCTGCTGTTCTACGTGCTGACGCTGTTCGTGCTGATGTGCCTGTACCCCTGGCCACAGATCGGCACCCAGGGCAGCCCCTTCGTGCAGATCTTCAGCAACCTGGGCATCGGCTCGGCCGCTGCGGTGCTGAACGTGGTGGTGATTTCCGCGGCGGTCTCGGCGATCAACAGCGACATCTTCGGTGCGGGTCGCATGATGTACGGCCTGGCCGAGCAAGGCCAGGCGCCGCGAGGGTTCGCACAGTTGTCCAGGCACGGCGTGCCGTGGCTGACGGTGCTGGTGATGGGCGCTGCGCTGCTGTTGGGGGTGCTGCTCAACTACCTGATTCCGGAAGACGTCTTCCTGCTGATCGCCTCGATCGCCACCTTCGCCACCGTGTGGGTGTGGCTGATGATTCTGGTCACCCAGGTGGCCATGCGCCGGCGCATGAGCCGCGAGCAAGCGGCCGCACTGGAGTTCCCGGTGCCGTTCTGGCCCTGGGGCCCGGCGCTGGCGATTGTGTTCATGTTGTTCATTTTCGGTGTGCTCGGCTACTTCCCGAACACTCAGGCGGCGCTGCTGGTGGGCGTGGCGTGGGTGGTGTTCCTGGTGCTGTCCTACCTGCTGTGGTGCAAGCCGCGCTCGGGGCAGGGCCAGGTCGCCCGGGGGCAGGCCGAACTGCACCGCTGACTTGTGGAGAGCTTTATGAGAACCCTTTGGCAGCACTGCCACGTGGCCACCATGGCCAACGGCAGCTACTCGATCATCGAGGATGCGGCGATCGTCACCAATGCCGGGCTGATCGAATGGATCGGCCCCAAGGCCGAACTGCCGGGCGTCGATGCCGAGCGTGTGGTCGACCTGGGCGGCGCCTGGGTCACTCCTGGCTTCATCGACTGCCATACCCACACAGTGTTCGGCGGCAACCGCAGTGGTGAGTTCGAACAGCGCCTGCAGGGCGTCAGCTATGCCGAGATCGCCGTCCAGGGCGGTGGCATCGCCAGCACCGTGCGTGCCACGCGTGCGGCCAGCGAGGACGCACTGCTGGCCAGCGCCCGGCAGCGTGTTCAGGCGTTGCTGCGCGATGGTGTCACCACACTGGAGATCAAGTCCGGCTACGGCCTTGACCTGGCCAATGAGCGCAAGATGCTGCGCGTTGCCCGGCGCATCGCCGAAGAGCTGCCAGTGACCGTGCGCGCCACCTGCCTTGCCGCTCACGCATTGCCGCCGGAGTACGCCGGCCGGGCCGATGACTACATCACCCATATCTGCGACGAGATGCTCCCGGCCCTGGCCGCCGAAGGGTTGGTGGATGCGGTGGATGCGTTCTGCGAACACCTGGCGTTCTCGCCGGCGCAAGTCGAGCGGGTGTTCATCAAGGCGCGTGAACTGGGGTTGCCGGTCAAGCTGCACGCCGAACAGTTGTCGTCGCTGCATGGTTCGAGCCTCGCGGCACGCTACCAGGCGCTGTCGGCCGATCACCTGGAATTCATGACCGAGGAAGATGCCATCGCCATGGCCCAGGCGGGCACCGTCGCCGTGCTGCTGCCGGGGGCGTTCTATTTCCTGCGTGAAACCCAGTTGCCGCCGATGGACGCCCTGCGTCGGCATGGCGTGAAGATCGCCCTGTCCAGCGACCTCAACCCCGGCACCTCGCCGGTGCTTTCGCTGCGCCTGATGCTGAACATGGGCTGCACCCTGTTCCGCATGACCCCGGAAGAAGCCTTGGCCGGTGTCACCGTGCACGCCGCCACGGCCCTGGGCCTGGGCGACAGCCATGGTTCGCTGGAGGCTGGCAAGGTCGCTGACTTCGTCGCCTGGCAGATCGACCGTCCTGCCGACCTGGCCTACTGGCTGGGTGGCGACCTGCCCAAGCGCGTGGTGCGCCTGGGCCACGAAATTTCCCACTGAGCGAGGCGTCATGGACAAGGTATTGAGTTTTCATCAAGGTCGCCTGCCGCTGCTGATCAGCATGCCCCATGCCGGTCTCACGTTGACCCCGGCGGTCGAAGCCGGGCTGGTGGACGAGGCCAGGAGCCTGCCGGACACCGACTGGCATATTCCGCAGCTGTACGACTTTGCCCGTGAGCTGGGGGCCAGCGTGGTGGCGGCCGAGTACTCGCGCTTCGTCATCGACCTGAACCGGCCGGACGACGACAAGCCGTTGTACGTCGGCGCCACCACCGGGCTGTACCCGGCGACGCTGTTCGACGGAGAGCCGTTGTTCAAGGAAGGGCAGGTGCCGTCGGCCGACGAGCGTGCCACCTACCTGGAGAAGATCTGGCGCCCGTACCACGGCACTCTCCGCCAGGAGCTGGATCGCCTGCGGGCCGAGTTCGGTTACGCGCTGCTGTGGGACGCCCACTCGATCCGTTCGCTGATTCCGCACCTGTTCGAGGGCAAGCTGCCGGACTTCAACCTCGGTACCTTCAACGGCGCGAGCTGCGACCCGGCGCTGGCCGAGCGGCTCGAGGCGGTGTGCGCCGACGCACCTGCCTACAGCCATGTACTCAACGGGCGTTTCAAGGGCGGGCATATCACCCGTCACTACGGCGATCCGGCCAACCACGTCCACGCGGTGCAGTTGGAACTGGCGCAGAGCACCTACATGGAAGAGGTTGAGCCGTTCGCCTACCGCGAGGATCTGGCGCGGCCCACGCAGGAGGTGCTGCGGCGCCTGCTCGCCAGCGTGCTCGAATGGGGCAAGGGGCGTTATGGCAAGTGAGGGCAACCCCGGGCCGGGACAAAGCCGGCCCGGGGTAGTGCGGTGTCGCCAGCGGGTCATTCGCGCTCGGGGTTGGCCTGGAGGGTCAGCTCCTGTATCAGGCGAGCTTCCTTTGTCTGCTTTTCACGCTTCAAGCTGTCGAACTCCGGCGCGAGTTGCTCCAGGGTGCTGTCGGGGAACTGCTCGGGCAACTCCAGTACCTGCGCCTGGTACTGCTGTTCGATCGCTTCGAAGCGCGCCTGGTGGGTGTGGCGCAGGTAGCGAATCCATTCTTCGTTGCTGGTGGCGTAGTTCAGGAACGACTCGCCCTGTTCTTCGCGGTGCACCTGGTCCACGGCCAGCGCCAGCTCGTTACGGCTGACATCGGCGAAAGCCTCGTACAGCATGTTGTCATCCGGTACGCCAAGCTTGAGTTCCGCATTCAACCCGCGTCGATAGGCCAGGCGCACCTCTGCCTCGTCGCGCCCCCTGGCTTTGTCCCGGGCGATCTCGTCCAGCCGGTGCAGGCGGAAGAGACGACGCAGCTCCCGGTAGAGCGTGTGCTCCGACTCTGCCGCCTCGGTCAGCAAGCGCCGGCCGTCGATCAGCAGTTCGATGTTCTGGAACACCAGCAGGGCGCCGTCATGGCAGGTCTGGTTGCCGGTGTCGGGCTGCACCAGGGCCTCTTCGGCCACGGCGTTGAACAGCAGACGCTCCTCGGTATTGACCGCGGCCTTGACCAGCATCAGACGCACGCGCTCGCAGAACGATTGGCGGGTCTGGCCGTTGCGATAGGGGGCAGCCTGGCGCAACCGACCGACCAGCGCCAGCAGGTTGGCAGCGTCACCGCTTTCTTCGAGGGTTTCCCAGGCGCTTCTCAGGGCCTCGTTCTGCGCCTGGGCGCCGAGCGACCAGTCGTCGACGTTGGGCAGGTCGTTATCGGCAGAGAGCATCGGGTTGTGCAGGTGTCCGCCAGCCATTTCATCATCTGACGAGGTGAGAAAGAGCAGGTCTTCGGGCACGTCCATGGCGAAGGTATAGCTGTGCTGGCTGTCCGATGAGGTGCGCGCGCGCGTCATGGTGTCCATGCTCAACGGGTTGCCGAACAATGCGATCGATGAGATCGGGAAACCGTTATCGATGTTGCTGAGGATGTGTTCGGGAAGTTCGGTGAGCTCGTTTTCACTGAGATCCAGCATGTCCATCGGCAGCAGGCTGTCGATCCATGCCGGCCAATGCTGCAGGCCCATGTTGTTCAAGTCGAGGCGGCGCAGGTTGCGTAGCGCTTCGGGCACTTGGGTGATGGTGCCCATGCGGTTGCCGCCCAGGTCCAGCACTGTCAGGTTGCTCAAGTGAGCGAGGGTTGCAAGCATGCTGTCGTCCACCTCCAGGTTCATGTCGCGCATCGAGAGGTAGGTCAGGCGTGGCAGGCGCAACAGTGCCGTGGGCAGGGTCTGGGTGGCGCCGATGTATTCCACCAGGTTCAGGCTCTCGACGTTCGGGAGTCGGGCGAGAAACGCATCCAACTGCTCTGTGCTTCCACTCGCTCGGGATAGGGACAGGTTGCGCACCCGCTCGTTGAAGAAGGCCGGCAACTGTGGCGGGAAATGCCCCAGGTCCATGTCTTCCAAGCGCAAGGTCGTCTGGGTCAGGCCTTGTTCCTGGCTCTGCCAGAAGGTGCTCAACGCGGAGCCGATACGGCGGCGGGCAAGTGTCGCGGCCTGGCTTGGCGGGGCGCTCGAACTGGAGGCGTTGGCCCACTGGTCGATGGCCTCGTGCAACGCCTGGCGTTGCTGGAGGTGCTGGTCGAGACGGGTACGCAGGCCGGGCGAGATATCGACCGTGACGTTGGGGCTCGACGCTTCCTGGGCCAACAGCAGGCGCAGCAATTGGTCATCGCTGATGCGGTTGCCTTCCAGTGTGATGACGGTGTGTGGGCGTGCGTCGGCGTGGCTGCTGAGCAGCATGCCAGGCAGTACCCGCAGGTTGTTGTCGCGTAGCGAAAGTTCGCCGATGTTCGCCAGTGCCCCTAGGCCCAGACCCTGCGGCCAGTGGTCGAGGGTCATACGGTCGAGACCAAGGTAGTCCAGCGTGAGCTCGCGAAAATCCGGGCGGTAGCGTTCGGAAAGGCGGTTGCCGCTGAAGTCCAGGCGACGCAGGCGAGGCAGGCCGGCGAGGCTGTTGATGTCGCTCTCGGACAGTTGCAGGTTCTGGTTCAGCAGGCTGAGCGATTCGAGTTCGGGGAAGTGCGTTGCCATCAACCCAACGCTGAACAGCATTTGCGATGGGGCGGCGGTTTGCGAGTAGGGGCGGCTGATTTCGAGTGAGCGCACGCCTGGCAACTGTCGGAACAGGTTGTTCAGGTGCCGCTCGTATGCGGTCCAACCCACGCTGCTGCCAAATGACGGCTCGGTCAGTTGCACGTGCGTGATGGTCGCGCTGAGGAAGTCGGGCAGGTCCGAGGGGAAGCTGCTGAGGTCGATGCGCTCCAGGTGCAGGGGGGCTTGGGTGTCTCCGAGGGCGGGCAATGCGTTGCGGTGCCAGTGATCCATGAAGCGTGCCTGAAGCTCGGAGAACGTTTGTGGCGGGACAAGGATGTCGGGGTGGACCGCCGTGCGCCAATCGTCCAGCCAGCGCTGCAGGGCGGTGCGCTGGTCTTGCAGCTCGCGCAGGCGGTTATGGATGTCCGAACGGTTCATGCCGCTGGTTTCAAGGCGGGTCAGGATCTGTTCGGCCGAGCGGGAGAGGTGTTCGGGCAGTTCGAGGGTGCGGATGATGCGCAGCAGTGTATGGCGGGTGAACGAACCCCCAACCGCACCTCGACCGCCCAGTGGGTAGCCGATGCGCCCGTCGGCCAGGCGCATCGGTGAGCGGTAGCCTGGGTTCAGCGGTTGCATGCCCAGCAGGCGCCTGAACGTTGCGCGTGGCAGGGGGTTGGCCTGGATCAGGCGTTTCAAGGCAAGGGTCTGTTCGGCACCGTCGCCCGCCAGTGTTTCGCGCAGGGCGGTCGGTATCACCTCGAGCAATGCGCTGTACAACGAGGTATGCGAGGACAAGGAGGTGGCCGATTCCGCAAGGTAGCCTGAGGCGGTGCTGACGAGGGTCTGGCCCTGCGAGTCGGTGGTGCCGATCTCGAAGGTTCCGCCAGGCAACTGCTCCAGTGTCAGGCGGGTGCCGGTTGGCCAGTCGGACAACTGCTCCAGCGTGTACAGCGCCAGCCGCTCGCTATCGGCATTGCGCACCGAGTCCAGGAATAGCCCCTCGTAGGCACGCGCCAGGCGCACCTGTTGCTGATAGAGGCGTATTTCCTGGGCCAGGCGGTAGGGCACCTTGGCTTGTGCCAGGCTTTGCAGCTCCTCGGGCGTGGCGTGGCGCAGCAGTTCCTCGACGATGGCATTCGGCAGTTGCGGGTAGCGCTGCTGGATGAGCTCTGCGGATGGCGTCACGCTGCTCGACAAGGCGCTGTAGCGCTTGGCGAATTCTGCCTGGGCCATGTGTGGCTCGGCGTAGGCGGGCGTCTGGCTGATTTGCTGGTCCAGCGTGAAGCGCGCCAGGGTGTCTTCCAGCAGTGCGGGAAGCCGCTGGTTATCGGCGACGATCCGGCGCAGCACGTCTTCCTGGGTGTCGCTGGTCTCCAGGATTTGGATGATGGTTTCATCGTCGAACGCCGCGGCCAGCGGGCTTGCGCGACGCATGAGGGTAAGCGCCTGCCAGGTCAGCGGCTGGTCCAGTTCGTGCAGCCAGGCACCGGCACCATTGTGGCGCAGGCTCGGTTGGTAGCTCTGCGGGTTGTGCGGGTGTTCGAGCCGGTATTCACCAGTAGGCGTCGCCTGGCTCAGCGAATAGTGGGTGCCATCCAGCGCCAGCCAGGTCTTGCCTTGATGATGGTACAGGCCGAATTCATCTGGCTGCAGGTCGGCTGGCAGCAGAATGTCGTGGGCGAACGGCCGCAGGTCGGGCGCCCACAGGCGGGTCTGGCCATCGGGCAGTTCGATGGGGGTGAGTTCCTCGATGAAGGAGGGCGTTTCCACCGGAATACGCTCGAGCGCCGGTACCTCGCCTGTGCCGCCGGCGGCCCCCAGTGCGGCGGTGAGCGCCACGTTCTCGACCACATCCATCAGGTACTCGAAGGCCTGTTGCTGGTCGCCGTTGGCCCAGCTGTCCAGGCCCTCGAACACCTCGTAGCTCAGTTGGATAGCGGCCACGCCCATCATCACCTGGCCCAGCACGGGTATGAAGAAGGCGCTGATGTTGAGCGCGTCGAATGCCAGCTGGGTGAAGTAGGCTCGACGCTTTTCGGCGGTCTTTTCGTCCTCGACGGCGGTGGGCACCGCGTGGAATGCCGCGTCGTCCTTGAGCCGCTGCTGCTTGTGCTCGACCTGATGGCTGAGCAGCGGCTGGCGCAAGGGCTCCAGGGTCACCGGAACCCAGGCCTCTGGGTCGCGGACCCGCTCGACCTGGCTGCCTTGGCCGTCGGAGCTAGGTTGTACGGTGCTCCAGTCGACCGGTTGCAGGCAGTCGCGCAGCTTTTCGAAGAAGGTGGCGCTGTCACGCGCCGGCACTGCGCGCTTGAGCTGATCGACCGGCATCATCCACAGCTGTTCGCGCAAGTGGGCCTGTGCCTCGTGCACCGAATGGTGCTGCTGCAAGGGGGTGTCGCTGCCGGGCAGGTAGGTGACGAGCAGGCCTTTGTGCGGCAATAGCAGCGGATCGTAGGCCAGTAGCTGCTCGGGAGAGGCGACGGCGCCGATGACCATGGCCCCGGTCAACGGCACCCCGAACAGGGCCAGCCCGGCGCAACGCACCGGGCTGCCCTGGTACTCGGCTGGCTTGTCCTCGACGAGGGCGAGCAGTATCGAGTGCAATTCGGCGTCGATCGCATGGCTGAGGTAGGCTTTATGCACCTCCACGCGCAAGGCCGCCTGTTCGGTCGCGCGCAGCGCTGGCGCCGCGGAGTTCAACACGTCGCCGATCAGCGTCTGGTACTGGCCGCCGATGTCCAGCTCACGGCTCAGGGCCGCGAACTCGTGGGGAACGATGGAGAGTTGCTTTCCGTCCGGCGTAAGGAACGTAAACGTGTTGCTGTCGACAACGGCTGCGCTGAGCCATTGTCCATCTAGCCCATTGGGCTCGGCTTCGGCCTCCTCGAAATTCTGCAGCGCACAGTGCAGCAGCGATTGAGTGGCCACTTTCAACGCGCGCTGCCCATTGACGACGGGGTCGCCTTCCAGCTGCAGTTTGTAGGCTTCTGCCTTGCTGGCATTGATCAGGTAGTGGGTGGATACGTCGAGGGACAACGCGAACCGCTTTTCAATCGCCTGGCGCAAGTGCTGGGTGGCGAACGCTGTCAGCGCCGGGAGCACGCCCAGTTGCGCATTGAGCTCGGTGCTGTGGGCCTGGTAGTCGGTATAGGCCTGGGCGAGGTCACGGGTAGTCGCGTTGGCCTGCGCGAACCAGGTCGGCGGGGTTTTGAGGGTTTCGCGCATGATGGTGTGCGCATGGGCAGGGGTCGTGTGCATCCACGGCGGCATCTTGTGTTCGATCAAGGCGTGGGGAGCGAGGGGGGCTGACGGCTTCATGGCGGTGTCTCGTGGGGAAATCGCCGATGCTAGTGAGCCGCGCAGGCCAGGCTGACATAACAGTTTATAGAGGCCGTGAGGCAATCATCTGGCAGGCCCATCACACGGGTACATGCTCAAAGCGCAATTCAGGTTTATGATGGCCCTCGGCCGAACAATCCTCACACGGAGTGCGCAATGCAGACCCTCTACCCGCAGATCAAACCCTACGCCCGGCACGATCTGGCCGTGGAAGCGCCGCACGTGTTGTATGTCGATGAAAGTGGTTCGCCTGAAGGTTTGCCGGTGGTGTTCATCCACGGAGGTCCGGGCTCGGGCTGCGACGCCCAGAGTCGTTGCTACTTCGACCCCAACCTCTACCGCATCATCACCTTCGACCAGCGCGGCTGTGGGCGCTCCACGCCACACGCGAGCCTGGAGAACAACACCACCTGGCACCTGATCGAAGACCTGGAGCGCATCCGCGAGCACCTGGGCATCGACAAATGGGTACTGTTCGGTGGCTCCTGGGGCTCGACGCTGGCGCTGGCCTACGCCCAGACCCACCCCGAGCGCGTGCATGGCCTGATTTTGCGTGGGATCTTCCTGTGTCGTCCCCAGGAAATAGAATGGTTCTATCAGGCGGGCGCCAGCCGTCTGTTCCCCGACTACTGGCAGGACTACATCGCGCCGATCCCGGCAGAGGAGCGCGGCGACCTGGTCAAGGCTTTCCACAAGCGCCTGACCGGCCACGACCAGATCGCCCAGATGCAAGCCGCCAAGGCCTGGTCGACCTGGGAAGGCCGTACTGCCACGCTGCGTCCCAACCCGCTGGTGGTCGATCGCTTCTCCGAGCCTCAGCGTGCGCTGTCGATCGCCCGTATCGAATGCCACTACTTCATGAACAATGCCTTCCTCGAGCCGGACCAGCTGATCCGCGACCTGCCGAAGATCGCCCATCTGCCGGCGGTGATCGTGCATGGACGCTATGACGTGATCTGCCCGCTGGACAACGCCTGGGAGCTGCACCAGGCCTGGCCGAACAGCGAACTCAAGGTGATCCGCGATGCTGGGCACGCCGCGTCCGAGCCAGGCATCACCGATGCCCTGGTACGCGCCGCAGACCAGATGGCGCGTCGCCTGCTCGACCTGCCCCTGGAAGAAGCATGAAGGGCCTGCTGCAGCGTGTACGCGCAGCACGGGTCGAAGTCGAGGGCGAGATCGTCGGCGCCGTAGACCAGGGTTTGCTGGTGCTGGTGGCGGTCGAGCCTGAAGATACCCGCGAACATGCCGATAAGCTTTTGCACAAGCTGCTGAACTACCGGGTGTTCAGCGACCCGCAAGGCAAGATGAACCTGTCGCTCAAGGATATCGGCGGCGGGCTGCTGCTGGTGTCGCAGTTCACCCTGGCCGCCGACACCCGTAGTGGCATGCGGCCGGGTTTTTCGACGGCGGCGCCGCCTGCACTGGGGGCCGAGCTTTTCGACTATCTTTTGCAGCAGGCTAAGCTTCAGCACTCGAACGTCGAGAGTGGCCGTTTTGGTGCAGATATGCAGGTTCACCTGGTCAATGATGGCCCCGTAACATTTATGTTACAAATATGAGCCGCAAAAACCCCTTGTTTGTAGGAAAACAAGGGGTTTTGTACGATAAATAGTTTGTCCAGCCTGATGCGTTGTAACGCAGCCTGCTGGATAATCGCGCGCTGCGTGAGCCTGCGTTCGCAGGTTCGTTTCACTCTGACTCGAGCATTGTCTGGATCCGTTTGGGGAATCATTGCGCCCTTGCGGGGTCCGAACAGTGCTCGCCAACCCGGCATTGGTCGCTGGCCGTTGGTTTCATGATCTGTTTACGGCGAGGGTTGCTCGTGATTGTAAGTCCCTGTAATGCACCAAGAATCCCCGGCAATCGGCTGCGCACGGCCTTGTTGGCAGGCGCAGCGCTGGTTGGCCTGATGAGCGCTGGCCAGCTGTGGGCATTCAATCTTGACGATGTTGCAGCCAAGGCAAAGGATCTGGCCGGCCAGAAGTACGAAGCACCGAAGAGCAACCTGCCTCCGGTGTTCCGCGACATGAAGTACGCGGACTATCAGAAAATCCGCTTCATCCAGGAAAAGGCCGAATGGGCGAATGACAAGACCCCGTTCAAGCTCTCCTTCTATCATCAGGGCATGCACTTCGACACGCCGGTGACCATCAACGAGATCACCGCCAAGAAGGTCGAAGAGATCAAGTACGACCCGAGCCGCTTCGAGTTCGGCGACGTACCGCATGACGCCGATGCCACCAAGAACCTCGGCTACGCCGGTTTCCGCGTGCTCTACCCGATCAACAAGCCTGACAAGCAGGATGAGATCATGACCCTGCTGGGCGCCAGCTACTTCCGCGTGGTCGGCAAGGGGCACGCCTATGGCCTGTCTGCCCGTGGCCTGGCCATCGACACCGCGCTGCCGTCCGGCGAAGAGTTCCCGCGCTTTCGCGAGTTCTGGATCGAGAAGCCCAAGCCCGCCGACAAGCACCTGGTGATCTACGCGCTGCTCGATTCGCCACGTTCCACCGGCGCCTACAAGCTGACCGTGCGTCCAGGCGACGACACCATCGTCGACGTCAAGTCCAAGGTGTTCCTGCGCGATCACGTCAGCCGCCTGGGCATCGCCCCGCTGACCAGCATGTTCCTGTTCGGCCCGAACCAGCCGTCGAAGGTACAGAACTACCGTCCGGCGCTGCATGACTCCGAAGGCCTGTCGATTCACGCCGGCAACGGCGAATGGCTGTGGCGTCCGCTGAACAATCCGAAACACCTGGCAGTCAGCAACTTCAGCGTCGAGAACCCGCGTGGTTTCGGCCTGATGCAGCGTCAGCGCGCCTTCAGCGACTTCGAAGACCTCGACGACAACTACCAGAAGCGTCCAAGCACCTGGATCGAGCCCAAGGGCGACTGGGGCAAGGGCACCGTCGACCTGGTCGAGATTCCGACTGCCGACGAGACCAACGACAACATCGTTGCTTTCTGGAGCCCGGAAACCCTGCCTGAGCCAGGCAAGCCGTTCGAGTACAACTACCGCCTGCACTGGACCATCAGCGAGCCCAAGTTCCAGGCCCAGGACCTCGGCTGGGTCAAGCAGACCCTGCGTTCCACCGGTGACGTCAAGCAAGCCAACCTGATCCGTCAGGCCGATGGCAGCGTGGCTTTCCTGGTCGACTTCAACGGCCCGGTGCTGGCGGCATTGCCGGAAGACACCGCGGTGCGCAGCCAGGTCAGCGTGGGCGACAATGCCGAGCTGGTCGAGAACAATCTACGCTACAACCCTGAGATCAAGGGCTGGCGTCTGACCCTGCGGTTGAAGGTCAAGGATCCGAAGAAGTCCACCGAGATGCGTGCCGCGCTGGTACGCGATGTTCCGGTCGAGGCGCCGAAGGAAACCAAACCTGCCGAAACCAAGCAGGACAAGGCGGCCGCCAAGCACGCCAAGGCTCAGCATGCCAAGGCCGAGAAGGCCGAGACGCCTGCCGAGCAACCAGCCGCCGACGCGGCGTCCACCAACGGGGCCCCGGCCACCACCGAGAAGGTGCTGACCGAAACCTGGAGCTATCAGTTGCCTGCCGATGAGTAACTCAAGCGCAAGGCCGGAATCGCTTGGCGAGTACCTGGCCCACCTCCCTCTGAGCGACGAGCAGCGAGCGGAACTCGCCAGCTGCTCTTCCTTCAGCGAGCTGCACCAACGCCTGGCGGCCGATCCGGCCGCCAGCGCCACCGAGGCCGTCCAGGCTTCGGTGGGTTCCCGTCTGACGGTTGGCAGTGCCGCCGAGCTCGAAGAGGCCGAGATGCTCGGCGTCGACGGCGGTGGCCGCCTGTGCCTGAAGATCGCCCCACCGATCAAGCGTACCAAGGTCCTGCCCGAGCCCTGGCGCACCAATATCCTGGTGCGCATGTGGCGGCGCATGACTGGCCGCACCAACGCTCCGCAACCGCCCAAGCGCGAGTTGCCGCCGGCACGCTGGCGCCGGGTCGGTTCGTTGCGCCGCTACATCCTGCTGGCGCTGATGATCGGCCAGACCATCGTCGCCGGCTGGTACATGAAGGGCATCCTGCCGTACCAGGGCTGGTCGTTCGTCGACCTGGACGAAGTGGTCAACCAGCCGATCTGGGACACCGTCGTGCAAGTCTGGCCCTATGCCTTGCAGACTTCCATCCTGATTCTCTTCGGCATCCTGTTCTGCTGGGTGTCGGCGGGCTTCTGGACCGCGCTGATGGGCTTCCTCGAGCTGCTCACCGGCCGCGACAAGTACAAGATTTCCGGCAGCAGTGCCGGCAACGAGCCGATCCCGGCCGATGCCCGCACTGCGATCGTCATGCCGATCTGCAACGAAGATGTGCCACGGGTCTTCGCTGGCCTGCGCGCGACCTTCGAGTCGGTGGCCGCCACCGGCAACCTGGACCGCTTCGACTTCTTCGTGCTCAGCGACACCAACGACACCGACATCGCCGTTGCCGAGCAACAGGCGTGGCTCGAGGTGTGCCGTGAGGCGAAAGGCTTCGGTCGTATCTTCTATCGCCGCCGCCGCCGCCGCGTGAAACGCAAGAGCGGCAACCTCGACGACTTCTGCCGTCGCTGGGGGGGCGAATACAAGTACATGGTCGTGCTCGACGCCGACAGCGTGATGAGCGGTGAGTGCCTGAGCAGCCTGGTGCGCCTGATGGAGGCCAACCCGGACGCCGGTATCATCCAGACCGGGCCGAAGGCTTCTGGCATGGACACGCTGTATGCGCGCATGCAGCAGTTCGCCACCCGTGTGTACGGCCCGCTGTTCACCGCAGGCCTGCACTTCTGGCAGCTGGGCGAATCGCATTACTGGGGGCACAACGCGATCATCCGCATGAAGCCCTTCATCGAGCACTGCGCCTTGGCGCCATTGCCGGGCAAGGGCGCCTTCGCCGGCGCGATCCTGTCCCACGACTTCGTCGAAGCCGCGCTGATGCGCCGTGCCGGCTGGGGCGTGTGGATCGCCTACGACCTGCCGGGCAGCTATGAAGAGCTGCCCCCGAACCTGCTCGATGAGCTCAAGCGCGACCGGCGCTGGTGCCACGGCAACCTGATGAACTTCCGCCTGTTCCTGGTCAAGGGCATGCACCCGGTGCACCGCGCGGTGTTCCTCACCGGGGTGATGTCGTACCTGTCGGCACCGCTGTGGTTCCTGTTCCTGGTGCTGTCGACCGCGTTGCTGGCAACCAACACGCTGATGGAGCCGCAGTACTTCATCGAGCCGTTCCAGCTGTATCCGCTGTGGCCGCAGTGGCACCCGGAAAAAGCCATCGCGCTGTTCTCCACCACCATCGTGCTGCTGTTCCTGCCCAAGCTGCTCAGCATCATCCTGATCTGGGCCAAGGGCGCGACCGAGTTCGGCGGGCGAATCAGGGTGACCCTGTCGATGCTGATGGAGATGCTGTTCTCCATGTTGCTGGCGCCGGTGCGGATGATCTTCCACACCCGCTTCGTGTTGGCCGCGTTCCTCGGCTGGGCAGCGACCTGGAATTCGCCGCAGCGTGACGACGATTCCACCCCGTGGAGCGAAGCGGTGCGGCGTCATGGCCCGCAGACCTTGCTGGGTATCGCCTGGGCTGCGCTGGTGGCTTGGCTGAATCCGAGCTTCCTGTGGTGGCTGGCGCCGATCGTCGGCTCGCTGGTGCTGTCGATCCCGGTTTCGGTGATCTCCAGCCGTGTGCGTCTGGGCCTGGCGGCCAAGGACGAGCGCTTGTTCCTGATTCCCGAGGAATACGCCACGCCGCACGAGCTGCTGGCAACCGACCAGTACACCCACGAGAACCGCTGGCACGCCCTGAAGGATGGCTTCGTTCGCGCCGTGGTCGATCCGCGTCAGAACGCCCTGGCCTGCGCCATGGGTACGGCCCGTCACGGTCAGTCTGCCGCGATCGAGACGCTGCGCGCCGAACGCATCGCCAAGGCGCTGGAAGCCGGCCCCAAGGGGATCGACGGCAACACTCGCCTGGCCCTGCTGAGCGACCCGGTGGCGCTGTCGCGCCTGCACGAGCGGGTGTGGACCGAGCAGAACGAGGCGTGGATCAAGGTGTGGCGCAACTCCATCGCCAACGATCCGCACTCGCCGCTGTTGCCGCTGCATCCTGAAGGTGAAGGTCAGCCAGCACTCGTCGGCGCCTGATCCATCGCATTCGCGGGCAAGTCCGCTCCTACAGGCTTTGTAGGAGGGGGCTTGCCCGCGAAGCTTTTTCTACCACCATGATTTTTGGCCAACAAAGTCCCCACCGGCTCTAGGTCCCAGGGCCTGCATGCGTTAGCATCCGTCCCGACACAACGCACCGGTCGGAACGATCGTGCACACAATAAAATTCTGCGTACTTCTTGCTAGGGGACCTGGTGATGATGAAGAAATACCTGTCGCGCATGCTGCTCGGCGTCACCGCGCTGATCGCGGTCACAACCGCCCAGGCGGGCGCCATCGATGATGCGGTCAAGCGCGGCACCCTGCGCGTGGGTATGGACCCGACCTACATGCCGTTCCAGATGACCAACAAGCGCGGCGAGATCGTCGGCTTCGAGGTCGACATCCTCAAGGCGATGGCCAAGTCCATGGGCGTCAAGCTCGAAACCGTCTCCACCGCCTATGACGGCATCATCCCGGCCCTGCTGACCGACAAGTTCGACATGATCGGCAGCGGCATGACCCTGACCCAGGAACGCAACCTGCGCCTGAACTTCAGCGAACCCTTCATCGTGGTTGGCCAGACCCTGCTGATCCGCAAGGAGCTGGCAGGCGAGATCAAGTCGTACAAGGACCTGAACAACGAGAAGTACCGCCTGACCTCCAAGCTCGGCACCACCGGCGAGATGGTCGCCAAGAAGCTGATCAGCAAGGCCAAGTACCACGGCTACGACAACGAGCAGGAAGCGGTGATGGACGTGGTCAACGGCAAGGCCGATGCCTTCGTCTACGACGCGCCGTACAACGTGGTCGCGGTGAACAAGGCCGGCGCCGGCAAGCTGGTCTACCTGGAAGAACCCTTCACCTACGAGCCGCTGGCATTCGGCCTGAAGAAGGGCGACTACGACAGCATCAACTTCATCAACAACTTCCTGCACCAGATCAAGCACGACGGGACCTACGATCGTATTCACGACAAGTGGTTCAAGAAGACCGACTGGCTGAAGGACATGGAATAAGAGCCCGGACCACAAGCCCTGGCGATGACCCTGACGCGCAGGCAACCCCTGCGCGTTCGCATTTACGGAAGCACCCACGTGATCAAACACAAGAAAGCCCAGTGGCCCTGGCACGCGCTCACCGCGCTGGTGCTGGTGGGCCTGGCGTTCAGTCTGTACATGGCCACCTCGATGATCTCTTACGAGTGGCGCTGGAACCGTGTGCCGCAGTACTTCGCCTTCCAGGCCGAAGACGTGCAGCGCGCCGCGGCCTACGGCACCGTCGAGGAGATCGTCGTGTCCGGCAACGACGCCCGCGTCACGCTCAAGAGCGAGGACGGCGAGGTGCAAGTGCTGGAGGTGGTCAAGGACAGTCTGCAACTGAGCCGTGGTGACGATGTCGCCGAGGGCGACCAGATCGGCGTCACCCGCCACTGGGCGGCCGGCCCGCTGGCCTGGGGCCTGTGGACTACTTTGTGGATCTCGGTGCTTTCCGGTGCGTTCGGCCTGGTGATCGGCCTGTTCGCCGGGTTGTGCCGGTTGTCGAGCAACCCGACCCTGCGCGACCTGTCCACGGTTTATGTCGAACTGGTGCGCGGTACGCCGCTGCTGGTGCAGATCTTCATCTTCTATTTCTTCATCGGCACTGTGCTCAACCTGTCCCGCGAGTTCGCCGGGGTGGCGGCGCTGGCGCTGTTCACCGGCGCCTATGTGGCCGAGATCGTCCGTGCCGGTGTGCAGTCGATCACCAAGGGGCAGAACGAAGCGGCGCGCTCGCTGGGCCTGAATGCCAGCCAGTCGATGCGCCATGTGATCCTGCCCCAGGCGTTCAAGCGTGTGCTACCGCCACTGGCGGGGCAGTTCATCAGCCTGGTCAAGGACACCTCGCTGGTGTCGGTGATCGCCATTACCGAGCTGACCAAGAGCGGTCGCGAGGCGATCACCACGTCGTTCTCGACCTTCGAAATCTGGTTCTGCGTGGCAGGCCTGTACCTGCTGATCAACCTGCCGCTGTCGCACATTGCCAGCCGGCTCGAGCGGAGGCTTGCGCAAAGTGATTGAAGTCCGTGACCTGCTGAAAGTCTTCGACACCCGCGGCCAGGTGGTGCGTGCGGTGGACAACGTCTCCACCCAGGTTGCCAAGGGCGAGGTGGTGGTGGTGCTGGGCCCCTCGGGTTCCGGCAAGTCGACCTTCCTGCGTTGCCTGAACGGCCTGGAGCATTTCGACGAAGGCCACGTGGCCATCGATGGGCTGCGCCTGGAAGACCCCAAGACCGACATCAATGCCTACCGCCGTGAAGTCGGCATGGTGTTCCAGCACTTCAACCTGTTCCCGCACATGACCGTGCTGGAGAACCTGTGCCTGGCGCAGAAGGTAGTGCGCAAACGTAGCAAGGCCGACCGCGAAGCCAAGGCCCGTGCACTGCTGGAGAAGGTCGGCATTGGCCAGAAGGTCAATGAATACCCCTCTCGCCTCTCGGGGGGCCAGCAGCAACGGGTGGCCATTGCCCGCGCCCTGGCGATGGACCCGAAGGTGATGCTGTTCGACGAACCGACCTCGGCGCTCGACCCCGAGATGGTCGGCGAGGTGCTGGATGTCATGAAGACCCTGGCCCAGGAAGGCATGACCATGGTCTGCGTGACCCATGAGATGGGCTTTGCCCGAGAGGTGGCTGACCGGGTGCTGTTCTTCGATCATGGCAAGTTGCTGGAAGATTCGGCACCCGCTGCGTTCTTCGCGGCGCCGAGGGACCCGCGGGCCCAGGCGTTCTTGCGCCAGGTGCTTTGATCGGATCGCTCTTTGC
Organism: Pseudomonas sp. NY15374; assembly: GCF_048068255.1. NCBI lineage: Bacteria > Pseudomonadati > Pseudomonadota > Gammaproteobacteria > Pseudomonadales > Pseudomonadaceae > Pseudomonas > Pseudomonas sp. NY15374. The sequence continues at coordinate 360,184 of NZ_JBLUPZ010000004.1, forward strand.
GTGGGCAAGCCCGGCCTCCTGTAGGCGCGAGCTTGCGCGCGCAAGGCACATCACCGTTCCTACAGGCTGAATCGCCCCACCATCCCCCGCAACTGCTGCCCCAGCTGCTGTAGTTCACCACTGGAAGTGGCCGTCTGTTCGCTCGCCGAACTGGTGTGATCGGAAGCCTCGCGCACACTGATCACGCTGCGGTTGATCTGTTCGGCCACCACGCTCTGCTCTTCGCTGGCGGTGGCGATTTGCTGGTTCATCCCCTGGATGTTCGATACGGTCCGGGTGATCTGCCCCAATGCATCGCCCGCGCGGCGACTCAGCTCGACACTTTGCTCGGTCAGGGTCCTGCTGCTGTCGAGCAGAGAAGTGACTTCATCGGTGCCCTGGTGCAGGCTTTCGATCAGGTGCTCGATCTCCTCGGTCGACTGCTGGGTGCGCTGGGCCAGGCCCCGTACTTCGTCCGCCACCACCGCGAACCCGCGACCGGCTTCGCCGGCACGTGCCGCTTCGATGGCCGCATTGAGGGCCAGCAGGTTGGTCTGTTCGGAAACCGACTTGATCACGTCGAGGATACTGCCGATCCGTTGGCTTTCCCCCGCCAGGTGTTGCATCGAGGTGAGGCAGCGGTCCATCTGCGTTGCCAGCTGTTCGATACGCGCGATGGCTTCGGCCACCACCTGATCGCCCATTTGTGCCTGCTGGTCAGCGTTGGTTGCGGCCAATGAGGCATGTTCGGCGTTCTGCGCCACTTCCTGCACGGTCGCGCTCATCTGGTTCATGGCCGTGGCCACCTGGTCGGTTTCCTCGCGCTGCTGAGTGATGCGCTCGAGCGTGTCTGCGCTGGCCCCGGCCAGTTGCGAGGCCGCTTGTGACAAGTGCTCGACGCTCTGGTCGATGCCGCCGATCAGCTGGCGCAGGCTCAGCGTCATCTCGCACATGCTGCGCTGCAACTGGCCCATTTCGTCGCGACGCGCCACCGTTTCCACTTGGCTGAGGTCGCCGCGAGCGATGCGGGCGGCCTGGGCCAGGGTCTGGCGCAGTGGCTCGGTGATCTGCCGGGTGATCAGCCAGCCGGCCATCACGCCGACAGCCAAGGCCAGCAGTGCCACGCTGGTCAGCAGTGAGCGAGCGGCTACGGCTTCATGGTCGCGTTGGGCGATTTTTTGTTCGGCCAGTGTCAGGCTCGCAGCCCTGAGGTCGTTGCCCGCAGTTTCCATGCTGTTCTGCAACTGTTCGGCGCGGATTGCCGCCTGACGGTATTGCTCAAGACTGGCGCGGTACTCGGTCAGGGCTTGCTGTGGACGCGCCATGAGCTCGCTTGGCAGCGCGAGCGGGGTGAGGGCGGTGAGCATTTGTTGCAGGCTGGCCTGCGCAGCATCGAGCGAAGCCTCGCCAACCTTGGCGAAATCCTCGACCGGCGAGAAGGTGTAGGCGGGGACCAGGCTTTGCTGGTTGGCGCTGTCGACCTGGCGGGTGAGTGTGTCCATTAGTCCGAGCAGACCGTTCTGTTGTCCATCGGCTGGGAGCTTGAGCAGAGCCTGGGTCTGCAGGTTGTCAATGACTTCGCCGAGAACCCGGTCGCGATCCTGCATGATGTTGCGCAAACGGCTGCGATTGTCGACCGCCTGCAGCAGCTCGCTGAAGCTCTCGCGCAGGCGTTGCAGTTGCTGCAGTTTTTCCGTGAGCAAGCGGCGCGACTCGTCGACACCACTGCGCTGCTGGAGCAGGGTCAGCATGCTGTCGAGTTGATCCAGGGTAGTACCGATGCGCGCCTTGCTAGTGTCGTCGGACAGTACGCGGAACGTGATACGTTCGGCGCGCAGGTCCTTGGTCAGGTCATTGATACGGACGATTTCGCTGAGTTGCTGCGAGCGTTCGATGGCACCGTCCAGGGCGCGCCAGCCGCTGACGGTGGTTGCGAGTGTGAGCAACAGGACCACGGCGAAGCCGAGGGTGAGTTTGAGTCGCACGCTGAGGTTGGCGAGGCGGCGATTGAGATATCCGAACATGGCGAGTCTCCATCCATATGAGAGAAGGACCATGCTGGTAGGTTGCCAGCATGGTCCTTCTGCTCATCGGCAGAGCGCGCGTGGGACTCGACCTGTAAATCCTGTGGGAAAGTTCCACTGGCAGGTAGTGATTATTCCTTGCCTGGCGGCGCTCAGAGACGGAAGCGGGCTACCAGGCCCTGCAGGTGGGTGCCGAGCCGCGCCAGCTCGACGCTGGAGCTGGCAGTCTCTTCACTGGCCGCCGAGGTCTGGTCGGAAATATCCCGTACATTCATCACGCTGCGGTTGATCTCTTCGGCCACCGCGCTCTGCTGCTCTGCCGCCGTAGCGATCTGCTGGTTCATCGATTGGATCGACGACACGGTGCGGGTGATGGTATCCAGCGAGCTGCCGGCGCGACGGGTCAGTTCTACGCTGCTGTCGGTGAGTTCGCGGCTGCTGTCCATCACACTGGATACCCGCTGGGTGCCGCTCTGCAGGTTGGCGATCAGCTCCTCGATCTCCTCGGTCGACTGCTGGGTGCGCTGCGCCAGGCTGCGTACTTCATCGGCGACCACGGCGAATCCGCGACCAGCCTCGCCTGCGCGTGCAGCTTCGATGGCGGCGTTGAGGGCCAGCAGATTGGTCTGCTGGGCGACCGACTTGATCACGTCGAGCACGCTGCCGATCTTGTCGCTCTCGGTCTTGAGCTGGTTCATCGCTTCGCTGGAGTTACCCACTTCGTTGGCCAGGCGCTCGATCTGGGCGATGGCCTCGCCGACCACCCGATCACCCTCGCGAGCCTGCTGATCGGCCATCAGCGCGGCTTCCGACGCCTGCTCGGCGTTGCGCGCTACTTCCTGCACGGTGGCTGCCATTTCGTTCATGGCGGTCGCGACCTGGTCGGTCTCGACTTTCTGGTTGTTGACCCCTGCGCTGGTCTGCTCGGTGACGGCCGACAGCTCTTCGGCAGCGCTGGCGATCTGGGTGACGCCGTCGCCGATACCGCTGATCAGTTCGCGCAGGCCCTGGGTCATGCGTTGCATGCTGGCTTGCAGTTGGCCAAGCTCGTCGCGACGTTGCACCTGCAGGTCCTGGCTCAAGTCGCCGCTGGCCACGCGTTCGGCTGCGCTGAGGGTCTGGCGCAGGGGCACGACGATCTGCCGAGTGATGGCCCAGGCGGCAATGACGCCTAGCAGCAGGGCCAGGGCACTGGCTCCGCCCAGTAGGGTCTTGGCCTGCCGGGCACCACTGTTGCGCACGGCGGTCTGCGATGCGGTCATCTGCGTACCGGCATCCATCAACACCTGGCCCTGTACAACCATTCGTTGCAAGGTCTGCTCGGCGCTGGTCTGCGCTGCGCCGAACTGGTTCACCGCATCGCGATAGGCGCCCATGGCATTGGCGGCATCATCGAGACTGGCGGCGTATTCGGCGGGCACCCTGGCCGGCAGGGCCTTGAGCACAGCGAGCGCCTGGTCGATGGCATCCAGCGCGGTCTGCTGGAATTCGGCCTTGCCGCTATAGGTGTAGCCACGGACCTGGAAGCGCGCCTGCTGGAGCAAGGCGCTGGCCTGCACGATCTGTTGATAGAGGCTGATGTCGCCACCTTGCGCAAGGCGTTGCTGCACCTGGCCGATCAGCGCAGCGGCCTTGTCGGCGCTGTCACCCAGCACACTGCGTGCGGCTTCACGGCGCTGGCCGGCCTGCTTGAGCTCGACGAAGGCCTGGCGGTATTGGCGCACGGCTTGACGCTGCTGCTCCAGGCGCTGGCGATCCTGCGGATGCTCGATCTGCCCGAGCATCATCTCGACCTGCTGCTCGAGCTTGCCGAGCGCTTTTTCCAGCTCGCCCGCCGATGCGTCGTCGCGATTGCGTTCGTACTGCTGGCGGGCGATGCGCAGGTCCTGGCTGTAGCCGAGGATCAAGGAGATGTTGCCCAGCTTGTCACCGCGGTCGATGATCGAGTCCATGCCGCGCCAACCTGTGGCGGTGATCGCCATGGTCAACAACAGTACCAGGCCGAAGCCGGCCCCCAGTTTGCGACTGACGCTCACGTTTCCCAGCGACTGGACAACCTTTCCGTACATGACGATCTCCCCGGCGACTTGAAAAGCCAGAATTTTCTTGTGTTGCAAGGCCATCGGCCTGCTGGGGAGAAACTTGATGCCAGGATGCTGATCAAATGGTCAGAATATTCGGGAAAGCAGAGCCGTGACCGCCGTTTCCACACGCAGGATGCGCTCGCCCAGTTGTACGGGGGCCAGGCCGGCCTTGCCCAGCAGTTCCACTTCGTAGGGAATCCAACCGCCTTCCGGACCGATCGCCAGGGTCACCGGCCCTTGCACCGCGCGGGGACAGGCCGGGTAGGGGCCGGGGTGGCCAACCAGACCGAGCGTGCCGTCGGCGATGGCGGGCAGCCGGTCTTCGACGAAGGGTTTGAAGCGTTTTTCGATGATGACTTCCGGCAGCACGGTGTCACGGGCCTGCTCAAGGCCCAGGATCAGGTTCTCGCGGATGCTGTCCGGCTGCAGGAACGGCGTCTGCCAGAAGCTTTTCTCGACCTTGTAGCTGTTGACCAGGATCAACCGCGGCACGCCGAGGGTGGCGATGGTCTGGAACAGACGGCGCAGCATCTTGGGGCGGGGGACGGCCAGCACCAGGGTGAGCGGCAGCTTCGCTGGTGGCTCCTGATCGAAGCTGACCCGCAGCTCGGCTTCGTGGCCCTCCAGGCGGACTACCTCGGCCTGGCCCATCAGGCTGCCGATGCGGCCTACGCGCAGGGTGTCGCCCACCGCCACGCGGTGGATGTCCTGCATGTGCGTCAAGCGGCGGTCGGCCAGTACGACACGGTCGGCCGCGACGAAGTCGGCCTCCTCGAGCAGCAGCAGGTTCACGCCTGGGTCGCTGGTGGCTGGTCGTTGTGGTCGTCCGCGGCTTCATCCTGCGGATGGCTGCGCTTGCGGATCAGGCCGCCGAACAGCACGCCGATCTCGAACAGCAGCCACATGGGCACGGCCAGCAGCGTTTGCGAGAAGATGTCCGGCGGGGTGAGGATCATGCCGACCACGAAGCAGCCGATGATGACGTAGGGACGGATCTTCTTCAGGTACTTCACATCGACAACGCCGATCCACACCAGCAGCACCACCGCCACCGGAATCTCGAAGGCGACGCCGAAGGCGAAGAACAGGGTCATGACGAAGTCGAGGTAGCTGGCGATGTCGGTCATCATCGACACGCCTTCAGGTGTGGCGCTGGCGAAGAAGCCGAAGATCAGCGGAAACACCAGGAAGTAGGCGAAGGCCATGCCGGCGTAGAACAGGATGATGCTGGAAATCAGCAGCGGGATGGCGATGCGCTTTTCATGGCGATACAGCCCCGGTGCGATGAAGCCCCAGATCTGCTGGAGGATGAACGGGATGGCCAGGAACAGCGAGACGATCATGGTCAGCTTGAACGGCGTGAGGAACGGGGATGCCACGTCGGTGGCGATCATCGTCGCATTGGCCGGCAGGTGCGCACGCAAGGGTGCCGAGACCAGGGTGTAGATCTGCTGGGCGAAGGAGAACAGCCCGGCGAAGATCAGGAAGATAACGGCTACGCAACGCAGCAGGCGGGTGCGCAGTTCGGTCAGGTGCGAGACCAGCGGCATGGGCTGGTCGTGTTCCGGAGTTTCGCTCATGGGGCTCGGGGCGGCTGGTGCGGCTCAGGGGTGGTCGTGGGCGCCGCAGGGGCGGCATTGGCGTCGGCGGCAGGTGCGGGAGTCTCGCTCGCGGCCGTCGTGTTCACGGGCTGCGCGGGCGGTGTCTGCGGGTTGAGGATGCGCTTGGCTTCCTGTTCCATCTGCAGGATGTGCTCGTTGTGCAACTGGCGGCGGATGTCATCGGCACCGATCTCGCGCTCGACTTCCATCTTGATGCTGTTGAAGCTGCGCTTGAGCCGGCCGATCCACAACCCCGCGGTACGCGCGGCGCCAGGCAGGCGCTCGGGGCCGAGCACCAGCAGGGCAACCAGGCCGACGAGCAACAGCTCGCTGAAGCTGATGCCGAACATGGGTCAGTCTTTCCGTTGTGGCTCTTGGACCGGCTGAGCCTGGCCCTCGATGGTGTGCGGCTGGCTCAGCGGCGCGGTGTTGTGCGGCTGCTGGGTGGGTTGCACGGACGGCTGTACAGGCGGCGGAGTCTGCTCGGCAGGCTTGCTTTCTTCCTCGTTCATGGCCTTGCGAAAGCCCTTGATCGATTCGCCCAGGTCGCTGCCGAAGTTCTTCAGCTTTTTGGTGCCGAACACCAGCACTACGACGACCAGCAGGACGATCCAGTGTTTCCAGTCAAAGATACCCATGGTGTACTCCCTTGAATGATGTGTAGCCTGAGCGGGCGTTATCGCAGGGCGAGCCCGCTCCTGCAGGGGCATGTCGATCAGGTCGGTTGGCGCGCGGCCTTCTCGTCATGGCCGGAAAGCCCGAAGCGGCGGTCGAGTTCGTCCAGTACCGCCTGTGGATGCTGCCCCAGTGCGCTGAGCATCACCAGGCTATGAAACCACAGGTCGGCGGTTTCATAGATGACATCACTGTAATCCTTGCTCACGGCGGCGTCTTTGGCGGCGATGATCGTCTCGATCGACTCTTCGCCAAGCTTCTCCAGAATCTTGTTCAGGCCCTTGTGGTAGAGGCTCGCCACGTAGGAGCTGTCGGGGGCCGCCTGCTTGCGTTGTTCGAGCACTTCAGCCAGGCGATCGAGTGTGTCGCTCATGTTCAGTGCCCCGCGTGGTAGATAGTGTCAGGATCTTTCAGGACTGGGTCGACGATCTTCCATTCACCGTTTTCGAAGACACGATAGAAGCAGCTTTCACGGCCGGTATGGCAGGCGATATGACCCAGTTGCTCGACCATCAGGATGACCACGTCGGCGTCACAATCCAGGCGCAGCTCATGCAGTTTCTGCACATGGCCGGACTCTTCGCCCTTGCGCCACAGCTTGCCCCGCGAGCGCGACCAATAGATGGCGCGGTTCTCGGCGGCAGTCAGGGCGAGCGATTCACGGTTCATCCAGGCCATCATCAGCACACGCCCGGTCTTGTGGTCCTGGGCGATCGCCGGTACCAGGCCATCGCTGTTCCACTTGATCTCGTCCAGCCAGTCTTTCATCGTCGACTCCAAAACAGGCCCGCTCCCGTACCGGACCCTTTGCGCCTAGTGTGCCAGCCAGCAGCGCGGCTGGCTATCGGCGCACGATCAGGTAGAGCCCGGCAGCCAGCATCAGCCACGCCGGCCAGGCGGCCGGGGCGCTGAGGCTCGCGGCACCGGCGGCCAGGGTCGCGCCGCCACCGAGCAGGCCGGCACCGAGCAGGCGCAGCGCCCAGTTGTCGCCCGCCCGGCGGCGCTCTGGCAGTTGCGGGTCGTGCAGGTGCGGCTGCGACAAGCGTTCGAGCAGGTCGCGGGTCATGTCGGCCAGGTGCGGCAACTGCTCGGCTTGGCTATAGAGGTTGCCGAACACCGCCTTGGGGCTCATGCGCTCGCGCATCCAGCGTTCCAGATAGGGCTTGGCGGTGCTCCACAGGTCCAGGTCAGGGTACAGCTGGCGCCCCAGGCCTTCGATGTTGAGCAGGGTTTTCTGCAGCAGCACCAACTGCGGCTGAACTTCCATATTGAAACGACGGGCCGTCTGGAACAGGCGCATCAGCACCTGGCCGAAGGAAATATCCTTTAACGGTTTTTCGAAGATCGGCTCGCATACGGTGCGGATCGCCGCTTCGAATTCGTTGACCTTGGTGTGTGCCGGCACCCAGCCCGAATCGATGTGCAATTGCGCCACGCGGCGGTAGTCGCGCTTGAAGAAGGCGATCAGGTTGCGTGCCAGGTAGTCCTGGTCTTCGGCGGTCAGGCTGCCGACGATGCCGCAGTCGATGGCGATGTACTGCGGGCTCCACGGCTTGACCGTGCTGACGAAGATGTTGCCCGGGTGCATGTCGGCGTGGAAGAAGCTGTCACGGAATACTTGGGTGAAGAACACCTCGACACCGCGTTCGGCCAGAAGCTTCATGTCGGTGCGCTGGTCGGCCAAGGTGGCCATGTCGGTGACCGGCACGCCGTAGATGCGCTCCATCACCAGCACTTTCGGGCGGCACAGGTCCCAGTACACCTGCGGCACGTACATCAGGTCCGAGCCTTCGAAGTTGCGCCGCAGCTGGCTGGCGTTGGCCGCTTCGCGCAGCAGGTCGAGCTCGTCGTAGATGGTCTTTTCGTAGTCGCTGACCACTTCCACCGGGTGCAGGCGGCGCGCATCGGCGGAGGCCCGTTCGGCCACCTTGGCGATCAGGAACAACCACGCCAGGTCCTGGGCGATCACGGGCTTGAGCCCCGGGCGAACCACCTTGACGACCACCTCTTCGCCGCTCTTGAGACGTGCCGCATGTACCTGGGCGACCGAGGCCGAGGCCAGTGGCTCGACGTCGAAGCGGCTGAACACCTCGCCGACTTTCGCACCGAGCTGCGCTTCGATCAGCGCCACGGCTTTCTGTGGGTCGAATGGCGGCACGCGGTCCTGCAGCAGCATCAGCTCGTCGGCGACGTCCGTTGGCAGCAGGTCGCGGCGGGTGGAGAGCAGTTGGCCGAACTTGATGAAGATCGGCCCCAGGTCCTGCAGGGCCAGGCGCAGGCGCGCGCCGCGGCTGAGCTCGCTGGGCTTGCGCGGTAGCCAGCGCCAGGGCAGCAGCAGGCGGATGCTGAGCAGCCACCAGGGCAGGGGCAGGTCGAACAGCAGGTCATCGAGGCGGTAGCGGATCACGACGCGCTGGATGCGCAACAGACGGCGGACGGCGAGCAGCTTCATGCGTTATCGCTGGAATCAAGAGTGTGGGAAAGGCGACGGATGCGCGCCTCGAGACGTTCGATATCGACCTTCAGCGCATCGAGCTCGCTGAATGCCGCTTCGGCTTCGCGCTGCCCGACCAGGGTACGCGATTCCTCGGCCAGGTACTCGGACAGATTCTGGCTGAACCGCGACAGGCCCTGCCGGGTCCAGCGTGCGCGCAGGCGCAAGTGGCCGGCGATCAGCGCGGTGGGGACCGGCCCCAGCCAGCGCGACAGCTCGTACTCCCAGTCGAGCTCCAGGTCCTGGAGCACGCCGACCAGGTCGAGCAGCACCGCGCTGTCGCCATGCAGCTCGACCTGCGGGCTGTGCAGCACGGCGTTCTTGTCTGTGGCGAAGGCCAACTGGGCCAGGCTGCCGGCCGGCGCACGCAGGGTGCAATCGACCTCGCCCTCCCAATGCGCGGCGAGCATCAGGCCCTCTTCGTCGGGCAGGATGAACAGCTGCAGGGCGGGCTGGCGGCAGTCGATGGCGATCACCTTGCCTTCCAGTGCACCCAGGCGCGGCAGCGCCGTGCTGTCCATACGCAGCACACGGTTGAGCCCGTGCTCGACGCTGGCGAGCAGCCCGGCCAGGAGCATCAGGGTTTGATTCCCCGGTGCACGGCGACGATGCCGCTGGTCATGTTGTGGTAGGTGACGCGGTCGAAACCGGCATCGACCATCATGCTTTTCAGCGTTTCCTGGTCCGGGTGCATGCGGATCGATTCGGCCAGGTAGCGATAGCTTTCCGAGTCGTTGGTGATCAGCTTGCCGGCCAGGGGCATGAAGGCGAAGGAGTAGGCGTCGTAGGCGCGCGACATCAGTTTGTTGGTGGGCTTGGAGAACTCCAGCACCAGCAGGCGGCCACCGGGCTTGAGCACACGCAGCATCGAGCGGATGGCTTCATCCTTGTGCGTCACGTTGCGCAGGCCGAAAGCGATGGTCACGCAGTCGAAGTGGTTGTCGGGGAAGGGCAGCTTTTCAGCATCGGCCTGGACGAACTCGATATTGCCGGCCACGCCGCGGTCGAGCAGGCGATCGCGGCCGACCTTGAGCATCGATTCGTTGATGTCGGCCAGTACCACCTGGCCGGTCGGGCCGACCAATCGCGAGAACTTGGCAGCCAGGTCACCGGTGCCGCCGGCGATGTCGAGCACGCGGTTGCCGGGGCGCACACCGGACAGCTCGATGGTGAAGCGCTTCCACAGGCGGTGCATGCCGCCGGAGAGCACATCGTTCATCAGGTCGTATTTGGCGGCCACGGAGTGGAAGACCTCGGCGACCTTCTTCGCCTTCTGGCTCTCGGGGACGTCCTGGTAGCCAAAGTGGGTGGTGGGTTCGGCGTGGTCGCCTTTGCGCTGGTCGTTCATATCGCTTCACCGAAAAAAATTACCGCCATTCTAGGGCGAACGGGCGGATTTGTCTTGGCGGGGTGTGCCGTCTCGCGGGCGCGGGCATAATGCCGATTATGTCTTCATTGCCTGGATACCCCGCATGACTCAGATCAGCGTCGAACGCAAACATTCCCTCGGTCGCGAAGCTGCCCGGGCCAAGGCTGAAAGCCTGGTCGACAAGCTGTCGCGCGAGTACGACCTCAAGGCCACCTGGAACGGCGACCGCGTCGATGTCGCGCGCAGCGGCGCCAACGGCAGCGTGCACATCGGCGAGGACAGCATCCGTGTCGAGCTGAAGCTGGGCATGATGCTGTCGATGATGAGCGGCACTATCAAGGGCGAGATCGAGCGCGCGCTGGACAAGGCGCTGGCCTGAGAACCGGGGCTGCATGGCGGCCCTGACCCCTCACCTTAGGGTGAGAATTCTAATTTCCCACCCTATCTTCATGCTCAAGCCCGCATTTCAAGGGCAGTTCCTCCATCCACATCGAACGTGAGGTGCAGAGCATGGCCAAGTTGACCCTGAAAAAGAAAGAAGACGCCCAGGACAGCACCCTGAGCGAAGTGCGCGGCTACGCGCGCAAGATCTGGCTGGCAGGCATCGGCGCATACGCCCGGGTCGGCCAGGAAGGCTCGGAGTACTTCAAGGAGCTGGTCAAGGCCGGTGAAGGCGTCGAGAAACGCGGTAAGAAAACCCTCGACAAGAAGCTCGACGCGGCCAACGGCCAGCTCGATGAAGCGGCCGAGGAAGTGAGCCGGGTACGTGGCAAGGTCGAGGTCCAGCTCGACAAAATCGAAAAGGCTTTCGACGCACGGGTGGCCCGCGCCTTGAATCGCATCGGCATTCCGTCTAAACATGACGTTGAGGCGTTGTCCATCAAACTCGAACAGCTGACCGAGTTGCTCGAGCGTGTCGCGCGCAAACCATAAGGAGAGCAGGATGGCTGGCAAGAAGAACACCGAAAAAGAAGGCAGCTCCTGGATCGGCGGGATCGAGAAGTACTCCCGCAAGATCTGGCTGGCAGGTCTGGGGATCTACTCCAAGGTCGACCAGGATGGCCCCAAGCTTTTCGATTCGCTGGTGAAGGATGGCGAGAAAGCTGAAAAGCAGGCGAAGAAAGATGCCGATGCGGCCAAGTCGGCGACTACCTCGCGAGTCTCCGATGTGAAGGATCGCGCGCTGGGCAAGTGGAGCGAGCTGGAAGAGGCCTTCGACAAGCGTCTGAACAGTGCAATCTCGCGTCTGGGCGTCCCTAGCCGTAACGAGATCAAGGCGCTGCACCAGCAGGTCGACAGCCTGACCAAGCAGATCGAGAAGTTGACAGGCGCCTCAGTGGCACCGGTGTCCAAGGCCTCGGCGTCGAAGTCCGCAGCGAGCAAGACCGCTGCCAAACCATTGGCCAAGCCTGCGGCGAAACCCGCCGCCAAGTCGACTGGCAAGACTGCCGCGGCAAAACCCGCTGCCAAGACCGCCGCGGCTAAACCTGCGGCCAAGCCCGCTGCCAAAGCTGCAGCTGCCAAGCCGGCCGCCAAGCCTGCGGCGAAACCCGCAGCCAAGCCGGTAGCCGCCAAGCCAGCGGCAGCGAAGAAACCTGCCGTGAAGAAAGCCCCGGCCAAGCCGACTGCAGCCAAGCCGGCTGCCGCGAAGCCCGCCGCTCCGGCCGCAACCACGGCACCGGCAGCAAGCGCAGCAGCAACTGGCAATACGCCGTCGGCACCGGTGAGCCCAGCTAGCCAAAGCTGATATCGCGACGTGCGTTTCGCGGGCAAGTCGCAGCGGTGAACCGCCGCTGCGACTTGCCCGCGAATGCGTCAGTGGCAACACCGCAAGTTCAGCCCTACACGTCCAGATATTTCCCCGCCAACTGCTCCGCCGCCCTGCGCGCCGGTTCCTGCAGATGCGGTGCCACCAGCATCATCACCTGGTACACCACGATCCCCACATCGCCCTCGCGCCCCAGTACCCGCTGGTAATCCAGCGAGAACAGCAGTGTCAGCGTGATCTGCTCAACCAGTTGCCCCAGCGCCTGGGTCTCGCTCACCACCAACCCCTGGCTCTTGAGGCTGGCCAGCAGCGCCGCCAGGGTGCGCTTGATCGCATTGATCAGCCCGCGCATGCCGCGTGCCAGCTTGGGCAGGCGGCCGGTGAGATTGGACAGGTCCTGGAACAGGAAGCTGTACTGCGCCATGCGCTCGACGATCAGGTGCAGGAACAGCCAGTAGTCCTCGGCATCCAGGCGCACCTCCAGTGGTGGATCGAGCAGCGGCATCAACTCGTCTTCGAACCGCTCGAACAGGCCCAGTACCAGCGGCTCCTTGCCGTGGAAGTGGTAGTAGAGGTTGCCCGGGCTGATGCCCAGCTCGTTGGCGATCTCCAGGGTCGAGACGTTCGGCTCGCCCTGGCGGTTGAACAGCTCAAGGGCGCAGGCCAGGATGCGGTCGCGGGTCTTCATGGGCTCAGCGTGCCATCACGTAGGTGCCAGGCGCCGGCCCGAGCGGTGGGTAGGAGGGGCTGCCCAGTTCGGTCTTCGGCGGTCTGAGGCTGCCTGAGCGGCGTGAGATCCACTCCAGCCACTGCGGCCACCAGGTGCCGTCGCTACGGGTGGCATCGTGGAACCAGGCGCGAGGGTCGCTGGAGAGCCGAGGGTTTTCCAGGTAATAGGCCTTGGGGTTGCCGGGAGGGTTGATGATGCTCTGGATGTGCCCGCTGTGCGACAGCACGAAGCGTCGCTCGCCGCCCAGCAGCAGGGCCGAGCGATACACCGCGTCCCAGGGGGTGATGTGATCGTTGCTGCCAGCCACGGTAAAGCTGTCGACCGTGACCTGCCCGAGGTCGATCGGTGTGCCGCACACCTCCAGGCCACCCGGCTGCACCAGTGGGTTGAGCTTGAAGAAGTCCAGCAGCTCGCCGTGCAGGGCAGCAGGCAGGCGAGTGTTGTCGGCGTTCCAGTAGAGAATGTCGAAGGCGGGTGGCGTCTTGCCGAGCAGGTAGTTGTTGACCCAGTAGTTCCAGATCAGGTCGTTGGGGCGCATCCAGGCGAAGATCCGCGCCACCTCGCCGCCATCGAGCACGCCGCGCTGGTAGGAGCGTCGCTTGGAGGCCTCGAGGGTCTGTTCGTCGGCGAACAGGCTGGCAGGGCTGCCGAACTGGCTGTCGAGCAGGCTCACCAGGTAGGTGGCGCTGCGCACCTTGCGCAAGCGCCCCTTGACCTGCAGATGCCCCTGCAGCGCGGCCATGGTCAGCCCGCCGGCACAGGCGCCCATGAGGTTGGGGTCGCGGTTGCCGCTGATGCTGCGACAGGCGTCCAGCGCTTCCTCCAGTGCCTGTACGTAGCTCGAAAGGCCCCATTCGCGGTGGCACGGGTCGGGGTTGCGCCAACTGACCATGAATACCTGCAGGCCGTTCTTGAGCATGTATTGCACGAAGCTGTTGGTCGGCCCCAGGTCGAATACATAGAACTTGTTGATCTGCGGCGGCACCACCAGCAGCGGGCGGGTGTACTGTTTTTCGCTCATCGGCTTGTACTGGATCAGCTCCAGCAGCTCGTTGCGAAATACCACCGCGCCGGGGGTAGCTGCCAGATTGCTGCCGACTTCGAAGGCGCGATCGTCGACCTGGCGCGGCAGGCCGTCGTTGTGGCGCAGGTCGTCGAGCAAGTGGGCGAGGCCGCGCACTACGCTCTGGCCACCGGTGTTGAGCATTTCCTTGACCGCCAGGGGGTTGAGCAGCGAGTTGCTTGGCGAGACGGCGTCGGTGAGCAGGTTGAACAGAAAGTGCGCGCGGGCTCTGTCGTCATCGTCCAGCGAGCTTTCCTCTATCCACTGGCGGGTCTGCTTCTGCCAGGCCAGGTAGGCCTGCAGGCCGCGCCGGTAGAAGGGGTTCTGGCTCCACGTCGGATCGGTGAAGCGCGCGTCCCGAGGGTGCGGCTGGTGGGGTGTGTCGCCGAGCAGCACGCGGCCCAGCTGACCGCCGAGGCTCAGCAGATGGTGGGCGGTGTGCAGCGGATTGCGCAGGCCGATGCGTCCGACCTGACGCAGGGTCGAGATCAGGTCGCGACCGCGCAGGCCGGCAATGGCGTTCTGCACGTTCATGCTGGTGGCCGGGATCGGTGTCGTCCCCTTCGCCGGTTTGTCCTTCATGGCAACAATCCCTCGTCGATCCTTGTCTGCGGTGCGGCCTTCGCGGGGGCGCCCCCCGCCCCCCCCCCCCCCACCCCCCCCGCCGGTCCGCCCGCCCAGTGGTATGCCCGCCCCGGTGCGGGCGGGGCGCCCGCGCCCCCCCCCCCCCCCCCGGAGATCCTATGCACGCCAACACGCGTTATGAAAACTTCATCG
>NZ_JBLUPZ010000005.1:0-349165 GCF_048068255.1 Pseudomonas sp. NY15374
TCCTCCAGATTGGTTGTGCGGCCGCATTGGTCAGGAGCCAGGCGCGGGTGACCAAACCCACCGTGAAAGGTGGCCTGGCGCCTGCCAATGCGGTCGTATGTGAAGGGAAGGGGGGTGGATCTAGGTAGTGTGTCGTTGACGCTATGTGTCGGGGCCGGCGGTGGGGTCTTAGCCCGAGCCGCCGGCAAATAGAATTGCTACTCGACGATGCAGATCCACCGATGGTTTTGCCGATATGGCGCTCTGGTAAATGCAACGTCTGTTACGAGTTTCATGCCGCGCTCTTGGAGAGCTTTGGTCAGTTGAGCGAGTGTCTCTGCCTGGATAGTCATTGCTGTTACCTCGTCAGATTTACTGCGTTCATAATTCCTGACCAAGCAGGCAATTAGCTGATTCAATTTTTTTGACTGCTTTGAAGATGCATCGGGGTGTGATCTGGTATTGAGCGCCCCGTTTCCGCGTTTCGGCGCATCCATCTAAGCGCTTGGGTTTCAGCGGCCACGTCTCACAGATCACACCCCAATGCAGCCTGCGATGGGGAGCAGGGCATCGGGCAGTTAACGACAGGCTGTCGGTAGGTCAGCGGTGGGTCAGCGAGAGGCTGCTGATGATGCAGATTGAGCCATCCTCGGCTGGCGTGGCCTCGGTGTAGTCGATCTGGTTGTAGACTCCGCCGTGGAACTCGAAGAGATGCGAGTCCCAGGTGTCGTCGAGCTGCAGGGCGCCTGACGAGCCCGACACCCCGTTACACTGCGCCGAAACGGTCACCAAGCCCTGGGTCGTGACGTCGATGGAAACGGTGAATTTCGCCCCGATCGGGACGCCTTTCAGCACAGTCGTGTTCACCGGCGTGGCCAGGTTATAGGTTGTGCGGAAGCCCATCGTGATGTTGCCCTTGTTCCAGAACACCTTAACCGGTGGGCCGTCATCGCCTCGCACATGCAACTGCGAGATCACGACCTTCTGGGCAGAGTTGACCTTGGTAAGGGCCATCTCCTGACGATTGCGGTGGTTTGCTGCACTGGCCAGGGACCAGTTTGTAGTCTCAGACCACTCGCAGCGGGTCCGATGGGTGCTTTTGCTCGAGGCGCCCTTGGTGGGAGCCGAAAATTGGATAGAACCGTCACTCAGAACCTTCAAGACGCTCGGGAGCTGGGCGATTGCTACAGCGCCGTTCACCTCAAGGGCGACTGGATTTGTCGAAGATACTGGTACGGGCGTGGTGATCGTTAGATTGCTGATGTTTACGGTCATGGGGTGTTCTCCTGACGATAAAATCATTGGCCTGGCACGATTGCCTTCCAACCGTGATGCGGGCGCCCGCATCCCTCTGGGCACTCTCGGAGTGCGCAGAGGGATGCGTAGCTGGGCGTATCGTCTGGGCTGAACTGACCCTGTAGCCAGGCCAGCCAGTGAAATCGTCATGCCACGAACAGCTCTTGCTGCTGCGGCGCTTGCTTGAGATAGGCAACCAGCCGCTCGGTAGGCCATTCCGTTACGCCGGTCCAGTCGGGGTGCATGACCTTGAACACGGTTGGGTGCAGCCATTGGCCCTGCTTTTTGTCCGGACTGATGCAGAACTTGAAGCCTTGGTCTTTCAGGTGCATGTCGTGTTCCTCCAGTGGATTCCAAAAGCACCCGGTCGCCCAGGTGCTTCAGTGAATCTCGTGGTGTTTCTCCGCACCCGCTTACCAGGTCATTCACTCAGTTCGGTCAACACCTCGTCCGCCGTCGCAGTGGGCTGCGCGTGGGCAGGCTTTCGGGCCTGTCGGATCGCCGGTCGCCGGTAGAGGCAAGTGCGGTTTTGTTCATCGGTTTACTGACCTCCCACCGATGGAGCCGGGAGTGACCTAACCGGCTGGGCCGGGTAGTCGGGCATGGCGCTGGCTGTTAAAGAGCGGTGAGGCTTGAGGGCCTCCCGAGTGGCTGGGTGGCTTGCCGTCTCGATGGGTTGAAATATAGGAGGTCCTATTTTAACGGTCAATAGGTGTTCCTATAAATTTCGCTCACCCACAAAACCACGCCTTAAGGTCATGCCAAGGTGTCGTGTGGGTGATGGCGTTTTGATAGAGTCATCCAACCACACAAGGAGTTTCTGGCGATGAAGAGGGCGGTTTTGACATTGGCTGTTGGGTTGGCGCTTGCCGGATGCGGGAATGCCGACAGGGAAATGGCTGAGCAGCTTCAAGGAGAAGTAAGCAAGCTGCAGTCCGAGGTAGTCGCCCTCAAGGCGGAACTGGATGCTGAAAAAAACGGGGCTCAAAGACTGCTGGCGCGAGCGAAGGACGCCAAGGCCGCAGGAGATAACGCGGCTGCGAAGTTAGGCCTGCAAGACCTGGTCGCACGTCATCCGGAGAAACCAGAGGCGGCTACGGCAAAAGCTCTGCTCGACGCCATCGCACGCGAAGAAAAGGCTGCGGAAAACGAAAGGTTGGCAGCAGAGGCAAAGAAAGCAGAGGAGACGAGGCTTGCCCTCGCCGAGCTGGATAAAAAACTGAAGAAAAATACCGATGAGATCAAAGGGATAACCTGGGTTTCCCACAAGTCAATCCCCACTACGAACACCCATCTTTCTCTGTACTTCGGACTGGAAGGCGAGAACTCTAGGGTTATGCCGTTGAGGCTGAAGCTCCAATACCATTCTGATAGCTGGCTATTCGTCCAAAGCGTAACGATCAAGGCTGACGATCAGACATTCCAGCTTGGCAGCCTCGACTTCGAGCGAGATAACGGTTATGGCGGAATCTGGGAGTGGTCGGACACTGTTGCCCAGAACAAGGCCATGCTGAGAAAAATTGCAGACGCCAAAAAGGTGACCATCAGGTTCGACGGTAAGCAGTACTACAATGACTTTACCCTTCCGGACGCTCAAAAACGCGCCATGAAAGATATGCTCTTGGCTTGGGAGCGCTACGGAGGGAAGGCTTAACGCCCACAAAAAAGCCCGCGCTAGGCGGGCTTCCGTTCGCAGCATCAGAGGCTGGAGTACTTGTCATCCACCTTGCGCTTCTCGAGCGTATATCGCTCCAAATCGATCTCTTTGGTCGACAGCCTGGTGTCGAGCAGATCCATATCGTGCCGCTTCAGGCTGGCCACATGCGCCCTGGTCGCCTGGTAGTTGATGGACTCCGCTGCATTGTAGCCGCTGACTGGATCCCAGAGGATCGAGACAGGCCAGAACAGTAGGTTCACCACGCCATACCCGTACGAACGACCGTAGAACGATCCGCCACCCGGCAGAAGGCCCAGCGCAGCAGCACCTCCTGGGCTCTTTTCCTGTACAGCCATGTTATTGGCCCGGTATTTGGCGAGCTCTGATTCTTGTGTTGAGTTGAGCCCTGTGGCGCAGCCGGTTGTCATTGCGATAACGGCAGCAGCCACCAGAGTACGAAGCGCGAACATCCATGACCCTTGTTGATTTTCTCGACTTTCCCGCACGCCGCGGGAGGAGGGGGATTTTATCGCAGATGATGGCATATTGACTCATCTGCTTAGGGGCTGGAGCCGTAGGCTGGGTACATGCGCGCGAAATCGCCAGGCATGAAAAAGCCCGCCGAGGCGGGCTACTGCGGTGGTTTAGCTATCGCGCCGTAGCCCTCAGGAAGCATCGGGCGAATCTCGCCTGCGCTCGCCTGAATTGAATCTTTCTTTTCAGCCGCCGCTCGATCGGCTGAAATAATCACTAGCTCTGCTCTTAAGTTATGCAGGGATAGCATGCCTTCAAATAATCCGAGCATCTTAATTAATACAAAGCAAAACAAGTAGGCAATGAAGAAGCAGCCAATGCTAGAATAGGACAACCCGTGCCATGTCTTGGTGTATGTTTCTAGTGGCGACTTTAGCGCAGAAAATATTATAATCGCTAACAGTGCTGCTATTGTCGCACTCAATAATCCAATCCAATAGTGCTGCTGGCGAGTTAGCGAGTCCACTATCTTTTTCGCTTCGGATGGATTTAATTTGTCTGTTTGGACAAAGTTGGCTGTGATTGGCATTACTTGCATTAGTGACGCGGCAAGGAATCCAAGAAACGCAATAAGTCCTTCCTTCATATCATACCAGAAGGATAGTGGTGTATATTGAGCGGCAGCAGCCCCTGCAAGCAAAGGCAGCATTAATGATGCTATTTTCCTTTTGGTTGACTGCCGCATTATCGGTCACTCCGGGATTTTCCCGTTAGCTACAAACGTAGAATATGCTTCAATTGTAGCACGCATTACGTCTGCTGGGTCTAAAAGCGATCCAATTATCTCGTTATTTCCATCCATCGCTTTTATGAGTTTTATGGATGCGTTGTGGTGCAGGCGAATTGATCCATCGCTTCCTACTTTGCCACCCTTGGCTTTAACTTGTAACTGGCTATCTGGAAGATTACGCAGGCCGGTTTCGAGCTGCGTCAGGGCTACACGATCAATTTTTCGTTTTTTAGTTTTGAAGCCAATGTGCACTTGCACGTCGAGCTCGGCATCTGGCGGTACCGACTGCATAAGAGACGTGACATTGGCATCTCCACCCAAAAGCTCGGCTAGGATTTTCCGCGCGGTCGCCCACCCAGTAGTTCTTCCTGTGTCGATCTGGCCATGCTGAGTTACCTCGCTGATTTTTTCAACGGTAGTTGGCTGTGGTGCGTCAGATTCAAATTTCAAAGGTGGCGGAGTGGCCACGCCGCCGATTACTATCTCTTGTATATCTGCAAGCTCGCCCCCGACATCATCTATATCGAATTTTGAGGAGAGTGTCACCGTATCGTTCAGGTCGAGAGTGTTGGATTTTGTTTTTAGAAGCCACGAAAGATATGCTTCCAGGTCAGCAGATTTAAGAGACATACTCTGAACTACAAAAGCATGGTCACCCTTAATCATCCAAAACATTTGCGAATGGACGTACTCTGATTGCTCGGGGGCTTTTAGCTGTTGCACTGGTACTGATTGCGCATTTTGGTCTGCAGTTTTAGCGAGAGCTTGCAGATGTCCTTTTGAGAAATGCAATATGTCGCCAAAAACAAACCCCAGGCTTTGTGCAGAGTCTTGATACAAATTTATGAAATAATTGTCTGTACCATCTTCACGCAGACGCTCAAGGTACCGATGTTTTAGCTGGATTCCACCATCGATTGGGTAATCCATCGCAGAGCGGACCATTTCTTCAAGTGTGAACCTTGAGCGATCCGGCCTAACGAATTTTCTATAGTGTATAGTTATCGTTTTTCTTCCGTTAGACATTGTAACTGTCCCTGTGTCTGCATCGGTTGTGAATGGTATACAGGCTTGTATCTTTGAGTTTGCGACATCCAATCGCTTTAGCAGCTTTATTTCAGAAATCTAATTGAAGTTAAAATCGCGGATCTCTGCCTGCTTCTTTTGTCCGCGTACAGCTAACTCCCTTGCCGCTCCATCCTTCCCGCCTTCACCTCATCCCCATACCCACCAACCGATCCTCCCCAGCCTGCATCACCTGGCAGATCCTGATTACTGCCTGGGCGTCAGCCTCGTTTCCTGCCTCGCTCAGGCGAACCGCTATTCGCATCAGCTCGACGGCTTACCATTTTAGGTCGGAGGCTAGGCCCGAAGGTCGCGGCGGAGGTCTTGGTTGGGCTGGGTTAGGGGCATGGCTAGAAACTCCGCCCGGTCCACCAGTAGATGATCTGAGCCAGAACGGTGATGTCCGTCTCGCGATCGCCCGGCACCTCGATTGGCGGGTACTGCCCGTTGTCAGAGATGATGGTCAGCCCGTCCAGGCCCCGCTGTATCCGTTTGATCTGCAGCTTCCCGCGCATGAGGAAGAAGTAGATGGCATCGTCTTCAACCGAGTTGACCCCAGCATCTACGAGCACCGCATCACCGCTGCGGATCGTCGGCGCCATGCTATCACCACGGCCTGAAATGAGCTTCAGGTTCTCCAGCTTGGTATAGGTCAGGTTCTGGCGTACCCAATTCGCATCCAGGCTCATGTGCTCAACAACCATGTTGATGTCGGGAGGCTCCGAGCCTGGACCCATGGATCCCTCGATGTCGTAGCGGGGTACATCCACCAGGCTTCGGTAGCTTTTGATCTTATGGGCCAGCGGGGCGGGCAGGCCTTCGATGTTGATTGTCTCGCTTGATGCGGGGCCCTGTGACGGATATCCAGCAGAACCAGTGTCATCGACTGTCATGCTGCCCTCGCCAGTTTCAAGCCATAGAGCGCTGACACCGCAGATGCGAGCGATGCTGGCGCTAAATGTAGACGATGCTGATTTACCCCTCTCCAAGTCGGATATGGATGTCTGGGTAATTCCCACGGCTTTTGATAGCTCGGCCTGGGTCAGCTTGGCGTGCTTGCGAGCGGCTTTGAGTCGTTGGCTGTAGTTCATTCGATTCTTATATAGGTGGTCCGATAACCTTGCAAACAGGTGTTCCTATGTGTAGATTTATAGGAAATCCTATAAGGAGGGTTTTCGATGAGCATTTACGATCGCCTTGTTGACCATTTCGGTGGCCAGGTTAAGACCGCTAAATCGTTAGGGGTAAAGCAGGGGACAGTTTCCGGTTGGGTGTCCGGTCGCCATGGCATGAGCGCTGTTACAGCTCTGCGAGCGCAAGCCGAGACTGAGGGTCTTTTCTCAGCCGTGGAGCTTTGTCCTGCGCTGGTCAGAGCAGAGATGGTGGCGTGACCATGTCCGAGAGCCAATTAAGCCTCAGCGAGGGTGACATCGCCCGAGAGATCGAGACCCTGATCTTGCAGCGGGTTGCACAGGTCAGCCAAAAGCGCATTGCCCTGGAAACGGGTTGCAGCGAGTCGACGGTTTCCCGCTGGAATGACGGTGAGTACCAGCGCTGGGCGAAAGTCCAGGCGATGCTGGGCCTTCGTGTTGTCCCACAGACTGCAGTAGTCGTGACTGCAGAGTACCTTTCCGCTTTGGAGACCATGGCCAGAATCGGTCTCAAGGCCGAGAAGAAGCGGCCGGGCCCACTGGGGTGGGACTGACATGCAATTCACCGTCACGATCAATCAGGCGAAGGCGCTCGACTGGGGTTTGAATGCCCAGCAGGCGTTGCTGTTCGCGTTCGTCTACGAGTGCCCAAGCTGGGCCACGTTGGTCAAGACGGACAATGGTGATTTCTACGCCTTGAGCAAGGCGAAGATCGTAGAGGAGCTGCCGCTGCTCACCGACAAGCCGGATACCGCTTACCGCCTGCTGAAGGCGATTGCAGGTGCCGGCCTGATCAACCTTTCCAGCACCAGCAACATCACTCTTGTTCAGTTGACCGAGAAGGGCAAGGAGTGGAACAAGAAGCTGGACGGGTCGGAAAAATATCCGACCATGAAAGAGAAGGTCGGAAAAAAATCCGATCCTGCACCTCGGAAAAATCTCCGAGCAAGGTCGGACAAATTTCCGAGCAAGGTCGGAAAAAAATCCGAGCCAGGGTCGGAAAAATCTCCGACAAATCAGGATACCAGTAATCAGGATACCAATCAGGGTACCAGTCACAGTGTGCAGGAGGCCCCGGCTGCGCCGTCGCAACCTGCCGCGCTGATGCTGGTTTCTTCGGCTGCACCGCGATGCGAAATCCCAGCCGACATGCCGGGGCCGAAAGACCCGACATGCAAAACCTTCAAGGCCTGGGCCAACTACGCCATGGCCTACCGCAATCGTCATGGGGCATGGCCGGTGTGGAACGCCAAGGCCGGTGGCCAGATCGGTCAGCTGGTCGACCGCCTGGGCGTCGAAGTTGCCCACCATGTCGCCGCCTACTTCGTCCGGATCAACGACAGCAAGCTGGTCAACCGCATGCACAGCCTTGGCGACCTGCTCCAGAACGCCGAGGCATACCACACCCAGTGGGTGACCAACCGCCAGATGACCGGCACTGCTGCCCGCCAGATTGAGCAAACCCAAGCCAACTACAGCGCTGCCGAGCAGGCCTTGGAAGCGCTGCGAGCCAAGAGGGCTGCAACCCATGCTGAGTGAAGACCAGCAAGACCAACTGCTGCTGTCCCTGTTCGCCACCGCTGAGCTGATGGGCCAGCAGCTCACCCAGGGCGCTGCGCTGCTGATGGTCGAGGACCTGCGTGAGTACAGCGAGGGCGTGCTGTCCGATGCCCTTCGCACTTGCCGCCGTGAAGGTGGGCGCCTGACCGTTTCCGCGATCCTCAAGCAAGCGCAGGCCGCTGATGGTCACCCTGGCAAGGACGAAGCCTGGGCCATCGCGCTCTCGGCCAGCGACGAAAGCGAGACGGTGGTGATGACTGCCGAGATCCGGCAGGCCATGACTGCGTCCGGTCCTGTGCTGGAGGCTGGCGACAAGGTCGGCGCCCGTATGGCCTTCATGAGTGCCTACGAGCGCTTGGTGATCGCCGCCCGGGCTGCGGCGCTATCAGCCAAGTGGGAAGTCTCTCTGGGCTATGACGCTTCCCGTCGCGTGATCGCCATCGAATCGGCGGTGCGCTCGAAGCTTATCAGCCAAGAGGTGGGAGCCAAGCATCTGGAGCACCTGCGAATTGCTCATCCCACTGAAGATGGTCGCGCCATCGCAGGCCTGATCACTGGCCGGGTGAAGGCCAAGGCCAGCCCCAAGGTGCGCGAAAAGCTCGCTGAGGTGCGCTGCATCATCGAGGCCGCCCAGGCCAAGAAGGACCAAGCGCGCGCGAAGGAAGTCCAGCGCCGCCGCGTCGATACCTACCTACGCAAGCGGCAGACACGCGCTGCCATTACTCAGTTGAACATCAAGCACGCCGTTCAGCCGGCCGGGGAGGAGGTGTGAAGAGTGAAATCTTGAGCAGGAAAACTGATCGACCTCTCACCCGCGATGACACTTTTCCGCAAGGTTTCCGCGGGCTTGAGGCCGTTGCGCGAGATTTTATAAATCCGAAAAGTATTGATCAAGGGGGCGGTATGGCTGAGTTAACCATTCGCTTGCAAGGAGGCCGCGCATGACTATCGACAAGCAAAAGCTCCAGCCGTTGTTGTGGTCGGTGGTCGTCTCCTGGCGAGCTGGCAGCGATGCCCTCGAGCGCCACACGGACGCCCTGGACGAGTTCCTCGACCAGACGACAGTGGAGGAGGTGGCGTTGGGGCTGCTGGATGAGATCAGCCAGCTCACCGCCAGGGTGCGTGCCGCGGAGAAGCAGCTGCAGGAGGTGGCCAATGCCTGAGTTCGCAATTCGCAGCACCCATGACCTCAGCCGCCTATACGGCGCCCTGCACGCCATCGACCTGACCAAGCCCAAGGTTGTGGTGATCAAGGACGAGAAGCGCCCGGACGTCTGCAACCGGAAGATGTGGGCCATGCTCCGTGACGTCTCCCAGCAGGTGGAGTGGTACGGCCGCAAGCTCACTGACGAGGACTGGAAGCACATCTTCAGCGCGGCGGTGCAAAAGCAAGACGCAGTGCCGGGGATCGACGGCGGCTTCGTCGTTCTGGGCGTCTCGACCCGCAAGCAGTCGCAGAAGTGGTTCAGCGACCTGTTCGAAGTGATGCACGCCTTCGGCGCCGAGCACGGTGTGCGCTGGACTGAGCCTGATCGGTGGGGAGGGCAGTACTGATGAGCCATCAATTCAAGCCGGGCGAGCTGGCGCTGATCGTCGGCACCCTCTCGGCATACGAGACGCTGGGTAGAACGGTGGAGCTGATTGAATACCTTGGGGATGACCGAGTGATTTTCCTTGAGTCTGGCGGCTGGGTAGACAACGTCGAGGAGAACCGTATCTGGCTCGTTCGGCTGACTGATGGCCAGTACACCGACAAGCGCGGCGTGACGACCTCCGAAGGGCCATGCAGAGAGCAGTTCCTCATGCCCCTGCGCGGCGACTTCTCTCCCGAGCAGCAGAAAGCCAAGGAGGCCGAGCCATGCGCGTAGCCGAGATCAAACCGAAGAAGTGCCGCGCGCCGGGCTGCGGCAAGCCTTTCCACCCGACGATGACCACGCAGAAGGTGTGCAGCATGGCCTGTGCTCGAGCCACGGCCAAAGACCCGAAGCTGCAGAAGGTCGCCGCCAAGGCCATCACCAAGCAGGCCCGCCAAGACCTGCAGGAGCGCCGGGAGAAGCTCAAGACGCGCCGAGAGCACATTGCCGAAACCCAAGCCGCGTTCAACGCCTACATCCGCGAGCGCGACGCCGGCCTGCCGTGCATCAGTTGCGACTCGCTGCCGAGCGACCACGACCTCATCACTGGCAGCCGCTGGGACGCCGGCCATTACCGGTCGGTGGGAGCCTGCCCGGAACTCCGGTTCGAGCCGCTGAACGTCCACCGGCAGTGCGTGAAGTGCAACCGCAACTTGTCGGGTAACGCGGTCGAGTACCGCATCCGGCTGGTGAAGCGCATCGGTGTAGACCAGGTCGAGTGGCTGGAAGGCCCTCATAAGGCCCTGCGCCTGACCATCGAAGACCTGCAGGCCATCAAGGCGCTGTACAGGCAAAAACTCAAAGACCTTAGGAGGGCAGCAGCATGATCTACTCGAGCGTATCCGGAGCAGTGGTTGCCGCCCTGGCGGCAGGCGAGAAGGGCGCGGCGAAGGGCCAGGCCTGGCAGAAGCTGTACAACCCGAACGAGGAGGAGGGTGGCTGCCTCGCTTCGCTGTCGTCCGGCGGTGGCGATCTGGACCGAACACAGGTCGACTACTGGCTGGCGGCGCGCATCCACCATCAGCTAATTCCGCGCCATTGGGATGCACTGGTGGCGAAGTACAGCACCAGCAAGGCGAAGAAGGTGCAGGCGATCGCCGCTGTGAAGCCGCTTATCGCGAGCCCGGCCAAGCCGCTGTTTGTGTTCAAGGCGGTCACTGCCTGGGCCATACCGAAGCTTCCAGGTGCTGGCCGTAAGGGCACCAAGTCGGTTTCGGTAGACATATCTCTGGATCTGCCTGAGTGGCGCCGCGAGGCCCTTATTCGTGCCGCAGTGGCTGTGGGAGCGTCGGAGCGAAAGCGCGTCGAAGCGCTAGAGGAAGATGTTCTGATCCTCCCTGACAGCTTCTACGACATGAACACCTGGGACCTCGATGCAGCCCCAGAGTCGACCAGGCGCCGGTGGCGGGCCGACATCCACGAAAAACTCAACGGGATGGTCGATGAGGCGATGACTCAGGTTCAGCAGATCCTGGAGGCTGAAGGCCTGCTTCTGAGTCATGCCGCGTAATCGCCTATTGACATCAGTGAGCGACTGAGCGAAATTATCCCCATCCTGTCATTCCTGCGCGTATTGAGGAGTGGCTATCAAAGCCCGGCGGTCCAGTCGGGCTTTTTGCTGCGAGGCAAAGGATATGCGAACGCCGCTCCTGCTTCTTGCCATTTTCTCCTCCTTCGTCAATGCCGACTTCATGCAGCCTTCGCATGATTGCAGCGAGCCGATCATCCCCTACGAATTCGAAGATGCGTACGAGCGAGAGCAATTCCTGAGCGATGTCGAGGAGTACAAGTCCTGCATGCTGGAATTTGTTGAGGAGCAGCGGGACGCCGTCCGCAAGCATAATTCGGCGGCCGACGAGGCCATCGATGAGTGGAACGCGTTCATCAAATCGGTCTGATCGCAGGCCGCACTGAAAGCCCGGCCAAGCGCCGGGTTTTTGGTGGTGCGGTATCCGTTAGAGACTAATTCAGGCAACATCCCGTCTTCGTGATAACGGAGGTTGGCGCATGCTTGATTTATGGACGAATAGACTTCATATCGATGATCTGAGCGAGAAGTGGCAGAAAACCGCCAGAAATCTTTGCCCTGAATCGTCATGGTTTTGGGTTGTATTCCATAACGGTCGAATTTATGGCGTTTACTTGTCGGCAATTGATGCAGCAAACGCTATTACTGAGCTCGAATTACTGCATGTTGCGGAGGCCGAGCCGGAGCCTGAATCTAAGGTCAGGGCTTTGCTAAGGAAAAAGCAGGAAGATTCTTAATCGAAAGACAGCGACTCGCCGATCCCTCGTCTGTCGTGCGGCGTGAAGGATTTATAGCCCAGCCATCATTGCGCTGGGCTTTTTCGTTTCTGCGGGTAAGCGTACGTTTCGTCGCCAGCCTTCCATGCTGAGTAAAGAAGGGTTCGATTCCCTCTACCCGCTCCAATTCGCTGTGTGCTGATCCTCGCACTTACCCGCGCCCTAATGAGGGTCTCAAGCAAGTTTTTTTATTCCAAGGACACCCCTATGGCTGAACCAACAAGCACAGCCGCCAGCGTAGTGCTGGGCAAGTATGGGGTGGTGATGGCTGCCTTCATCGGCTCGATCCTATCGCTCGGTTTCCTCAAGGACCTGACTCGGTTCCAGGCTGCTACCGCGGTCGCTACCGGATTCGGCTTCTCGGTCTACCTGACGCAGCCTGTCACCGCCTGGCTTGCCCCCAAGCTCGAGCTCGCTGTCACTGATGACCTGTTGTGCGGCGTAGCCTTCGTACTGGGCCTCACAGCGATGAACATCATCCCGGCAATCAAGGCTGCCATGGGGTCGTTCGTCACGGCGCGAGGTGCCTGATATGAACAGCATCCTGGTTTCAGCGCTTACCGCGCTGGACGTGTTCCTGTGCGTTCTGGTGGTGGTCGCTGCATGTGACTACCTGCGCAAGGTGCGCCCGGTTGATCAGCCACTGTTGAGCGTTGCGTTCTACCTTGTCGCCATTGGCGGGTTCGGGGCATTCGTCACCGCACTGCAAGGTCACTGGGTAAACCCATTCGGCGTGATGCTGCACGCTGGGGTTGTTGCCTATGCCTGGGCGCGCCGTGGTCACGTCTTCGGCTGATCCGCGCCACAAATTTGAGATGCGCCGTTTCGTGGCGCGAGCCTGAGGACATGCAGATGGGCCAATTTCCCGACATGACCGGAGCGTTCATCATGTTCGGCCTGATGTGCGCTATAGCCGGCTGGGCTTTGATCGAGGGCCTGATCTGGGTCTTCTCGCACATTCGCGTGGTGCTGGCATGAGCAACGTAACTCGACTCCGCCACGTCCTGCCGCTACCGGCGGATGTGGTAGCTGCAACCAATGACCTGGATGCAGCAGTGGCCAAGGCTATCGATGATGCCAAGCGCGCTGGCCTCCCTCAGGGCCTGGTCGCCGCCATTCTGCACGCGCACGCCCATGCCGAGACCCACAAGATGGTGTCATCGTGAAGGTCGTCGAGTTCCAGCGAGAGGGGGGGCGACACGGTCAAGGCGCTAAGCAAGATCGCCGACGACCTAGAGCAGGGCAACATCGGCCCGTGCGCAATCGGTGCCGTAGCCCAGCGCTTTTCTGGAGGGAAGGTCATGGCTTTCGGCATCGGTCCGGCTGCTGATGATCTTCAGGCCCTAGCGCTTTTTAGGCTGGCGGAGCAGAAAATGATTGATGTGTTGCTGGAGAAGGAATGACTTAAGGATTCGCCATCCAAGACGCGGCCGCGGAGTAACTCATGCTCGCGCCGACGGCAAGGGCCTTCCCGGCGAGAGATTTGACTGTATCCAGTACGCCGTTTTTCGCGGCGTCCTGTAACAGAGAGCCGAAATTCTTTCCAGTTACGCTGTCCGGTAGAGCCTTTAGAACTTCAAGCCCCTTCGCTGTGAGGACGCAGTCCTCAAAAATCGACAGTTCCCTCCGCACTGTTGTTGTGTGGGTCAGGTACCCAGTTCGTGTCAGCCAGTCAATGGTGTGACCGAAGAACTCGATAGCGCCGAAAGCTTGTTCGTTCTGAACATCCTGATCCTGTCCTTCAGGCGCTATTTGCGCCAGGAAATGATATGGGTCGAGGAGCACCGGTTCAGGGAATGATTCATAGAGCTGAGCAAAAACGGCCCCTGTTAGTAGGTCAAAGCGCTCCATATTCGAAGCCATGAGAATCTCCTTCAAAAAATCGTATTCATACAGCGTTGGTATTTGAATGACAACAAAGCAGCCCGACTGGGAGGCGATCGAACGAGCCTTCCGAGCCGGGTTTCTAATTGACTAAGCCTTAACCATTTGCCAGAGGACTACCCCTCCAAGGGCGAGTATCAGTGCTGACTTCCAGGTGAAGAGCTTTTTTAGCCATGGCCAAGCCGCGACCATGCTGAGGATCAAGACCAAGGCAATTTCTGTTTTTTGCATGTCGTAACTCCACTTACTGTGTGAGCCTCCTATCCTCCGCGGTTAACTCTTCCGTGAGGGCCGTATTCGCCCCGCTTTGCGGTCTGAAATTGATTCGTGCGCGTTTTGAATGTCAGGTGACCGATGGAAAGACCTATTCCTCCTCAATCACTGCTTGGGCTTTCAGAGCTCTCTGATTTCGGAATACGTCTGGTGCCAGCTCCTGAAGTGTGGGATTGGGTCAGCCGCCAGATCCTGGCTAACACTGGCAGTATCCACAACGAAGACCACTCTCACCTGATCGACGCCAACATTGGAGTGCTTTGGGCATCCTCTGGATTCGCCAAGCAGGGAAGGGTGGTGCTAGGCCAGGCCGAGCAGCTGATGTTCCGCGCAGGTGGATGGCAGAAGGCCCGGCAAGAGCAACAGATGCGGGATTGGTTCGGCGAGGAGCCGGCCTACCTGATCACCTTGGCAGCCGACTACTGCGCCCAGTGCACCGACGCCGAGTTCTGCGCCCTGGTCGAACACGAGCTCTACCACATCGCCCAGGCGACCGATGAGTACGGCGCGCCCAAGTTCACCCAGGATGGCCTGCCCAAGCTTGAAATGCGCGGCCACGACGTCGAAGAGTTCGTTGGAGTGGTGAAGCGCTACGGTGCAAGCGAAGACGTACAGCAGCTTATCGACGCTGCAAGCCGGCCGCCTGAGGTGGCCAAGATCAACATTGCGAGGGCCTGCGGAACCTGTCTGCTCAAGTCGGCCTGATGTGAGACAGGCATGAGACGGAATCTAACCTATGGCAGCCCTGAAAAGCGATGTGAAAGCCTTCATCGTTCAGGCTTTGGCGTGCTTTGACACGCCCACCCAGGTCTCACAAGCCGTTAAGCAAGAATTCAACATCGATGTGACCCGCCAGCAGGTGGAGCAGCACGACCCAACCAAGCGAGCTGGCGCCAACCTGGCAGCCAAGTGGCGGACCCTGTTCGAGGACACCCGCAAGCGTTTCCGCGAGGAGACGGCAGAGATACCGATCGCCAACAGGGCGTTCCGGCTCCGGGGTCTTGGCCGAATGGCTGAGAAGGCTGAGAACATGCGCAACCTGGCCCTAACCGCTCAATTGTACGAGCAGGCGGCCAAGGAATGCGGCGACATGTACGTCAACCGCAAGATTGAACTAGACAAGCCCCTGGGCTCCCAGGCGGACCAGCAGCACGCCGTTGCTGAGTACAAGCTGGAGCCAGACGAAGGTGTCCCGACTACCCCGTACCTATGACCCACCGGTGAAGCTGACGCCAAAGCAGGCGAACATCTATGTCTGGGGCTTTCAGCCTGAGGCGCGCTTCCGCGATGCGGTCTGCGGTCGGCGGTTCGGCAAGACGTTCCTCGGCAAAGCTGAAATGCGCCGCGCGGCCCGCCTGGCTGCAGAGTGGGGTGTGAGCGTCGAGGACGAGATCTGGTATGGCGCGCCGACGTTCAAGCAGGCCAAGCGGGTCTTTTGGCGCCGGCTGAAGCAGGCGATACCCGAGACCTGGCGCGCAGCCCGGCCGAACGAGACCGAGTGCTCGATCACACTAAAGTCCGGCCACGTCATGCGCGTGGTCGGTCTCGACAACTACGACAACCTGCGGGGTTCAGGCCTGTTCTTCGTCCTGGTGGATGAATGGGCGGACTGCCCTTGGGCGGCCTGGGAAGAAGTGCTCAGGCCAATGCTTTCCACCTGCCAGTACACGATCCCCCAGACAGGGGAGTCGAGGAAGGGCGGACATGCGCTGCGGATCGGCACTCCTAAGGGCTTCAATCACTGCTACGACACCTATCGCGATGGGCAGCCAGGCGGTGAGCCTGACCACAAGAGCTGGCAGTACACCTCGCTGCAGGGCGGTAACGTCCCGGCTGAAGAGTTGGATGCCGCTCGCCGCAAGATGGACCCCCGTACGTTCCGCCAGGAGTACGAGGCCGGTTTCGAAAACTATGCCGGGGTCGTCTACTACACCTTCGACCGGGCTGAGTGCAGCACCAGCGAGCGAATCAAGCCAGGCGAGGCCATACACATTGGCATGGACTTCAACGTAATGAAGATGGCCGCGGTTGTGTACGTGGTCCGTGACGGGTTGCCACTGGCGCTCGACGAGTTCCACTCGGTGCGCGATACGCCGGAGATGATCGAGAAGATCAAGGTGCGGTTCTCGGGTCATAGCGTTTCCGTTTACCCGGACGCCAGCGGCCAGAACACCAGCAGCAAGAACGCCAGCGAATCCGACCTGTCCCTGCTCAAGAAGGCCGGCTTCACCGTGGTGGTCGATTCGCAGAACCCCGGTGTGAAGGATCGCATCAACGCGGTGAACTCGATGTTCCTCAACACATACGGGGAGCGGCGCCTGAAGGTCAACATCGACCAGTGCCCGCAGCTGACCCAGTGCCTGGAGCGACAAACCTACACCGACAAGGGTGAGCCGGACAAAGATCCGAAGAAGGGTCACGACCACATGAACGACGCCGCGGGCTATTTCATCGCCAAGCGGTTCCCGATCAAAACTCAGTCCGCCGGCACCCGCCGCATCGGAGGTTTGGCGTAATGCCTGTTCAATCCACCAACCCAGACTACGACGCTCACATCGAAGAGTGGCGGATGATGGACGACGCCCTGGAGGGCGAGGGCGCCATCAAACGCAGCCCGCGGAACCTGCCCAAGCCCAGCGGCATGGTCGAGGCCGAGAAGCTGGACGGCGCCGGCAACGCCTACCTGTATCAGAACTACACCGCCCGGGCTCAATACGAACACTGGGTGCGGGATTCGCTACGTTCGATGATGGGGTTGGTCTCTCGACTGATCCCGGAGGTGAAGCTGCCCGCGGGCCTCAAGGGGC
Organism: Pseudomonas sp. NY15374; assembly: GCF_048068255.1. NCBI lineage: Bacteria > Pseudomonadati > Pseudomonadota > Gammaproteobacteria > Pseudomonadales > Pseudomonadaceae > Pseudomonas > Pseudomonas sp. NY15374. The sequence goes on from NZ_JBLUPZ010000005.1 coordinate 16,875, forward strand.
TGGAGGGCAACGCCACGGCTGACGGCTTCGGCCTGACCCAACTGTTCCTGAGGATAGTGCGCCAGGCCATTTCCCATGGCCGGGTGCCGCTGGTGGTCAACATTGACGACGCGGGCCAGCCGTACTTCGCCACCTATGCAGTGCGCAACGCCATCAACTGGGACACCGCCGACCAAGGTGGTCGTCAGGACCTTGTACTATCGGTGTTCCGCGAGTTCAGGCGGAAGGAGCAGGATCGCTATAGCCACGAGTGCGAGACGGTCTACCGCGAGTTCTACATGGACGGCTCGGTCTGCCGCACTGGCGTGCGTAATGAGGCTGGTGAGCTGATCGAAGACGACCGCCCCCTGGGTACCGTCGACGGCAGCAACAACCTGGTGCGCGGCCTGGACTACATCCCGGTCATCTACTGTGGCTCCACCGACAACTCGCCAGATGTGGACGAAGTCCCGCTGCTGACAATGGCTCGGGCTGCGCTGAAGTCGTACCAGCTCAGCGCCGACTACTTCACGGCGCTGCACCAGACCAGCCACCCGCAACCGTGGGTGTCCGGCCTGGACGAGAGCGTGGAACTTAGCGTGACAGGGCCGTCTGCGGCATGGGATCTCGGCCCTAACGGCCAGTGCGGTTATCTGGAGTTCCAGGGCGCCGGCATTGAAGCCGTCCGGACGGCGATGGAAGACCAGAAGAATGCGGCCCTTGAGGCTGGCGCCAAGGTCATGGACGTGTCCGGTACCGAGTCGGGCGAGGCCCGCAAGACCAGGCAGAACGACCAGCACGCCACGCTGCACAGCATCGTCATCACCGCGGCGGAGGCCATCGAGCAGGCCCTGCGGTATGCCGCAGAGTGGACCGGATTCAACCCGGACGAGGTCGTCTTTACGGTCAAACCTGAGTTCGTGATTCCCGAGGTCAACGCCCAGGTGCTGGCCGAGCTGCAGAAGAGCGTCATGGCCGGCACCATCAGTGCAGAGACCTACTGGCAATACCTCACCACCGGGAAGCTTCCCGAGCGCCCCTACGACGAAGAGGCCGAGCTGATCGGCGACGAGCACGGCGCGGGCGGCGTCAACCTGGACAAAGACGATGGCGACGAAACCGGAGCAAACGGCGGACGAGAAGCTGCTGGAGCAGGTAAGCCGCCACTCGGTACTGCTTGAGCGGCTCAAGGCTGGTGAGGTCAAGAAGTTCGAAACCTACCTGCGCCGGGCAGACAGCCATGTCCGTGACCAACTCACCCGCAAGGAGCTGACCACCTACGGCCGGAGCCGGCTGGAGGAATTTCTGGGGCGGCTAGGTGGCAAGCTGCTGGAGATCTATAAGGCCTTCAGTGACCGGATGCAGTCCGACTTGGTGGACATCGCGCAGTACGAGGCGGCGTTCGAAGGCCGCAGCCTGGCCAAGGCGCTGCTGATCGATGCAGTAATGCCGGTAGACTCGCTGCTCAGGGCAGCGATCAACACGCAGCCCCTGCAGGTTTCTGGCGTCGATGGCGGCAAGCTGCTCAAGCCGTTCCTGAGCGGCTGGACCCGCATCGAAGCGGACAGGGTAACCAACGCCATCCGGATGGGTGTCATGCAGGGCCAGACCAACGCCGAGATTACCCAGGCCATTCGCGGCACCACGGCGCAGAATTTTACAGACGGCGTGCTTGCGGTCACGAACCGAAGTGCTCGGGCAGTCGTCCAGACCGCAGTCCAGCATGTGGCCACCACCGCGCGCATGGAAACGCTCAGGGCGAATGCCGAGGTGGTACCTGGATATCGGATCGTCGCCACCCTGGACAGGAAGACCAGCGCGCAGTGCAGGAGCCTGGATGGCCGCGAGTACGAGATGGGCAAGGGGCCTGTGCCACCATTCCACATCCACTGCCGAACCACTATCACGCCGATCACCAGGCTGTCGGCGCTATTCGGGCAAGGCGCCACACGGGCGTCCGTTGGCGCGGATGGAAGCGCGCAGGTCTCGGCAAGCCTGAGCTACTACCAGTGGCTCAAGACGCAGCCATCGGCGTTCCAAGACGCTGCGCTGGGGCCGGCGCGTGGCAAGCTGTTCCGCGATGGCGGCCTGACTGCCGAGCGCTTCGCCGCTCTGCAGCTGGACAAGAACTTCAAGCCGCTGACGCTGGACCAGCTCAAGGAATTAGAACCGCTAGCGTTTGAGCGCTCAGGGTTGATATAACGCGGCCTTCTATAGGAGGCCGCATGAAATACTTTTTATGGTTGGGGGCGGTCTTCGCTTGCGTACTCTGCGCGCTGGCGGGCGTGACCATCGGAATCAACATGAACCCGACCTCCACGGTACGCTATGTGATCGCATGGGGTAGCGTGGGAGACTGGGTAGCAGGAGCCGGAGCATTCTCGGCCGTTGCAGTTGCGTTGTGGCAGACACACTCGCATCGAAAGGAAGATGTCGAAGACTTAGTGATCGAACAAATCCAGCAGGAAAGGCGGTGGGTTATTTCAGTGGTATCAAAAGGCAAGCGTCCAGCACGGGTTGTTGGTGTCGGGTTCTACTCGCCTAAGACCGACACAATTCTCCCCATTAAACGGTTCGTTTTCGAAGGGCAGAATGCCTCGTTGCCACAGTCCTTGAACTACGCGGAAAACCTTCAGTTCGTAACGGTTCCAGACATGTTCGAAACCATTGCAATTAACGCAGTGAGAAATTTTGATGACTTGGAAGATTTGGAAATCCAAGTCAAGACCACTCTCGGGTCATTCCACGCTGCCGTACTGGAGGAGACTAAGGCTGCGCTGCGGGAAGCTTTCCGTGAGACGCCTGCATCTACCTGATTTGAATACGCCAGATTCATCTCGTTATTTGTAGCCTCGGCACTTGTCGGGGCTTTTTTATGCCCGTCAGGCGGGCCAATCAATCCCAAGGGGATAGCCACATGCCTTTTGACTTCGACCCGGCCGCCCACGGCCTCACCCTCGACGAAACCCAAACCGCCGCACTGAAAGCAGCACTTGGCGGCGAGGTGCAGAAATTCCTGGACGGCGAGGTCTCGGGCCTCAAGTCCAAGAATGCCGAGCTGATCGGCTCCAACAAGACCATCAAGACCGAGCTCGATAAGCTGAAAGGCCAGTTCGATGGCTTAGACATCGACGCTGTCAAGGGCCTGCTGGCCAAGGTCGGCCAAGACGAAGAGACCAAGCTGATTGCTGAGGGCAAGCTGGACGAAGTTATCAGCCGCCGCACCGAGCGCCTGCGCACCGACCTGGACAAGCAGGTCAAGGCCGCCAACGAGCGTGCGGACAAGGCCGAGGCCTTCGCTGCCAAGTACAGCGACAAGGTGCTGGCCGACTCGATTCGCGCTGCTGCCATCAAGGCCGGAGCGCTGCCTGAGGCTGCCGAGGACATCATCCTCCGCGCCCGCGGTACCTTCAAATTGAGCGAGGACGGCGAGCCCGTTGCCACTGACCGTGCCGGCGAAGTCGTGTACGGGAAGGACGGCAAGACTCCGCTGTCCCCCCTCGAATGGGCGGAATCGCTGCGCGAGACCGCATCCCACCTGTGGCCAAGGGCTCAGGGTGCCGGACAGACCGGCGACAATGGTGGCAAGGCCACGAAGAAATGGGGCGAGTACACCGAGACCGAGCGTGCAGCGATGGCTCGTGACAACCCCGAAGCATTCAAAAAACTCCAAGCCACCCGAGGAACCTAACCCATGGCATCTACCCAACTGTCGGACATCTTCGTTGCCGACTACTACGGCACTCTGGAGCCGGTGAACTCTCCAGAGAAGACCGCCGTCTACGAGTCGGGCATCATCACCCGCTCGGCCACCCTGGACAACATCGCGAAGAACGGCCAAGGCACTTCCGAGATCAGCTACTGGCAGGATCTCGATGCCGACGAGGCGCCGAACATCTCCAACGACGACCCTGACGACCTGGGTGCCGTCGGCAAGGCCGAGCAGGGCAGCATGCGCGCTCGGACCCTGTACCTCAACAAAGGCTACGGCGTCTCCGACCTGACTGCTGAGCTGGCCAACTCAGAGCCGATGCAGCACATCCGCAACCGCTTCGGCACCTACTGGACCCGCCAGTGGCAGCGTTACCTGATGGGGGCTGGGCGGGGCATCATCGCCGCCAACATCGCCCAGAACGGCGGTGACATGGTCAAGGACTCGGGCGCCTCGATCAGCGCCAATGCCTTCCAGGACGCAGCGTTCACCGCAGGCGACGCCGCCGACATGTTTGCCGCGATCGGCGTGCATTCGGTGGTCATGAACCAGATGGTCAAGCAGGACATGATCGAATACCTGCGCGACTCGCAGGGCAAGATCATCCTGGCTACCTACCTGGGTAAGCCAGTCTTCATGGACGACGCCCTGACCTACGCGCCGGGCCAGTACCTGTCGCTGTTCTTCGGCCAGGGTGCCTTCGGCTACGGCGAGGGCGACCCGCACATGCCGGTCGAGATGCAGCGCAAGCCAGATGGCGGCAACGGCGGTGGTGCCGAAGTCCTGTGGGAGCGTAAGACCTACATCCTGCAGCCGGCCGGCTTCAGCTGGCAGGGTAGCGAGAACCGCAACCTGAGCCCGACCGCCGCCCAGTATGCCGCAGCAGCGAACTGGAAGCGCGTCTTCGACCGCAAGCAGGTTCCGTTCGCCGCGGTCATCAGTGGCACCGCCACCCCTTGACCCCATGATGCGGGGCGCCGTCCTGGCGCCCTGCGCAGGAGATCAGCATGAAAGTCATCTACTCCAACACGCCGGGCAGCGAGCGCGGCACCTGCTATCGCCGCCTGGACCAGTTCTTCGGCGTGATCGACGGCGCTACCTCGGTGGCCGTGCAGGGCGATGCCCCTCACATCACTGAGGCCTACCAGCGCCAAGGCATCAGCGTCAGCGAGATCGAGGAAGGCCTGCGCCTGGACGGACCGACCATCGCTCAGTGGCTTGAGCAGGGCTATAAGGCTTCGGCCTACCCGCCGAACGGCTATGCCCCGGTCAGCAGCCAGGCTGAGATCGACAAAGCGATCGAGGGCGAGGACGGCGGCGACGACGAGACCGACCCGCGCAAGATGAAGGTCCCGCAGTTGAAGGCCTGGCTGACGGCCCAGGGCATCGCCTTCGATCCCGCCCTCAACAAGCCCGATCTGCAGGCCCTGATCCCGTCGAAGGAATAAGCCATGACCGACTTCATCACCGTCGCTGATGTTGACCAGAAGCTCGGTCCGGACTGGGCGGGTACCGGTGATGCAGGCCTTGCCGTGACCATGGCCAACGCCTGGCTAACGGCCAAGATCAAGCGCCCGGTGCCAGATCCGGTGCCGGATGCAATCGTGACTGCCGGCGCGCAGGTGGCCAAGCTAGCTGCGGCCGGCCAGCTCTACAAGGACACCCAGCGCGAGGTGCAGAGCAAGACGGTTTCGGCACAGGCTGGCACGTCTACCAGCAAGACCTATGTCGCTGGCTCCATGGACCGCTCAACCGGAGAGAACTTTGCCCTGGACCTAATCGCCCCCTGGATCCGTCGGTCTGGCACCGTGATGCTCAAGAGGATCTGACCCATGGGCATGCGCGAAGAACTCCAGGCCGAACTGGCGGAAGCGTTCGACGATCCAGAAGGCCTTGCCGACGCAGTAAAGCCGGTAGCGGGTACTCGCACCATCAAGGGCGGGTATGACCCAGCCATCGGCGGCACAGTTCCAGCCTCAACGCTCCACTACACCGGCCGCGGTGTGTTCGGCAGCTACCTGGCCAAGGAGATCGACGGCTCGCGCATCCAAACCGAGGACGTGAAGCTGTTGGTGCTGCAGAACGAATTGTTCGAGGGGCAGGCTGGCGCCGTCACCGATGCCCCTGCAGCGCCCAAGATCGGCGACCAGGTGAGCGGATATCGGGCTCTGAACGTGTCCGAAGATCCTGCTCAAGCCACCTGGACAGTCCAATTGAGGAAGTAACCATGCCACGCGGCTCACACATGACCCAGCGTTACGGCGGGAAACAGGGTGGATTCGCCGGGGCTATCCGGGCATTCGCCGAGCAGGCCGAGCAAGCGCTTGACGCTACCTTCCGCGAGGTCGTGATCGAGATCGGCAGCAGCGTCATCCGCATGTCGCCCGTGGGAAATCCGGAAATTTGGGCGGCCAACGTCGCTCAACGCACCAAGGCCAACAGAGCCGCCGATGACTACGACTTCAAGGCCACGGTCCGCAACACTCTGATCAACCTGAATCAGGACAATTTCACCGAGGCTGGCAAGCTGCGCAAGGGCGTGAAGTATGCCAAGCCCCTGACAAAGACCGAGCGCGAGCAGAACTTCGCCACCAATGGCCTTGTGGCTGGCCGGGGCTACGTTGGCGGCCGCTTCCGGGGCAACTGGCAGTTCTCCATCGATTCACCGGCTACCGAAGAACTCGACCGCATTGATCCATCTGGCAGCCAGGCGATTGCCGACCTGATTGCCCAGGTGCAGGCGCTAACCATCGGGCAAACCGCCTACATCGTGAACAACTTGCCCTATGCCGTTCCTTTGGAATATGGCCACTCAACTCAGGCACCGCATGGCATGGTCCGGGTGACCCTGGCCAAATTCCAAGCGATCGTCGATCAAGCCATCAGGAACAACCAGATATGAGCCAGGCACTCGCCCGACAGGCCATCGAGATCAAGCTGATGGCCTGGGCCACGGCGCGCCCGATCCGGGTCGCGAACTTCGAGCAAGGATTCGAGGCCGGGGCTGACGAAACGTATCTGCAGGCGTTCCAATTGCCGGCGGGAACCACGTGCCGCTACTTGGGCGGCGATGCCTACGAGTACTCCGGCGTTTACCAAGTGAGCATCGTCTGCCCGGCTGGCCAGCCACTGGCTACCGCCGAGAGCCTGGTCGATGAGCTTTCGAGCCTCTTCCGCGTGGACTCGGAACTCAGCCGCAACGGCTTCGAGGGCCTGGTCACCGAACCGGTTGGCCAGGGCCCAGCCATCACCGAGTCGGCGACCTACACGGTCCCGGCCAGCTTCACCTACCGCGGCGTAGCTGACTCATCAGTTCTCTCCCGCGCAAGGGAGTAGCAAGGAGCCAAGCGATTTCCAGGATTTTGGGTCTCAAGCTCGCCTGCAAAAGCGCGCCTTAGTAGAACATTACGTGTTTTCTATTTCCGATATCTAAGGCAACATGCCGCTGAGCTCGGCACCGTACAATAAGGCCGTCTCTTTAAAACTAAAAATCCACTGGGTCGAACCAGTTAAGCGAATAAGGACCTTTAGATGTTGGTAAGGATGTTTTTGCTCTTGAGTTTTATGGTGCTTGGTGCTTGCGCGAGCAGTTTAAATTTAATTCAGCGTGCGGACGAAACTAAGCCTCTCGATCCTAATAAGGCTGTAATTGTCGGCTTTGTTTCCGAAGCTTTCCTCACGCAGCCCCATGGGCTTAAAGTTATGCTGAAATATCAAGACCCCAATAAAGATGCGGTGGATACCCGTATATCTCTTGATACGCTAGGGCGGAAAAATGAAGTCACTGGCGACGACATACTAAAGAGTAATGTGCTGGGAAATAGCTTTGTATACGAAGTGCCTGCAGGCACATATGAGTTGACGCACTGGTACTACACCTATTATGACGGTCTGAGTGTGAAGCAAAACAAGAAACTTGAGTTCACCGTAAAGCCTGGTGAGGTAGCATATATTGGCAGTTTTCACGCTAACTCGCTATTTATGTGTCTATACGGAAAAGATGATTACTCAAACGCGATTGCGGTTGTTAAGAAAGCGCACCCGTTCTTGGCGAATGCGGTCATTTCCAATCGCTCACAAACAATGACGTTCCCAGGCTGGCCTAATGTAAACGCTGAGGACGTCCTGCAAAAAGGATTGTGCAACATCCAGTAGCCCGATGCCTTCCGGGGTGATACCACTGCAAGACCCTATTTATCCATCAAGCCCGCCGCGTGCGGGCTTTTTCGTTTCTACCCAAGAGGAAAACACCATGGCCGCACGCTTCCCGCTGCCGAACGGCGCAGTGCTGGAGATTGCACGCGTCATCGGCTCTGCCGTCCCATTCACGGCGCTGACCAATGCGAAACCGCCCGTGGCGACTTCAGCCGATCACACCATCCAGAACGGCGATGTTCTCTTGGTCAGCTCCGGTTGGGCGCTGATCAATGACCGTGCAGTAAAGGCATCCAATGTCGCTGCCGACGCATTTTCTCTGGGAGGCCTGGATACCAGCAATGTAGAGCGCTTCACCGCCGGCGCTGGCGTAGGCTCTGTGCTTCCTGTCTCGGACTGGGTGCAGATATCCAAGGTCACCTCGTTCACCTCCTCGGGCGGCGAGCAACAGTATGCGACCGTGGGGTACCTGGAAGACGACGATGACAAGCAGTTCCCCACCAACCGGAACCCCACCAACCTGTCCATCGTGGTCGAGGACCAGCCGACTGCCGCATATGTTGAGGCGGTTGAAGGCTACGACGCCTCGAAGGAGTTGGCAGTGATCCGCATGAAGCTCCGCAACGGCGATCAGATCCTGTACCCGGGCTACGTCAGCATCACTCCCGACCCAACCATGGAGCGGAACAACGTGATGACCCGAACCATCAGTGTCGGCCTGTCGGCTCGCTCGCTTCGCTACCTGGCCGGCGCGTAAGGAACTCTCATGGCGAAGATCAAGATCGCGCAAAACCCCACTTTCGCTGCCGTGGTGCAGGTTCCGCGCATTGGCGCCGAGCCGGCGCCCGTTGAGTTCCAGTTCCGCTACATGGACCGCGTGGCCCTGTCCGCGATGTTCGATCGCTGGAACAAGGCGCGCGACGCCTGGGCGGAGAAGGCCCAGAAGGACGGGGCGACGTGGGAGGAGGTCACCACTGGTGAAATCGCCCTGCAAGCCGAACAGCTGGGCGAGATCGTCACTGGCTGGGACCTGGAGGACGAGTTCAGCGCCGAGGCCATCACCGATCTGGTGCGCACCTGCACCGGCGCGCCGAAGGCGGTCGTCGATGCCTTCCAGGCCGCCTACAGCCCGGCCCGCTTGGGAAACTGAGAGCGGCGGCCCGGGCTTGCTATGAGCGCGGCCCTTCCGCCGAGCAACTGGCGGCGCTGGGGCTGACCCTAAATGACATCGAGGAGGAGGTGGTAGAGGTCTGGCCAGATGTATGGCCAGCCTTCCGCCTGCTCGATGCCCTGGGAACTCAGTGGAGGGTTGGCCCCGGCGGCCCCTCCGGCCTGGATTACACCGCCATCCCCTCAACAGCCTCGATGCTTGGTATCAAGCGCCGCGACCTCACCGACATTTTTCCCGATCTCCGTGTCATGGAGGTTGAGGCCTTGGCCGTCATGGCCGAATCGATGGAGTAGATCATGACCACCATTGCCTCTCTCGGTCTTCAGATCGACTCCGGGGATGCCGTTGAGGCCAAGGACAATCTCGACCAGCTGACCGACGCCGGGAAGCGCAGCGAGGAGTCGGCCGGGCGAACCGGGCGTGCCTGGGAGACCGCCCTGGGAAGCCTGCAGGGTGATACTCGGCAGATTGTGCAGGAACTGCAGGCGCTCAACGCCAAGCAGACAGAATTGGCGCAGCAGATGGCCACCGTGGGGCGCGCCGTTACCAGCGCTTCTACGGCGTTCAGCAGTGCCGCGGCGAACATGGGGGCGTTTCGGGCCGAGGCCGCGCAGGCGGGCAAGGTGCAGGAGGCGCTCACCAGTGCCACGGATGCTGGCGCCCAGGCTGGCCGGCGCGCTGCCGAGTCCGCCGACGAGCAGCAGGCCAGGATCTTGGCCGTGGCCAAGGCCTCGCTGGAGGCTAGCCAGTACGTACAGTCGCTGAACCGGGCGACCGAGCAGAGCGCCGAGGTCACCGCCCAGGCGAATGCCGTGCTGTCGGCGAGTGCTAGCCGCCAGGCAGCCATCAACAGTCGGGCTCAGGCGCTGATCGCTACCGAGGAGCGCCAGGCGGAGGCGGCGAAGAAGGCTGCCGGCGCGCATCGGGAGGAAGGGCAGGCCCTTGAGGAGCTGCTGGGCAAGATCGACCCGACCATCGCGGCCATGAGTCGGCTGGACCAGATGGAGCAGAAGCTGAAGGGCTTCCGCACGAGCGGCGCGCTCGATGCGGAGACTTTCGGCGAGTACCAGACGAAGATCGACCAGGCGCGCACTGCACTGGGCGGCGCCGATACTGCGCTGAACAAAACTGGCATGTCGGCCAAGGCCACGGCTGCGGCACTACGCGGCGTGCCGGCGCAGTTCACCGACATCGTGGTGTCCCTGCAAGGCGGACAGGCGCCGCTCACCGTGTTGTTGCAGCAGGGCGGGCAGCTCAAGGACATGTTCGGCGGCGTCGGTCCGGCCGTTAAGGCCCTCGGTGGCTATGTCATGGGTCTGGTGAACCCGTTCACTGTCGCGGCTGCTGCGATGGCCACCCTCGGTTACGCCTACTACTCGGGCAGTGAGGAGGCGGTCGGCTTCCAAAAGGAGCTGATCAAAACTGGCAACGCCGCCGGAACGACGGCAGACCAGATGTCGGGAATGGCGCGGCAGGTGGCTGCGACCGTCGGCACTACTGGCGCCGCGGCGGAGGTGCTCACCCAGCTGGCCGGTAGCGGGAAGATCGCCTCTGACAGCTTCGTCCAGATCACCGAGGCGGCCCTGGAATGGCGCTCAGCGACTGGCAAGGCGGTCGAGGAGACCGTGGCCGAGTTCGTGAAGATCGGCAAGGATCCGGTGGCTGCAGCCAAGGATCTGAACGAGCAGTACAACTTCCTCACCGCTGCGACCTACTCGCAGATGGTTGCCTTGAAGGAGCAGGGCGACACCATCGGGGCCGCCAAGCTGCTCACCGACACCTACGTCGATACCATCAAAAACCGCAGCAAGGAGGTCACCGAGAACCTGTCGATCTGGGAGCGCGGTTGGAAAGCCCTGCGGGGCGAGGTTGCTGCCACCGTAGATTCGATCAAAAACATTGGCCGCGACCAGGACATCGCGAGTCGTATCGTCGAGACGCAGCAGCGCCTGGCGGCGGCGCAGAGTGCGGTGAACGGTGATCCTGACGACACCGCAGCGCAGAAAAAGCTGACCGACGCCAACCTTGAGCTCAAAGCTCTCATCCAGCAGCGAGACACGCAGCAAGCCATTGCGAGGGCTCAAGAGCTGGATGCCCAGCGGCAGCAGGCGGCCATTATGGCAATCGGCAAGATCGACGCGCTTGAGAAGTCCGCCAGGACCAACGCCGAGAAGCGCGCCGATGCGCTGAAGGAGTACAACAAGTCTCTGGACGCGATTCGCAAGGTCAATCCGAACGATGAGCGCCTCACGCCCGAGAACATCAACCGGGTACAGGCCGATATCGCCAAGCAGTTCAAGGATCCTGCCGGGCGCACCGCGCCTGTTGACCTCTCTGGTTTCAATGACCAAAAGAACGCTTTGAACGCCGTCCTCGCTGAGTACAAGAACTATCAGAAGGAACTGGACGCGGCGCAGAAGGCTGGGCTTGTCTCGCAGGAGTCCTATGCCTCGCAGCGCGCCGCGATCATCGAGCAACAGAAGGCCGAGGTCACGAACGCCTACGAGGCAGAGATCAAGGCGCTGGAGGAGGCAAAAGGGCGGAGCAGTACCAGCGCCCAGCAGCGAGTCCAACTCGACCAGAAGATCGCCGATGCCCGCGCATCCATGGTGAAAGCTCAGAAGGACGCCGACACCGAGCTTGCCGTGCTGGCGACCAACGAGCAGGGCCGACTGGCCAAGCAGGCAAGGGCAGTGCAGACCTACACCGATGCCCTCGATCAGCAGGTTCTGGCGCTGAGGTTGCAGGGGCAGCGCTCCGCTGACGGTCTTGGGCTTGGCGACCGCCAGCGTGGCTTGCAGGACCAGCAGAACGCAATCACTGACCGTATGAACCAGCAGCGTCTGGATCTGGCAAACCAGTACGGCGACGGCTCCCGAGGCATGAGCCTCGATGAGTACAACCAGAAGCTGGCAGCCTTGAGCAAGACCGAGAAGGATCTGCAGGAAACCACCATCGCCAACTACGACCAGATGACCGTCGCCCAGGGTGACTGGCGCAAGGGGGCAGCGTCGGCCTTCCAGAACTACCTGGAACAGGCCCGGGATGTCGCCGGGCAGACAAGGTCATTGTTCACCAACGCCTTCAGTTCGATGGAGGACGCGGCCGTGAACTTTGCCATTACCGGCAAGTTGTCTTTCGCCGACTTCACGAAGTCAGTCGTGGCTGACATGGCTCGTATCGCCGCGCGACGGGCAGCTTCGGGGCTTCTCGGAGGCTTGGTCAACTTGGGAGTGTCTGCAGCCTCTGCCTACTTTGGCGGTGGAAGTGGTAACGGAATGGCTGCAGGTTCGCCGGGCGCCGTGTCGTCAAACCTCGGCGCGTCGCAAGCGGGATATTCCAGTGCCTATTTCCCTCAGGCTCTTGGTGGCGCCTGGTCGAAGGGCGTGCAAATGTTCGCCGATGGCGGCGCATTCACCAATTCAATTGTGAGCACCCCAACGGCTTTCGGCATGGCCGGCGGAAGGCTTGGGGTGATGGGTGAGGCGGGGGACGAAGCCGTTATGCCTTTGACACGAACTGCGGGCGGACAGCTTGGCGTTAGGGCTATTGGCGGTACCGGAACCTCGATCAGCCTCTCGGCGCCAGTGAGTCTAGTCATGGAAGATCGAAGCGGGGAGGGAATGCAGCTCGATCCAACATTGCTCCAGCAGAACATGCAGAAGCAAGTTCAGCTCGCAGCCGAAAAGGCCGTTGCCGATTCGTGGCGGCCCGGCGGGGTTAGCTATCGAAACACCACGGGGAGGCGCTGATGGCAATAGAAACTTTCACCTGGACTACTCAGCGCGGAGAAACGCCTGAAATCACGTATCGGGTTCGCGAGTCTAAATTTGGCAGCGGGTACCGACAGACCGTAGGCGACGGCCCAAATAACAAGGAGGACAGCTACCCAGTCACTGTGATCGCCACCAAGGCTCAGACCCTCAAGATCATGGAATTCTTCGACCGGCACGGCGGCGCCAAGGCCTTTCTTTGGACCACTCCGCTCGGCGAACTGGGGCTGTTCACCTGCAAGGATCCGAAACCTGCCCCTGTTGGAGGGGGGCGGTTCAAGGTTTCGGCGACTCTCGAGAGGGTCTTTCACCCATGAGTTTGATTTCACAGATCCAGAAGCTTGAGCCAGGCTCCGAGGTGCTGCTGTTCGAACTGGACGGCTCTGACTTCGGCGCTGATGTGCTGCGCTTTCATGGCCACGCCATTCCGCACACTGCGCAGGAACTCGCAGCCGCTGGCGCCGACGCCGACCATCTGCCGGCGAAATCGATCTGGTGGCAGGGTGAGGAGTACGGCGCCTGGCCGCTGCAGGTTGAGGGCATTGAGGCAAACTCGGACGGTACCGCTGTACGCCCGACGATATCGGTCGGCAACGTCAACGGCAGAATCACCGCGCTGTGCTTCGCCTTCGCCGACCTGCTCGAGTTCAAGCTGACCATCCGGAATACGCTCGGTCAGTTTCTGGACGCGGCGAACTTCCCGGCCGGCAACCCCGGGGCAGACCCAACCCAGGAGAGCATCGAGGTCTGGTACATCGACCAGAAAGTGTCGGAGAACGGCCAGATGGTTTCTTGGGAACTGGCCAGCCCAGGTGACGTTGGCGGGGAGACCATCGGGCGGCAGATGAGCACACTGTGCCACTGGGCCATGACCAACGGGTACCGGGGGCCGAACTGTGGCTACACCGGTCCGTACCGCGACAAAGACGGCAACCTGACCGACAACCCTGAGCTGGACGAATGCGACGGCTGCCTGGGTACCGGGTGCGTCCCACGCTTCGGCGTGGGCAACCCTCTGCCCTTTGGCGGCTTTCCCGCCGTCTCCCTGATCGTTCGGAGCTGAGCATGCGCAAACACATCCTTGCTGCCGTGCAAGCGCACGCCGCGGCGGAATACCCGCGCGAGTGTTGTGGGCTGCTGCTGGCGGTTGGCCGCAAGCAGGTTTACTTCCCATGCCAAAACGTGGCCACCGAGCCGACCGAGGAATTTCGGATCGCGGCCGAGCAGTACGCCGAGGCAGAAGACCAGGGCCAGGTGATCGGCATCGTGCACTCGCACCCTGACGCCACCAGCAGGCCGTCCCCGCGTGACCTGGCCATGTGCGAAGCCACAGGGCTGCCCTGGCACATTCTGTCGTGGCCGGAGGGCGACCTGCGGACCATCACACCGACCGGCGAGACCGCGCTGCTGGGTCGTCCATTCGTGCACGGCGCCTGGGACTGCTGGCAGGTCTGCGCGGACTGGTACCAGCGCGAGTGGGGGTTGGATTTCCCGGCCTACGCCCGAGAGGATGGTTGGTGGGAGCAAGCAGACAACCCGAGCCTGTACGAGCAACTCTACGAGCAGGCTGGGTTCTACCAGGTTGACCGGCCACAACGTGGCGACATGATCGTCATGGCCGTGGGGCGCACCGTGCACCCGAACCATGCCGGGATCTATCTGGGCTCAGACCCAGGCCTGCCGAGCGAGCAGGCTGAGGTGTTCGGCCCAGGCCCATTCCTGCTGCACCACCTGTACGGCAGGCCATCAGAAATCATCGTGTTCGGCGGGCCTTGGCTCGACCGGACGCGCCTTGTATTGCGTCATCGAGATGCGAAGTGAAGCGGCCAGGCCGCAGGAGAAGAGCATGCAGCAGAACTATTTGTTGACGATCAGCGATCTGTTCTTGACGAGAAAAGGCGTGCGGTGCGGAGCATGCTCTGAGGTGGCCATCCTTGATGATGGCGTCGAAGTTGATCGTGTGGTTTTCTCTGGTAAAACCACGCACTTCCGGCGCTGCTACAAAGGCAAGCCGGGGCTCAGTGCAGTGATTGCCTCTGGCCCTGGCAGCATCGAGATGAAACCCGGGTTACTCGGGATGACCACCGACAAAGTCGTCGGTGCCTACCCTGTGTGAGCCGAAGGCCACCACGTAACCCTCACCTGCGGATTCCGCCTGAAGTCGAGCGTCTTCCTTGGTTTCAAAAACGCCTTTTAGATCCCACGGCGCCATGCGATACACACCCCACCCCAACACCGAGCCAGAGTTATCTGGATCTTTCTTGAGTCTCGCTATCACATCATTGTTCACAGTGCTGCTCCTCGTTTGGGGGAGGCACAACGCTACTACGCATGGATCCAATCCAGTTACTGGCTTTCCGTACACGCTGGATGCCTGCACAGGATGCACGTATCCACCGCCTGGCATTAGACTCAGCGCCTTTTCTGCAAGCCCTCAAAGGATTGATCCATGACCTCATCCACGACAGTAGATTGCCCTCACTGCATGAACTCTGTGCCCTGGGGCGCCAGTGTATGCAGGGGGTGTCAAGCTGAGATCCGCTACGGCACACCTCGGGGTGTTGTAATTTTCTTCACGATCATCAGCGTCATAGCTGGCTGGTGGGCTGCGAAAGGCGTTCATGCATTGATCACAACCAACTCGACAGTGCTCTGGATAGTATTCGGAGCAGCCTTTCTTACTTGTGGGTATTGGGCTCGCAAATTTTGCATGCGACTTTATCGTGGAAAGACGCGTTTTAATCGAATTTACAAGACGTGATCGATGGGGGCTGTCGACACCTAGAATCCGCGCAGGGTGTATGGGCGGACAGTCACGCTGATGATGCGCATTGAACGCACCATTGTGTTTGAAGCTATTGATGGTAGATTGCCATCTTCGAAAAAGCCGAGACTCATATTATGTCGAAGTATGATGAAGATTACGAATCCTCCGATTGGGAGGTTGCGTTCAGTAATGCTGTCCAGGAGTATCTGAATGGTGCCGGTTGTTCTGGTCTGAGCGAGGATGAGGTCGATCCTGATCTGATGGCCGAGGCCGAAGCGCACGCTTTGGAAGTCGTTGGGCCAAACCCTGACGAAGAGGAGTGAGATCGAAAGCCCAGTCCCGCGCTGGGCTTTTTGCGTCTGGCGCGCACCGTCGCCTAGCCGTGGTAGATTGCGAGGCTGCCACTTAGCCGGGGGATAGCCTATGACCTACAACGTGATGATCAGCATGGACGACTGCGTGGTCCTATGCGCAGACCGCGGTACATTTTCGGTTTATGAAGACGGTCGATCGGAGCTGTCCGAGCAACGCGTCAAGAAAATCACCGAAACGCCGCATGGATTCATCACGGCTTCGGGCTGGGCTGACCTGATACAGCCAGTGAAGGAACGATTTGCGGGCGAAGCGCCGGCAGATGTAAAGGCCATGCTCTCGATAATTCAGGAAGAACAAGACCTGTTCAGCGAGCGAAGCCCTGAGCTGGCTCGATCATGGATTCCCCGGTCCAGCTGGAGGATGTCTATTCCTATGAGCAGAGGGGTGGTTGCGGCTTTCTATGCTCATGAAAACCAGGGGTTTTCTGGCCTCGAGCCAGGCCGGACCATCTTTACCTTTCCGCCAGAGACGCCGAGCGATGATCGAGCTCACGTAGAAAGCTTGTTTCCCCAAGGACGGTACGCGATACCGTCTAGCGAAACAGTTTCCGATGCTGTTAACCAGGTGCTGGCAAGCGTCACCTATCTAAGAGGACGCGGAATTCTCATCTCACAGGAGGCTGACGTTGCGATCCACTGGGGCGGCTCGCGGAGACTGCTGGAACTGATGGCCCAGGATTAAGTTAGGCCTGAGACAAAAAGCCCGACACTTGGCCGGGCTTGAATTACTTGTAATGGCGCTGCCGAAGTACCTCAGAGCAACGTTTGGCAATAGTCAGAAAATGCCAGGAACCAATGAGCATCACGCCTAGGATGCCAAAAACAGCGAGACCCAATGATGTAACCCCGACTTGCTCTGTAGCGTGCAGGATTTCTGGCGCAACCTCTTGTACTTTCCATAGGTAGAAGCTGCCGACTAGAAAACTGGGCCCGCCTATCAGAGCTAGTGCCCAGCTATTGACCTCCGACCATGGCCGCTTGCTTTCATTTCGAATCAGCTGCATAGCTTTTTTGAACAGCGTCACTGGACCTCCAAACTCTGTAAAGTCATTCAGAGGCACAACGCTACTATGTCGCCCGCCGAGCCGGTTACTGGCTTTTCATCCACACTGGATACCTGGCCAGTCTCGCGCTACAGTTCGCGTTTTCAAGGGAGGAATACCCTATGAAGCTTGATAAGGAACTGGTGCGGGAGATATTGCTTGTAGTTGAGGCTCATGACGAAGCACATGGCTGGATGGAGTTAGCCATTGAAGGACGGACAGCCAAAGGGTCTCCTACCACGTCATGCTGCTGGATGAAGCAGGGTTTCTTTCGGGGATAAGTCTTGGCGGGATAAACCATTTCGAATGGCAGCCGAAGCGATTGACTTACAAAGGGCACGAGTTTCTCGACACTGTTCGTGACCCCGAAGTATGGCGGAGAACGAAGGAGGGGGCCGAAAAGGCAGGTGTGGCCGGCCTTGGTGTGCTCTTAGAGCTTGGCAAGGCATATGGCAAGCAGTTGCTAAAAGAGCGCCTGGGCTTGGAGTTGTCCTTATAAACCGGCGAGCCCAGCCCCACGCTGGGCTTTTTGCTTCTGGTTGTGAGGCTGCGCGGTGTCGTGGCAAATTGACACTCTATGCGTGCAATCAGTACATTCGTCGCCCAATCAAGCGCCAGGGTCTTCGCCATGGCAAGCAGCAAATGGAGATTGCAAGTGGCCAAATTCATGTGGGTTGTCACTATCATCATGTCGCTGATCGGTGCGATCATCGGCTTCACTGGGATGCACGCGGCAACTAGCGCGCCGCAAGAGGCCGCCGCTGCGGCTATGGGTCTGGCATGGGCTGTCATCCCATACTGCATCGCCAAGGCGTTCACCGAGCTGCGGTCTCTGTGACACCTACACATCGACCGGAAGCCCAGTCCAACGCGGTTTTTTGGTCCTTCCTGTTGATGGTGATAGATTTCCCGCATCGATAGGGAGGGATTACATGCGGATTGTGATCGCTGCAGCGGCTTTGATGGTAATGGGGGGCTGCGCGAGTGTTAGGGATACCCGGAGTAACCCACCACAATTGGAGCTTCAGTCATCGAAGACTCCGATGGCAGTTGCGGAATGCATTCGCGATACCTGGCAGAACACAACAGTGCTGGGGGCGAGCATTGGCGGAGTTCTACAAACCTCCGGAAACCGCTATTCGGTATTGGCACCAGACGCTCAGTCACCGCTCCACTTGGTAGATATTATCCCGAGCGGAAAGGGGTCACTGGTCAAATACCACTTCTACCGGACCTGGCAGTCGCCGCTAGACCGCGTTACCGCTGGCGTCAAAGGCTGCACCTGATAGATTGGTCCTGCTACTCACAAACCACCTTCGGGTGGTTTTTTATTGTCTGGAGAAAATAATGGCGGCTCTTGCAATCGAATATCAGCCGGTTACCACGGTGGTGCTGTACGGAAAACTCAGGCAGTTCGGGCGGTCTTTCAGGCTGTCCGTGCGATCACCAGCGGAGGCGATCAAGGCGCTCTGCGTGCAGATTCCGGGATTTGAAAGGTTTCTCATAACGGCCAAAAGCGAAGGGGTTGAGTTCGCAGTCTTCCGAGGCTCAAGGAATCTCAAGAAAGAGGAGCTCTGCTTCGCCGGGGATGGGGAAATTCGTATTGCGCCCGTCGTCAGCGGTAGCAAGCGTGGAGGCCTGATCCAGACCATCATCGGTGTCGCGATTGTTGCTTTGGCATGGTGGAACCCCCTCGGATGGTCTGCGGCTACTGCGCTTGCAGTTGGTATGGGTGGCGGGTCAATGGCGCTCGGAGGCGTCATCCAGATGCTCAGCCCTCAAGCCAAAGGGCTATCCATGAGTGGCGCGCCCGAGAACCTACCCTCGTATGCCTTTGGCAGCGCCAAGAACACCACGGCCAGCGGTAACCCGGTACCGATCTGCATTGGGAAGCGCCGCTGGGGCGGGGCGATCATATCCGCATCGGTCTACGCCGAGGACAAGGCCTAGCTGTCATAGCGCATCACCATCAACCGCCTACGGGCGGTTTTTTATTGCCCGGAGGAAAGCATGGGCGCAGCACTCCTGCCGGAAGTCACCGGCGCCAAGGGCGGCGAGAAGAAGCCGAAGAACCCGGTCGAAGCACCGGACAGTCTACGATCGACGAACATCGCCAAGATCCTGCTGGCAGTGGGCGAGGGCGAGTTCGACGGTACGCCGACCGACCGCGATATCTACCTCGACAACACGCCGATCATGAATGCCAGCGGCAACGTGAATTTCCCCGGCGTGAAGTGGGAGTGGCGCCCAGGCTCGATCGAGCAGGACTACATCCAGGGTATTCCAGCGATCGAGAACGAGACGACGGTGAACGTCGAGCTCCGCAGCGACACGCCCTTCACGCGCACGCTGAGTAACCTGCAGCTCTCGCGGGTTCGTGTCCGGTTCTCATGGCAGCGCCTGGCCAGCCAGGACAGCAGCGGTAACACCAATGGTTACCGGATCGAGTACGCCATCGATGTTTCCACCGACGGTGGGGCGTTCGTGGAATCCCTGCGTTCAGCCGTGGACGGCAAGACCACCAATGGCTACCAGCGGTCCGAGTCTGTGAACCTACCTCCAGCCACCTCCGGCTGGGCCTTCCGTGTTCGCCGCATCACGCCTAACGCCAACAGCGGCACGATTGCTGATCAGATGGTGATCGCTGGCTACACCGAGATCATTGACCAGAAGCTGCGCTATCCGAACACCGCGCTGCTGTACATCGAGTTCAACGCCGAGCAGTTCCAGAACATCCCAGCGGTGACGGTCAACTGCAAGGCGCAGCGCTGGCCGGTACCGAGCAACTATGACCCGGAGACCCGAACCTACGCTGGCATCTGGGATGGCACCTTCAAACAGGCCTGGACCAACAACCCGGTATGGGCCACCTACGGCCTGTGTGTGAATGACCGCTTCGGCCTGGGCAAGCGAATCCAGCCATGGATGGTCGACAAGTGGGAGATGTACCGCATCGCCCAGTACTGCGACCAGCTGGTGCCGGACGGTTTGGGCGGCCAGGAGCCTCGCTACCTGTGCGACCTGAACCTCCAAGGGAAGGCAGAGGCCTGGACGCTGCTGCGCGACCTCTCGGCGATCTATCGGGGGATGGTCTATTGGGCGCAGGGCTCGCTGTACATGCAGGCCGACATGCCTCGCGCGCAGGACATTGACTACGTCTTCACTCGGTCGAACGTGATCGGCGGCGACTTCGTTTACGGCGGCGCGGGCCGCGACACGCACTACAGCCGCGCCCTGGTGAGCTACGACAACCCGGCAAACAACTACGACACGGACGTAATACCGGTCACCGACATTGCACTGCAGCGCCGCTACCGGGATCGCCCCGTTGAAATCTCCGCTATCGGCTGCACTCGTGCCAGCGAGGCCCAGCGCCGCGGCAAGTGGGCGCTGCTGAGCAACAACCAGGACCGCACGGTCTCGTTCAAGACCGGGATGGAAGGCGCAAACGTGTTGCCTGGTTTCGTCATCCCGGTTGCTGATGAGCTGGTCGCCGGGCGCCCGAATGGTGGCCGCATCTCTGCAGCCGCAGGCCGTGTCGTGACGTTGGATCGTGACACGCCTATCAAGGCCGGTGACCGCCTGATCATCAACTTGCCGAATGGTACCGCCCAGGGCAGGACGGTGCAGTCGGTGAGTGGTCGCGCTGTGACGGTGACCACTGCCTATGCCCTGCAGCCAGAGCCTGAACTGCAGTGGGCGATCGACTACGAAGACCTGGCCGTCCAGCTGTTCCGTGTGCTCAAGCGCGTGCGCACCACTGAGGGCGAGTACGAGTTCACCGCGCTGGAGTTCAACCCCACCAAGTTCGCAGCAATCGACACCGGCGCCAAGCTCGAGGAGCGGCCGATCAGCGTTATCCCTGTGACAACGGTGCCACCGCCGGCGAGCGTAACCCTGACCTCTGGCTACGCCGTCGACCAGGGCATTGCCGTCAGCACGATGACGATCGCATGGCCGGCAGTGGAGGGCGCGGTCGCATACGACGTGGAGTGGCGCAGGAACAACGGCAACTGGATTCGCCTGCAGCGAGTGGGCACCACGTCAGTGGACGTGACGGGCATCTACGCTGGCGCCTACCTTGCGCGTGTTCGGGCGGTGAGCGCGTTCGACATCACATCGCCTTGGTGCGACTCGATGTTGACCGAGTTGAAAGGAAAAGAAGGTGCGCCTCCAGCCTTGGCGTTCATGAATACAACGTCTGAGATATTTGCAATTCGGCTGAACTGGGGATTCCAGCCTGGTGCTGATGACACGGCTTACACCGAGATCCAGATGGCATCGGAGCCTACCGGACAGAACCCGCTTCCATTAGGGCAGTTCGCTTATCCGACGCCGACCTACCTGCACTCGGGCATGGCCGCGGCGGTGGTGCGTTACTTCCGAGGTCGTCTGGTAGACCGTACCGGCAACATCGGTCCGTGGTCGGATTGGGTCTATGGTCAGTCGAGCGCCGACTCGTCGGCTGTGCTCGAGTACCTGGACGGGAAGATCACCGAAAGCCACCTCGGCCAGCAGCTGCTCAGTGAAATCGGGAAGATCGGCGGGGACGGCCCCGGGTCGGTCAACGAGCGGTTCAAGGAGGGTGACAAGGCGCTGCAGGTCCAGATCGACTCCTTGTCGGCTCAGCTCGCTGACCTCGCTGGCGCTGAAGAGTGGAAGCAAGATCAGCCATACCTGGCCGGAACCCTGGTCAAGCACGACGGCAAGCTGTACCGGGCGAAAGTTGATGTACTAGCGGGAACCCCGGTGGGCGATTCCGGATTCTGGGAGTACCTGGGCGACTATGCGTCTCTTGGGGAAATGGTCACAGCTCTGGCGGTGCGCGTGGATGGCGTCGAGACCAGCGTAGAGGAGATCAATGGCGAGCTCACCGCCATGGCGAGCCGAATTCTCGGCGTAGAGGCGGCTGTCTCGCCCAAGATGGCAGGCGCGACCGAGGGCTGGCGCGCGGGCGAAACTGGCTCCCACGCTGGGGCTTGGTCGATCTACTCGGCGTTCGCGCAAGCAGACATGGCGATCGCCAAGCAGGTCGACGAGGTCAAGGCGCAGGTCGGCGGCAACTTGGCGCGAGTAGTTCGCACCGTGGAGACGCTCACAGACGACGTGTCCGCGCTGGCGCGTGACAACGATACCCTGACTGCACAGGTGGGCGACACCAAGGCGATGGTAGAGGATAACGCCGAGGCCCTGGTTGAACTGGATGGCGACATTCGCGCGACGCGCAACATCAAGGTTGGCGTTGACGTGAACGGCGTCTACTACGGCGCGGGGATGGGCGTTTCGGTCGAGAACACCCCGGAGGGAATGCAATCGATGATCGTCTTCCTGGCCAACCTGTTCTCCGTCATGCACCAGCCAGGAGGCACGCCGAAGTCAGTCTTCGCGATCAACAACGGCCAGGTGTTCATGAACAGCGCGATCATCAACCAAGCCGACATCATCAACCTGATCATCACTGGCGAGCTCAAGAGTGCGAATTACATTCCTGGCCAGCAAGGAATGAGGATCAACTTCGTCACGAATGAGTTTGAGATCAACGGGATTCGTCCTGGGCTCGGACGGATGAACATCACTCATCAGCTGCTGACGGTGTACGACACGGCGCGTATGCGGATGAGACTCGGTATCTGGGGGTGATATGCCTATAGGTTTGCAGACTTGGGACGCTGCTGGGAACTTGCGGCTGGATGCGACAACTCGCATCGGCCGCATCACCGCAACTTTTTCAACAGGTGGCGCAAATGGGTCAATTTCAGTTCCTTCCCTTGTGGCCGGAGGTGAACCATTTTTCTTCGTGGAGGACGACTCAGCTGATCTGACACTTGCCAATCCATATGCCTATCCAAACGTTTCGATATCGGGTGCCATCTTGTCGTGGGCATACGTGGACTTCAATAACCCACTGACTGGCCAGCCAGTGCCGAGAAGAAACGTCAGTATCTCAGTGGGAACTTACTGATGCCAGCAGGTGGAACCATCTGGTTTGATGACGGCGTTTTCCAAATAGACGCGGAGGTCCGAGTTGCGACTCTCGCGTTTCGAACGTCATATGCTGGACCCTTTACAGCAAATACCGGGCCGTTTGTGTCCGTTGGGTATTACTTTGATATTGCAGTTCCAAGCAATGTCAGAAGCTTGTTTTTTTCTTCTGACACCCCTGTTTTTGTTGCCCTCTGGTCGAAGGTTGGAACCACCTGGAGGTTTAAAGTCTCGGCGCAAGTAGCTCTACGCATATACGGCTTCGCTGATCAGGAAATCGTGCCTTCAACCTCGGGGTTGCAGTTCTTCAGCGAGGCAGGCGTTCTCACTTTCGACTCTGACAGCAACTTTCTACGGGTCAGCGGAATCTCCCGAAATGCCGGCCCAGGTACTTCTGTTCCGTGGCCGAGCACATCCCGAAGGTTTGCGGCTGGGCTTGGTCATTTCCCTAAACGTGGGGTTGGGGCTGCCCAGGCGGGTGTTCCCTATTGGGTGCAAATGTCATACGGGATCACGGTCGGCCCCAGTTCTTGCGCCGTGGGTGAGCTTCCCATTTCCTCAAGGCCCACGGGTGGCGGTGGTACTCCGCCACCACCGAACTCTCCACCAATGGCAGCCCCCACGATGATGATCGTGGACGTCACCAACTTCGACTGAATGAGGCTTCGATGGCACTTCAACAGGTAAATCTCGGCACGCCGCCCTCGGCCCTGGACGGTGATGATCCGCGCACCGCGTTCACGAGGATCAACAACAACTTCCAGTTCTTGGACACTATTGGGGTTTCTGCCCCCATCGGCCGACCAGTCCCTAACGATGATTGCAATCTGGCAATGACCGAAGGTTGGTGGAACGCGGCCAGCGGTTCAGCTGCCAACAGACCGCCGAACATGACTTTCATATTGATCCACGTCGTGACCGTTGGCGGCTACGTTGTCCAACACGCTGTGGATATGTTTTCTGGCCGTCGTGCGGGGCGGGCCTTTAACGTCGGAAACTCGACATGGAGCGTATGGGGGCGGGAAGTTTTCCTTACGGACCTCGGGACTGCTGCATTTGCTAATATCCTTGGGACCGTTTCGAGTTCTGGAGGCGTCCCGACCGGGGCAATAATGGAGGCCGGAAGCAATGCCAACGGGCGATACGTCAAATTTGCGGACGGGACAATGATCTGCACGTCAGCGGGTGTCAATATTCAAACGCCATCGTTTCCAGCAAATAGCGTATCCAACACATATGCCGTAAATCTTCCTGCAGCCTATGCATATGGTGTTTTCACGCCGTTCGCGCTGGTTGGCCCTAACGCGAGTAACGACCACTACGGCGTTACGAACTGCTACCCCTCCAGTGGCTCTCAATTCACCATAATCGTCCGCAACGGCGGAGTGGCGCAGAACTTTGTCGTTCGTTACATAACCATAGGACGATGGCTCTAATGATCATCACACTATATCCGACGCGAATGGATGAGACTCTGTTTCTGTCCAGGGACGGTGACGCATTGATTGTAAACGGCGAGGTCTTCGATCTATCACCTCTTGCCGATGGCGCAACCTTGCCGTGCGAAGCGATCGATTCAGATTGGTTCTGCGGTCCGGTAGAGAAGGTCGAAGGTGTCTTGACTGTAGCCCTGCGTCTTCCTTATGGCCCTAACGCACCCGAAGCTACCAAATTCCCGCAGCCGATCCGGGTCACTAACCATAACGGTCAAGTAGATTTGCCGCTGTACGGCACTCCGGCAGATTCAAGCCAAACTGAAGAATATCCTGTAGAGGTGGGAGTCACACGATGAGCAACATCGACTGGAGCAAGATGATAACCGCCGAAATGAAGGCAGATAAGGAAGCAGCAGATCGGCTTTCCTGGGTCGGGGGCGAAACATCTCGCCTGCGATCCATTGCTGATGCCACCATTGCTCCGCTGCAGGATGCAGTCGACCTCGAAGATGCAACCGAAGCGGAAGCGGCGTTGCTCAAGGAGTGGAAGCGGTACCGCATCGGGCTCAATCGTCTGCCTGATCAGCCTGGGTACCCCGCAACAATCGACTGGCCAGTGCCGCCCGCATAAATCTACACATCCGACAGACAACCGCCGCATGGCGGTATTTTTTCGCCTGGAGAACCCGAATGCCGATCACTGAGCAGCAGCTGCTGCAGATACTCCCAAATGCCCGCCCAGTCGCGGGCATTTTTGTGCCCGCACTGAACCGCGCGATGCAGCGCTGGAAGATCGATAGCCGCCTGCGCATCGCTTCCTTCCTCGCCCAGGTAGGCCACGAGTCTGGCCAGCTGCGCAACCTGGTGGAGAGCCTGAACTACCGCGCCGATCGTATTCGTCAGATTGGACAGGCATCTCCTGCTGGCAGCCGCTGGCGATCCCTTGTGCCGCGGGCGGACGAACTGGGCGGAAAGCCTGAGCGCCTGGGCAATGCCGTATACGGCGGCCGGATGGGCAACGGTCCTGAGTCGTCCGGCGATGGCTGGCGATTCCGCGGTCGCGGCCTGATCCAGCTGACCGGTCGCGACAACTACCGCGCCGCTGGCCAGGCCCTGGGTCTGCCCCTGCTCGAACAACCTGAGCTGCTCGAGCAGCCCGAGCACGCTGCGCAGTCGGCAGCCTGGTGGTGGTCACAGCGCGGCCTGAACGATCTGGCCGACGCCGCCCGCATCAGCGATATCGGCAGCATTATCAACACCGGTCAGCCTGGGCGCGTGCCGCATGGCGCAGCTGAGCGGAAAGCGCTTTATGACCTGGCTGTGCGGGTGCTGGCATGAACGCTTGGCTGATTCGCCTCGCCGGCGCCGGCCTGCTGATCCTGCTCGGCATTGCCGTCGGCACCTGGGCAACCACAAACCACTTCCGGCCGCTGCTGGATACTGAGCAGGACCAGGCCGCCCAGTGCGCCGCGGAGCGCGACAACTTGGCCGGCCTGGCGCAGGAGCAGGGCAAGGCCCTGGGCGACCTGACACTGGCCGCTAACGAGCGCCAGGCCAGGGCAGAGAAAGCGGTGAGTGAGGCTATGGCCAGCGCCCAGGACGACTACGCGGCGGCGAACCGCCTGCAGCAGGAGCGCACCGGTGGCGATCAGTGTGCCGCCGCTTCCTCGATCATCGACAAGGAGCTTGGCTTATGATGCTGGTGGGCAACTGGCGATTCCGCGGGTGTGAGATTGGCTTTTTCCAGGCTGTAAGCCAGGTAATCCGTGGCCTTGCCTCTGGGAGCGGGATGGTGGGTGTCCTGGCTCTAGCCGGGTGCGCTAGCCACACTGAGCCGCAGGTGCAGTACGTGCGCGTCGAGGTGCCCGTGCAGGTGCCGTGCCGCGCGCCTGATGTTGCCGTGCCGCCGTGGGCGGCTGCCGGCCTGCGTAAGTCCGATAGCCTGGAAGTGAAGGTGCGTGCGCTACTGGCTGAGCGCCGCCAGCGTGTCGGGTACGAGAGCCTGCTGGGGGCGGCGGTGAATGCCTGCAATTAGGCTAAAACACTATTTCCTGAGTGATGGTCATATGATATCAAGGCTATTCACTATAGGAGATCTGACATGGCAGTTCGTTTTTTTACGCAGACCCCAGCGGCACTACTCAAAGCCTTTGACGGGAAGATTGACCAAGAAGAGCGTGAGGGCTCTATTACTACTTGGGAAAGAACCCATCAGGGCTTCTATACGCACAAGTCTCGCTGGGGTAAGAAAGCATACTTCAAAGCCAATCCTAAGTATGAGGACAGGCTCGTGTTCAACGTCGTTCCGCCTGCAGGGGAGGTGGTAGATCCTGAGGTGTACTCTTTCTACCACGGGCACCTGATCGAGACATTTCTGAATCACTTCTCCGAAAAATTCACTGTTGGTGCAGCGACCGCGAAACCAACCGATCAAGACAGGCTTAGATCCAAGACGGCCTGATTACAAAGCCCGAATAGCCGGCCTGGCCTGTGAAGCGTCCTATAATGGCCTGACAAAGCCATCGGGGTAGGTCAGTGAAGCGAACGCTTGAAGGAATGGTCGCCGCCGGTGAAGAGTTGCTTCGCCAGGCGCTCGACGCCAATCGACGCCTACAGCAGGCCGTGGCTGATGGTGAGCCCCCCGAGGATGTCGAGCGGCACCGAGTATTGGCCGATCGGCTTTACCGCCAGGTGACTGAGCATCAGCTCATCGCTACCGGCAAGGCGCCTCATATCATCCACTGATCGCCAGGGAGGCGAGCATGAAAGACAAGCGCGAAGTCGTGATGCCAGACCATCAGGTCTACAAGGATGTCGAGGAGGCTATGAGGCGCCATCTTGAGGCACAAGAGGCTGGATTGCCTGCGCAGGAAGTGGAGCGCTTGCGGCTGATATTGGAATCGCAGATCAAGGCGGCTCATGAGTACCACTCAGATGCCATGGGGCGAGCGCCGCTGAGTCGTCACTGAGGCGCTATCAGCTCAGGCCCCTGGTTCCGCACGTTCCCTACGGCTGTGCTGACCTTGTACCACTCGAATGCCTCGGCTGGTTCCCCCAGGTTCAGCACCATCTGTTCTGCGTGCTCGCTGGGCATCCCGGCTGCAATCCACTCTCGCGCCAGTTCCGGCTCCAGCACCACTGGCCGGCGGTCGTGCACGTCAACAAGCCCGCCCTGGGCGTCGGCTGTGATGATAACGAAGCCGTCGTGCTCGTTGCCGGTGAATTGACCGATGCTGGCGCATAGCGCTGGCTGGCCGTCCCGCCGCCGGATGTAGTACGGCTGCTTCTTTGGGCCACCCTCATCAACCCACTCGTACCAGCCGTCGATAGGCGTAATAGCCCGATGCGGCCAGATGGCCCGGAAGAACGGGCCGTGAGCGACCTTCTCGACGCGGGCATTGATTGGCGCGGCGCGATCGGTCGCCCAATGTGGTCGCCACCCCCACCTCACAAAGTCCGCCCGCGGGCCGTCCTCATCGACGCGCAGCACGGCAACGGGCGTAGTAGGCGCAACGTTGTACCGCAGCAGCGCCTGATCCCCGACGTTGTTTCTCCAGACATCCGGCATGCTGAGTACTTCAACGAAGTCGTGAATGCCTCTGTACTGGGTCAGCCGTCCACACATTTCCCGTCCCTCCTGCTCGAGCAAGCATAGTCCGCCAGGCGGTACTGGCGCGAGCTGCGAGTGCAATGCTCAAATACTGTATCGATATACAGTATTGGTGCCGTATGTACTTCCTCCTTGTTCGCCGCCGAGTGCGCGGCGTTGCGATCCCCAATGGACAGCTCACGAAGATCCAGCCGATTCGCGCTGACGTTCACATCGAGTACGGACACAGTTCAGTGCTCGGACGGCAGTGCCTGGGCGCATGGGTATTCAACCCAACCCCAGGTCCTGACGTTATCCCGCGGCTACACGACGCGTGCGTGACCGGGATGGCTCAAGGCGGAATGAACGTCACGGGTGTTGAGGAGGTGGATGGCGTGCTCTATGCGCAATCGTGGTGGTGTCGTGCGCAGTAGCGCGGCGGGAATCCCGCAGCCCTGGATGGATGCGCTCAACGACCAGATGGCGATGATCACCGATCCAGACGGGCGCTCTGCGGTGATGACCGAAATGGCCATTTCAGCGCATCGCCGACAGGTCGTTGATGCTGGTGCGCTGGTCGAGATGCTGGAGCTCGCCGAGGCGGCCAGACTATGGGCTCATGCTGAGCGTGAAGCGGAGTGAGAGTGACGCCAGCCAGGACGGCTGACGGGGTGGCAGAACGCCAAAGAAAGGGGTGAAAATCGGTTCCAAAACTGAAACGGCGACCTTTATAGAATGCGGGCTGTAGCCGAGCCATTTCGCCTTTGTTTTGGAATCGATTTTGGTGTTTGCGCCCCATGATTAGGGCACTTGTACCACGGTCTTGAAAACCGTCGATGGGCAACTATCCTAGAGTTCGAATCTCTACGCTTCCGCCACCAATTCTCATTAAAGCCCTGATTTTTCAGGGCTTTTTTGTGCCTAAGCGTTTTGGGTCCCCCATCTGGTCCCCCATTATTAGCGTCGCTTTCACTGGTTTACTGTGGATTGTGATGGACGTGCTGCCTAATGACTCACGTTAGGAAGGGGCGATCTATCGAAGGCAGCGTAGGTGGGAGATATGCTTGGCTATTGCTAGCAGCTATCGACCTGGCGCCTAAATATTGGAGCCGCTTCGCGTCCCGTCGCCGACAAGCGCGGCCCCAAAAGTTGGTGGCGTAGGTCTGGAGTCTGGTGACATTCCTGAGCATTACGACCCTGAATCCCACCTTTTCCAGACTTTCTCACAGCTTTCACACTGTTGGTGCTGAACACAGCATCAGCGTAGGTGTCGAGCCATTACACTTGCCTCTGAAAAGGTGCATTGGTGGCCTTCCACCCGAGCGCTTCCTGGCTGAACATTTAACGCGGCGCTTGCGCGGGTCAGCTGTCGATCATCTGCGCGGCTTGCTGAGTTGCCTGACTTGTACGGGTTGCGAGTTTGCGCACCTCGTCGGCTACCACCGCAAAACCGCGCCCGGCTTCGCCTGCACG
Source organism: Pseudomonas sp. NY15374 (assembly GCF_048068255.1). Classification (NCBI taxonomy): domain Bacteria; kingdom Pseudomonadati; phylum Pseudomonadota; class Gammaproteobacteria; order Pseudomonadales; family Pseudomonadaceae; genus Pseudomonas; species Pseudomonas sp. NY15374. Next base: position 46,329 of record NZ_JBLUPZ010000005.1, read on the forward strand.
GGCGGCTTCGATGGCGGCGTTCAAGGCCAGCAGGTTGGTCTGGCTGGCGATGCCCTGGATGGTGGCGACGATGTGGGTCAATTTGCCTAAGGTTTCCTGCATCACCTGATGCTGTTGCGCCTGTGCCTCGCGGATGGTGCTTTCCTCATGCCGAGCATGAATATCAGTTATAGCCCCGACTACCCGCAACGGCGCGCCGTCCGCAGCCCTGCGGGTTTGCCCGCGACCGCGGAACCACCGGTAGGCGCCGTTTTGGTGACGAAGCCGGTACTCGACATCGAACGGGGTGTTGCCGCTGCGATCGTCGACATGGGCGACAAACGCCGCGATGGCGCGGGCACTGTCGTCGGGGTGCAGGCGTGAGGTCCAGCTTTCCAGGGTGTTGGGGAATTCTTCGACGGTGGTGCAGCCGAGCAGCCGGCGCATCTGCGACGACCACCAGATGGTGTTGCTCGGGTTAGCCGGGTCCCCGGCGACGACTTCGATGTCCCACAGGCCGTCGTGGAGCATCTCGCGGGAAATGTCAAAACGCTCGGCGGCCAGCTCCAGCTCCTGAATGTGCAGCTGTTGCTCATGGATGTCCCGCAGCGTACCCGCTGTGGCGATGGCAACGCCGTTGCCGTCACGCAGCGAACTGCCGCTGACCCGGCACCAGCGATAATCGCCGCCGGCGGTGAATTTCATGCGCAGGTCCAGCTCGAACCGTGTGCGGCCGCTGCGGTCGGCGAGGTGCCGGGCCAGTGCTTGCTGATGGGCGTGGCGATCAGCCGGATGCAGCTGGTCGTGCCACTGACCCAGCTCGGGCAGATGCGGTGCATGGATCGAGGCGGAGCCCGTCCAGTGCATCGCGCACGTTGGCGCAGGCATGCCTGTGGCAGTCAGATGCAGTTGCCAGAACAACGCATCCGCACCTTTGGTGACCAGCGTCCAGCGCGCTTGCGACTGCTGCGCACATTCGTCGCGATCAGCCAGGTGCTGTTGCAGTTGGCTCACCTGCGCGGCGAGTTCGCGAGCTTGCTCTTTGAGCGTGCGCCGCTCCTGGAGCAGCTGCTCGACGCCGGTGAGGATGCGCCGCAGCAGCGGGTTGCGCGACGACAGCGGCGTACTCGGCTGGTCGGGCTGGTCGAGGCGGTCGGCGAGGGGGGTCAGTATCCAGCGACTGGTGCGATTAAAAAACAGCATGGCTACATCTCCAACTAGATAGCGGCAGCAGCCGGTAATACCTGCGCCTGGCTGGTCGACAAGGCGAGGCTGTCAAAGCTGCTCGCCCAAGGCAGTGCTGGCCAGGCCGATGGCCCGGTAGCGATTTCGTCTGCGCTCAACAGGCAGTGATCGAGCTCGCGTTGTAACGTTGCGGTATCCAGGTCCTGGCCAATGAACACCAACTCTTGCCGGCAATCGCCGACGACGCTGTCCCACTTGGCCATGATCCCCTGCAGGCGGTACTTGTCCTGCGGCCACTGCGACGGGTCGATGAAGTGCCACCAATGGCCGACGTAGTCCCACTGGAACTGCTTGCCGCTTTGCACCAGCAGGCCGATTTCACGGTGGCGGCTTGCGAGCCAGAAGTAGCCTTTGCTGCGCAGCAGGCGGCCATTGCTCCACGGGCGGGAGAGAAATTCGAGCAGGCGTTGCGGGTGAAACGGGGCGCGCTCGCGATAGACCCACGAGGTCACGCCGTAGGTGTCCGACTCGGCGGTCGGAGTGTCGTCGGCGTCCATCTGCTTCATCCAACCGGGCGCGACCGCCAGGCTGGGCAGGTCGAACAGCTGGGTGCCGAGGATGCTTGACAGTTCCACATTGCCAGCCACCACCGGCAGAATCTGTGCCCGGGGATTGAGCCCGGCCAGCACCGCTCGCAGCGTCTGGTATTGCGCGTCCTCTATCAGGTCACACTTGTTCACTAGAATAACGTTGGCGTACTCGACCTGCTCGATCAGCAGGTCAGCCAACGGGCGCCGCGGCGCCGCGGCGTCGGCGCGCTCGACGGTTTCCGGCGAGTCGAGCAACGCCTGAAACTGGCTGGCATCAACCACGGTGACCAAGGTGTCCAGCCGCGCCAGTTCGCTGAGGCTGAAACCTTCGGTGTCGAGAAAGGCAAAGGTCTCGGCCACCGGCATCGGCTCGGAGATGCCGGTGGACTCGATCAGCAGATAATCAAAACGCTGCTGGCGCGCCAGCGCGCTGATCTGCTCGAGCAGGTCGGCGCGCAGGGTACAGCAGATGCAGCCGTTGCTCATCTCGATCAACTCGTCCTGGCCACGGTGCAGCGTTACATCACGTTGCACCTCGGCGGCGTCGATGTTGACCTCGCTCATGTCGTTGACGATCACCGCCACTTTCAAACCCTGGCGATTGCGCAGGATATGGTTGAGCAGGGTGGTCTTGCCCGCGCCGAGGAAGCCGGAAAGGACCGTCACCGGCAGTCGGCCTGCCTGGGCGCCGGCAGTCATGCGTGCACCGCTTGCGGGCTGTCGACCTTGTCCAGATAGCTCTCGAACAGGTCGACCACCACCAGGCCATCGTCGGCGGCATCGCCCCACAGGTCTTTTACCCGGAACTCGACGTGGTAAGTCGGTTGATGCGCTGCGCTGCGGTCGCCGTGGCCAATCGCATCCGGGAACGGCCACTGCGCAGTGGTGCGGTGCAGCACCACGCCTTGCTTGCCGCGCACATAGGCCGGCATGCGCACATGCCCGGCCACGTATTCATCACGCACGATGACCCGGTCGCCGACTTCAAATGGCGGGCGCCCGGTGATCGCCTCACGACCTTGGGCATGGGCCGGGTTGGCCAGCTTGAAGTGCGAGCCGAGGGCCTCATCCAGTTCGCCCTGGGTGATGACGCCGGTCTCGACCAGCAGGGTGGCGGTCGCGATGACATAGCGCTCGTAATACTCGGTGCCGACATGCTGGCGCACATCGATACGCTCCACGGCATGACGGATTTCGTCGACGCTGAACTTGCCCATGTGGTCGGCGCCAATGAACATCAGGCTATAGGCCAGGTGCTCCCAGTCCTGCTTGAACACCTGCTTGTAGCTGAGGCTGTTGATGCGGTGGGGCACTTTGCCAAAGCCCTGGAAACCGCCGAGATCGTGAAAGCCATCCATTTTGAACACTCCGCAAGGGTAAGGGGTTGGGCGTGTTGCTCAGCCAACACACGGCAGGGCGACGCCGATCAGCACGTCCTTGGTGACCAGTTGGCGTAGCTGCTCTTCGCTCATGTGCTCGGAGCCCGCTGGCCGCAGTGGCAGCACCAGGTAACGGCTTTCAGCGCTGGTGTCCCAGACCTTGATCACCACGTGTTCCGGCAACTCGGTGCCCAGCTCGCGCAATACCGTGCGCCCCTCCCGTACCAGCCGCGCGCGGAATTCGAAGCCCTTGTACCACTCGGGCGGCAGGCCCAGCACCGGCCAGTTGGTGCACGAACACAGGCTGCAGACGATCACGTTTTTCAGCGTTGGGGTGTCTTCCAGGGCAACGATGTATTCGCCCTGCGGCCCAGTGAAACCGAACTGCGCGCAGGCGGCGGTGCCGTCCTTGAGCAGCAGCTCGCGGAAGGCCGGATCGACCCAGGCCTTGGCGACAATGCGCGCGCCGTTGTCCGGGCTCCAGCCGTGTTCCATCAGCTGGGTGAGCTGCTCAATATAGCCTTCGGGGATCAGGTCCTTGTTCTTGAGCACTGCGTACAGTGCCCGCGCCCGCTCACCCGGGGTTGATGTTGCCGTCATGGGATTACTCCTCTCGTTCAGCGCGGTTGTTGAATGATGTTGCTGTTCTAGTTGTTGTGTTGCCGGGGCGTAGCGGCTGGCGCTTGCTTACAGCGTGCGCCAGTCCACCGCACCTTCGAATGCCGCCGCCGCTTGGTAAATGGTGCCCTCGGCGTAATGCTTGCCGACCAGCATCAGCCCAACGGGCAAGCCGTCGACCAAACCGCAGGGGATGGACATGGCCGGGTGGCCGGTGATGTCCTGGGCGGCGGTATTACCTAGCATTTCCAATGCCCGCGAGACGTTATCGGTGATCGAGCAATCTGCCTTCGGCAGCGGCTGGGCGATGATCGGCACGGTCGGCATCACCAGCAGGTCGTATTGCTCCAGCGCCTTGTCGTAACCGGCGCGGGCGAAGCGGGCGATGTTCTGCGCCTTGGCGTAGTAACGGCCGTGGTAGTGGTCGAGGCCAAACTGGCCGACCAGCATGCATAACTTGAGCGAAGGCGAGAGGGCGTCGGCCTGGGTGCGCCAGCTGACCTGTTTGTCGAGCAGGCCGACGTCGTACAGGCCCTTCCAGTTAAAGCCTGCACCGTTGCCGTGCATCATCTGCATGGTCAGGCCTTCGCAGCCGATCGGGCCCCACAACGCGCCGGCCAAGGCGTGCTCGGGCACTGAGACTTCCTCGACCAGCGCACCCAACGCTTCAAACTGAGTGATGGCGCTGCGCACCGACTTGGCAACCCGCGGGTCGAGGTTGGCCAGCTCGAAGCCTTGCTGAAGGATGCCGATACGCAGGCCATCCACGCCACGATCAAGGTAGTGGCTGTAAGCGTCGATTTCAGGCGCGCCCTGGCGTGGATCGAGCCCATCGGCGCCAGCCATCACTTCCAGCATCAGAGCGTTGTCGCGCACGTTGTTGGTCATCGGGCCGAGATGGTCGAAGGTCGCCTCGACCGCCATCACCCCGGTATACGGCACCAGGCCGAAGGTCGGCTTCAGGCCATAAATGCCGCACCACGCCGCAGGAATACGCGCCGAGCCGCCTTGATCGCCGCCCACTGCCAGGTCGACTTCGCCAGCCGCCACCAGCGCCGCACTGCCCGACGACGAGCCACCGGTGCTGAAGCCCGGACGCAGTGGGTTGTGCACCGGGGCCGGGTCTGAAGTATGGCTCGCGCCAGACAGGCAGTAGTGCTCGCAGGTGGCCTTGCCGAGGATGGTCACCCCGGCGTCGAGCAAACGGGTCACCACGGTGGCATCGAACGCTGGCAAATGGCCAGCCAGCGGCGCGGCGCCATTCATCATTGGCACACCGGCCAGGGAGATGTTGTCTTTCAGGGCAACGGTTTTACCGAGCAGCTTCCCAGAGCTGGCGCCCATCACCTCGGTGCGGTAGTACCAGGCGTTCAGAGGGTTTTCGAGGCTGGACGGGCGATAACCGGAGGTGCGCTCGTAGCGCACCAGCGGGGTGAAGTCGGGCAGCTCGTCGACCAGGTCGTAGGCGTCCAGGCTGGGCTGCATAAGCGCCAGGTATTCGCTGGCTTGCTCGGGGGTCAGTTGCAGATGCAGGCGAGTGGCGAGGGCCTGCAGTTGTTCGAGCGTCGGGCGGGTGATGGCCATGGTGTGTCCTGTTTCCGATGCCAGGCCTCAGGGCCTGGCAAATGGCTATGCGAAAGGCCCGCCGTGGCTGGGCTTGCTACTAAGCTAGCGCCAGCATGCGGGCGGCACTTGGTTGAGCAGGACAGTCGCTTGGTTGAGAAGGACTACCTTGCGCCAGGTGCTGGGCCCCATCTATGTGGCCGAGCGGTGTTACGACTCAAGCCTGGGTACCGCTGCCTGTGCTGCCGCTTCATCGCGCGCGGGCCAGACCACGCCAACGCTCTTCATGCCCTTGGCCGGGTCCATTTCAGGGTTGGCCAGCACCACGTCGCGGTAGGACGGGCTGCCGATCACCGCCGGCTTGAACTTGACCAAAAAGTCGTTGACCTCTTTGCGCAGCTCCGGCGCCAGGTTGTAGTCGTTGTAGCATTCCTCCAGGCAGTCCAGCGTGGCTTGCCAGTGCACCTCGGTCAGGCCCATGCCACGGTGGGCGGTGACCATGTCGCGGCCGCGGTACTTGGCGCTGCCGCCCCAGTGCTGGGAGAGGAAGTCGACAAAGTTGATGTGCTCTTTCTGAAAGGTCGACTCGGACATATGCGCCCAGATATGCCCAATCGCCGGGTGGGCCATGGTCTTGCGCAATACCGCGCCGGCAAACTGGTAGATCACGTCGTAGCCGCCCAGGCGGGTGTACAGCGAAGGTTGTTGTTCGGTGGATGCGTTTTGGTCAGTCATGTGAATGCTCCATTTCGGCCGAGGTTATATAGGCGGTTAAAAGACCCGGACATACCTGAGGTTCAGACGGAAGTTCTCTTTCGGTCCATTTTCTACCGCGAGGTCACGCCCCAGTTGCATCTGCAGCTGGTCCTGAGCGGTAAAGAACTTGGTGGCGGTGACGCGGAAGTTGGTGGTCTCGCCGCGGTCATCCTGGGAAATGCCATCAATTTTGTTTTCACCACCCCAGGTGTGGCCAAAACCAAGGGCAAGGGACGTGCCCGGGTCGATGATGTAGCGCCCCATCAACTGCGCTGCGTAGGACATGTCCTGTTCACGGCGAACCGAGTTGGCACCGAAGTCGTCGTTGTCGCCGTACCAGATCGCATCACCGACCACGTCGACCGCCCACTTCTCGTCGAAGTGCTTGATGTACGCTGCCTGCAAGTCGACCTTCCAGCGGTTTTCGCCCAGGTTGAGCGCGTCTTTGCGGTCGTAGTTACCGGTCGGGGCGATCAAATAAACTGTGGCACCAACGGTGTCGTTGGCCTCATTCAAGCGGTACTTGAGCGGCGCGGTCAGGATGAGGTCGCCGATACCGCTGGTGCTGCCCAGCGCCGAGGCGTCACCGCCGCTGGAAACGTGGCCGAACGGCAGTAAAAACTGCGGCTCGATGGTCAGCCGGTCGGTCAGTTTATAAACGTGGAGCAAACGCAGGATGCCAACGTCGGAGGTCAGGTTGAAGTCCGAACTGGCCTTGTGGCCCTGGGCGTAGGCACTGTCGGTAGTGGAGTGCTGGTAATACACCACTCCGATGGTTTTATCCGCCGGCAGCACTTCGTAATCCCCCGGCGAAACTTCAACTGCCTGCACAGACAGGCACGGCGCGGCCGCTGCGAGCATCAGGTAACGGAGCTGTTTCATGGACCAAGTCCTTATCGTGAGCCCAAACGCGGGCAAAAAGAGCCCCGCTGCCGTAGTAACGGCAGGTGCAGGGCTAAACGTGGAGTCTTTTGTTAGTTGGTGCTTACTTGCGCGTCACGCAACATGCCCGTGTGCGGGTGGCAGTTGATGTACTCGAACACCTGGCTGCTTGCATCGGACACCGACACCTCGTGGTACAGGCGTAACTTCTGCAGCCCCGCCGCCACTCGGAAGAACGTGACGAAGATGCGCAAATGAGTCGGGTGTGATTCCGCCCAGCGTTCGAGTTTTTCCACCGAGCGCCAGTGGCCGATGTTATAACTCATGTCGAGAAAGTTGCCGTCGGCATCGATATTGCGCACGAAGCGATTGCTGTAACAGCCCAACGGCTGGCCGTTGTCGCGCAAGAAGTCCATGCCGTCCTGCAAGGTCGGCAAGATCTCATCCAGGTACAACGAACGCTCCGCCGCCTCCGCCGCGGCCCAATCCTGGCCCGAACGAATCAAGGCGATATTGTCGTGGCCAACCACCACCACCCGGCCGCCCTTGGCCGGGTCGCCAGACACCACCCGCAGCTCGCCGTCAGGGCTCATCCAGTCGGTTTGCGACACCGGAAAACGGTCGCGCATCGAGCCCCAGTAACCGTGCTCTTCGATCTCGCCACTGGTCTTGTCCATGACCGCGCCAACGCCCGGCAAGTCGCTTTGAAACGCATACAACGTCTCGAACTGCTCCGCCCGCGGTGCAGAGATCTCGCGGTAATAACCCAGCCCATCATTCAAACGCTGCGGCGAACTCCACCAGCCCTCCACCCCGGCCGAGCGCACCCAGCGGCAATAGGCGCCGGCGTCCTTCCAGTAGCCGACGATCATCAGGTTGTCGTAGCCGCTGTTGTCGGTGTGGTGGGTCAGGTCGTGAGTCAGCGGGCCGTCGGCCAGGCTGAAGCTGGCAACGATGTCACGCATCGCCTGCAAGGCTTGCTCGCGCTGGCCGTCACCTTTGTATTGCACGCCCAGGTAAGCCATCACCACCTGAGTCAACTGCTCATCAGCACGGCCCACCCACATCGGAAAGGGCGGCTGGTAGTCATCAGGCACCCGGCGCGATAACGTGCGCGGGCACTTGAGGTGTTTGTCGATTGCAGACTCCATCACAGGCTCCTTGTTGTTCTAGGTTCAGGCACACGCTCAGTTTCAAAACAGGCATTCGCCAGCCGGGCCCGCACTGCACAGGCCCCCCATTCGAGCAGCCACGACAAGAACTCCTCGGGCGCCAGGTCACGCATGTGCAGCCACCTGAACTCATCGGCCACTTGCTGTTGTTTGAATTGCATGGGCTCACCTCATCGGCATGGGTTGCTGAGTTGCCGTAAGGTCAAAGTTAGGCACGACTGACCAGCCCCGCTTTGTTCGCAAGGACAACCGTTTGGTTGGAAAAGACAGCGCCAAAACACCCGTCGGAGCACGAACCAAGAGGGTGCGGCGCACTACGCAAAACCGGACTTTTGCCCTGAAATGGGGAGGGGAGTTGATGCTGTCGACAGCCACACGTTTGCGCAATCCCGCGGTAGACACTTTCGCGCCAACGCCAGCCGCTGGCGTATTTATTGCCTGTATCACCCACGGTAACAATCACCGTTTTCCCCCGTTGTTGCATCAAGGTGAGCGCCATCATGGCTGAGACCAACCATTATTCCACCCTTGCCGTTTCGCCCGCTCGCCGCTTTGATTACTGGCGAGAAGTGGTCTGCCGCCATTGCCTGTCGGCAGACAGTAAACCCTCGTCGCAGAGCGATTTCGAAGGTGTGCTACAGGTCAACGGAATTGGCCCTCTGGACATCACCACCCTGTCGTCGCCGCTGCACCACTGGGTGCGCTCCGAGAAGCATTTGCGCAGCGACCCTGCCGACGATATATGGCTCGGTTTCACCCTCAACGGCCACGGCGAAATTGAACAAGACACCCGCAAAGCTGGCCTCAGCGCTGGCAATTTGTTTCTTTACGACGCAACCCAACCGTTCCGCTTCAGCCTCGGTGGTACCGAAAACCATCTGATCCGCATCCCCCGCTCACTGCTTGCCCAACGCCTGCCCCGCATTGGCGACTTTACCGCGTTGGTGCTGGACGAAGCCCGCCCCGGCGTTATCCCGCTGCGGCAGATGATCGGCCAGGCGGTCAGTTCAGTAGCGCTGTTACAGGATGAAGGGATCTCCCGGCGCTATTGCAACACCATCACTGATCTACTGGTGCTTAGCCTGGAGCTACAGGACCTGAAGACTATTCATCAAGAGCTTGATCTTTATGGGCGGATCATGAATTACATTCAGCGACATTTGACGGAGCCTGAACTGTCGCTTGAGTCGATTGCTGTGGCGCATCACGTGTCGACACGGACGGTGACACGGGCGTTTGCCCGGCACCAGAAGTCACCGGTCGCCGAGATCTGGAAGGAGCGGCTGAACGCTAGCCGGACGGCGATTGAGTGTGGCCAGGTAAGGAGTGTTTCCCAGGCGGCGCTGGAGTTTGGCTTTTCCGATTTTTCACATTTCAGTCATGCGTTCCGGAAGGCATTTGGGGTGGCGCCACATACCTTGTTGCGGGGGAGTGGGGTTTGAAGATTGCAGATGTGAGAGGCGAGACGTCGATGGCTTTTTTTGTACAGGTCGGGCGCTTCACTCTCTGTGTATTTGCAAGGTTCAGTCGTAGTGCGTATGTAGGCGTCGCTGAGTTTGCGCATGGTTCCCTATAGGTGATCGCGGCCTACCTCGGCGCCGACGAGGAGGAGCTAGTATGAGCCAACCTATTCTGGAGCTGCGCGGAATCGACGTGCACTACGGCCCAATTCAAGCTCTACGGAAAGTGTCGCTTTCCATCAATGAAGGCGAAACGATCAGCTCGATCGGATCTAACGGCGCCGGGAAATCTACGCTGCTCATGTCCATTTCGGACAACCAAGGGTGAGCGCCGGCCAGATCCTCTATCGAGGCACCGATATCACCCAGAAGAGCTCTCATTACATCGCCTCCAACGGCATCGCTCAGTCACCGGAGGGACGCCGTGTCTTTCCCGACATGACGGTGGAAGAGAACCTCATGATGGGCACCATTCCTATCGGAGAGAAGCATGCAGATGAGGACGTTCGGCGTATGTTCGAGTTGTTCCCGAGATTGAAGGAGCGCCGTAATCAACGCGCTATGACGATGTCGGGGGCGAGCAACAGATGCTCTCAATCGCACGAGCGTTGATGAGCAGACCGAAGCTTCTGCTTCTGGATGAGCCCTCACTGGGCTTGGCGCCCATAGTGGGGGTAGGGACCCAAGCCGATTTCCTTGCGCTTGCCTGCACGCTGGTAACGCAGCACCCAAGCTTTTCCAGACTTTCGAATGACAAGGCGCAGGCCATCGCCATCATCGTACTTGCCATAATCCTTGAGGTTTTCTACGAGTTTCGCGGTGAGCTTGGGCATGGTGGTGACCTCCGATCTCTAACTCCGGTCCCCCAGTTGGTCCCCCACTCGCAGCCTGGAAACAGGCGGAACTGGGCGGAATCTAGATGGGAACACCCTAGGGAATGGTTTCTTTTGGCAGCGCTTCCGAAACTTTCCCTATTTGGTGGGTTTTGCCAGGCCTCCAACTCGGCGATAGACCCGCTCTGTGATGTCAGCTTTGGTGTGGCGTAGCAGCAGACTGGCGTCGTCGACATCGGTGATTTCCGAGGCTGCTTTCGGGCGAATGTCGCGGAACTGCAATTGGCTGGTACCGCCGACCAGCGCCTGGTCACCAGCGGCGACCGCTTCTTTCACGGCTTGCTCCCTGGCCTCGTCCTATCGGTGGCGAAGCATCGGTGCCTTGATACGTTTGCCGTCGTCAGTCAGCGGCAGGTATGGCGAGCCATATACCCTTGCCGAGAAACGTAAGATTGAGACTAGGCTCTGTACGAAAAGCTTTGATACTCGGTGATGCTGCGTTGAAAACAGCCTCGGAATGCTCATTTACAACCCGTAAACTCCGCTTCCTCGGCTGTTTTCGCCTTGCCTGACCTTCGTCTCAAAACTTTTCATACAGACCCTAAAAGGCACGGGCCGTACTTCACCGCTACCTAACGTTTGAAAGGATTGGCTTCGAATTTAGGAGTAGTCCGATACCTCCAGCGCGACGTGTTACCCAGAATTCACCGTCACTCAATTGGGCTCGCGGCAACGGCGGGCTTCTCCACAGACGTGTACGCGCAACGTGTCGGCAGATGTCGACAGTGCCCCATGGCAGCCCGGCGCTCCACGCAAACGTGTTACAGGTGAGTCATCGTGAAAGTCATGTCGCGTTCAGCCCTGCAGATCGCTTTCCTGCGTTCCGCCCCCCTCAATCCGATTCGTCACTTCGTTCGCTCCCGTTATGGCAGCCCGGCCGGTACGGGTCGTCTGTCCGGCGTCTGGCCGATGTTCGGGCTGCTGACCCTGACCGGGATCAGCGCGCTGCTGGGCATCGGCAGCGCCTATGCTGGCAATGGTATCCACGTCAATGCCAACGCCGACGGCGAATGCGTCAGCCTCAATGACCCGCAAGCCGAAACCCCGGCCACCTTGGAGGCGAATATCACCTTCAGGGATGGCAACACGGGCAAGTGCAATTCTGCGCGCAAGGGCACCCAGACCGACTCCGTGCTGTTCTATCGTCCGGCAGGCGTATCCGGCACCGGGGCGACTTCGCTGACCCTGGGCGGTGAGCTCTTCGTCAATGCTGGCCGCCTGACGCTTGGACAGGCGAGCGGTAGTATGGCGATCGGTAACGAGCGCACCCAGGCGGTCTTCGATGCCGCCGCTATCGGCCACGGCGCCCAGGCGTCTGGCGCCTTCGGCATGGCGGTGGGTTACGAAGCGAAAAACTCGGGTTCAACCAGCCATGCGTTCGGCTATCAGGCCAATGCCTCCGGTGATATGGCCACGGCCCTCGGCGCGTCCGCCTCGGCCTCCGGGGATCGAGCGACCGCAGTGGGCACCGGTGCCTCCGCCAGTGGCGGTGGTTCGTTCGCGGGGGCGCGCGATGCCAACGCACAAGGGGACAACTCCGTGGCCCTGGGCCGTGGTGCGAGCACGGCGGCAGGCGTCAGTGGCAACGAAGGCGTAGCCCTGGGGGCGAACGCCAGCGTGAGGCACCAGTATGGCGTGGCCCTGGGCAGTGGTGCGGTGACCGACGGGCTGCGAACGGTGAGCCCGGTCACGCTCAATGGCACCACCTATTCCCCCAACAGCGCGTCCGCCATGGGCGTGGTCAGTATCGGTAACGCCAACCAGACGCGGCAGGTGATCCACATGGCGCCTGGCTCGGTCACGGCGAGCAGCACCGACGGGGTCAATGGCGCTCAGTTGTTCGTGGCCTACGATGCCATCCAGAAGCTTGGCGACCGTGAACTGGCCGCCAGCCAGTCGGTGGCCGATGCGCTGGGGGAGGGCACCCAGTTCAAGGACGGCAAGGTGACCCTGGCCCCCATGGCACTGACGAGCCTCGGTCAGGGTGTGGCCCAGCCAACGTCCGTGGTCGGGGCGATCAAGGCGTTGGATCAGGCCCATAAAAGGACGCAGAATGCCTTGAACGATGTCGATGCACTGGCCAGGGACACGGCGGAGAAAGTCCGCCTTGCGGCCCTCGAACGCTACCTGGGTTGGGACCCCGAGCAGCAGGCGTTCACTGCCAGCCAGGGCGAGCGGCCGCAGAATCGGATCAACCATGTCGAGGCTGGCGTCGCCGTTACTGATGCGGTGAACAAAGGCCAGCTGGATGCGGTCGAGCAGACGGCTGCCGCTGCGCAGCAGGCGGCGGAAACCGCCCAGGGCACGGCCCTCGCGGCCCAGGCCAGCGCCGACAATGCCCAACGAGCCGCAGTGGCGGCCGAGGGCAGTGCCGGTGCTGCGCAGCAGGCAGCCGCCAGCGCGCGGGCTGTCGCCGAGCAGGCCCAGGGCACTGCCGGAGGCGCCGCGGCTTCGGCTGCCACGGCGCAACGGGCCGCGGAAACCGCCCAGGGCACGGCCACGACGGCCCTGAGGACCGCCGCCGAGGCAGAAAATGCCGCTCAGGATGCTCAGAGCATTGCCAGTACCGCCCTGAGCTCGGCGGCCGATGCCCAGAGGACTGCCGACGGTGCGCAGAGCACCGCCAGTGCCGCAGAAACGGGTGCATCCGAGGCGCAACAGGCTGCCCAGGCCGCCCAGGGTACTGCCAGCGCAGCCCTAGATTCCGCAGGTGCTGCACAACGAACCGCCGAGGCTGCCCAGGGGGCTGCCGATACCGCACTGGGTGCGGCCACCACCGCGCAACAGACCGCCGACACGGCCCGTGATGCTGCCGGCGCGGCACTGAATACGGCGACCACGGCCCAGCAAACCGCAGAAGGTGCGCAAGGCAGCGCCGACCGGGCCCAGCAGTCTGCCGCCACGGCCCAGCGCAGCGCAGATACCGCGCAAGGCACGGCGGATTCGGCGCTGGCGGCGGCAATCGGTGCGCAGCAAAGCGCCGAGGGCGCCCAGGGCACGGCCGACAATGCGCTGAGCGCCGCTGCTGGCGCCCAGCAGGCCGCGGACAGCGCGCAGGGTTCGGCCAATACCGCCCAGGCGTCGGCGGTCGGTGCCCAGCAACGTGCCGAGGCTGCCCAAGGCACGGCCGACCGTGCACAGGCTGCCGCGTCCAGTGCCCAGCAGACTGCCGAAGGCGCCCAGGGTACCGCCAACACCGCGCTGGCTTCGGCAGCCGATGCCCAGAGCGCGGCAGAGGGTGCGCAAGGCACAGCCGACACCGCTCTCGCCTCCGCGTCCGTGGCGCAAAACAGCGCCGAGGCCGCCCAAGGCACTGCCAATACCGCCCTGGAAGCTGTCGCCACGGCCCAGGAAGCCGCTGACGCCGCACAGGGCACTGCCAGCCAGGCGCTGGGTTCGGCGTCGGATGCGCAGCGAGCCGCGGCAACCGCACAAGACACGGCCGACAGCGCCCTGACCGCTGCGTCCGGCGCCCAGCAGGCCGCAGAACGTGCGCAAGGTACGGCCGACAGTGCACAGGCCTCGGCGTCCCGCGCACAGAACAGCGCCGATGCTGCGCAGGGCACCGCCAATACCGCGCTGTCTACCGCATCCGGTGCGCAGCAGGCCGCAGAAGCAGCCCAGGGCATCGCCACCAGCGCCTTGGCCTCAGCCGCTGACGCCCAGCAGGCGGCGGAGTCTGCCCAAGGTACAGCCACTACAGCCATGAATGCGGCATCCGATGCGCACCAGGCTGCCCAGGCGGCCCAGGACACCGCCAACACTGCGCTGACCACCGCCACCGATGCGCAGCAGGCTGCGGACGGGGCCCAGGGCACTGCCAATACCGCATTGACGGCAGCTTCCACGGCGCAGCAGGCTGCAGATGCTGCGCAGGGCACCGCCAATACGGCGTTGAGCTCGGCCAACGAGGCCTCACAAGCTGTCGGCACCGCACAAGACACAGCTGACCGCGCTTTGACTGCCGCCAATACGGCCCAGGGCAGCGCCGATGCCGCCCAGGGCACAGCGGATGCCGCCAAGGCCACCGCCGACACCGCTGCCGGGCAGCTCCAGGGTCTGGACGCCGGGGAAACCGTGGTCGAGCGGATCAACAGCGCGATCAAGGGCGCAACAGACTCTGCCAGCGAGTTTCTGGCGCAGGTCCTGGGAGGCGGTTCGACCGTGGGGGCCGATGGCCAGCCGACCGCACCGTCCTACGCCATTGGCCAGATCGCAGACGATGGCAGCGTCCAGCCGTCGACACAGGTACACGGCAATGTCGGCGATGCCCTGGGTGCGCTGGATGGCAATGTCGCCAAGGTTGGCGGGGCTCTACAGGCCCAGGGGCAGGCTCTCGAGCACCTGGGGCAGGATGTGCAGGGCCTGCGTGACGACAGCCTGTTGTGGGACGAAGCCAGCGGCACCTACAGCGCCGGTCGTGGCGAGCAGCGTTCTGCCCCGGCCCGTATCACCAGCCTGGCCGCGGGTACGGCGGCGACCGATGCGGTGAACAAGAGCCAACTCGACACTGTCGAGGGCGTGGCCAGCGTAGCCCGGGATGCCGCCGGCGCCGCGCAAGGCGCTGCTGAACAGGCGCAGGGCACGGCCGATGCCGCCGTGAGTGCTGCTACTCAGGCACAGCGCAGCGCTCATGGGGCTCAGCGTACCGCCGATCTGGCACAAACCAGTGCCACCCACGCGCGTCAGGCTGCCGACACCGCGAAAGCCACCGCCGACCAGGTGGGTGAGCTGGCCAATCGCGCTGCCGAGAAGCTGCAAGGGCTGGGTGAGGGCGAGACGGTCATCAGTCGCCTGCAGGAAGCCGCCCGCGCCGCCAACCAGGCCCTGGCCGATGCACTGGGTGGCGGCGCCAGTGTGAACCCGGACGGCACGCTCAATGCACCGGGTTACACCGTGACGGATCTTGGCCAGAACGGGACCGCCCCCGCTCAGAAACAGGCCGGCAGTGTGGGCGAAGCGGTCAAGGCGCTGGACGACTCGCTGGTGACCGTCAATGGCAAGGCCGAGCGAGCCAGCGCCGACGTCGGCAACCTGCGCGAGCAATTGGAGGCGGGTGAAGTGGGGCTGGTTCGACAGGATCCCGCCAGCCGCAACATCCAGATCGCCCGAGACGCCGACGGCACCCGCGTCGATATCGTTGGTAGCCAGGGGCCTCGTACCTTGAGCGGATTGCAGGACGGTGCGCTCGGCGCGGGCAGTAGCGAGGCGGTCACCGGTCGCCAGCTCGACGCGACGAACCAGCAGGTTCGGCAGCTCAGCCAGCAGGCATCGGTCATGGCGGTGGACACCCAGGGCGATGGAAGCGATAAGGCCAGCGTCACACCGGGGAGCCGGGCCGTGGCCGTGGGTGCCAATGCCAGTGCCACGGGCGAGCGCAGCGTGGCCAGCGGCGCGGGGGCCGCAGCCAAGGGCGCGCGCACTACCGCGCTTGGTGCCGATGCCCGGGCCAGCGCGGACAATAGCGTGGCCCTGGGTGCGGGCTCCCAGGCAGATCGGGTCAATACCGTGTCGGTGGGCTCGGCGGGCGCGGAGCGGCAGATCACCCACTTAGGGGCTGCTACTGAGGCCACCGATGCGGTCAATCTGGAGCAGGCCACGCAAATCGCCAATCGGGCCTCCGATCAGACGCTGCGGCAGGCCAATGCCCATACTGATCGGCAGATCAGCGCCCTGCGCCAGGATGCCTACGCCGGCATCGCCTCGGCCATGGCCATGGCCGCCCTGCCGGCCACCTCGTCGCCGGGCCGTTCGATGGTGGCGATGGGCACCTCCGTCTACGAAGGGCAATCGGCCCTGGCGGTCGGCCTCTCTGGCCGCAGCGAAGACGGCACCTGGGCCTACAAGGCCAACGGTTCTGGCAGCGCCAAGGGCAACGTCGGCCTGGCGGTCGGTGTGGGATACGAATGGTAAAGCCCTGACGGGCCAGGCGAGCCCCGTGCTCGCCTGTTCCCTTCTCGTTGCTAGGCTCTGTACGAAAAGCCTTGATACTCGGTGATGCTGCGTTGAAAACAGCCTCGGAATGCTCATTTACAATCCGTAAACTCCGCTTCCTCGGCTGTTTTCGCCTTGCCTGACCTTCGTCTCAAGGCTTTTCATACAGACCCTAAGACGCCGCGACACTAAGACCAGGCCTACCTAAGGCGAGGCGGCCTGGTAACGCCTGCCTCACGCCGCCTGCTCCGCCACAAAAAGATGCCTGGCGGTACGCCTTGTTCACCGCATGACGAATCAGGATCGTTGCTCCGGTTTAGGAGTAGTCCGATGTCGTCAATACATGACGCTCGTCACAATCCGCTCTCGAAATCGCTGCCCGCCATTCGCGCGGGCAGTCGGGTCAGCCGTATGGAAATTGCCCAAGCCGCCGGGTTGCCGTAGCGCTTGTGCGCACCAGTTACTGCCACAGGGTTCGTTATTGTGAAAGTCATGTCACGCCTCGTTTTGCAGGCTGTTTGTCTGCGTGCTGTTCCACTCAACCCGATTCGCGCCATCATCCGTGCGCTTCACCGCAACGACATCAGCAGTGTGCCACGGGACTGGCAGGCGCTCGGGCTGTTGACCCTGAGCGGTATCTCGGCGCTGCTGGGCATGGCCGCGGCCGAGGCGGGCAATGGCGTGCATATCAATGCGAACCCCGACGGGGAATGCACGAGTTTCAATGATCCCCAGGAAGGAATCTGGCGTCTCAGCGAAAGTGAGCTGCGCAGCGGCACCTTCACGTTCAAGGATCGGTCCGGTAACTGCAATGCCAGCAGCAAGAGCGGGCAGACCGGCAGCGTACTGATCTACCGTCCGGATGCCGGCGTTGGCGCGACCTCGATGTCCCTGGGCGGTGAGCTGTATGTCAACAGCGGCCGGCTGATGCTGGGGGATGCGGCCGGCAACCTGGCCATCGGGCAGGTAGGGAAAACACCAGAGGGGCGAGCCATCGACTTTTCGGCCAGCGGCGGCGGTATGGCGATTGGCCGCGGCGCTGTGAGCTCGATGCTCCATAGCATTGCGTTTGGGCAGGAATCAGAAGTAAAAAGCCCTGAAGTAAATAGCCCTTACGCGGTAGTCTTCGGCAACCGCAGTTTTGGTAACAATGCCCATACTACCGTGTTCGGCTCGGCCGCGAATGCCGTTGGCGAAGCCGCCACCATTGCGGGTTCTCTCGCCATTGCCCGCGGCGATTCTTCCTTTGCAGGCGGCCGTTTTGCCCAGCCATCGGGGAGCGCCGCCGTGGCACTGGGGCGTTCGGCTATCGCCAGTGGTACCAACAGCCTGTCGGTGGGCTACACCTCCCGCGCCCGGGACAGCGATGGCGTTGCTCTGGGCAGCTTTTCGGTGGGATTGGTCGGCGCGCTTCGTGAGGTGGCGCCCGTCACGCTCAATGGCCAGACCTACAGCGTTGACCGGACCCATGCCATCAGCACGGTCGCCCTGGGAGATGTGGCCCGCTGGCGCCAACTGATTTACGTGGCGCCCGGAAGCGTCAACCCGACCAGTACCGACGCCGTCAATGGCGCCCAGTTGTTCGTCGGCTACGACGCCATTCGCCGGCTGGGCGAGCGCGAGCTGGTGGTCAGCCGCTCCGTGGCCGATGCACTGGGCACGGGCATGGGGGCCCAGGATGGCAAGCTGGTGGTGCCGCCGCTGGCGCTGACCAGCCTGGCACCAGGCGAAAATCAGCCGAGCAGCCTGTTGGGCGCGCTCAAGGCCCTCGACCGTTCGTACAAGAGCACCGACCAGAACCTGGGGGCGGTTTTCGACCGTGCCTTCGAGACGGCAATCGAAGTCGATCAGTGGGCCCCCGACAACCGGCTGCGCTGGAACCCGGAAACGCAGTCCTACAGCGCCGCCCGTGGCGACACTGCACAGAACCGTATCGTCGACCTGGCTGCGGGCGAGGCCGACACCGACGCGGTGAACAAGGGACAACTGGATACCGTTGAGGCATCGGCACTCACCGCCAAGCGTGCCGCGGACGCGGCCAAGACGCTGGCCGACGGCGTGCACCGCACGGCAACCGATGCCGAGGCAGTGGCAAGCCGGGCACAAACGACAGCCGCCCAGGCCGAACGTGACGCCGGTGAAGCTGGCCAGGCTGCCACCGCCGCGCGTGACACCGCCGCTGCCGCAGCAGGAGCGGTGGTCAAGGCCCAGGAGGCTTTAGAGGCGGCGCAAGGTACGGTGAGCGCGGCTGCAGATGCTGCTCGCAACGCCCAGGACGCTGCCGGCAGCGCGCGCGCCGCTGCCAGCCAGGCTGACGAGCGCGGCCATGAAGCCAAGAGAGATGCCGCGGTTGCCCAGGCCCACGCCGAAGCGGCCACGAACGCCGTTAGCGAAGCGCGCGGCGCGGTGGATACCGCCGGGCAACAGGCCGAGGCAGCGAAGACCGCAGCCACCCAGGCCCAGGCAACGGCCGATGGCGCCCAACGCACCGCTGCGATGGCGCAGGACACCGCAACAGCTGCACAGGGCACGGCGGACGGGGCCCAACGCACTGCCGACACGGCCAGGCAGGCCGGGCTCAATGCCCAAGTGGCCGCCGAGGCCGCCCAAGGCACGGCCAACCGAGCACAAGCTTCCGCAGCCACTGCGCAGCGGACCGCCGAAGGCGCACAGGGCACCGCTGACACGGCCCTGAGTGCCGCCACCCGTGCCCAGCATGCGGCCGATGCCGCACAAGGTACGGCCGGCTCCGCCGCCACCGCTGCAGAGGCGGCGCGGCAGACCGCCGACGCCGCCGAGCACACTGCCCGGGCGGCCCAGACATCGGCTGCTGCGACGCAGCAGGCCGCAGAGGCAGCCCAGGCCACCGGTGAGGGTGCGTTGTCTACCGCCGCAACGGCCCAGGGCGCCGCAGAAACCGCCCAGGAAACGGCCGATGCAGCCGTCAGCGCGGCATTCATCGCCCAGCAGCATGCCGCCTCTGCACAAAGCACCGCCGATGCGGCCCAGGCCTCGGCATCGACGGCCCAGCAGACCGCGACGGCTGCCCAGCAGACGGCCGATAGGGCCCTGGCGTCGGCCTCGTCGGTTCAACAGGCCGCGAACGCCGCACAAGGCCAGGCGGATAACGCCCAGGCCGCGGCCGCAACAGCTCAGCAAGCGGTGACGGGCGCACAGGGGGCCGCGAATACCGCAATGACCTCGGCCACTGCCGCGCAGCAGGCCGCCACCGTGGCCCAGGGCTCCGCCGATCAGGCGCTCAGCGCAGCCGACACCGCACAAGGTTCCGCCGACGCGGCCCAGGGCACGGCTGATCGTGCACTGACGGCAGCTTCCACTGCGCAGCAGGCGGCGGGTGATGCTCAACGAACCGCTGACAACGCCTCGGCCTCGGCCGCCACGGCACAACAAACCGCCGAGGGGGCACAGCGCACGGCGGATAGCGCCCTGGGCTTGGCGGCGAATGCCCAGCAATCGGCCGATGCCGGGCAGGCGAGTGCCGACGGCGCCCTGAGTGCCGCAACCGGCGCCCGGCAGGCGGCGGGACGTGCCCAGGCAACGGCTGACAGCGCACTGAACGCCGCTGGTGACGCGCGGCGCTCTGCCGAAGCCGCGCAAGGTACAGCGGACACTGCACGGGGCACGGCCTCCACGGTCAATGAACGTGCGGCGGTTGCGCAGGGCGCCGCCGACACCGCACTGCGGTCGGCCTCGACTGCCCAGCAGGCTGCCGAGGCCGCCCAGGGGACTGGCAACGCTGCCAAGGCCACTGCCGACACGGCGGCCGGCCAGCTGCAGGGCATTGGCGCCGGCGAAACCGTGGTCGAACGCATCAACGGTGCGATCAAGGGGGCGGCGGATTCGGCCAGCGAGTTTCTGGCGCAGGTGCTGGGGGGCGGTTCGACGGTAGGAGCCGACGGCCAACCGACCGCGCCGTCCTATTCCATTGGCCAGGTCGCCGAGGATGGTAGCGTCCAGCCGTCGACGCAGACGCATGACGACATCGGCGCTGCCCTCGGCGCGCTGGACGGCAACGTTGCGACGCTCAGCGGTGCCTTAGAAGGTCAAGGCGAGGCGCTTGGAGCATTGGCCCAGCACGCTGACAGGCTGCGTGATGGCAGTCTGCTGTGGGACGAAGCCAGCGCTACCTACAGTGCCGGTCGTGATGACCAGCGGGCTACCCCTGCTCGTATCACTCACCTCGCCGAGGGTCTGGCCGCAACCGATGCAGTGAACATGAGCCAGCTCGACGCCGTTGAAGGCGTGGCCACAGAGGCGCAGGGCACCGCCGAACATGCTCGAGAAGTCGCCGAGCAAGCCCGGGTTACAGCCGCTGGCGCCATGGCGATGGCCGATGACGGGCATGGCACCGCCGAGGGGGCCCAGCGTACCGCTGACCAGGCACAGGCATCCGCCGCCGATGCCCGCCAGACCGCTGACCTGGCGCAGGCCACGGCCGGACAGGCCAGCCAGCTTGCCGAGCGCTCTGCTGGCCAGTTGCAAGGGCTGGAAAACGGGGAAACGGTGCTCGGTCGTATCCGGGACGCTGCACGTGATGGAAACCAGGCATTGGCCTACGCTTTGGGTGACGGGGCAGCGGTCAATCCCGACGACACACTCAACGTGCCCACCTTCAATGTGACGGGCGTGGGCGCGGATGGCGCGCCGTCGCCGGTCGCCGCTAGTAACGTGGGGCAGGCCATCACGGCGTTGGACGATTCGCTGGTAGCGGCCAACGACAAGGCGGACAAGTCCAGCGCCGACGCTAGCGACGTGCGTGCGCAGGTGGCGGCCGGAGAAGTGGGGCTGGTCCGGCAGGCCCCGGCCAGCCGCGATATCCAGATTGCCAAGGGGACTGACGGAACCCGCGTCGATATTGCCGGGAACCAGGGGCCGCGTACCTTGGGTGGGGTGCAGGACGGTGCGCTTGGTACGGACAGTACCGATGCGGTCACCGGGCGCCAGCTCGATGCGACGAACCAGCAGGTTCGGCAGCTTGGCCGGCAGGCTGCCGTCATGGCGGTGGACAGCCAGGGCGATGGCAGCGACAAGGCCAGCGTCGCGCCGAGTAGCCGGGCCGTGGCGCTGGGCAGTAATGCCCGGGCGACGGGCGAGCACAGCGTTGCCACCGGTGCCGGTGCGGTCGCCCAGGGCACGCGTAGCAGCGCCCTGGGTAGCGAAGCGAAGGCCAATGGGGATAACAGCGTTGCCCTGGGAACGGGCTCCCAGGCGGATCGAGCCAATAGCGTGGCGGTGGGTTCAAGGGGCGCTGAGCGTCAGGTGACCCATGTGGCCGACGCGGCCCATCGTACCGATGCGGTCAACCTGAGGCAAACCACGCGGCTTTCCAGCCAGGCCGCCAACCGCACGCTCCATCAGGCCAACGCCTATACCGACCGCCAATTGGGGTACTTGCGTCAGGATGTCTATGCGGGTGTGGCTTCGGCGATGGCCATGGCCGCATTGCCAGCAGCATCGTCGGCGGGCAAGTCGATGCTGGCCATGGCCACCGCGGTCTATGAAGGGCAACCGGCCCTGGCAGTCGGGCTAAACGCCCGGTCGGCGAGCGGCCAATGGACTTACAGCGCTGTGGGGGCGGGTACTGCGCGTGGTGACTTCGGAATAAACCTAGGATTGGGTTACCACTGGTAATCGTTCGGTTGCTGGGGTGAGCCTGAATGCTGGTAAATCAGACAGCAAGAAAGGCAACCCCAAGCACAGCTTGCCTCATGGGTCATCGTAGCCGGGCGATTGGACGTCCTGCCCCGTCTAATTCATATGGAGGTTCGTTACGCCATAAACGCAGTATCGGTGATTATTCTGCCCAATACAGAAACTGCTGTGCACGACGTACACGTAAAGCTTGAGAGGCTTATGCGTATCTTCCAGGTTTACTGAGCAAGAAAATATGATGAAAACTGCCAGATACTGCAGTTAACGTTCACACGTGCAACGGATGTGTGGCATACATCGCCGGATCAAGGCCTACGGCTTTCACTCAGCCTTTGACGATACGAGCGTATTGACGAGTAGATAGATGCTCTGATGTATGCACAAAGGTAGTCCTCGTTGCGTAGCTGGGCCCGATGTATTCAGGTCGCGAGAGCAGATCGTGCTTGTCAGTTATCTCGAACTGCACAGGTCGCTGCGTTTTCTGCTGCATCAGCGCCCGGGTCAGACCCTACAAGATACCGCCAGCAGACAGATGCCCATCGAGCGCGCAACAGTCGAATCGATACGTCTCAATACTCAAAGAATAGGCATCTGCTGCGTACCAGCAATTTTGAAAATTCGTTGAGCCGCTGCGCTTCCTCCTGCAACAAGTCGATCACATAAAGGATGGTCTCGGCGTATTCCTCGGGTACGCCGGCCTGGTACTCATGGAGGTCGACGATACAGCTTTCGATGATGAAGGCGGTCCGCGATATCCGATCTTGTAGCAAGTGAGCCAGGTAAAGACTGTCGATTGAACTCATTGGTGGTTCACAGTCAGTAGCTCAGCACGGTGGGCGTAGCGCTGGGTGATGCCTATCGACAGGCTCCTCAGCGCATCGGCTTCGCTGTGCAACAAACTGATAATACCGTTGACGCTGTTGGCCTCCGCGCTGGTGAGTTTGCGCAGGATTAACAGCAAATCGGTGGCACAGCTTTCGTTGACCGACGCCGACTCAATCAGGCGCAGTTGCAGGTGCTGGATGCAGTGAATGGAACTCATGGGTCGCCTTTGGTTGCGCATGACAGAGAGCGGCCTGGTGGCCTGAGACGGTTTTAGCCTTGCGCGCCCGGTGAACCAATAGGACTGGTCCGAATTTCAGTTGCAGGACTTTGCGCCGCCGCAGGCGATTGCTTGGGGTTGTTGGTGCTGCGTAGCGCTAGGACCAGGGCGCGCAATGTTGCGCGGTAAGCGTGGTCGTGCCAGGGCCTGGCGGCCTTGAGCAGGGCTTCCAGTTCAGCGGCCTCGCACGCCACGGCGGGCCACTCGATACTCAGCGCCGCGCCATGCAGCCGATGCGCGGCATGCAGGGCAGGCTCCAGTTGGCAGAGGGCAATGGCTTCGAGCAGGGCGAGCAGGTCTTGTTCGAAGGCTTCGCGGATGCGCACGTCGCTCATCCTGTCGGCTTCGGAGAAGGGGTGTGGGATCAGCGTCAGTTGCACGCCACACCACAACTCTATGGCGTCCTGCAGTTTACCTACGCTGATCGGCTTACCCAGGATGCCGTCCATCCCGGCATCGAAGCAGCGGCTGACATGTTCGCTGCCGGTAGACGCGGAAATCGCGATGATCGGGCAGCGTGCCTGGGCAGCGTCGTGCTCTATCATGCGGAACATCTGGGTCAGCGAATAGCCGTCCTGGTCGGGCAGGTCGCAGTCCATCAGGATCAGGTCGTAGGTGCCTTGTTCGAAACAATCCATGGCTTGAGCGCCATCCTTGGCAATCACCGCCGTACAGCCGAAACCCTCGATCTGGGCCTTGAGTACCGCCTGGTTGGCCACGGTGTCTTCCACCACCAATATGCGCAGGTTCTGTGTGGTTGCCGCCGGCGCACGAGGAGGCAAGGTTTTCAGGTGATTTTCCAGTGCGCCGGCCGAGGCCAGCTCGGCTGGCAGCGACAACTCCATGCGCGTGCCTTGGCCCGGCGTACTGTCGAGGGTGATGCCACCGCTCATCAACTGCAGCAAATCACGACAGATAGCGAGCCCCAGGCCAGTACCGCCGGAGCGCCGATGTGTACGCGCCGCCTGACTGTATGGCTGGAACAGCCGCTGCTGAGCCTCGGCGCTGATACCAATGCCGGTATCCGTTACCGTCAAACGGATGTGCTTGAGTGAAGGGGTGTCGGTGTCGGCGATCAGGTAGGCCACCTCGATACCGCCCTGTTCGGTGAATTTGATCGCGTTGGACAGCAAATTGTGCAGCACCTGCGCCAGGCGGGTGTCATCCAGCATCAGCAGGGGCGGATCAACAGGCCCCACAACGCTGATCGACAGATGCCGTTCACGGGCACGCAAGCTGTGCAGATCGACTACGTTTCTGATCAGGTTGGCGAGGTTCACGGGCACCGGCTCAAGTTTCACCTGGCCAGCCTCAAGCCTTGAGATGTCGAGCACATCGTCAAGCAGCGTCAGCAGTGACTGCGCGCCGTTACTGGCCAGTTGCACGAAGTGCTGTTGCGTGCGGTCCAGCGGCGTGTTGTGCAACAGCTCCACAGAAGCCAGGACCGCGTTAATCGGTGAGCGAATTTCGTGGCTCATCACCGCCAGGAACATGGCCTTTTCTCGTTCGTTACTCACCGCCCGCTGGCGCTGGCGATGGGCTTGATACGCCAGGCCCGCCAACATCAGCACCACCAGTGCAGTCAGGGCGACTTCATGGGGATAGTGGTCAGTGAGCTCATGTAGCCCCATCTCTGGCGTTGCGTGCCCTTCGATCCAACTTGCGTGCAGCTCTCGGGTTTCCTCGAGGCTCAACGAGTCCAGTACCTGCTGGATGATCCCGAATAACATTGTGTCATCGGCACGCGTGCTCATAGCGAGCTTCGAGCCCATATCGGCCACGACGCCACCAATCTGTAGCTGGCCCTGAAACTGCCGGTACAGGAAGGGCACGAGGTAGGCCTCTGTAGCTATCGCGGCGTCTGCGGTGCCATCAGCCACCTGCTGCAGCATGTTCAGCGCGCTGCCTCCGATGATGGTGCGGGCTTTCGGTGCCTTGATATCGAGAACCTCGCGGTAGCGATCGGAGAAGGGCACGGTCACGGTCAGTTCATTGAGTTGGTCGAGACCGATAATGGGCGGATGAGTGGCGCGAATGACCACTACTGCAGTGGTGTTCAGGTAGAAACTGGTATGACGCAAGCGCGGATCCTGGCCACTGGGACCATTGAGGTGCACGGCTGAGATCAGGTCGGCCTTGCCGGTCGCCAGCATTTCGGCGCGCTCCTGTACCGAATGGGCCGGGATGTATTCCAGGCGCATGCCTGTCCTGCTTGCGATCAATTGCAAGTATTCTGCGGAAAGACCTCGGAGGTGGCCGTTTTCCATGTATTCGATGGGCATCAAGTCTTCGACCACGGCAACGCGCAATACCGGATGCTTTGCGATCCAGGCGCCTTGCTCGGCGGTGAGCGCAAACGGCACCGGTGGATCGTTCTCCAGGGCCCAGGCGTTGGGGGTGCATAACAGGGCAAGAAGAAGCCAGGTGCGCAGATGGCAACGGACGTGCATCGTCAGTCCAGGGTCTTCATGATTTTGAACAGGCCGTTGTTGGAGGTGACACCCAGCTTGCGGAAGGCAGTCGCTTTCTGGGCGCTGATGGTCTTGATACTGCGTTTGAACTTGTCAGCTATCTCGGTCACCGTCATGCCCTCCAGGTAACAGCGGATCACCTCCTGCTCGCGTGCCGACAATCCGGCGCGATCGAGCGCATTGTCGCTGATCGGTTGCTGGGCCGTGTCAACCGGACGGATGGCGTCCGCCACCTGGTAGGACATATCTGCGCTGAGGTAGATTGCACCTGAGGCGACGGTGCGAATGGCCTTGACCAGGCCCGAGAGGTCTTCGCCTTTTCCGACGAAGCCACGGGCACCCACTCGCAATGCAAGTGAAACGGTGGCTGATTCGTGGTGGGTTGACAGCACCAGGATCCGGCAATCAGGGAAGCGCGCACGTAGGGCGCGTATCAGCGAAACACCATCGAGCTCGTCGCGTCCCAAAGCAAAATCCAGCAACAGTACCTGCGCCGAGGTGGCAGCCATGCCTCGCAGCAGTTCGCGGCTGTTTTCATAGACTCCGACAATTTCAATGCCGGGCTCCTCGCCAAGGTGACTGACAAGGCCGTGCCGAACGACGGCGTGATCGTCAAGCAGTGCCACACGTAGGGGTTTCATAGATGCCAATGAACACTCGATAAAGGTCAAGCGACCGTAAGATTAAAGACTATGAACATGGCCGATACCAGTGCCTGGGCAAGCAGATAAATGAACACAGGGTCCTCCTGCACACGCGGGATATGACGGCCTGTACAGGTGCTGCCACTATGGCAGAAGCATATCGACGAACGCATCTCGCTCCAGAGGGCGTGCCAGGGCGA
Source organism: Pseudomonas sp. NY15374 (assembly GCF_048068255.1). NCBI lineage: Bacteria > Pseudomonadati > Pseudomonadota > Gammaproteobacteria > Pseudomonadales > Pseudomonadaceae > Pseudomonas > Pseudomonas sp. NY15374. The sequence goes on from NZ_JBLUPZ010000005.1 coordinate 72,830, forward strand.
ACCCTTGTCCGGTTCGGCAACCCAAACGGCTGAGTAACTCGATGCTAGCGGCGTCTTCTATGCCCTCGGTGACCAGGTTCAGGTTGAACAATCGCGCCAGGCCGACGATGCCGGAAATGATCTCGCTTGACTGTGAAGACTGCCCCACGGCCCGGACCAGCGATCCGTCGATTTTCATTTCGTCAAAAGGTATGCGAGCCAACAGCGCAAGGGTCGCGGCGCCGGCCCCAAAATCATCTAGCGAGACCTTGAAACCTTTCGCACGCAAGGCTGTGATCGAGGCTGACAGTGCCAGTTCGTTGTCCGCTGCCATCTCTTCGGTCAGTTCGATTTTCAGGCGCCGGGGGGGCAGTCCTGCCTTGAGCATCTTGTCCGCCAGCCGCGTGGCCAGCCCCGCAGCGCAGAGTGTGCGGGCCGATGCATTGATGGCGATGGGGATATCCAGCCCATGACGATCAAGGGTGCCCAGGATTTCGATCACCGACTTTTCGATATAGCTGAACAGTAACAGGTCGAGTCCCAACTGATTGACCAATGGAATCAGAATGGATGGCGGCACCTCACCGTATCGCGGATGCCGCCAGCGGACCAATGCTTCGGCGCCGACCACTCGCCGGCTGGTCAGGTCGTATTGGGGCTGCAAAACCACCCGTAGTCCCTCGCCCGTGGCCAGTACAGTGACAACATCATCCTCGCCGATCAGGTTTTCCAGCTTTTCCGGCTGGGCGCTTTGCGGCCGGGGATGTCCAGTGCCTGCGAGCTTCTCGAGTACCTGCGGCAGTTGGATGGGATCACTCTCGCCGACGATCTCGACGTGAACGCCTGCGGCTTCGGCAAGGCGGGCATGGGACGCCAGCGCGGTGGTGGATATACCATTTAGCGACTCTTGCCAGTCGTGCTCATTACCCGTGTCCGGCTCGGTTGTAAGGGGGCCCGGGACGCTCTGTGCTGTCCAGACGATGTGCGGAATGCTGCACAGGCGACCGGACGTATTCATCTCACTGACCCAGCATGGGAGCATGAGGCTGTCGACCTGGTTGGCATGGATCTCGGCCATGATGATGTCCACCGTCTGCTTGCGCAGGCGAGTCATCAGGCTGTTCAGCGAGTCGAGATGCTCGATGTGGAACAGCTCGCTGTCACCCAGACGGGCAATCATGCGCAGTGCGTAGTGGTTATCGTTGCTGAGTATGACCACGCGGGTCCGGGAAGCGGGCGCGGTGGCGATGACGGGGTTTGCCATCTTGAAGTTGCTCATTGGTTGACCTGTTGGCATTTGAGCAATTGGCCATTAGCTACTCCATAAGACTGGGCCTAAAAGGCCTGTGCGAGGCGGAGTCGCTGCCGCGCTGCCGGCAGGCCAGACGGCTCATTTTTAGGAGTAGGCCGATGGTCGATGTGACATGCGCTGCGCAGAATCCGCCGCTAGCACCGCCAGCCCGGCAGTGCATATGTCGGCGCTCAGTGGCCTTTTTTTCAAGGCGCTGAGCAGTTCGTCACGCTGGCTGCGGTACAGGCGTTTCATCATGTAGCGATCCGGGGCGCGTCCAATACCCGGGCCAAAGCACTGCTGGGATTCCGACCTGCCACAGGCCATTGACCTTTATTGTCCTGATGACCTGTTGTCCTGCGCACAAAGCCCTGGCACGCCAGGGCTTTTGTTTGTGGATGAGCCAGGGCCGGTCAAAGGTGGTCGGCGTCCACCACCGCCTGTGCGAAGGCAGCAGGTGCCTCCTGCGGTGGGTTATGGCCAATCCCGCCGGTCAGCAGGCGATGCTCGTACTTCCCGGTAAAACGTTGCCGATAGGCGTCTGCCGGCGGATGTGGTGCGCCGTTGGCGTCGCCTTCGAGGGTGATGGTCGGTACCGTGATTGCGGGGAACTTGGCCAGTTTCGCTTCCAGCGGGTCGTATTGGGTCTCGCCCTGCGCCAGGCCCAGGCGCCAGCGGTAGTTGTTGACTGTGATCGCCACCTGGTCAGGGTTGTCCAGCGCCTTGGCACTGCGATCGAAGGTGGCATCATCGAATGCCCACTTCGGCGAGGCGAGCTGCCAGATCAGCTTGGCGAAATCATGGCGATTCTTTTCATATCCGGCACGGCCGCGCTCGGTGGCGAAGTAGAACTGGTACCACCATTGCAGCTCGGCACTGGGCGGCAGCGGGGCCTTGGCGGCCTCCTGGCTGCTGATGAGATAGCCGCTGACCGAGACCAGTGCCTTGACCCGTTCGGGCCACAGGGCCGAGACGATGTCGGCGCTGCGCGCACCCCAGTCGAAGCCGGCGAGCACGGCCTTTTGCACGTGCAGGGCGTCCATGAAGGCGATCACATCGCTGGCCAGGGCCGAGGGTTGAGCGTTGCGAGGTGTCTTGTCGGAGAGGAAGCGGGTGTCGCCGTAGCCGCGAACATAGGGCACCAGGACGCGATAGCCCTTGGCAGCGAGCAGGGGCGTAACGCTTTCGAAGCTGTGGATGTCATAGGGCCAGCCGTGCAGCAGGATGACTACGGGACCGTCGGCGGGGCCCTGTTCGACGTAGGCGACATCCAGCACGCCGGCCTTGATGTGCTTGAGCGGGCCAAAGGTGTCGTGAGCGGTTTGCGTGCTTGGGGCGGCAGGCATTGGGTCGGCGGCGAAGGCTGCGCCTGTGGCAACGAGGCTCAGCGGCATCAGTACGGCGGCGAGCAGAGCTGGGTATCTGAAACGGTGAGGGCTGGACATGGACATTTCCTTGGCTTGGCCGTGGGGCGGGGGTGGCACCAGTAAAATGTCGGGGTGTATCAAGGATGTGTCTGATGACGTTGGGTGTGGTTTTCCTACGTATCTGCGCTGGGTTTTGATACGTAAACATACAAAAGCGGGGGGCACAGGTAATGCTCGGTTAAGCGAGGTGTGACGTGTGATCGCGGTGCGAAGCTGAGCCGCTGCGGTTAGGATGTCGTCCTCTGCTTATCGAGACACGGACCTGCCCCATGAATACGCCTGTTTTCCGCCCCGCCACGCCTTCGGATGTGGACCGCTGCTATCACATCGAAACCACTGCCTACGAAGGTGACGAAGCGGCCACGCGGGAGAAGATTGCCACGCGCATCGCCCAGTACCCGGAGGGTTTCCTGGTCCTGGAACAGGACGGTCAAGTGGTGGGCTTCATCAACAGTGGTTGTGCCCATGAGGTGGTGATGTCCGATGAGGCGTTCAAGGAACTGGTCGGGCACGATGCCCAGGCGCCCAATGTGGTGATCATGTCGGTGGTGGTCGATCCGTCGTTTCAGGGGCGTGGTTTCGCCGGGCAACTGATGACGCGCTTCATCACGCAGATGCGTGAACGTGGCAAGGCGACCATTCACCTGATGTGCAAAGACCAGCATGTAGGGTTGTACGAAAAGATGGGATACGAGTACGTGAAACCTTCCAGCTCCGATCACGGTGGCATGGCTTGGCATGAAATGGTCATGAGCCTCTGAACGACTGCCAGGACTGATTCTTCTATAGCCAGGGAGCGGCATATGAAATACGTGGTGATCGAAAGCCATCGCAGTGAATACCCTCGACCCATCAGCTTCGCCCGAGGGACGTTGTTGCAGATCGGGCAGCGTTACGAGGGCGAGGAAGACTGGCAGGACTGGTACCTGTGCAGTTGTGAGGGGCAAGAGCCAGGCTGGGTACCGGGGCAACTGATCGAGCGGCTCGGTGTTGGCCAGGGGCGGGCACTGGAGTCGTACTCGGCCTATGAGCTGGACGCTGATCCCGGACAGGTGATGGTGGGGCTGCGGCGTTTGAACGGCTGGCTCTGGTGCCGGCGCCAGCGCAACGGTGAACTGGGGTGGTTGCCGTTGGAAAAGTTGCGACAGATGGACTGAACGACCAATCTGATATGCTTTTTTTCCAGCAACCTGAATCTGTAACCGTATCAGCCAAGGCCTGACAATGCCCCTCAAGCCCAGCCGTACGAAGCGGTATGCGCTGGGCAAGCGCGGCTGCACCGTATCCCTGACGGGCAGCTCTGCCGTTCAGTCCCCACTTTGTCGAGGTTCCAATGGGCAAGCTTGCGTTGTTCCTGGGTGGTTTCCTGATGCTGACGATCCTGATCGGCTTGCTGGGTACCATCCCGCCGGGCTGAAATGCCCGTCCAACTTTCCCGAGCCCGTCTACCCGTGAGACGGGCTCGATGCGTTTTACCTCCTGCTACGCCTCTCATCGACTTTCCGTCGGCTTCTTGTTGATATTTATTCTTGTTTGATGACCGCTCGTGTAATCTCCCGCGGCCGTTTTCGGCCCCTGAGCGTGGGGGTATCTGGAGTTTTGGCTTGACGGCAGCCCACCTGTCTCGGAGTCGTACATGGAAAGCAAGAAGGGCACTGCAGCGATGCTGGAGTGGCGGGAGCGGTTCGTTGGCACAGGTATCGCCAGCGAACGGGATTACGAGCAGGCACTGGTCTGTGCCGAACGACTCGAGCAGGCCGGGGCGATCAACGTTGGCGAGTGGATCGAATTGGTCAAGCTGGCCAATGCTGCACTGGTGCGTGTGCGATAAGTCGTTATCTGGCCTCGGAATTCTGTCCACAAAAAACGTGGGTAGGTCTGTGGATAAAACGCTACAAGCCAGGAGTGAAGCGGCCTTTGTTAAATTGAGCAGAATTTGTACAGCACCATCTGAGGGTCAGGGACGTGCATGCCGCAGCGCCTGCAGCAGTTCACGGACCCGAGCCGGTTGTTCGCCTGGCGGATAGAGCGCATGCATCTGTGGATCCTGGCCGCTGCTGGAGGTCAGGTGATACGCCGGACATACCCGCAGCAAGCGCCCGGCCTGCACTTGTGGCTCGCCCAGCCAGTCGGCGAGGCGGGCGATGCCGGCGCCTGCCAGCGCGCTTTGATACACCGCAGTGCCAGCGGACAGGCGCAGGCGCGGACGTGGTCGCAGGCTGGTGATCTGGCCGTCGCGGCAGAAATGCCAAGCCTTGAGGATGCGGGGAGCGGTGTGCAGGATCAGCGCATGGCCGCTCAACTCCTCTGGCTCCAGTGGCAAGCCGTGTTGCTGCAGGTACGCCGGGCTGGCGTACAGGTGGCGGCGGTAGTTCCACAGTGGGTAGCCGATCAGTTCGCTTGACTGGGGAAAGGCGCCGCGCACGACGAAATCGAATTTGCCTTGCACCGGGTCCAGGGCTTGGTCGACGAACTGTACGTCCAGGGTTACCTGGGGGTGACGCTGGGAAAAGTCTGCGAGTACCGCTGGCAGTACTTTCTGGCCTAACAGTTCGGGCACTGCGAAGCGGATCCAGCCTTGTGCCGAACCGCTCAGCGCCGCCAGCTCATCGGCGGCATCACGTTGCACCTCCAGCAAGCGCTGTGCATGTGGCAGCAGGTGCTCACCGGCTTCGGTCAGGGTCACAGCGTTGGCACTGCGATTGAGCAGGCGGGTGCCAGCGTTGTCCTCCAGTGCCTGCACCGCGCGGGTTACGGCGCTGGGTGAGCGCCCCAGCGCGCGGGCGGCGGCGACGAAGCTGCGCTTGTGGGCGACGCTGACGAAGGCCTGTATTTCGCGCAGCATGTCCAGTGCCATGGCGAGTTCCTCATTGCGGTTTGTGCAATATGGCATTTCAACACAGGTGCTGCCATTTGATTAGGCTTTGCGCACGCTCTCCCTGCCTGGAACCTTTCAAATGACGGATATCGTCCTGTTGTCCCTGTTCGCCTTCGCTGCCGGATTGATCGATGCTGCGGTCGGCGGCGGCGGGCTGATCCAGATTCCTGCATTGTTCAATGTGTTGCCCGGTGCTCAACCGGCAGCGCTGCTAGGCACCAACAAGTTCGCGTCGGTGTGCGGCACGGCTTTCGCTGCGCGCTCGTTCATTCGCAAGGTCAGCCTCGACTGGGGGCTGATCGTGCCGGCGATGGCCAGTGCCTTCGTGATGTCGTTCGTCGGGGCTGCGACCGTGTCGTTGGTCCCTCCCAGTGTGATGCGCCCAGCGGTGCTGGTGCTGATCGTGTTGATGGCGATCTACACGTTCTGCAAGAAGGACTTCGGTGCCGTGCACACACCGACGCGCATCGGCCGCAGGGAACAGTGCCTGGCGGTACTGATCGGCGGTGCCATCGGTTTCTATGACGGTCTGTTCGGCCCTGGCACGGGCAGCTTCCTGATCTTCCTGTTCATCCGCTTTTTCGCCCTGGATTTTCTCCACGCCTCGGCGTCGGCCAAGCTTGTGAACATCGCCACCAATCTTGCAGCGCTGGTGTTCTTCGTGCCCTCGGGTAACGTGCTGTGGGCCATTGCATTGCCGATGGCGGTGTTCAACATCCTGGGGGCTTTGACGGGTACCTGGTTGGCGGTACGCAAGGGGGCAGGGTTCGTGCGCGGGCTGTTCCTGGTGCTGCTGTGCGTGCTGATCGGCAAGCTTTCGTGGGACCTGATCGGCTGACTCAGACGACCTGGCGCTGGGCCTGCTCGACACGATTGCGGCCATGGGCCTTGGCGCGATACAGCGCCTGGTCGGCGTCGGCCAGCAAGGCATCAAGGTCGGCTATCGGTTGGCTATCGTTGCAGCCACTGACACCGATGCTCACGGTGATACGCAGTGGCACCTCGCCTTGCACCATCTGCAGGTCCTGCACGGCCCGGCGCAGACGCTCGGCAGTGAACGCGGCCTGTTCAGGAGCCAGCCCCGGAATGACGATGACGAACTCCTCGCCACCCAGGCGTGCGAACAGTTCGCCATCGTGCAGTTTGTCCTGCAGTGCCCTGGCGCATTGGCGCAGGACGTAGTCGCCGACGGCGTGGCCATGGCGATCATTGATGGCCTTGAAGTAGTCGATATCGAGCATCATCAAGGTCAGCGGCAGCGTCTGGGCATGCTGCTGCCGGCCTTCGAGCAGGGCGTTGGCCTGGCGAGTGAAGGCGCTGCGGGTCAGGGCGCCGGTCAGGTGATCGATGGTCGCCTGGTGCGCCAGGCGCGACAGCAGGGCGCGGTTGGCGTTACTCACGCAGGCCACCACCAGCGGCCCAAGCACCAGCATGGCGATGCCCAGGCGAGCCGACATCAGCGCAGTGACGCCAGGCTCGCTCTGCGGCACGCTGAAATGCATCAGGTTCTGGGCTACGGCAACGATGAGGGTGCTACCCGCTGTCAGGGTCAGCAACGAAAGCATGAAGGGGGAGTAACTCAGGGCGCACCACAGCAGCGCAGAAATGGGGAAGGCGATTGCGCCAGGGCCGCCGAAAACGATACTGAGCACCAGCGACGCCAGCAGCACCAGCAAGGGTGCCAGTCGCACAGGCAGCCCTCCGCTGCGCACCAGGGCCGGGAGCGACGGCGCAGTGAGCATGATCGGCAGCACGAGTACGCTGGTGGAGAACTGTTCGCTGAACCAGGCCAGCCAGGTGGTGCGCAATGACTGATCGAACCAGGGCGCGGCCATCACGCAGGCGAGGCTCGCAGCCACCACGGCCCCTGCGGCACAGGCAGCGAACACGCGCAGTACGCCGTGAGGTGTACGCAGGCGCCGGTGGGAGCGGGGCAAGTGCGCTAACAAACGCCAGAAGGTGACGATCGCACCGACGTTGCACAGGTTGAACCACAGGGCCGGGCGCCACTCGCTGCCACAGATCATGTCGGCACTGACCATCGCCAGGTACATCAGGGCCACGCCCAGGAGACTGCCCTGGCGGGGATGGCGCAGCAGAACCCCGGCCAACACCGCATTGACCGGCCAGAACAGCGACAGGGATTCGATCGGCCTGGCCAGGATACCGCCCAGCGTCAGGGCGAAGGTCAGGCCAAACAGGATCAACGGAGGCAGCAGGCGCGACTGGGCTGAAAACACCATGGGCTCGACCGACAAGCGGGAACGTAATCCAGGACGACTACAGCGAACACCTGGGACACATGGCTTGCAGTGTGGTTCATGAAACGAATTGATGTCAATTGGATATTAGTTTGTGCCGATCCTCCCTGATATTTCAGGTTTGGTACAGGTTTTCAGCCGGCTCACTGCAACCCGAAGAACCAGGGCACCATCACCACGGTCACTCCCATCACCAGCAGGGTGAAGGGCACACCGATCTTGACGAAGTCGGCGAAGCGGTACTGGCCCGGGCCGAGCACCAGGGTATTGACCGGCGAGGACACCGGCGTCATGAAGGCTGCCGAGGCGGCCAGGGCCACGGTCATGGCGAAGGGGTACGGTGACATCCCCAGCTGTTGCGCCGTGCTGATTGCAACCGGAGCCATGAGCACTGCCGTAGCTGTATTGGAGATGAACAGCCCGATCACTGCGGTGAGGGCGAACAGGCAGGCCAGGATGGCCAGCGGGCCGGCGCCGCCGAGCAGGCCGACCAGCCCGGTGACGGCCAGGTCGATGCCGCCGGTCTTCTGCAGGGCCAGGGCGAAGGGCAGCATGCCGACGATCAGTACCAGGCTTTGCCAATGGATCGCGCGGTAGGCGCTGTTCATGTCGATACAGCGCCCGGCGCCCATCAACAGGCAGCCGATCAGCGCAGCGAGGACATTGGGTACCAGGCCGCTGACCATCAGTCCGACCATCACCGCCAGGCTCAGCAAGGCGTGCGGAGCACGGGCGCGCGTAGGCGCCACCTGATCGACTTCGGCTGGCAGGCTGAGTACCAGGAAGTCGCGCGGCTGACTTTGCAGCTGGCGCACGGCCTTCCAGGGGCCGATGACCAGCAGGGTATCGCCCAGGCGCAGTTTCTCTTCCACCAGTTGCTCATCGACCGCGTTCTGCTCGCGGCGCAAGCCGACCACATTGAGGCCGTAGCGACTGCGAAAGGCCAGCTCCAGGATAGTCTTGCCGATCAGTTGCGAACCGGGCGGCAGCGAGACCTCGGCCATGCCCACTTCCTGCGATTGATCGATGAAGTAGGCGGCCTTAAAGTGCAGGGGTTCCAGTTGCATGGTCTGACACAGGCTGCGCAGATCGTCGCGATTGGCGAACAGGTCGAGCAGCAGCACATCGCCCTGTTGCAGCAAGGTGCCGGAGTCGGCGGCGATCACCCGGGTGGTGAATTTGTGCTGGCGCTCGATGCCGACCACATTGGCGCCATGGCGGGTACGTAATTCGAGTTCGCCAAGGGTATGGCCGATCAGCGGCGAATGTGGACGAATGCGCAGCCGCCGCTCGCGGCCGCTGAGTTTGTAGTCCAGCACCAGGTCGAGCAGGGTGCGACGGCTTTCGCTGCGGCCGTCCTTGCGCACCTCGCCGTTGAGCCAGCGGCGGGTCAGCAACATGTAGCCCACGCCCAGCACCAGGATGACCAGGCCGAACGGGGTGAAACTGAAGAAGTTGAAGCCCTCCAGCCCATGGCGTACCAGCTCGCTGTGCACCACCACGTTCGGTGGCGTCGCCACCAGGCTGAGCATGCCGCTGATCAGGCCGGCGAAGCTCAGCGGCATCATCAGGCGGCTTGGCGAGCGCTTTTGACGCGCAGCGATGCTCAGCACCACCGGGATGAAGATCGCCACCACCCCGGTCGAACTCATTACCGAGCCAAGCCCGGCAACTGCGACCATCAACAGCACCAGCAAGCGTGCCTCGCTGTTGCCGGCGCGCTCGCTCATCCAGTCGCCGATGCGGTAGGCGATGCCGGTGCGCACCAGGCCTTCGCCGATCACGAACAGCGCGGCGATCAGCACCACGTTGGGATCGCTGAAGCCGGCCAGGGCCTGCTCGACGGTGAGGATGCCGGACAGCGGCAGAAACAGGATCACCAACAGGGCAACCACATCCATGCGGGGGCGGTTGAGGATGAACAGGGTGACGACGATGGCCAGCAGGCCGAGGACCAGGAGCAGGTCGGAAGACATGGGGCAGGGTGATCCTTCACGGGTTGGGGCTGGGGAGAACAGTAGCAGGCCAGGGGGGCGACGTCGTTGATGTACTGCAGGATTCGGGCGAGGGGCGCAAAGCGTGCTCGGTTGTGGTCACAAACAACAGAGCGAACCCAAGCCTCAATCCAAGGAGCTCCAATGCCCGCGCACATCGAAGACTATGCCCTGCTTGGCAACTGCCGTAGCGCAGCCCTGGTCAGCCGCGATGGTTCGATCGACTGGCTGTGCCTGCCCCGTTTCGACGCCCCGGCGGTGTTCGCCGCCTTGCTCGGCAATGAAGAAAATGGTCGCTGGCGCCTGGCGCCCAGTGACCCGGTGGAGCAGTGCAGCCGACAGTACCTGGGCGATACCCTGGTACTGGAAACCACCTGGACCACTGCCAGCGGCCGTGCCCGGGTACTCGACTGCATGCCCCTGGGTGAAGACAACGCCGTGCTACGCATCGTCGAAGGTCTTTCGGGGCAGACCCGATTCGAGCTCGATCTGGTGCTGCGCTTCGACTATGGCCGCAGTGTTCCCTGGGTGGAGCGGCTCGATCCACTGACCCTCAGTGCCGTTGCCGGCCCCGACCGGCTGATCCTGCGTAGCACGGTCGGGTTGCATGCAATGGACCATCACAGCGTCTGCCGCTTTCATGTGGGCGCGGGCGAGCGGCAGGTGTTCGCCTTGCGTCATCAACCCTCGCACCTGCCCGACACGCCGGATTTCGACGCTGATCAGGCGCTCGCACGCACCCTGGAGCTCTGGCAGGACTTCGCTGCCCGCTGCCCTGACATGGGGCCGCACAGCGCCCTGGTGCGTCGCTCGCTGCTAACCCTCAAGGCGCTGACCTATGCGCCCACCGGCGGGATCGTCGCCGCGGCCACCACTTCGCTGCCCGAGCGCATTGGTGGCGAGCGTAACTGGGACTATCGCTATTGCTGGTTGCGGGACGCCACCATGACCCTGCTGGCGTTCATGAACCTGGGGTACTTCGATGAAGCGCAGGCCTGGCGCGAATGGCTGCTGCGCTCGGTGGCCGGTAATCCGGAGCAGATGCAGATCATGTATGGCCTGGCAGGCGAGCGCGACCTGGCCGAGTTCACCTTGCCCTGGCTGGCCGGGTATGAACGCTCAAGCCCGGTGCGCATCGGCAACGCAGCCTCTGGGCAGCGCCAGCTGGATATCTATGGTGAGGTGGCCGATGCCATGGCCCAGGCGATCAAGGGCGGGCTGCCCCGCCACCCTCGCAGTGCCGCAATCGCCCGGTTGATCATGCCGTATGTGGAACGCATCTGGCGCGAGCCCGACGAAGGAATCTGGGAGGTGCGTGGCGGTCGCCAACAGTTCGTGCATTCGAAGGTGATGGCCTGGGTCGCGTTCGATCGTGCGGCGAGTCTGGCTGAAACCACCGAGGAAGATCGCGAACGTGGCAGGCATTATCGTCACGTAGCCGAGCAGATTCACCGAGAGGTGTGCGAGCTGGGGCTGGACGCTGGTGGGCAGTACTTCGTGCAGGCCTATGGTTCGAGCGAGCTCGATGCCAGCCTGCTGCAGATTGCCCTGACCGGTTTTCTGCCAGCGGAAGATCCGCGTTTCTTGCGGACGCTGGAACAGATCGAGCATCGTCTGCTGAAGAATGGTTTGTTGCTGCGCTACGACAGCGACAGTTGCAGCGACGGCCTTGCGCCTGGGGAGGGGACCTTCCTGGTGTGTTCGTTCTGGTTGGCTGACGTGTATGTGCTGCTGGGGCGTCAGGCCCAGGCGCAGGCCTTGTATGACCGCCTGACCGGGTTGTGCAACGACGTGGGCCTGCTGGCCGAGCAGTACGATCCGCTCGGGCAGCGAATGCTGGGGAATTTTCCCCAGGCGTTCAGTCACATCGGCATTATCAATACCGCGTTGAATCTGCACCGAGCTGAATGCCCGGCGCGGGACCGTGCTCGCTGTGGTTGAAGGCGGTGGCCGGTCTTACCGGTGCCAGAAACAAGACACCCCGCCGAGGCGGGGTGTCTTGATACAGCGCAGAACGGATCAGCCCACCAGGTGCAGGCCAGCCTGCTGAACCAGTTCCAGCAACGGCTGCGGGTATACACCCAGCACGAAGGCCAGGATCGCAACGGCCAGCAGCATGACGCCGCCGGTACGCTGTTCCCACTTCAGCGGCGCATCGTGACGACGCAGGTTCGGCTCTACCAGGTACAGGGTCACCATGACCCGCAGGTAGTAGTACACGCCGATGGCGCTGCCGATCACCAGAGCACCAACCAGCCACCACAGGTGCGATTCGACGCCGGTGGCGATGATGTAGAACTTGCCGATGAAGCCTGCAGTCAGCGGGATACCGGCCAGCGACAGCATCATCACGGTCAGTACCGCGGTCAGGTACGGACGGCGCCAGAACAGGCCGCGGTACTCGTACAGCGCGTCGGCGTCACGACCGGCGTACGGCGAGGACATCAGGGTGATCACGCCGAAAGCGCCCAGGCTGGTGATCACGTAGGTGACCAGGTACACGCCCATGGCCTCCAGTGCCAGGCCCTTGCTCGCCACCAGGGCGATGACCAGGTAACCGAAGTGGGCGATGGACGAGTAACCCAGCAGACGCTTGAGGTTGCTCTGGGTCAGCGCCAGCAGGTTACCGACCAGGATCGAGGCGACGGCGATCACTGCCAGTACGGTGCTCAGCACGCCACTGCTGGCGGCCGGGGAGAGCATGAACAGGCGCACGACCACGGCGAATACCGCAACCTTGCTGGCGGTGGCCAGGAAGGCGGCGACCGGTGCCGGGGCACCTTCGTACACGTCCGGCGTCCACAGGTGGAAAGGCACGAGCGACAGCTTGAAGGCCAGGCCTACCAGCATCATGCCCAGGCCCAGCTGGGCCAGCAGGCTTGGCATGCTGGTGGCGGCCAGGGCCTTGCCCAGCTGGTCGAAGGTCAGGGCGCCGGCATCGGCGTAGAGCAGGGCCATGCCGAACAGCAGGAAGGCCGAACCTGCAGCCGAGAGCACCATGTACTTGATGCCGGCTTCCAGCGAGCGCTTGTTGAAGAACGCATAGGCTACCAGGCCATAGACCGGCACCGACAGCAGCTCCAGGCCGATGAACAGGCCTGCCAGGTGGTTGGCGCTGACCAGCACCAGGCCACCGAGCGCCGACATCAGCAGCAGCAGGTAGAGTTCTTCACGGTTGCCCGGGAAGCCCTTGGAGCCTTCGCCCAGGTAGGCGTGGGCGAGGGTAACGCAGGCCAGGGTGGCCACCAGGATGATCGCCATGTACAGGCAGGCGAACTTGTCGATGGTCACCAGCGAGGTGACCGCCAGCGGTGCGACTTTCAGCGCCGGCAGGATCGACAGCAGGGCCAGGTTCAGGCCCACGGTGGACAGCAGGAAAGTCTGCGAGTGGTTGCGCTTCCAGGCGATCGCCAGCATCACCACCACCGTGGTGATGGTGGTGATCAGCATCGGCGCCAATGCGATGAAGTGTTGAGTGGTGAATTCCATAGCGCTCTTACCGGGCCGAAGCGAGTTGAGTGAAAGCGGAACCGAGCCACTGCTGCACACCGCTCATGGTGGCGGCAGAGGTGTCGAGGAACGGCTGCGGGTAGACGCCCAGCACGATCAGCAGCACCGCCAGGCCCAGCACCATGATCAGCTCGCGTCCGTCCATGCCGGCCAGCACGGTGTCGGCTTTGGCCGGACCGAAGTAGGCGCGGTGGATCATGATCAGCGAGTAGACCGAACCGAACACGAGGCCGGTGGTGGCGATCACGGTGATCCAAGGCACGTGGGCGAAGCTGCCGATCAGGATCAGGAACTCGCCGACGAAGTTGCCGGTGCCCGGAAGGCCCAGCGACGCGGCGGCGAAGAACAGGCTGATGGCTGGCAGATACGCGATGCGGTGCCACAGGCCGCCCATCTGGCGCATGTCACGGGTGTGCAGGCGCTCGTACAGCTGGCCGGACAGGATGAACAGCGCCGCAGCCGACAGGCCGTGGGCCAGCATCTGGATCACCGCACCCTGCAGGGCCTGCTGGCTGCCGGAGTAGATACCGATCAGCACGAAGCCCATGTGCGAGACGCTGGAGAAGGCGATCAGGCGCTTGATGTCGGTTTGGGCGAAGGCCAGGAAGGCACCGTAGAAGATACCGATCAGGCCCAGGGTCATGGCGATCGGCGCGAACTCGGCCGAGGCGTTCGGGAACAGCGGCAGGGCGAAGCGCAGCAGGCCGTAGGCCGCAGTCTTCAGCAGGATGCCGGCGAGGTCGACGGAGCCTGCAGTCGGCGCCTGGGCGTGGGCGTCAGGCAGCCAGGAGTGGAACGGAACCACTGGCAGCTTGACCGCGAAGGCGATGAAAAAGCCCAGCATCAGCAGGTATTCGACACCTGGCGGCAGCTGTGCCTTGAGCAGGTCGCTGTAGTTGAAGGTGATCACCCCGGTGGCGTTGTAGTTGACCAGCACCAGGCCAAGGATCGCCACCAGCATGATCAGGCCGCTGGCCTGGGTGAAGATGAAGAACTTGGTCGCCGCGTAGATCCGGGTCTTCTTGCCATCTGCCGAGCTGTGACCCCAGAGCGCGATGAGGAAGTACATCGGCACCAGCATCATTTCCCAGAAGAAGAAGAACAGGAACAGGTCCAGCGCCAGGAACACACCGACCACGCCGCCGAGGATCCACATCAGGTTGAGGTGGAAGAAGCCGACGTGGCGCTGGATCTCTTTCCACGAGCACAGCACCGACAGCACACCGAGCAGGCCGGTGAGCAGGATCATCAGCAGCGACAGGCCGTCCAGGGCCAGGTGGATGCTGATGCCGAAGCGCTGGATCCACTGGACTTTGTATTCCACAGCCCAGGCAGGTTCGGCGCCCGGAGCGGGGGCGAGGGTGTAGTCACCGGTGCCCCACAGCCACAGGCCGATACCGAGCAGCAGGGACATGGTCAGCAGCGCGATCCAGCGCGGCAGGGTGGCGCCGAAGCGCTCACCCAGCCAGCACAGGAAGCCGCCGATGAAGGGGATCAGGATCAGCCAAGGCAGAATCATGACGGGTTCGTTTCCTTTCGCAGAGTCGCAAGGTTCGCGAGGTTCGCAATATTCATGGTCATACCGCGGCCACTACCACGGCGCCGAGCACGAGCACGGCACCTACGGCGATAGAGGCGGTGTACCAGCGCAGCTGACCGGTCTCGGTCTTGCTCATGGCGACGTGGCCGCCGCGAGCCATGCGAGGAATCAGGCCGATACCGCGGTCAACCGGGTCCTTGCGCAGGATGTGGCTGATCAGCAGGTAAGGTTTGACGAACAGCTTGTCGTAGATCCAGTCGAAGCCCCAGGCGGCGAACCACCAGGCCGACAGGACGCGACCGATGCTGCTGTTGGCGATCGCGGTGACCAGGCGACGTTTGCCCAGGAACAGCACCGCAGCCAGCAGGATACCGGCGATGGCGATGGCGCCCGAGGCGATCTCCAGCGAGTGCTTGGCTTCGCCACCGGCGTGACCGGCGCTCTCAGGCAGCACGCCTGCCAGCGGCGGGTGGATCCAGGCGCCGACGAAGGTCGACAGCACGATCAGCACGCCCAGCGGCAGCCAGTGGCTGATGCCGTGGCCAGCGTGGGCTTCGGTCTTCGCTTCGCCGTGGAAGGCGATGAAGATCAGGCGGAAGGTGTACAGCGAGGTCATGAACGCGCCGACCAGGCCTGCGTACAGCAGGTTGGTGTTGCCGCTGGCGAAGGCTTCCCAGAGGATCTCGTCCTTGGAGTAGAAGCCCACGGTCAGGATCGGCAGGGCGGCCAGGGCAGCACCACCGACCACGAAGCTGGCGTAGGCCAGTGGCAGCTTCTTCCACAGGCCGCCCATCTTGAAGATGTTCTGCTCGTGGTGGCAGGCAACGATCACCGCACCGGAGGCAAGGAACAGCAGGGCCTTGAAGAAGGCGTGGGTCATCAGGTGGAAGATCGCCGCATCCCATGCGCCAACGCCCAGGGCGAGGAACATGTAGCCGATCTGGCTCATGGTGGAGTAGGCGAGGATACGCTTGATGTCGGTCTGCACCAGCGCGGCGAAGCCGGCCAGTACCAGGGTGATGCCACCTACTACGCCAACCAGGTGCAGGATGTCCGGCGCCAGAGTGAACAGGCCGTGGGTACGGGCGATCAGGTAGACGCCTGCGGTGACCATGGTCGCGGCGTGGATCAGTGCCGAAACCGGGGTCGGGCCAGCCATCGCGTCGGCCAGCCAGGTCTGCAGCGGCAGCTGGGCCGATTTACCGACCGCACCACCGAGCAGCATCAGGGTGGCCAGGACCATCCAGGTGTCGCCCGCCTGGAATTTCTGCGGTGCCAGCACCAGCAGTTCCTGGACGTTCAGCGTACCCAGTTGGGCGAACAGGATGAACAGGCCGATGGCCATGAACACGTCGCCGATGCGGGTGACGATGAAGGCCTTCAGTGCCGCGTTACCGTTGTTGCGGTTGCTGTAGTAGAAACCGATCAACAGGTAGGAGCACAGGCCTACACCTTCCCAGCCGAAGTAGATGAACAGCAGGTTATCGCCCAGGATCAGGAACAGCATGCTGGCGATGAACAGGTTGGTGTACGAGAAGAAGCGCGAGTAACCGGCTTCGCCACGCATGTACCAGGAGGCGAACAGGTGGATCAGGAAGCCCACGCCGGTGACCACGCCGAGCATGGTGACCGAAAGGCCGTCCAGGTACAGGGTGAAGTTCGGCGCGAAGCCGTCCACCGACATCCACTGCCACAGCAGCTGGCTGTACGCACCGCCCTCAGGCGGCGCGACGTTGAACTGCCAGATCACGTAGGCGGCGGTCGCGGCCGAGAGGCCGACCGAACCGACGCCGATCAGGGCGGACAGGTTCTCAGAGAACCGCCCGCGCGAGAACGACAGCAGCAGGAAGCCGATCAGGGGAAAGACGAAAGTCAGGAAGAGAAGGTTCATCCGCGCATCTCACTGGCAGCATCGATGTCGAGAGTGTGGAAGCGGCGATACAGTTGCAGCAGGATTGCCAGGCCAATGCTGGCCTCGGCGGCTGCCAGGCTGATCACCAGAATGAACATCACCTGACCGTCGGGCTGGACCCAACGGGCACCGGCGACGATGAACGCCAGGGCTGCGGCGTTCATCATGACTTCCAGGCTCATGAGCACGAAGAGGATGTTGCGGCGGACCATCAGGCCGACCAGACCTAAGCAGAACAGGATGCCGGCGACCGCCAGACCATGCTCGAGAGGGATAGCACCCATGATTTACTCCTTCGCCTCGTTGCGGCCCAGGTGGAAGGCGGTGACGGCCGCGGCCAGCAGCAGCATCGAGGCCAGTTCGACCACCAGCAGGTAGGGGCCGAACAGGCTGATGCCGACGGCCTTGGCGTCAACCGTGGTACCGCTGATGGCAGCGCCGCTCGGATTGGCGAACAGCACGTACAGCAGCTCCAGCAGCAGCAGGGCGGCGAGGATCACCGGCCCTGCCCAGATGCCCGGCTTGAGCCAGCCACGCTCCTGGGCGACCGACGCCGGCCCCAGGTTGAGCATCATCACCACGAAGACGAACAGCACCATGATGGCGCCAGCGTAGGCGATCACTTCCAGGGCGCCGGCGAACGGCGCACCCAGGGAGAAGAAGATCATCGCCACGGAGATCAGCGAAATGATCAGGTAGAGCAGGGCGTGCACGGGGTTTGTGCCGGTCACCACCCGAAGGGTGGAGACCACGGCGATCCCGGATGCGAAGTAGAAAGCGAATTCCATCTTTCTGTCCTTATGGGAGCAAGCTCTTCACGTTGATCGGCTCGGCTTCGTTCTGCGCAGAGCCTTTCGGCTTGCCAGCGATGGCCATACCCGCAACACGGTAGAAGTTGTAGTCAGGGTTCTTGCCGGGGCCGGAGATCAGCAGATCTTCTTTCTCGTACACCAGGTCCTGACGCTTGAACTCGGCCATTTCGAAATCCGGGGTCAACTGGATCGCGGTGGTCGGGCACGCCTCTTCACACAGGCCGCAGAAGATGCAACGCGAGAAGTTGATGCGGAAGAACTCCGGGTACCAACGGCCGTCCTCGGTCTCGGCTTTCTGCAACGAGATGCAGCCGACCGGGCAGGCCACCGCGCAAAGGTTGCACGCTACGCAGCGCTCCTCGCCGTCGGGGTCGCGGGTGAGGACGATGCGGCCGCGATAGCGTGGCGGCAGGTACACGGGCTCTTCGGGGTATTGCAGGGTGTCGCGCTTGCGGAACCCGTGGGAGAACACCATCACCAGGCTGCGCAGCTGAGTGCCGGTGCCCTTAACGATGTCGCCGATATATTTGAACATGGGTCAAATCCTCACTGGGCCGCGACGGCTGGCGTGTTGTAGAGCACGATCGCAGCGGTCACCAGCAAATTGATCAGGGTCAGCGGCAGGCAGAACTTCCAGCTGAAGTCCATCACCTGGTCATAGCGCGGGCGCGGGATCGAGGCGCGCAGCAGGATGAACAGCATGATGAAGAACGCGGTCTTCAATGCGAACCACAGGAACGGCAGTTGCGGCAGGATGCCGAACGGGCCGTGCCAGCCGCCGAAGAACAGGGTGACCAGCAGCGCCGAGATGAGGATGATGCCGATGTACTCACCGACGAAGAACATGCCCCATTTCATGCCGGCATACTCGATGTGGTAGCCGTCGGCCAGTTCCTGTTCCGCTTCCGGCTGGTCGAACGGGTGACGGTGAGTCACGGCGACGCCAGCGATGAAGAAGGTGCAGAAGCCGAAGAACTGCGGAATGATGAACCACAGGTTCTGGGCCTGGTATTCCACGATGTCGCGCATGTTGAACGAGCCCACCTGTACCACCACGCCCATCAGCGCCAGGCCCAGGAACACTTCGTACGACACGGTCTGCGCCGAGGCCCGCAAGCTGCCCAGCAGGGCGTACTTGTTGTTCGACGACCAGCCGGCGAACAGCACGGCGTAGACCGACAGGCCGGCCATGGCGAAGAAGAACAGCAGACCGATGTTCAGGTCGGCAACGCCCCAGCCCGGTGTGATCGGGATGATCGAGAAGCCGATCAGCAGGGCGCTCATGGCCACGACCGGCGCCAGGGTGAAGATCATCTTGTCGACGAAGGGCGGGTTCCAGTCTTCCTTGAAGAACATCTTCAGCATGTCGGCGGCGATCTGGAACATGCCGAACGGGCCGACACGGTTCGGACCGTAGCGGTCTTGCCACCAGCCCAGCAGGCGGCGCTCGACGAAGCTGAGCAGGGCGCCGCAGACCACCACGGCGAGCAGCACCACGATAGCCTTGACGACCTGGATGATCACATCGATCACTTCGGGGGTGAACCAGCTCATTGTGCTGCCTCCTGCAGGCCTTCGACGGATGCACCGAAGATGGCGGGCGGAATGCCGGCCAGGCCTTTGGGCAACGCCACCAGGCCAGCGCCCAGTTCTTCATTGATGCGCAGTGGAAGGCGCAGCGAAACGCCCGCGACGGTCAGGCTCAGCAGTGCGCCGTCGTTGACGCCCAGACGGTCGGCCTCGGACTTGGCAAGGCCCACGTAGGCCGCCGGGATGCGTTCCTGTACCGGTGCAGCACGCGAAGAGCTCTCCTCGCTGCCGAACAGGTGGAAGAACGGCACGGCAGTCCAGGTGCCACGCGCCGGGTTGAAGGCAGCCGGGATGGTGTTGAACCAGTTCAGGCGATCGCCTTGCGATTCGATCAGGCGCACGCCAGGGTCACCGGCACGCAGGTGGCCACCGACTTCATCCTGGAACTTGTTCCAGGCTTGCGGGGAGTTCCAGCCTGGCGACCAGGCGAATGGCACTTGCTGGCGCGGTTCGGCCGAGCCCGAGTAGCCCTCCATCGAGAAGGCGAACGCGGTGTCCTTGTCCTGCGGCGTGCGCGGCTCGTGAACGCTAATGTTGGCGCGCATGGCGGTGCGGCCCGAGTAGCGCAGCGGCTCACGCGCAAGCTTCATGCCCTTGATGCGGAACGCGGCGCTTGGCGCTGCGTTGACGATGCCGGCCAGTTGCGGTGCGGCGTTGGCGCAGGCGCTGGTGACGTGGTCCAGTTGGGTCCAGTCGACCGGCTTGTTCAGCAGGGTGGCACGCAGGGCGTGCATCCAGCGCCAGCCTTCGTGGATCTGGATGCTGCTGTCCAGGTACTGCGGGTCGAACACCTGGAAGAAGCGCTGGGCGCGGCCTTCCTGGCTGACCAGGGTACCGTCGCCTTCGGCGAAGGACGCTGCGGGCAGGACCAGATCGGCGCGGTCGCTGGTGGCGGTCTTGGAGTGGTCGGCGACGATCACCACTTTTGCAGCGGCGAGCGCAGCATCGACCTTGGCGGCCGGCACGCGGGTGTACAGGTCGTTCTCCAGCACGACGATGGCGTCGGCCTTGCCGGTGATGACGGCGTCCAGTGCAGCATCGACCGAATCGCCACCCATCATGGCCATGCCAAGGCTGTTGGCCTCAGGCACGACCAGGCTCAGGGAGCCGTTCTTCTCGCGCAGCTTGAGCGCCTTGGCGATGTTGGCCGCGGCTTCGATCAATGCGGCGTCAGCCAGCGAAGTACCGGCAACTACCAGTGGGCGCTTGGCGGCGACCAGGGCGTCGGCGATGCGCTGGGCCAGCGCCTTCGCTTCGGCGTCCAGGCCTTCGACGGCGGGTGCGCTCGGGTCGATGGCGTGGGCCACGGCGAAGCCCAGGCGGGCGAGGTCGGCAGGGGCTGCGTGTACGCATTCCTCGGCGACGTCATCGAGCTTGGTCTCGGCCAGCGAGGCAATGAACAGCGGGTACAGCGCGTGCTGGCCGATGTTCTTCACCGCGGCGTCGAGCCATGGCTGCACCTTCATGCCTTCGGCCATGGCCTCGGCCTTGCCTTTGGTGGCCTGGCGAACAGCCAGGGCGACGCGGGCGGCGGTTTGCGTGAGGTCTTCGCCGAGTACGAACACGGCGTCGTGGTCTTCGATGTCGCGCAGGGTCGGCACCGGCAGCGGGCTGTTGTTCAGCACGTCCAGCACCAGGCGTACGCGGGCCAGCTCACCGGCTTCCATACCCGAGTAGAAGTAGTCGGCGCCGACCAGCTCGCGCAGGCCGTAGTTGCTCTCGAGGCTGGCGCGCGGCGAGCCGATGCCGACGATGGTACGGCCGCGCAGCAGGTCAGCGGCTTTGTCCAGCGCGGCGTCGAGGCCCAGCTTGCTGCCATCGGCCAGCAGCGGCTGGCGTGGACGGTCGCTGCGGTTGACGTAGCCGTAGCCGAAGCGGCCACGGTCGCACAGGAAGTACTGGTTCACCGAGCCGTTGAAGCGGTTCTCGATGCGGCGCAGTTCGCCGTAGCGCTCACCGGGGCTGATGTTGCAGCCGCTGGAGCAGCCGTGGCAGATGCTCGGGGCGAACTGCATGTCCCACTTGCGGTTATAGCGCTCGGAGTGGGTCTTGTCGGTGAACACGCCGGTCGGGCAGACCTCGGTCAGGTTGCCAGAGAACTCGCTCTCCAGCACGCCGTCTTCAACGCGACCGAAGTACACGTTGTCGTGGGCGCCATAGACACCCAGGTCGGTACCGCCTGCGTAGTCCTTGTAGTAGCGCACGCAGCGGTAGCAGGCGATGCAGCGGTTCATCTCGTGGGCGATGAACGGGCCGAGGTCCTGGTTCTGGTGGGTACGCTTGGTGAAACGGTAGCGGCGCTCGTTGTGGCCGGTCATTACCGTCATGTCCTGCAGGTGGCAGTGACCGCCTTCCTCGCACACCGGGCAGTCGTGCGGGTGGTTGGTCATCAGCCACTCGACGACGCTGGCACGGAACGCCTTCGACTCGTCATCGTCGATGGAGATCCAGGTGCCGTCGGAGGCAGGGGTCATGCAGGACATGACGATACGACCACGGGTGTCGTTCTCGTCGGTGTACTGCTTGACCGCACATTGCCGGCAGGCGCCGACGCTACCGAGCGCCGGGTGCCAGCAGAAATAAGGGATGTCGAGGCCGAGCGACAGACAGGCCTGTAACAGGTTGTCTGCACCGTTGACTTCGAGCGCTTTGCCGTCTACGTGGATAGTGGCCATGGTTCAAAGTTCTTCGTTGGCCCGCGTGAGCAGGCGTGGCTAATGGAAATCGGTGAGCTTGCGGCCGGCCACGAATCGTTCGGGCCGGCCTGCAAGCTGGCGGGTGGCACGGACCACCCGCGATTCATCTTGTTATGCGCCGACCACAATCGGCTTGGCCAGGTTCGGGCGCAGGGTGTCGGCAGCGCTAGCGGGCGCGACACCGGCCTCGAACTCGGACCGGAAGTATTTGATGGCACTGCCCAGCGGCTCCACGGCACCCGGTGCGTGAGCACAGAAGGTGCGGCCTGGGCCGAGGAAGTTGACCAGACCCAGCAGGGTCTCGATGTCTTCGGCGCGGCCTTGGCCTTTCTCCAGGGCGCGCAGCATCTTCACGCTCCATGGCAGGCCGTCACGGCATGGTGTGCACCAGCCGCACGACTCACGGGCGAAGAACTCTTCCATGTTGCGCAGCAGCGAGACCATGTTGATGCTGTCGTCGACCGCCATGGCCAGGCCCGTACCCATGCGGGTGCCGACCTTGGCGATGCCACCGGCGTACATCTGTGCATCCAGGTGTTCTGGCAGCAGGAAGCCGGTACCGGCACCGCCTGGCTGCCAGCACTTGAGCTTGAAGCCGTCGCGCATGCCGCCGGCGTAGTCTTCGAACAGCTCGCGGGCGGTCACGCCGAATGGCAGTTCCCACAGGCCCGGGTTCTTCACCTTGCCGGAGAAGCCCATCAGTTTTGTGCCGTGGTCTTCGCTGCCTTCGCGGGCCAGCGACTTGTACCAGTCGTTGCCGTTGGCGACGATGGCCGGGACGTTGCACAGGGTTTCGACGTTGTTCACGCAGGTCGGCTTGCCCCACACGCCGACAGCGGCAGGGAAGGGCGGCTTGGAGCGTGGGTTGGCGCGGCGGCCTTCGAGCGAGTTGATCAGTGCCGTTTCTTCGCCGCAGATGTAGCGGCCGGCACCGGTGTGCACGAACAGCTCGAAGTCAAAACCGGAGCCCAGGATGTTCTTGCCCAGCAGGCCTGCAGCCTTGGCTTCATGGATGGCACGGTTGAGGTTCTTCGCTGCCGTGGTGTACTCGCCGCGCAGGAAGATGTAGCCACGGTAGGCCTTCAACGCGCGGGCGCTGATCAGCATGCCCTCGACCAGCAGATGGGGCTGTTGCTCCATCAGCATGCGGTCTTTCCAGGTGTTGGGCTCCATTTCGTCCGCGTTGCACAGCAGGTAGCGGATGTTCATGGATTCGTCTTTGGGCATCAGGCCCCACTTCACGCCCGTGGGGAAGCCTGCGCCGCCGCGACCCTTGAGGCCGGAGTCCTTGACGCTTTGCACGATGTCGTCGGCGGACATGTCGGCCAGGGCCTTGCGGGCCGCAGCGTAGCCGTTCTTGGACTCGTACTCGGCCAGCCAGACCGGCTCGCCGTCATCACGCAGGCGCCAGGTCAGCGGGTGGGTTTCAGCCGAGCGCGCGATGCGGTTGGCCGGGCCGAAGGAAGTGATGGTCATACGTAACCCTCCAGCAGTTTGGAGACGCCTGCAGGCTGCACGTCGCCAAAGGTGTCGTCGTCGATCATCAGCGCGGGGGCCTTGTCGCAGTTGCCCAGGCAGCACACCGGCAGCAGGGTGAAGCGGCCATCGGCGGTGGTCTGGCCCAGGTCGATGCCCAGTTCGCTCTGGATCTGGCTGACGACCGATTCGTGGCCGCCGATGTAGCAGACCATGCTGTCGCACACGCGAATGATGTGGCGCCCGACCGGCTGGCGGAAGATCTGGCTGTAGAAGGTGGCCACGCCCTCGACGTCGCTGGCAGGGATGCCCAGCACTTCGCCGATCGCGTAGATGGCGCCGTCCGGCACCCAGCCGCGTTCCTTCTGCACGATTTTCAAGGCTTCGATGGACGCCGCGCGCGGGTCCTCGTAGTGGTGCATCTCGTGCTCGATGGCCGAGCGCTCGGTTTCGCTCAGGGCGAAACGGTCGGTTTGGATAAGCGTGCTGTTCATGCTTAGCGGTCCACGTCAGCCATAACGAAGTCGATACTGCCCAGGTACGCGATCAGGTCCGCGACCATGCTGCCCTTGATCACCGAAGGGATCTGCTGCAGGTGCGGGTAGCTCGGGGTACGGATCCGGGTGCGGTAGCTCATGGTGCCGCCATCGCTCGTCAGGTAGTAACTGTTGATGCCCTTGGTCGCCTCGATCATCTGGAACGACTCGTTGGCCGGCATGACCGGGCCCCACGAGACTTGCAGGAAGTGGGTGATCAGGGTCTCGATGTGCTGCAGGGTGCGCTCTTTCGGTGGCGGCGTGGTCAGCGGGTGATCCGCCTTGTACGGGCCTTCCGGCATGTTGCGCAGGCACTGGTCGATGATGCGGATACTCTGGCGCATCTCCTCGACACGGACCATGCAGCGATCATAGGCATCGCCGTTGTGGGCCAGCGGTACTTCGAACTCGAAGTTCTCGTAGCCGGAGTAGGGACGGGCTTTGCGCAGGTCGAAGTCGCACCCGGTGGCGCGCAGGCCGGCACCGGTGGTACCCCACTCCAGCGCTTCCTTGGTGTTGTATGCGGCAACGCCGATGGTACGGCCCTTGAGGATGCTGTTCTGCAAGGCGGCCTTGGTGTATTCGTCCAGGCGCTTGGGCAGCCATTCGACGAAATCCTTGACCAGCTTGTCCCAGCCGCGCGGCAGGTCGTGGGCAACGCCGCCGATGCGGTACCAGGCCGGGTGCAGACGGAAACCGGTGATCGCCTCGATCACGGTGTAGGCCCGCTGGCGGTCGGTGAAGGTGAAGAACACCGGGGTCATGGCGCCGACGTCCTGGATATAGGTACCCAGGAACAGCAGGTGGCTGGTGATCCGGAAGAACTCGGCGAGCATGATGCGAATCACGTCGACTTTCTGCGGCACCTGGATACCGGCCAGCTTCTCGACCGCGAGGACGTACGGCAGGTTGTTCATTACCCCGCCGAGGTAGTCGATACGGTCGGTATAGGGGATGAAGCTGTGCCAGGACTGACGCTCGGCCATCTTCTCGGCACCACGGTGGTGGTAGCCGATGTCCGGGACGCAGTCGACGATCTCTTCGCCGTCCAACTGCAGGACGATACGGAAGGCACCGTGGGCAGAAGGGTGGTTGGGGCCGAGGTTGAGGAACATGTAGTCCTCGTTGGCGCCCTGACGTTTCATGCCCCAGGCCTCGGGGTTGAAGCGCGCCGATTCCTCTTCAAGCTGCTGCTTGGCGAGCGTGAGGCTGTACGGATCGAATTCGGTGGCGCGGGCAGGGTAGTCCTTGCGCAGCGGGTGACCTTCCCAGGTCGGCGGCATCATGATCCGGCTGAGGTGCGGGTGGCCGGCAAAGTCGATGCCGAACATGTCCCAGACTTCGCGTTCGTACCAGTTGGCGTTCGGCCAGATACCGGTCACGGTCGGCAGGTTCAGGTCGCCCTCGCTGAGCGACACCTTGATCATCACGTCGCTGTTACGCTCGACCGACAACAGGTGGTAGAACACGCTGAAGTCGGCGGCAGGCAGGCCGCGGCGTTGGGTGCGCAGGCGCTCGTCGACGCCATGCAGGTCGTACAGCATGCTGTAGGGCTTGGCCACGCCACGCAGGAAGCTGAGCACTTCCTTGAGCTGGGCGCGCTTGACCCACAGTACGGGCATGCCGGTGCGGGTTTCCTGGGCGACGAATGCTTCGGCGCCAAAGCGGTTGTTCAGTTCGACGACCACATCTTGGTCGTCAGCCTTGTAGGGCGGAATGAAAATAGCGGTGTCCGCTGTCATGGTCTCGGTCGCTTTGGGTCAACGTTGAGAATGAAGCCAGGCCGCCGGCTCCTTGGGGAGCGGGCGGCAGGTCGCTGGATCAGACTTCGTCGGGGCTGCGCAGATTGGTTACCGCAATGCGCTGTTCACGACGCAGGTCTTTCTGGGCAGGCATCTCGGCACGATAAATACCTTGATCACCAACCACCCAGGAGAGCGGGCGTCGTTCTTGGCCGATCGATTCCTGCAACAGCATCAAACCTTGCAGGAAAGCCTCGGGGCGCGGCGGGCAGCCAGGCACGTAGACGTCCACGGGGAGGAACTTGTCGACCCCCTGAACGACCGAGTAGATGTCGTACATGCCACCGGAGTTGGCGCACGAACCCATGGAGATGACCCACTTGGGCTCGAGCATCTGCTCGTAAAGGCGCTGGATGATCGGCGCCATTTTGACGAAGCAGGTACCGGCGATGACCATGAAGTCGGCCTGGCGCGGCGAGGCCCGGATGACTTCGGCGCCGAAGCGGGCGATGTCGTGGGGTGCCGTGAAGGCCGTGGTCATTTCCACGTAGCAGCAGGACAGGCCGAAGTTGTACGGCCAGAGGGAGTTCTTGCGACCCCAGTTGACTGCCCCACGCAGCACATCTTCGAGTTTCCCCATGTAGATGTTCTTGTGGACCTGGTCTTCGAGCAGTTGGTCGGTGACGGTTTCCCGATCACCTACCGGGTACTGCTCGTTGGGCGCATCCGGATCGATTCTGGTGAGATTGTATTGCATTGCCAAAGCCTCATTGTTTCAGCTTCGCTTGCCGCTTGCGGCGACCTTCGGGAGCCCAATCAAGAGCACCGACGCGCCATAGGTAGACAAGACCTGCCAACAGAATTGCTATGAAAACGAGAGCTTCGACGAATCCGGTCCAGCCGCTTTCGCGGACGGACACAGACCATGCAAAGAGAAAGAGGGCTTCGATATCGAAGATCACGAACAGCATCGCGACCAGATAGAATTTGGCGGACAGGCGCAGGCGGGCGCTGCCAACGGGCAGCATGCCGGATTCGAAGGGTTCGTTCTTGGCGCGGCCCCAGGCCTTGCTGCCGAGCAGGCTGGACAGGCCGAGCATGAAGGCACACAGGCCGACGACACCCAGGAGGAAGATGGCAAAGCCCCAGTTGTGGGCGATGAGTCCTGCCGAATCGGACATGCTTGAAATCCTTATACAGAGACCCAGCTCTGCAGTCTGAAATAAGTAGAGCGGCGACGCGGTGTCGCTGATGCAGTGACCAAATGTCGCAGCTGAATCAATCGCGCTGATTTTATGGGTAAACCCACGGCAAGTAAAATTTCCAGTGCAAAATTATTCGTAGGATTAAGAACAAAAATCTTTCGTAAATCGCTGAAAGCCTTGATTTTCGGGCATTCCAATCAGATTTGTTAATTATGTTTCTTGGTTGGCGTAACGAGTCTTCAATTTAATAATGATAATTAATATCATTTGGCTGAGCCGCTGTTTGCCGAGCCATCTGATACCTGTCTAGTTCAATTCGCAATCTTGTCACTTGCAAATGAGAAAAACTCTCGTTCTAGCAGTTGCAGCGTTTTCATGTACCGCTCTGGGTCAATGTTTCGGCGAATAGCGGGGCGAAGGGGGCGGGCGGCAATGGCAAGGAAGCGCAATCGAGCAAGCCGGATACGGGCTGTGCTTCTTTATATAGGGGGCATCCAGGCGTTGGCTTGGACGAGGCATGTGGCAGTCCTTGCTTGCTGTGCTGCCTCAAGCATAGTCCTGATCTCGGGGTTTGCCTTGTCGTCAGGACATCAGGCGCCTGCAGGGGGAGGGAGTGGTGGGGGCAGCAAGCAAAAGAAAGCCCGGGGCTTTCTCAAGCCCCGGGCCTCTGTCAGCAATCCACTATCAGTGGAACTGCTCTTCCTCGGTCGAACCGGTCAGTGCCGTCACCGACGAAGCGCCACCCTGGATCACGGTGGTCATGTCGTCGAAATAGCCGGTGCCCACTTCCTGCTGGTGCGCCACGAAGGTGTAGCCCTTGCTGGCGTCGGCGAATTCCTGCTCTTGCAGTTTCACGTAGGCGGTCATGTCGTTGCGGGCGTAGTCGTGCGCCAGGTTGAACATGCCGTGCCACATGTTGTGGATGCCGGCCAGGGTGATGAACTGGTGCTTGTAGCCCATCGCCGACAGTTCGCGCTGGAACTTGGCGATGGTGGCATCGTCCAGGTTCTTCTTCCAGTTGAAGGATGGCGAGCAGTTGTACGACAGCAGTTGGTCCGGGTATTCCTTCTTGATCGCTTCGGCGAAGCGACGGGCTTCGTCCAGGTCCGGCTTGGCGGTTTCGCACCAGATCAGGTCGGCGTACGGAGCGTACGCCAGGCCGCGGGCGATGGCCTGGTCGAGGCCGGCACGTACCTTGTAGAAGCCTTCACGGGTACGCTCGCCGATCACGAACGGCTGGTCGTAAGGGTCGCAGTCGCTGGTCAGCAGGTCGGCCGCGTTGGCGTCGGTGCGGGCGAGGATGATGGTCGGTACGCCCGCAACGTCAGCGGCCAGACGCGCGGCCACCAGCTTCTGTACGGCTTCCTGGGTTGGCACCAGTACCTTGCCACCCATGTGGCCGCATTTTTTCACCGAGGCCAGCTGGTCTTCGAAGTGCACGCCAGCGGCGCCTGCCTCGATCATGTTCTTCATCAGCTCGTAGGCGTTCAGTACGCCGCCGAAACCGGCTTCGGCGTCAGCCACGATCGGTGCGAAGTAGTCGATGTAGCCATCGTCGCCTGGGTTCTTGCCGGCTTTCCACTGGATCTGGTCGGCGCGGCGGAAGGCGTTGTTGATGCGCTTGACCACTGTCGGTACCGAGTCGACCGGGTACAGCGACTGGTCAGGGTACATGGACTCGGCCGAGTTGTTGTCGGCGGCTACCTGCCAGCCGGACAAATAGATAGCCTGAATGCCGGCTTTTACCTGCTGTACGGCCTGGCCGCCGGTGAGGGCGCCCATGCAGTTGACGAAATCTTTTTCGGGCCGGAAGGACGGGTGGGCACCTTGGGTGACCAGCTTCCACAGTTTTTCTGCGCCTTCACGAGCAAAAGTGTGCTCTGGCTGCAGGGAGCCACGCAGGCGAACGACATCGGCGGCGGTGTAGGTACGGGTCACGCCTTTCCAGCGCGGGTTTTCGGCCCAGTCTTTCTCGAGGGCTGCAATTTGCTGTTCGCGTGTCAGTGCCATGGAAATAAACCTCGTCGCATCGATCTTGAGTGTAGTTGTGCGGATGCTCAGGGCGCGGAATCAGAGGCCTGGCGGCTGTCCTGTCCGGGGGAGTGCGGCGGCGAACGGGGAAGGCTCGAAGGGGAAGGGGGTGCAGTTCAGGCGAAGGTGTCCCCTGCAGCTCGGCTCGTGGATGCCTTGCTGCGGTGCGACGTCGATTGCCGGTTCTGCGGTGATGCGCTTCCGTCCCTCGGGACAACTTCTTCGTTGCAGTCGCAATCCCGTCGAACCGCCTTGTGGGCCGTATAGACACAGGACGCCTCCAGGGGTGTCGGGAGGGCGTCCCGAAGGCCCTTGCCAGGGCCCCTGATTAGCGGGAGCGAGGCCATCATGCCCTTGGCGAAAAGAGCCTGTCAAATGTTTTGTAGTGCTTTTTTTGGCTTACTACATCTTTGGTCTAATGCGACTCTGCAGTCAGTTTCAAGGCCCTTGGTCGAGGCCTTGAACGGCCTGGGATCAGTCGAGAAGGTCGACTTTGACGCGTAGCGTCATGTTTTCACCGCGCTGGGTGCTGTAGGTGAGGGCCGAAGGGCTATTGTCGGCCTGACTCTGCTGGTTGTACCCCGCCAAGGTGATCCACTCGCCGAGCCTGCCAGAGACAGTTGTGTCGGTACTCTGCACCTTCACTACATCCTGGCGTTCCTGGCTCATTCGATCATTATTGGTGCTGATTTGCAGACGAACCGTTTCACCGCTGACGCTCGGCGTGACGTAGAAACCCTGGGTCACATTGCGGTACTGGGTGTCGCTCTGGATGCGTCCGTAACCATCGGTCGAGGTGCTGGTGATGGGGATGCTCTGGCCGATCTGGATCAGCGCCGGCTGGCCTTCGCTGGCCTGGATCTGCTGCAGGCCGCCTTCGCGGTTGCTGGTGCCGTACTGGATGACCCGGGCGTTGCCGCGGTTGTCCTGGTAGTTGCTGTCGTTGTTGTCGACGCTGATCAGCAGGCGTTTGGGCGCAGTGTCCAACTGCTGTAGCAAGGCGCGCAGGTCGTCGATGCGTTCCGGGCTGGCATTGACGATCAATTTGTTCTCGAAGGCGCTGACGGTTCCGTCCTTTCCAAGAAAGGACTGGGCGGTCGGCAGCAGCTCGGCGCTGCTGCGGTGCTGCAGCGGCACGACTTCGGTGGTCGCCTGTGCGGTGAGGCTGGCCGCCAGCAGCAGGGCGGTGACAAGGGGGCGTAGCGGCATGTTCGTGGTCTCCGCAGGTTGAATAGACATGATGGCAAATTTGCCAGCATTGTGCCGTGTCTGGATCACAGGGATTTGAAATTTGCAGCGCAGCTGCGGAGCTTTCGCGGGCTACCGTCAACAGCTGAACCATCGCCTGAGCGCTGGGGTCGCAGCAAAAAGACCATGGCAGACCCTCGGCATGAAGCGCTACCTACCTTTGTTGTTACTTGCTCTTGGACAGAGTGCCATTGCCGAGCCGCGCATCCAGCAGTTGCAGCGCTGCGGCGATTTACTGTCCGAAGCCCCGCAGCACTGGTGCCTGCGCGCGCAAGGTCTGGAGCACCAGGCTCCACAGGTGTGGCTGGGGGACCGGGCCTTGCCTGCCAATGCCGTGCTGCGCGAGGGCGACAGGCTCGAGTTCACGCTCGACCAGCCCGGTCCGAGCGCTCCTTTGTGGCTGCAGGTCGGCGGGCAGAAAAGCAATCCGGTCTGGCTCACTCGCCAGCGCAGCCATGTGGTCGCCGCAGGCCCGCACGAGGTGGCCAGGAACATGGACGGCCTGACCACCTACCTCGACCTGGTCAGCCTGCTGATCGAGGAAAAGCACAACGGGCGCGAGGAGGCGCAACGTGTCGCCGACAAATATGGTGCGCAGGTGGTGGGGGCGATCCCGCCGTTGAACGTCTACCAACTGCGGCTGCCGGTACGTGATCTTGTACAGCGCGATGCGATGATCCTGCGCATGGGCAGCGAGCTCAGCGTGGATGCGGTGATCGTCGAGGAGTCGGCGCCGGAGCGAGGTGAGGAAGGCGAGGGCGGCAAGGCTACGGTCATCGACCAGGCCGATGAGTGGGCGGCCAATCGTTTCACGGATGCCCTGTACTACTACCAGCGCCGGGTCCCGGCCTCGAACGTGCCGGTACAGCCGATACGCGTGGGCGTGATCGAGCGCGAGCTGGATTTCGACGCTGCGCCCTTTCAGGCTTATCGCGGCGCCTGCGGGCCAAGACAGACCTGCCTTTATGGCCGCGACGGCGCACGTGCGCAGAGCCACGGCAGCCACGTCGCCGGTATCCTGGCCGGGCGCGGGGAGGGGGTGGCAGGTGGCTTTCTCAGCGGCCTGGGCAAGGCCAGCCCCGGGTTCGAGGTGATCGTCGAGCGCAACTCGGATGCAGGTATCACCGCCAATATCGCCGCGTCGGTCAACCTGGTCGAGGACGGCGTACGGGTGCTCAACTGGAGTTGGGGTATCCACCGCGTCGGCGCCAGAAGCGTGGAGGGCGACGAGGTCGATTCGCTGGTGCGCTCGGGGTTGGCCATGAGTGGCTACGAGGAGTTGCTTGAAGAATTCTTCCTGTGGCTGCGCAGCGAGCACCCGGATGTGGTGGTGGTCAATTCGGCGGGCAACGGCTCGTCATGGTCTGGCACCGATGAATACCGTTTGCCATCGTCGTTCGTGACCGAGCAATTGCTGGTGGTGGGTGGGCATCAACGCAGCGAGCGCGACACCGCGGTTGACGATCCGCAGCATGTGGTCAAGCGCCGCAGCTCCAACGTCGACATGCGTGTGGATGTCAGTGCAGCAGCCTGCCTGCAACCTGCCGATGCTGGCAAGCCGCACTGCGGTACGTCCTACGCGACCCCGTTGGTGGCTTCGACGGTGGCAGCGATGTTGTCGATCAATCCGCAGCTTACGCCCGAGCAGGTGCGTATGTTGCTGCGCCGCAGTGCCCTGACCATGGGCTCTGAACAGGACTTCGAGGCGATGGATGCCGAGGACCTGACGGCGCCGATCCTGCCGTCGGAGCGCAATGGTCGTCTCAATGACCCTGACCTGGGCCGCTCGGCGCGGCTGGACATGCAGCGCGCGCTGGATCTCGCGGTGCAGAGCCGGGAGCGGGTGCGCTGAGCAGAGCGGCGGTGGCCGCTGTCAGACAAATTCCGTAACATCGCGCCCCTCGATTTTGCTTCCGCTCGTGTGATTGGGGTCACCCAGTGCACCCGCGCGCTGTCGCCCAGACTGGACACTTCACAGGATCTACATGAAACCCGCCCGACTTCGCGCCGACGTCCTCGCTGGCCTGACCACCTCCTTCGCCCTGGTGCCCGAGTGCATCGCCTTCGCCTTGGTGGCGCACCTCAATCCGCTGATGGGGCTCTACGGTGCCTTCATCATTTGCACGCTGACCGCGTTGTTTGGCGGTCGCCCAGGGATGATCTCCGGCGCCGCCGGCTCGATGGCGGTGGTGATCGTCGCCCTGGTCGTGCAGCACGGTGCCCAGTATCTGTTGGCCACGGTGCTGCTTGGCGGGATCGTGATGATCCTGTTCGGCGTGCTGCGCCTTGGCAAGCTGGTGCGGCTGGTGCCTTACCCGGTGATGCTTGGCTTCGTCAATGGCCTGGCCATCGTCATCGCCATGGCCCAGCTCGAGCATTTCAAGGACGGCGAGCACTGGCTCGGCGGGAAGCCGCTGCTGCTGATGGTCGGTCTGGTAGCCCTGACGATGCTGGTGGTCTACGTACTGCCGAAGCTGACCCGCGCGGTGCCGCCAGCGCTGGTGGCGATTGTCGGTGTGGGCCTGCTGGTCTACCTGCTCGCGCTGCCGACCCGCACCCTCGGCGACATGGCGCACATCGCCGGCGGCCTGCCGCAACTGGCCTGGCCGGAGGTGCCCTGGAACCTCGAGACGCTCAAGATCATCGCCCCCTATGCGCTGGTGATGGCCATGGTCGGTCTGCTGGAAACTTTGCTGACCCTCAATCTCACCGATGAGATTACCGAGAGCCGCGGTTTCCCTGATCGTGAATGTGTGGCGCTGGGCGCGGCCAACATGGTGTCGGGGCTGTGCGGTGGCATGGGCGGCTGCGCGATGATCGGCCAGACCGTGATCAACCTCAGTTCCAATGGCCGCGGTCGGTTGTCGGGGGTGGTGGCGGGGGTGATGATCCTGCTGTTCGTGTTGTTCCTGTCGCCGCTGATCGAGCGTATTCCGCTGGCGGCACTGGTTGGGGTGATGTTCGTCGTGGCGCAGCAGACCTTTGCCTGGGCGTCGCTGCGAGTACTGCACAAGGTGCCGAAAAGCGATGTGTTGGCGATCATTGCCGTGACGGTGGTCACGGTACTGACGGACCTGGCCGCCGCGGTGCTGTTCGGGATCGTCATCGCGGCCATCAACTTCGCCTGGCAGCATGCTCGTGAGCTGTATGCCGATAGCCACGAGGATGGCCAGGGCGGCAAGATTTACCAGGTGCATGGCACCTTGTTCTTTGCCTCGACCACACCGTTTCTCGAGCAGTTCGATCCGGCGCAGGATCCGCAGAGCGTGACGCTGGACTGCAAGCACCTGAGTTTCGTCGACTACTCGGCGATCGCCGCGTTGAAGACGCTGCGCGAGCGGTATTCCCGTGCGGGCAAGCACCTGCGCGTTGTGCATCTGTCGGAGCGGTGCAAGAAGCTGTTGCGGCGGGCAGGCGAGCAGCCTTGAGGTTCTGAGTCGGCGAGACCGACGCCATCGCGGGGCAAGTCGGGGCCCCGCGATGAGGTCGCCTGGGCTATTCCCCTCGGTTCTTCTTCACGATGCCATCGGCGATACTCCCCGGCGCCTCTGCATAGCGCGTGAACTCCATAGAGAAGCTGGCCCGGCCTTGTGTCATCGAGCGCATCGAGGTGGCGTAGCCGAACATCTCGCCCAACGGCACCTCGGCGCGAATCACCTTGCCGGCGGGCGTCTCGTCACCATCCTGGATCATCCCGCGGCGACGGCTCAAGTCGCCCAGAATGTCGCCCTGGTATTCCTCGGGCGTTACCACCTCGACCTTCATCACCGGCTCCAGCAACACCGCGCCGCCTTTTTGAGACAGCTGCTTGGTCGCCATGGATGCGGCGATCTTGTAGGCCATTTCGTTGGAGTCGACGTCGTGGTAGGAGCCGTCGAACACTGCGGCCTTGAGGTTGATCAGCGGATACCCGGCGAGCACGCCGTTCTTCATCTGTTCCTCGATGCCTTTCTGGATCGCCGGGATGTACTCGCGTGGCACCACGCCGCCGACGATCTCATTGATGAATTCCAGGCCTTCCTTGCCTTCGTCGCCCGGGGCGAAGCGGATCCAGCAATGGCCATACTGACCGCGTCCGCCAGACTGTCGGACGAAGCGGCCTTCGATCTCGCAGGTGTTGCGGATTTTTTCGCGGTAGGCGACCTGTGGTTTGCCGATGTTGGCTTCGACGTTGAACTCCCGGCGCATGCGGTCGACGATGATGTCCAGGTGCAGCTCGCCCATGCCCGAGATGATGGTCTGCCCGGTCTCTTCGTCGGTGCGCACGCGGAACGAGGGGTCTTCCTGGGCGAGCTTGCCCAGGGCGATCCCCATCTTCTCCTGGTCGGCCTTGGTTTTCGGCTCGACCGCGACCGAGATCACCGGGTCCGGGAAGTCCATGCGCTCGAGGATGATCGGCTTGTCGATGTCGCACAGGGTGTCGCCGGTGGTCACGTCCTTCATGCCGATCAGCGCGGCGATGTCGCCCGCGCACACGTCTTTGATTTCGGCACGCTGGTTGGCGTGCATCTGGACCATGCGGCCGATGCGTTCCTTCTTGCCCTTGACCGAGTTGAGCACCGCATTGCCGGAACTGAGTACGCCGGAGTAGACGCGAGCGAAGGTCAGGGTGCCGACGAAGGGGTCGGTGGCGATCTTGAAGGCGAGTGCGGAGAACGGTTCCTTGTCGTCGGCATGGCGCTCGAGGTGCTTTTCCTCGTCGTCCGGGTCGGTGCCCTTGATTGCAGGGATTTCGCTGGGGGCGGGGAGGTAGTCGATCACAGCGTCCAGCATCAGTGGCACGCCCTTGTTCTTGAACGAGGAGCCAAGGATGGTCGGTACGATCTCGTTGGCGATGGTGCGTTGACGCAGGGCGGCCTTGATTTCGTCGATGCTCAGCTCTTCGCCTTCAAGAAACTTAAGGGTCAGTTCGTCATTGGCTTCGGCCGCGGCCTCGACCATGTGCGCGCGCCATTCGTCGGCCAGGGCCTGCAGTTCGGCGGGAATCGGTTCTTCGCGGTAGCTGGTGCCCTGGTCGGCGTCGTTCCAGTAGATGGCCTTCATTTTCACCAGGTCGATCTGGCCGATGAAGTTTTCTTCGCTGCCGATGGCCAGTTGGATGGGCACCGGGTGGTGGCCCAGACGCTGATCGATCTGCTTCACCACGCGCAGGAAGTCTGCCCCCTGGCGATCCATCTTGTTGATGTAGGCCAAGCGTGGCACGTGGTACTTGTTGGCCTGGCGCCACACCGTCTCGGACTGCGGCTCGACCCCGTCGGCGCCGCTGAACACCACCACCGCGCCATCGAGCACGCGCAGCGAGCGCTCCACCTCGATGGTGAAGTCGACGTGGCCGGGGGTGTCGATGATGTTGAAGCGGTATTTGTCGGCGAACTGCTTGGTCGAGCCTTGCCAGAACGCCGTGGTCGCCGCCGAGGTGATGGTGATGCCGCGCTCCTGCTCCTGCGCCATCCAGTCCATGGTCGCGGCGCCATCGTGGACCTCGCCCATCTTGTGGTTGACCCCGGTGTAGAACAGGATGCGTTCCGTTGTGGTGGTCTTGCCGGCATCGACGTGGGCGACGATGCCGATATTGCGGTACAGCTCGATGGGGGTAGTGCGGGCCATGGCAGGTCACCTGCAGGTGAGGATTCTCCCACGGTAGCAGACGGGGAGAATCCTGCTGCGCCGCCGGGCTGTCAGTCGGCCTGGGCTTGCAGTATCCAAGTGCCATCGACCTCGCGCGCCAGGCCGCTGGCCGGGAGCAGGGCCAGCAGCCGCTCATGCAGGTTCGTTTCGGTGAAGGTGCGCAGGGTGTGCAGATCGAGCTGGCCGAGCAGGGGCAGGTCGTTCTTGGTGTACGACAGCCAGGCTTTCTTCAAGGCTTGCAATACATCGCTG
Source organism: Pseudomonas sp. NY15374 (assembly GCF_048068255.1). Classification (NCBI taxonomy): domain Bacteria; kingdom Pseudomonadati; phylum Pseudomonadota; class Gammaproteobacteria; order Pseudomonadales; family Pseudomonadaceae; genus Pseudomonas; species Pseudomonas sp. NY15374. The sequence goes on from NZ_JBLUPZ010000005.1 coordinate 108,838, forward strand.
CCTGCGGTGTTGGCGAAGCGCCGATGCATCGGGCGGCCATCGAACTCGAAGGTGTGGCGGTGGCTGTAGCTGCTTTCGTCGCCGTTCAGCTCGACGCAGCGATGACAGCGGCAGGCGCCGTCGCCGAAGGCGTTGCGCAGGTAGGTGTTGAAGTCCACGACGGGCTTGAGGGTCAGGCGTTTGTCGACCTCGAACAGGTCGGCGATCAGGGGTTCTTCGGCGCTCACTCTGGGTCCTCGTGTGGTGGGGCATGCCTCGGCGGGCACAATACCAGCCGAGGCATGCAAGGACCAACTTTCAGGCTTACTTGAAGGTGCAGTCGACGGGGTTGGCCGACTTGCAGAAGCCGTCGTTCCAGTTGCCCTTGTCTGGCTGCCTGGATTCGCGCAATGCCATGCGCGCGCCACCCAGTGCGTCCGCCTCGTAGTCACACAGCACCACGTTTTCCTTCAACTTGACGGCGGTGAATTTGAAGCTTTTGAGGTCGTCCTGGTCGGCGAACGGATTGTCGCCGCTCCAGCCGCCGGGGGCTTGATAGGCGTAGCCACCGCCGTCGAGAGGCTTCTGGGTGATTTCGGAGGCTGCAGGGCAGCTCTGTGCTGCCGCGTGGCCGGCAACCATCAGCATGGCCAGCGCCGGGAACAACATCAGGGTCTTGCGCATTGGATAATGCCTTCTTCAGTGTAGGTTGAAGGCGCCATCCTAGAGGTAGGCGATCTACCCCATAATCAGCTTCAAGGCTGTGATTGCGTAGGAGATATCTGTTGTGGGGAGGGCGTCTCAGGGCCCAAGGCGTATTATTCGCTCGCGGTCCTGTTCGTGCTGCCGTACCCTGACGGGCCCTGGCGACAGCTGCCACTCCATCTGATCGAGGTAACCCCGCTTGAGTACCAAGTACCCCTACATCGCCACTGTGACTGTCAGCGCCGAAGACCGTGGCGGGGACGCCGAGGCTTCGGAGAATCCCGGCATGCGCATCGGTCTCGAGGCGGTGACCGAAACGCTGAAGAAGGTGCATTTCGTCGGTACGCTCGCGGCTCCTGAAAAGTCGGCCACGCATATCTGTGTCACGCTTGAGAACGGCCTGACTTACTACGGCCCGATCGTCAACGGCCATGCCGAGCTCGAAGGCGGCTGGATCGCCTTCGAGTCCGACATGCTCACGCCAGAAGAACTGGGGCTCTGAGTCTCAGTCCAGTGCGGCCAGGCACTGTTCGAGAATATCCAGCCCGTCCTCGAGTACTTCGGCTTCGATGGTCAGCGGCGCCAGCAGGCGAATGATGTGGCGGGCCTTGCCACTGGGCATCAGCAGCAACCCCTTGGCTCGTGCAGCGTCCATTACCTTGGCCAGTTGCGCAGGCGCCGGGCTGCCGTCGGGGTTGACGAACTCGATCCCGCGCATTGCGCCAACGCCGGTCAGGCGCCCCAGGTAACGGCACAGGCCACTGGCCTTCCAGTGTTCGAAGCGTCTCACGATGGCCTGCTCCTGGCGCTCGCCCCAGGTGGCAAGGTTCTCGTCGCTCATCTGCGCCAGGCTGGCCAGGGCCGCGGCACAGGCGATGGGGTTGCCTGAATAGGTGCCGCCAAGCCCGCCCTTGGGCAGGGCATCCAGCAGTTCACGTCGGCCGACCACTGCTCCCAGCGGCATGCCGCCGGCGATGCTCTTGGCCAGCAACAGAAGATCCGGTTCGATGCCCAGGCGTGGGAAGGCGAAGCGCTGGCCGGTGCGTCCGAAACCGGACTGGATCTCGTCGATGATGATGAGAATGCCATGCTGGTCGCAGAAGCGGCGCAGGGCTTGGGCGAAGGTGGCGTCGAGCGCGAGGAAGCCGCCTTCGCCTTGCACCGGTTCGAGGATGAAGGCTGCGACATCCTCGACCGCGAGCTCGACGCTGAACAGCCGCTCCATGGCCTTGAGTGCCTGTTCGCAGGTCACGCCGGTATCGGCACTGGGGTAGGGCAGGTGATAGACCGGCCCCGGCAGCTCACCCACGCGTTGCTTGTAGGGGGCGACCTTGCCGTTGAGGTTGAGGGTGGCCAGGGTGCGGCCATGGAAGCCGCCGTCGAAGGCGATGACCGCGCGCTTGCCGGTGGCGCCACGGGCCACCTTCAACGCGTTCTCCGCGGCTTCGGCGCCGCTGTTGGTGAGCATGCCGGCGAGCGGGTAGTTCACTGGAACGAACGCTCTCAGTTGCTCCATGAGGGCAAGATAAGGCGCATGGGGAGCCGCGTTGAAGGCGTAGTGGGTTAGGCGGGCGGCCTGGTGCTGAATGGCCTCGACCACTGCCGGGTTGCAGTGTCCCAGGTTGAGCACGCCGATACCGCCGACGAAGTCGATATAGCGCTTGCCGTCGGTATCCCATACTTCGGCGTTGCGGCCATGGGAAAGTGTGATCGGGTGAACGATGGCGATGGACTGGCTGATACTTTCCTGATTCATGGACGCACGGAACCTTGTTCGAATTTCTTATTATCCAAGCGCGATGAATGTGTGTTCGGCAAACGAATTATTCGATTGGGATCATTCCTTGGATTCTCGAAGTTCGACTTTTAACCCTCTTCAGCTGCCCGTTCCAGGATCCACTCCACGAAGGCCTTCACCTTGGGCACCTCGGCCGCATGCTCGGCATGGGCCATGAAGTGCCGGCCATTGCTCGCCACCGGATGATTCCACGGTACCACCAGCTTGCCTTCGCTCAGTTCCTCGGCCACCAGATAACGCGGAATCAGGGCAATTCCGCAGCCTGCGATGGCTGCGCGGATACACAGGTAGAAGGTGTCGAAGCGTGGTCCGTGGTAGCTGTTCTGGCTGTGCAGCCCCAGCCCAAGGAACCACTCGTGCCAGGCTTCGGGCCTCGATGCGCATTGCAGCAGACGGTGCTCGGTCAGCGACTGGGCACTGCCGAACGCATGTGCCTGCAACAGTTGTGGTGCGCACACCGGCACCACCTCCTCGCTGAACAGCTCCAGGCAGGTGGCGCCGGGCCATGTGCCCTGGCCAAAGAAGAACGCGATATCGACCTTGGCCTGCACGAGGTCGAATGGCTCCAGTTCGTTACGGACGTCCAGGTGGATGCGTGGATGGCGTTCGCCGAAACCTTTGAGATGTGGCACCAGCCAGCGCGCGCCGAAGGTGGGTTGGGTGGCGATGCGCAGGACTTCGGTCTCGTCGCCGTAGCTGAGGATGTAGCGGCTGGAGATGTCGATCTGGGTGAGGATCTTGTTCACTTCGGTGAGGTACAGCGCGCCTGCCGGGGTCAGGTGCAGGCGTCGGCGAATACGCTGGAACAGCGGGTGGGACAACATGTCCTCGAGCTGTGCGACCTGTTTGCTCACCGCGCTCTGGGTGAGGTGCAACTCCTGCGCCGCACGGGTAAAGCTCAGGTGGCGGGCGGCTGCCTCGAAGCATTGCAGGGCGGTGGTGGAGGGCATCAGGCGTTTGGACATGACAGGCGTTACCAGGCAGGAAAAATAAGAAATGCATTCCAAAACGGAATCATGTGTTTCTAAAAGGTCGTTTGTTGAGCCACGCCTATAGATTAATACTGACCTGGATCAACGATTACAACCCGATGGAGAGGCAAGAGAAAAAACACCCCTTACTCCAACTTCCTGTCCTGTGCGCAGTGACAGCGAAAACTGCACAACAACAAGAAACAACAGCACAGACCTACAACAAAATCTGCTCAGACTCATCGCCGCCTTTTGCGGCGGCCGACCCATCAGAGGGTTCCCCATGGCATCGTCACAACAAAAGAAACAGCGTTCGCTGCAGCACGGCCTGACTTCGCGCCAGGTGTCCATGATTTCCATCGCAGGCATCATTGGTGCCGGCCTGTTCATCGGCTCCTCCAACGCCATCGCCACGGCAGGCCCGGCGATCCTCATTTCCTATGCCATGACCGGCCTGCTGGTGCTGCTGGTGATGCGCATGCTTGGCGAAATGGCCATCGCCAACCCCAACAGCGGTTCGTTTTCCACCTACGCCACCGAGGCCATCGGACCTTGGGCCGGTTTCACCATCGGCTGGCTGTACTGGTGGTTCTGGGTATTGATCATCCCGGTCGAGGCGATCGCTGGCGCCGATATCCTCCATGCCTATTTTCCCGATGTGCCGTCCTGGCTATTCGCCTTCCTGATCATGGTACTGCTGTCGGGGACCAACCTGGTCAGCGTGAAGAACTTCGGCGCCTTCGAGTACTGGTTCGCGTTGATCAAGGTGGTCGCCATTCTCGCCTTCATTATCATCTGCAGCCTGGCACTGTTCGGCGTCTGGCCGTTGGCCAAGGTCTCCGGCGTCAGCCAGCTGTGGGCCAACGGAGGTTTCATGCCCAATGGCTTCGGCACGGTGCTGGGGGGCGTGCTGATCACTATCTTCTCGTTCTTCGGTGCCGAGATCGTCACCATTGCCGCCGATGAAACCGCCAACCCCAAGGAGAAGATCCGTCGTGCCACCAACCTTGTGGTGTATCGCATCGCTATCTTCTACCTGGCGTCGATCTTCCTGGTGGTGTCGCTGGTAGCTTGGAACGATCCGGGGCTCAAGGCCGTGGGCTCGTTCCAGCGCGTCCTGGAGGTGCTCAATGTGCCGGGCGCCAAGCTGGTGGTCGATCTGGTGGTGTTGGTGGCGGTGACCAGTTGCATGAACTCCGGGCTCTATACGGCCTCGCGGATGCTCTATTCGTTGGGCGCTCGCGGTGAGGCGCCGAGCATGACCCGGCGTATTTCCGGGGCTGGTGTGCCGACCGTAGCAGTGATCCTTTCGACTTTGGCGGGTTTCGCCGGCTGCTTCGTCAACTATGTGTTCCCGGGCAAGGTGTTCGGTTTCCTGTTGTCGACCACGGGGGCCATCGCCCTGCTGGTGTACCTGGTGATTGCTGTTTCGCAACTGCGCATGCGTGCGCGGGCTGAGCGTGAGGGGACGGAGCTTGCATTGAAGATGTGGTTGTTCCCATGGCTCACCTGGCTGGTGATCGGGACTATCGTACTGGTGCTGGGGTACATGCTGTTCAGCGATGCCTATCGCTACGAAACCCTGATGACGGCCGGGGTTACCGCGGTGATCCTGCTGATTTCCGTGACACGGCGGCGAGAGAGGGCTGGTCGGGTGCAAGTCGTTTGAGGCTTGCGCTCATCCTGTGTTGCCGCTGCAGGTGAGTGCACAAGGAAGGGGGGGGAGCGCTACCATCCTCCCGCCATCCTTCCCATTCCAACAAGCACAGGAAGCGTATGAACGAGAAAGCACTCTCCCTCCAGCAACTGGCGGCGCCCGAAGGCTCCTGCTATGGCTGCGGTTGTTCCCACCCCAGTGGCCTGCATATCCAGAGCCACTGGGACAGCGACGGCGTGCACCTGCTGTGCCGGCACTCACCTGACAGCGGCTTCATCGGCTGGCCCGGATTGGTCTACGGTGGCCTGCTGGCGATGCTGGTGGACTGCCATTCCAACTGGACCGCAATGGCCTACCATTACCGGGCCGAAGGGCGCGAGCCGGGCAGCTTGCCGCGTATTGACTGTGTCACCGGCACCCTCAGCCTGACCTACCTCAAACCTACGCCCATGGGTGTCGAGTTGCTGCTCAAGGCCAGGGTCGAAGGTGAGGTCGGGCGCAAGAGCCGAGTCATCTGTGAGGTCTGGGCCGGGGACGTGCTGACCGTCCGCGCCGATTCGGTGTTCGTGCGTGTCGACACCGAAAAGCTCAAGCGGCAGGCGCACGAGCGTAGCTGAACCCTAGGGGCGGGTAGCCATCGGCTACCCGATGCAGCTTGCGGGTTGTCGAAAATTACCCGTGGTTGGTTCGGATAGTTCCTATGTGGCGTTCAATATCTGCGGAATAGTCTTGCACGGCTTTTCCAAGAGACTGTCATAGATGTTCTACGTTTCTCACCGATTGCTCCCCTCTCGTGGCGGCTGAACCAGCCCGCACCGCGAACATCGACCGTACCCTCTGGACCTTTCGACCATCACCGCGCGAACACGGCGGGAGCCCTGTGTTCGCGTGTCGTCAACTCACGAGGAGTTGTTCAATGCCTGCCCGATTCAATATCAATTTCCTGCCAGCTGCCGGCCTGCTCCTGGCGCTGGGTGGCTGCGCCAGTTCGCTCATGCCCAGCGAGCAGATCGAGCTGACTCGTAGCGCGGTCAACCGGGCGGTCTCTGCCGACGCCACGCAGTACGCGCCGGCGGAGATGCGTGCCGCCCAGGACAAACTCAACGCCATGGAGCGCGCACTGGGTGAGATGGATGCCGCTCAGGTGAAGATACTCGCCGAGCAGGCAGAGGCTGATGCCCGGCTGGCCGAGCGCAAGGCTGCTGCTCGCAAGACCCAGGCGCAGCTTGACACTGCGCGCCAAGGCATCGAGGTGCTCAAGCAGGAATTGCTCGACGCCCCCCAAGCCATCGCTACCCCCCGCTGAGGAGAACCATCATGTCGAAATTCCATCTGCTGCCGGGTGTATCGGTTGTGGCTCTGATGCTGGCCGGTTGTGGCACCACCCCGGAAAACCCTGGGTTGATCGAAGCGCGGGAGGCATATTCGGTGCTCCAGGCAAAGCCTGAGTCGAGTCGTGTTGCTGCGCTGGAAACCCGTGAGGCCTTCAGCGCTCTGGGACGAGCCGAGCAAGCTTCGCTCAAGGACCGCAAGAGCGCCGAGGTGACTCAGCTCGCCTATCTGGCCAACCGCAGGATCGAAACCGCCGAGCAGACCATCTTGCTGCGTCAGGCCGAAACTGGCCTGCAGGGCATCGAAGCTCAGCGCACCCTGGCGCGTCTGGATGTGCGGACCGCACAGCTCAAGGCGTTGCAGCGCCTCAATGCCAAACCCAGCGACCGTGGTACGGTCATCACCTTCGGCGATGTACTGTTCGACACCGGGCGTGCCGAGCTGCGTGGCGGCAGCCATCGTAACATTCAGCAACTCGCGCACTACCTGCAGCAAAATCCAGAGCGCAAGGTGCTGATCGAAGGCTTCACCGACTCGACTGGCAGCGATGCCCTGAACCAGCGCTTGTCCGAGCAGCGCGCGGCGGCGGTGGCCAATGCCCTTCGTCGCCAAGGCGTGGCCGGTGATCGTATGGTCACTGCCGGCTACGGCAAGGAGTATCCGGTGGCAGGCAATAACGATGCACAGTCGCGCCAGCTCAACCGGCGCGTCGAAGTGGTCATCTCCAACGACGCCCAGCCTGTTCTGCCACGCTATTGATCCAGCGACAAGTGGCGCACCCGTGTGGGGGCGTCACTTTCGATATCTGGAAGGCCATGGTCAAACCTTGACGTTGGTTCTAGAGTGATGATCCCTTCGCATTCGGAATCGACCATGACCGATCTGTCCGCTTTTCCCATCACACAGAAGTGGCCGGCGCAGCACCCCGAGCGCCTGCAACTCTACTCGCTGGCCACACCCAATGGCGTCAAGGTCTCGATCATGCTCGAAGAGATCGGCCTGCCCTATGAGGTACACAAGGTTAGCTTCGAGACCAACGATCAGCTGACACCCGAGTTCATCTCGCTCAGCGTCAACAACAAGATCCCTGCGATTCTCGATCCCGACGGTCCCGGCGGGCAGGCATTGCCGCTGTTCGAGTCAGGGGCGATCCTCCAGTACCTGGCGGAGAAGACTGGCCAGTTGCTCAGCCAGGACCCCGCGCAGCGCTATCAGACCTTGCAGTGGCTGATGTTCCAGATGGGCGGCATTGGGCCAATGTTCGGCCAGGTGGGGTTCTTCCATTTCTTCGCCGGCAAGGATTACGAGGACAAGCGTCCGCGTGATCGCTACGTCAACGAATCCAAGCGTCTGCTCGGTGTGCTCGATCGTCACCTGAAGGGCCGTGAGTGGATGGTCGATGAGTACAGCATCGCTGACATCGCCATTTTCCCCTGGGTGCGCAATCTGGTGGATCGCTACGACGCCCGTGATCTGGTGGGCTTCGAGGCGTTCAAGGAAGTGCAGCGAGTGCTGGCGAAATTCCTGGAACGTCCTGCGGTGCAGCGTGGGCTGAAAATTCCGGGTTGACTTGATCGAGGCCGCCCGCGCGGCCTCTTTTTTTGCCCCGGGCGAGGGTTGCGCAGCGGCTGTCTGTTGTTGATCGAATGGCTGTCGCGTGACCTTGGTCAATGTTAGTCGTAGGCTGAAGGTGAAAATAGCGCCGGAAAATTCGATGATCTGTTGCAAGCGCGTGTACCAATCGGTTTCGCCTGAGGACGGACAGCGCGTGCTGGTCGATCGCTTGTGGCCACGCAATATGCGCAAGGATGCCTTGCACGGGCAGTGGTTGCGCGACGTTGCACCGTCGGATGCGCTGCGCAGGGCGTTTCATGCCGGGGATATGGACTTTGCCGGTTTTTCCGAGCACTACCGTGCCGAACTGGCGGCCCATCCTGAGCATTGGTATCCGCTGTTGGATCTGGCGGCCAAGGGGACCCTGACCCTGTTGTTCGCAGGCAAGGATACTGCGCACAACAATGCCCGGGTGCTCGCCGACTGGCTGGAAGAAGAGCTCGAGCGAAGGGGGCCGGGCAGTTCACCGGTGTGTTATGCCCAGGAGCCAGGCGGATAGAGATGCTATGACTCAAATATCACTTGAACTTGTTCCGGCTACCGCAGGCTGTCGTACCTTCGCCCGCGATCTGACGCGGCGCGCCATGCTCCCGTACTACCGCGAGTTCGACCTGTTATGGATCGAAGAGGCATTTGACGAAGCTTGGAGCTGGCGCGAGCAGTGGCTGGTGAAGGCGGAAGAGCAAGTGCTGGGTTTCTGCAGCCTCAGTCAGGACCGCCAGGCTTTGTTCATTCGCGAACTGCACCTGCTGCCCGAGTACCGCGGGCACGGCGTTGGCTCCTGGGTGCTGGGGCAGTTGGCCGGATGGGCAGCGCAACGTCGTTTGCCGTTACTGCGCCTGATGGTGTTCCGCAGTAACCCGGCCAGGCGACTCTACGCACGGTCGGGCTTTGTCGAAATAGGGGAGGACGACTGTTTCGTTCGTATGCAGCGCAATGTCATGGTCACGGGCGCGAGGTCTTGATGTCGGTACAGGTTTAGACAAGTGCCGTAATAGTAGCTTGTGTTGGTTGGATCCAATGTGCATAGTGCCAACTGGATTCGTGGCTATTCGCCTGGGGGCCGGACGCGCCCAGGGCTATCTGATCGAGAGAGGAAGGGAGTCGAATGAAAGGATTCGGTCTGCGTTTGAGGGAAGAGCGCGAGCGGTTGGGATTGACCCAGCGAGTGTTCGGCGACATCGGGGGTGTCGAGCCAAACGCCCAAGGCAAGTACGAAAGTGGGGAGCGCACGCCACGCATCGATTATCTGGCGGCGCTCGCCGCAAAGGGCGTCGATGCTGCGTACGTACTCAGCGGCCTGCGCACGCCTGCGCCATTGGAATGCCTCAGTGGCGATGAGAGCCGGGTGCTGGGTATGTTGCGACGGCTGACTTCAGCCGATCGGGCAGCGATCTGGCACCTGCTCGGGCGTCTGGCGGCAGATAACGAAAGCTACGAAAAGACTCGCCTGCGAAGGGTAGACCGCCAGGCATATGCCAATGACGCTTTGCGCTAGGTTCGTGATGAAATTTTTTGTTAAGGTGGCCGGATCCAATCGCCCCCATGACGAGGTGTCTGCTTGATTAGGGTACTTGTGGTCGATGATCACGATCTGGTGCGTACCGGTATCACGCGCATGCTGGCCGATATCGATGGGCTGCAAGTGGTCGGCGAGGCGGATTCGGGCGAAGCCGCCCTCAAGCTTGCCCGTGAGCTGAAACCTGACGTAGTCCTCATGGACGTCAAGATGCCCGGAATCGGTGGCCTGGAAGCCACGCGCAAATTGCTACGCAGTCACCCGGATACCAAAGTGGTCGCCGTCACCGTATGCGAGGAAGACCCGTTTCCCACGCGCTTGCTGCAGGCAGGCGCCGCAGGATACCTGACCAAGGGCGCGGGGCTCGACGAAATGGTCCAGGCTATCCGCCTGGCCTTCGCGGGGCAGCGCTACATCAGCCCGCAGATCGCCCAGCAGCTGGCGCTCAAATCGTTCCAGCCCCAGGGGTCACCGTTCGATGCGCTGTCGGAGCGGGAAATCCAGATTGCCCTGATGATTGTCGGCTGCCAGAAAGTGCAGATCATCTCAGACAAGTTGTGTCTGTCCCCCAAGACCGTCAATACTTACCGTTATCGGATCTTCGAAAAACTCTCGGTCACCAGCGACGTCGAACTGACATTGCTGGCCGTTCGCCACGGTATGGTTGACGCAAGCCTGTAATCCCCCATGTCCCAACTCTTTGATGCCAGCGCGTTCCTGGCGACCTGCAGCGGTCGCCCAGGCGTGTACCGGATGTTCGATGCCGAGTCCCGGCTGCTTTACGTGGGCAAGGCCAAGAACCTCAAGAAGCGTCTGGCCAGCTACTTCCGCAAGACTGGCCTGGCGCCGAAAACGGCCGCCCTGGTGGGGCGCATCGCTCAGGTCGAAACCACCATTACCGCGAACGAGACCGAGGCGCTGCTGCTCGAGCAGACGCTGATCAAGGAGTGGCGTCCGCCCTACAACATTTTGTTGCGGGACGACAAATCCTACCCTTACGTCTTTCTTTCCGACGGCGATTTCCCACGCCTGGGCATACATCGTGGCGCGAAAAAAGCCAAGGGCCGCTACTTCGGCCCTTATCCCAGCGCCGGGGCGATCCGTGAAAGCCTGAGCCTGCTGCAGAAAGCCTTCTCGGTGCGTCAGTGCGAGGACAGTTATTACGCCAACCGCACCCGGCCGTGCCTGCAATACCAGATCAAGCGCTGCAAGGGACCGTGCGTCGGCCTGGTCACGCCCGAGGAGTATGCCGAAGACGTACGGCATTCGGTGATGTTCCTCGAGGGGCGTAGCCAGCAGTTGGGCAATGAGCTCAACGCCGAGATGGAGCAGGCCGCCATGGCGCTGAATTTCGAGAAGGCCGCCGAGCTGCGCGACCAGATCGCCTTGTTGCGTCGCGTCCAGGACCAGCAGTACATGGAAGGCGGCTCCGGTGACGTCGATGTCATCGCCGCCTTCGTCAACCCGGGCGGGGCCTGTGTGCACCTGATCAGCGTCCGCAGCGGGCGCGTGCTGGGGAGCAAGAACTTCTTCCCGCAGGTGGGTATCGAGGAGGAGGTGTCCGAAGTGATGGCGGCCTTCCTTTCCCAGTACTACCTGGGCAACGCCGAGCGAGAACTGCCAGGAGAGCTGATCGTCAATGTGGTCCACGAGGACTTTCAGGCCATCACTGAAGCAGTACAGACCTTGCGCAGTCGCGACCTGGCCATCAGTCACCGAGTCCGAGGGACTCGGGCGCGCTGGCAGCAACTGGCCGTGACCAACGCCGAGCAGGCGCTCAACGCTCGTCTGGCCAATCGCCAGCACATGGCCGCACGTTTCGAGGCCTTGGCTCAGGTGCTCAACCTGCCGGAGGTGCCGCAGCGCCTGGAGTGCTACGACATCAGTCACTCCAGCGGCGAGGCTACGGTGGCCTCGTGCGTGGTGTTCGGCCCTGAAGGCCCGCTCAAGTCCGACTACCGCCGTTTCAACATCGAAGGTGTCACTGCCGGTGACGACTATGCTGCCATGCACCAGGCTCTGACTCGCCGTTTCGGGCGAATCAAGGACGGCGAGGGCAAGTTGCCCGATGTGTTGTTGGTCGACGGCGGCAAGGGACAGTTGAACATGGCCCGTGAAGTCATGCAGGAGCTGGCGCTGAGTGACCTCACCTTGCTCGGGGTGGCCAAGGGGGTGACCCGCAAGGCCGGCTTCGAGACGTTGTATCTCAACGATGTAGCCCACGAATTCACCCTCAAGGGCGACTCTCCGGCACTGCACCTGATTCAGCAGATTCGTGATGAGGCGCACCGTTTTGCTATCACTGGCCACCGCGCACGTCGCGGCAAGGCGCGCCGTACGTCCAGCCTCGAAGACGTCGCAGGGGTCGGACCGAAGCGCCGTCGAGACTTGCTGAAACATTTTGGCGGCCTGCAGGAGCTCAACCGCGCCAGTGTCGACGAGATTGCAAAGGCACCCGGCATCAGTAAAAAGCTTGCCGAGTCGATTTATGCGAGCCTGCATAGCGAGTAGAATGCCGGGTTCAACTCGCAGCCAGTCGTACCGATGAATATTCCAAATCTGCTCACCGTTCTACGCGTCCTGCTCATCCCGATCTTCATTCTGCTGTTCTACGTGCCTTATCACTGGAGTTACGTAGCCGCCAGCAGCGTGTTCGCCATCGCCGCCGCAACTGACTGGCTCGATGGCTATCTGGCCCGTCGTCTTCAGCAAAGCACGCCGTTCGGGGCGTTTCTGGATCCTGTCGCCGACAAACTGATGGTTGCCGTGGCGCTGGTACTGTTGGTGCAGGTGCACGCCAACTTCTGGCTGACGCTGCCCGCAGCGGTGATCATCGGGCGTGAAATCGTGGTATCGGCTCTGCGCGAGTGGATGGCCGAGCTGGGGGCGAGGGCGCATGTGGCGGTGTCGAACCTGGGCAAGTGGAAGACCGCCGCGCAGATGCTGGCGCTGGTCATTCTGCTGGGCAATCCGCCGGTGCTGACCTTCTGGGTCGCACTCGGTTACGGGCTGTTGCTGGTGGCCGCAGGCCTGACTTTGGTGTCGATGGTGCATTACCTGCTGGCGGCCTGGCCGCACCTGCGCGAAGGCTCCGAGCAGAAGTAAAACTTTTTTTGAATCAAGGGGTTGACCTTCCCTGGCAGTTCGCTAGAATGGCACCCATCACGACGCGGGAATAGCTCAGTTGGTAGAGCACGACCTTGCCAAGGTCGGGGTCGCGAGTTCGAGTCTCGTTTCCCGCTCCAATTTTCACGGTGCTGCCTGAGGCAGGGCTGGGAAATAAATCCAGTGCAAGCCGCAAGGCTTTATAGCTGGTGCGCTGAAAAGCGTTGGGTATGTCCCCTTCGTCTAGTGGCCTAGGACACCGCCCTTTCACGGCGGTAACAGGGGTTCGAGTCCCCTAGGGGACGCCATTTTGCGGGAATAGCTCAGTTGGTAGAGCACGACCTTGCCAAGGTCGGGGTCGCGAGTTCGAGTCTCGTTTCCCGCTCCAAATATCGATCTACAGAGTTCCATGGAAGTCTGTAGATAGTTGAAAATAGACGCTTCGGCGTCTTTTTTCGTTTCAGTCAAAGCCACTCCCATCCATGAGCATCCGGACTTATTGAGTCCAGAAATTAGTCCATGAAATTCGGGCTTGCGCGGTCGCGCTCATCTCGCGTGTATGCGGGATGTTCAAACGCACCCGCGATTGGACTTGAGCGCTGCATCACTTTGCGCTGCCGTGCGGTGGAGGAATTCACCCAGCCAGAGCGCTGATGCTACGTTCTGATAATGCTCTGTAGCAGACACGCTGACGTGAGGCCGCAACAGCGCCAGGCAGCTGTGGGCAACGCCTTCATGCAGAGGCTGTAGCCACCCGTGGCGAAGACCGAGGCGCTGGGCCTGGGCCCAGAGCGAGGGCGCTGTAGCGAAGGCCTTGGGCTCCCAGATCAACGGGATGTTTGAGCGCTGCAGGTGATGGGCTCGCAAATCCAGCGCGGCCTGAATAATCGCTTCCGAGCCCGTTACCAGATTGCCTGCGCTGACCGCATGCGTGCAGCTTGCAAAGCTGAAACGGTAGTAGTGAAACCCTAGCTCGCGCACCAGCGCGGGCAACGCTGCGAGTAGCGTCGGGAGGTGGCCCAGACGTTGCCAGTCCTCCGCTGTTCGGTTGAGCATCGAACCTCCTTGTGGTGTCGCTCCTGATTGACGCTACTGCAGGGCGGCGGGTGGAGGCGCTGCCCGAATTCCGAGTAAATTTTTCAACTATAGAGTGGGAAATATATACGACTAAATAAACATAGCGTTTACTTCCATTTTTTCATTTTTTCGGGTAGCACATTCCGTGCATAAACCAACGGCCTTTGTTAGGCCTAGTTCGGCAATCGCCTCGTCCGCTGGCCCGCGAACAGAACACCGCGCGCTCTGCCTCTGGCTCCCGGGCCAGGTCAGGCCACGAAGATCTTGCGTGGGCTGTAGTGCGAGATCCAGCCTGCCAGCGAACCGAGGGTGCTGGCGCCGGCCATGTGCGCCAGGCTCTCCAGCGACGGCTCAAGGTGTGCGGCGAACCAGGCCACCAGGCCCAGGAAGTAGCACAGCAGGTTGTTCATCACCGGCAGGCCGCGCAGGCTGACCACGATGACTGCCACCAGGAACACCACCATCGGGATCGCCAGCAATGCGCCGACACTCGGCGCGAGCAGGCCCACGCCTGCTGCCGCCAACGCGCCGAAGACCAGGCCGAGCCAGACGCAGCCCAGGTTCTCCAATGTCGAGCGGGTGGTCAGGCCGCGGGTGAAGAAAGCGATCCAGCCGATGAACATGGCCCAGACCGGCACTTGCATGGCCAGGGCTGTGGCGGAGGCTGCGGCGGCGGTGACCGCTGCGACCAGGGTGACGGTCAGGTAGTGGCTGCGGGAAACGGGAAGGTTGCTCATCGTGTGGTTCCTGTGGGGTAGGTTGACAGCCGGATTCTGGTCCGATTCCCCAGCGGGATAATCACCTGAGCAAGAGCTTGTTAATTCCATTTACATTAACAAATCAATTGTAAGAATTTGTTTGTGCTTGGAAATTGAAACAAAAGATGTTCATTTGTTTCTGTGTGTTTTGACCCTTCCTGTGTCGTCCAGCGCCTTCCACACCGCTTCCAACTGGCTTACCGCTGCCATCGCGTCTTCGGCGCAGATGAAATTGGCAAAGCCCATCAGCAGCCCTTGCTCTGGCGAGGGTTGGACCCGCCACTCGCCCAGTGCGTGCAGCGCCATGCCCTCCGCTCGTGCGCTGGAGGCGAGCAGGCGCTCGTCGGTTGCATCCAGGATATGCGCCAGCACATGGATGCCTCCGGCCTGCTGTTGCACGCTCAGGCGTGTGCCCAGGCGCTCCTGCAAGGCATCGACCAGGTAGCCGCGACGGGAGGCGTACAGCTTGCGCATCTTGTTCAGGTGGCGGGCAAAGTGGCCTTGCTCCATGAACTGCGCCACGGTCGCCTGCGGCGCGATGGCCCCAGGGCCTGGCAGGTGACAGGCGCTGTGGTTGAAGCGCTCGACCTGGGAAATCGGCACCACCAGATAGGCCAGGCGCAGGCCGGGATACAGCACTTTGCTGAAGGTGCCGGTGTAGAGCACGCGCCCTTCGCGGTCCAGGCTCTTGAGCGCAGGCAGGGGGCGGCCGTGATAGCGGAATTCACTGTCGTAGTCGTCCTCCACGATCCAGGCATCGGCGCCCATGGCCCAGTCCAGCAGGTCCAGTCGCCGCTGCAGGCTGAGCGCCACGCCCATTGGGCTCTGGTGGGTCGGTGTGACCACCGCGAACCGCGCCTGCGCCGCCAGGCGCCGACCTTGCGCGACATCCAGGCCGTCGCGGTCCACCGCCACCGGTTGCAGGCGCATGCCGAGGTGCTCCAGGCACTGGCGCGCGTGCAGGTAGCCCGGGTCTTCGTACCAGCCCAGGTCGCCGGGGCGCAGCAGGGTTCGGCATACCAGGTCGAGCGCGCCACGGTAGCCATTGGTGACGAACACCTGCTCATGGCTGCAGTTGATGCCGCGGGAAATGCCCAGGTAGGTGGCGATGGCGCGCCGCAATTGCGTATGGCCGGCGGGCGGTGGTGTGATCATGGCCGGATTGTCGAGGCCGCGCAGGTGACGCGCTGCCAGACGCGCCCAGGTCTTGCGCGGGAACGCATCCAAGGCTGGCAGCCCGAGGCGGAAGGGCGGCAGCTCGGTGCGTGGGTCCTGTTTCTGCTGCGGCGAAGGTGCAGCCTGCTCGAGGTTGATCTGGGCGCTGCCGGACAGTTTGCACAGTCCTGGCGCAACCCTCGTGCCCGCCGCTCCGCGGGTGATGAAATAGCCTTCGCCGACCAGCATCTGGTAAGCCATCTCCACCGTGCCCCGGGCCAGATTCAGCTCACTGGCCAGGCTGCGCACCGAGGGCACTCGGTCACCCGCTCGCAGCTTGCCTTTGGCAATCGCTTCGCGATAGCGCTGGTAGAGCTGCAGGTAGATGGGCGCGGTATGTTCGCGGCTGGGTTTGAGCTGCTGCAGGTCCATGGGGCATGTCCCATTCAATTGAGCGAGTCTTGCACCTGTGAGGTAGGTCATGATCTTCCTAGAGTGGCGGCCAGACCTCAAGAGACACATGCCATGAATACCTTTCGCCTGGCCCACGTTGAAACCGACGCGCAGTTGCAAGCCTGCTTTGCAGTGATGAGCGAACTGCGACCCCATCTTGCCGATACCGCCGCGTTCATTGACCAGGTACGGCGCCAGGCCGGCCAGAACTATCGCCTGCTGGCGGCCTGGCAGGGCGAGGAGGCCAAGGCGCTGGCCGGTTACCGGTTGCAGGAGAACCTGCTCTACGGACGCTTCCTGTATGTCGATGACCTGGTCGCCAGCGTCGAGGCCCGCAGCCACGGCCTCGGCGCGGCCCTGATCGATGCCTTGCGCGAGGAGGCCCGGGCACAGGGCTGCGCGCACCTGGTGCTCGATACCGCGCTGGGCAACGCCTTGGGCCAGCGTTTCTATTTCCGCCAGGGCCTGCTGGCCAAGGCCATGCACTTCAGCCAGGCCCTGTAGCCGGCATTTCGTTTTTCCCACTCCCGGAGACTACCGATGAGCCCGTGTCCACTGGCCTGCATCCGCAAGCCCCTGTTCGGAACACCCGCATGAATATTCTGCATATCGATTGCAGCACCAGGGCCAACTCCTACAGCCGGGCGCTTTCGGCAGCGCTTGTCGCCCACTTGTCCAAAGACATGCCCCAGGTGCGGGTGACCCGCCGTGACCTGGGCCTGGCGCCCATCGCCCATGCGTCGGCAGCCTACGCCGACGGCCTGCAATCGCCCCAGGCGCTGCAGGAGGCACTGGCTGGCTCGGCCATGACGCTGTCCGAGCAACTGATCGTGGAAGTCGAGCACGCCGACGTGCTGGTGATCGGTACACCGATGCACAATTTCACCGTGCCATCGGTGTTCAAGGCCTGGCTCGACCAGGTACTGCGCGTCGGACGCACCATCGGTCGTACAGCCGAGGGACGCAAGACCGGCCTGCTCGTCGATCGCCCGGTGCATGTGGCGATCGCTGCCGGCGGTTTTTTCAGCGGCGAGCGTCCCAGCCAGCCCGACTTTCTCACCCCCTACCTGAGCGCCGCCTTTGCCTGCATCGGCCTGCATTCGGTGCATTACCTGGCTTTGCAGGGCACCGCGGTACTTGAGCCTGCGCAACTGCGCGTCGAGCATGAGCGGCTGCTGGACAGCCTGGCTGAGGGGAGGGCACGTCCATGACCCTTGTCGAACAACCCGCACCGCTGGCGCTCGAGCGCCGGGGCAGCCGCAGTCCGCTGGCCGTAGCGCTGGTGGCGGTGCTGGTGTATCCGTTTCTGTTGATGCTGTTCCACGCCTATGTCAGCGAGCCGAGCGGCCTGGATGGCATCGGCGCGGTGATTGCGCTTGCACTCGCCTTCACGGTACCGATTCCGGGATTGCTGGTGGCCGGGCGTGCCGAGGTGTCGGTGGGCGTGCGCCGGTTCGCCTATGCCAGCGTGGCTGCGCCGACGCTGTATGTGTTTCTCGGCGTGGTGCAGGCGCTGCTGGGCAGCACGCTACCCGATCCGCTGGTGTGGTGCGTGCTGTGGCTGGGGTTGGCTACGCTTGCGCTGCTGAGCGGGCGGCAGCAGGCGGGGGCATTCGTCACCGGGGGCCTCGGTCGCTGGCGCGTGGCCCACGGTGTGAGTGGTGCGATTCTGTGCCTGTACGTGCTGTTCCACCTGGCCAATCACCTGACCGGGCTGGTCGGGCCTGAGCTGCACGCCCAGGTCATGGACCTCGGCCGTACCGTTTACCGGGCAGGCTTCATCGAACCGCTGCTGGTGATGGCCTTCGTCTTCCAGGTGGTCAGCGGCCTGCACCTGGCCTGGCGCTGGAGCGCGCGGGTACAGGATCGGCTGCGCACCTTGCAGGTGGCGTCCGGGGTGTTCCTGTCGTTGTTCGTGCTTGGGCACATGAACTCGGTGTTCATCTACGCCCGCACCTACCTGGGCATTCCCACCGACTGGAATTTCGCCACCGGCGCGCCCACCGGCCTGTTGTTCGATCCCTGGAACATCCGCCTGGTGCCGCACTACACCCTGGGTGTGTTTCTGGTCCTGGTGCACCTGCTGCTGGGGCTGCGCGTGGTGATGCAGGCGCACGGCGTGCAGGAGCGGACCGTGCGTCTGATCTGGCGCAGTGGCTTGCTCGCCTGCGCGGCCATTGCGCTGGCGATCATCGCCGGGATGTGCGGGGTGAGGCTGTAGCGCCGGGGGCGGCGTTCAGTTCCCCAGCGAGTCTCGGCCCCTGACCTGCGTGAACTGGTTCGAGGCCTCCGGCAAGCCCGTCACCTTGATCGAGCGCGCGCCGACGGCAAACTTGGCGCCGACCTTGGCGAAGCGCTCGAGCAACTGGAAGTTGATCGCCTGCTGGATATCCATGTACAGGTTGTAGCCGGGGTCGAGGACGATATAGACGGCCTCGAACTCCAGCGCCTCCTTGCCGAAGCCACGCAGGTGGGCGCGGTCGAAGCGCACCTGGCCCTGGGCCTTGATCGACTCCTCGACGATCGCCGGGGCCTTTTTCACCGCCTCCGTGGGCGTGTCGTACGACAGGCCGAACTCGAAGACGATGCGTCGCTCCTGCAGGCGCTTGTAGTTCTGGATGGTGCTGCTGATCATGCCGGCGTTGGCCATGACGATCTGCTCGCCACCGAGGCTACGGATGCGTGTGGTCTTCAGGCCGATGTTCTCCACGGTGCCGGCGAGCGAGCCGATGACGATGAAGTCGCCGACCTCGAACGGTTTGTCGACGGCAATCGACAGCGAGGCGAACAGGTCGCCCAGCACATTCTGCACCGCCAGGGCCACGGCGATGCCGCCGACGCCAAGGCTGGCGACGAAGGCGGTGATGTTCACGCCCAGGTTCGACAGCATCGCCAGCAGCACCACCGACCACAGCAGCACCCGCGCGCCCCAGCCCGACAGGGTCGCCAGCGCGCTGCCACGATAGGTGTTGCCGGTGTCGTGGCGGGCGAAGTAGCGGGTCAGGCCAATGGCGATCGCGCGGTTGGCCCACAGGCCGATCTGCAAGGCTGCGACCACGAACCACAGGCTGCCGACCCGGTCCAGCCAGCGTTCCGGCAGGTCCAGCACGCCAAGGCCGACCAGCAGCGAGGCGAGCATCAGCAGGAAGTTGCTGGTGCCTTCGAGTACCTGGGTGATGAGCTTGCTGAGCTGCCCGTCATGGCTGGACCACTGGCGGGCGCGGCGCTTGAGGAAACTCAGCGCCCAGCGCGTCACCAGGAAGGTGATCACGGTCACCGTCAGGGCCAGCAGCAGGTTGAGGATGGAGATGCCGAATACCGTGGTGGTGGTCAGCAACTGCAGAAATCGTTCGTCCATCGGGTCCCCCTCCGAGGTGGTGTTGATTGCAGGGTGTGCCGTGGGGCACAAACTGTTTAGAAGGGAGAGGTAGATGAGGGTTTAATCGGATTTTGCCGGTGGCTCTTACCGCCGCTTCGCGGGCGGATCACAGCAGAGCACCTTGGCGAGCGCATGAGAAATAATTAGAATCACTCGCATTCGTATCTCATCCTTCACCAGTGTGCCTCCGAATGTCCGACCCCGCCGCGGCACCCGAATCCAGCTTCAACACCCTCTATCGCGACCATCGCAGCTGGCTGCAAGGCTGGTTGCACCGGCGCCTGGGCGATGCCTGGACGGCGGCGGACCTGACCCACGACACCTTCCTGCGGGTCCTCGCGGCGCAGCAGGCCAAGGCCGTGCCGAGCCTGCGCGAGCCACGGGCCTACCTGCTGACGGTCGGGCGTCGGTTGCTGGTTAATCATTACAAGCGGCGCAGCCTCGAGCAGGCCTACCTGGACGCCCTCGCCAACCTGCCCGAGGCGCTTGCACCGTCACCGGAGCAGCGCTGGTTGCTGCTGGAAACCTTGCAGGCCCTGGATGACCTGCTCGATGGCCTGCCTGCCGTGGTACGCCGGGCCTTTCTCTGGTCGCAGCTCGAAGGGCTGGACTACGCCAGCATCGCCGGGCGCCTGGAGGTGTCCGAGCGTACGGTGAAACGCTATATGGCCAAGGCATACGAACACTGCCTGCTGGTGGACCTGTGAGCGCCCCGGCGGAGGTCGGCGCACGCCAGTTGGCCCGTGAGGCAGCGCAGTGGCTGGCCTTGCAGGATGCCGGCCAGCTCGACACGGAGCAGGCTGCTGCGCTGCAACGCTGGCGAGCCCGCAGTGCCGCCCATGAAGCCTTGTGGCAGAAGGCCGAGGGGCTGCGCCAGCGCTTCGCCCAGGTACCGGCGCCATTGGCGGTGGCTTGCCTGGACCGCCCCGATCCAGATCGCCGCCGCGTGCTGGGGCAGATGCTGGGTGTTGGCGCGCTGCTGCCGCTGGCCTGGCTGGGTTATCGGCAGTTGCCGTTGGACGGCTGGCGTGCCGACCTGCGTACCGCCACGGGCGAGCGCCGCGGCTTGACCTTGCCGGATGGCAGCCGGTTGCAGCTAAACACCGCGACTGCGGTCAATCTGGACTTCGCCGAAGGCCGCCACTGGTTGCAGTTGGTCCAGGGCGAGATTGCCCTCGACGCCGTTGGCCCGCTGCAGGTGCAGACCCGCGACGGTCTGGTGCGCGTGCAGGGGGCTGGGGTGTGCGTGCGTGAGCGTGCGCAGGGCTGTGTGGTGTCGGTCACCCGTGGCCAGGTCAGCCTGCAACCGCTGGCCGGGCCGGCGGTCCGCCTGGAGGCCGGTCAGCGGGCGACGCTGAGCGCCTCCGGGGTGACCGCCAGCCAGCCGTTCGATGCCCAACTGCCCGGTTGGCAGCAGGGGTTGTTGATCGTTGACGACCAGCCCCTGGGCGATCTGCTGCGTGAACTGGATCGGTACCGCCCCGGGCTGTTGCGCTGGGATCCGGCGCTGGAGCAATTGGCGGTGACCGGTACATTCCAGCTCGACGACACCGACCGCATTCTGGCCCTGCTGGCGGCGAGCCTGCCGCTTCAGGTGCACTACCGCACCCGCTACTGGGTGTCGCTGACCCCGCGCAAGAAAATTGCCTGACCGCTGTCCCTTTTCTGGCGCCCGCTTGTCATCAAGGGTATCCACCCCTGATCTGAGAGCGTTCCGGATGTCCCGCACCCCTTTGCTTCGCCCGTTATCCCTGCACCTGAGGCGCGCTGGCCTGCTGCTTGCGCTGGGGCTGCCCGCGTCTGGCTGGGCCGATGAAGCGCGGCGCAGCTATCAGGTGCCGGGCGGCAGCCTTGGCGCCGTGCTGACACGCTTTGCTGGCCAGGCTGGGGTCAGCTTGTCGGTGGACCCGGCGCTGGTCGCCGGGCGCAGCAGCCTGGGGCTTGCCGGCGAATACGGGGTCGAGGAGGGCTTCGCTGCCTTGCTGCAGGGCTCAGGCCTGATACTGGTCTCGGCAGGGCCCGGTAGCTTCACCCTGGTGCGGCAGGCCGCGCCGGTCGAGGGCGCGCATGTGCTCCCCGACATCAATGTCCATGGCCAGGGCGCCGCGCCGGCAGCAGACGCCTATGCCGGCGGCCAGGTGTCACGACGGGGCAGCCTCGGCATGTTGGGCGAGCGTGACTACATGGAGACGCCCCTGAGCATGACCTCCTACACCCGCGAGATATTGCAGAACCAGCAGGCCCGTACCCTTGCCGATGTCGTCGCCAACGATCCCTCGGTGCGCAGCACCAACCCGGCAGGCGGGCGCTTCGAACAGTTCTCCGTGCGCGGCTTCAGCCTCTACAACAGCGATGTCGCCTACGGTGGGTTGTATGGCGTGCTGCCGACCTACTCGATCGACATGGAGATGGTCGAGCGGGTCGATATCCTCAAGGGGCCAGGTGCGCTGCTTGGCGGCCTGGCGCCCAACGGCAGCATTGGCGGCGGGGTGAACATCGAGCCCAAGCGCGCTGGCGAGACGCCGCTGACCGAGTTCACCGCGCTGTACGCCTCGGCGGGACAAGGGGGCGGTCATCTGGACATCGGTCGACGCTTCGGTGACGATCAACGCTTTGGCGTGCGCCTGAATGCGGTGCGCCAGGCCGGCGACACCGAATGGGATCACCAGCATATGGACCGCGAGGCGACCGTGCTGGGCCTGGATATGAAAGGCGAGCGCACTCGCCTGTCGCTGGATATCGGCCATCAGGCGCGTGACGTGGATGCGCCAATGGAGCGTGTGGGCCTTGCCGCAGGGCTCAAGGTGCCGGATGCCAAGGATGTTCACCATAATTTCGCCCAGCCCTGGAGCTACTCGCGGGCCAAGGATACCTTCGGCGCCGTGCGCGGCGAGTACGACCTGAGCGACAACTGGATGCTGCTGGGCGCCCTGGGTGCGCGCAAGGGCGACTACGACTTCATGCGCCATGCCGTGCAGGTGGTCAACGAAGCTGGGCGCTTCACCGTCAGTCCGCGCGCCTTCCAGCGCGAGGAGGACGTGGTTACCGGCACCGTCGGCGTGCGCGGCTGGTTCAACACCGGTGCGGTCGGCCATACCCTCAATATCAGCCTCAATCGCTTCGACCTGACCTTCGACAACAGCGGTGCGCGCTATGCCAACGGCGTCAGCAACCTGTTCGACCCGGTGACCTTGCCCGCACCGGGCGCGCCGTTGGCCGACGACAACCCGACCCACACCAACACCGTGCTGTCGAGCCTGGCCCTGGCCGATACCCTGAGTTTCGCTGACGACACCGTGCTGCTCACCCTTGGCGCGCGCTTTCAGCGTGTCGAGGTCGACAGCTCCGAGCCCGGCGAGCCCGACCAGCGCTATAACGAGCGCGCCACCTCGCCGGCCATGGGCCTGGTGTGGCGCACCACCGAGCAGCTGTCGCTGTACTTCAACTACATGGAGGGCCTGACCCAGGGCCAGGTGGCACCGGAAACGGCGAACAACGCCGGCAAGGTCTTCGCGCCTTACCGCAGCAAGCAACTGGAGGTCGGCGCCAAGTACGACATGGGGCGTTTCAGCACCACGGTCAGCCTGTTCCGCATCGAGAAACCGTCGTACTTCACCGATGCCCAGAACAACCTCAGCGCCGACGGCGAGCAGCGCAACCAGGGCCTGGAAATCAGCCTGTTCGGCGAACCGCTGGACGGGGTGCGGGTGTTGGGTGGGGCGATGTTCCTCGATGCCGAGCAGACCCGCACGGCCAATGGCCGCAACGATGGCAACCGGGCCATCGGCGCGCCGGTGGTCAATGCCAACCTTGGCGTTGAGTGGGACCTGCCGGCCATCGACGGGCTGACCCTCAGCGCGCGTGTCATCCACACCGGCAACCAGTACCTGGATGCCGCCAACCGGCAGAAGGTCGACGCCTGGCAGCGTTATGACCTGGGCGCGCGCTACGCGCTCAAGCTCGGTGACAAGGACGTCACCCTGCGGGCCAGCGTCGAGAATGTGCTGGACAAGACCTACTGGGCCTCGGCCAACGTCCCCGACGGCACCGCCACCGGCCTGACCCTGTCGACCCCGCGAACCTGGCTGCTGTCGGCGACGGTCGGGTTCTGAGGGACCGTTGCCCTGGGGGCGGGCAACAAGCGAGCAAAAATATGCTCAGCCCCCAGGCAAATCCTAGGCTGCACTGGCCGCACGCACGCCAGCCACTAAGGTAAGGTGAGAGGAAAATTCCGCGCGCCGCCCACGGCGCCCCAGAGGTGCCCATGGCTTCCTACACCTTGCGACAACTCAAGTACTTCGTCACCACCGTGGAGGCCGGCAGTGTTGCCGAGGCTTCGCGCCAGCTGTACATCGCCCAGCCGTCGATCTCCACCGCGATCAAGAGCCTGGAAGAGAGCTTCGGTGTGCAGTTGTTCATTCGTCACCACGCCCAGGGCGTGTCGCTGACCCCCAGCGGCAAGCGCTTCTACGCCAAGACCAAGGCGCTGCTGCAGATGTCCCACGAGTTCGAGCAGAACGCCCTGGCCGACAACGATACGGTGGCCGGGCAGATCGACATTGGCTGCTTCGAGACCGTTGCGCCGCTTTATCTGCCACGGTTGATCGCAGGGTTTCGCGAGCGCTACCCCGGTGTCGACATCCGCCTGCGTGACGGTGAGCAGCAGGAGCTGATCCAGGGGCTGACCGCCGGCACCTTCGACCTGGCGTTTCTCTACGACCACGACCTGGACGGCACCATCGAGGCCGAGCCGCTGATGCCGCCGCAGAAGCCCTATGTGCTGCTGCCCGAGAAGCACCGCTTCGCCAGCCAGGCCCAGGTTTCGCTGCGCGACCTGTGCCCGGAGCCGATGATCCTGCTCGACGTTGCGCCGAGCCGTACCTACTTCGTCAGCCTGTTCAACGAGATGGGGCTGACGCCGAACATCGTCTTCAGTTCGCCATCGATCGAGATGGTGCGCGGGATGGTAGGGCAGGGGTTCGGTTTTTCGCTGCTGGTGACCCGGCCGCATTCACCCTTCACCTACGATGGCAAGCGCCTGGTGACACTGGATATCGACGAGCCGGTGGCGTTGTCGGGGCTGGCGGCGGCGCACCTCAAGCGTGTGCAATTGACCAAGCCTGCGCAGTTGTTCGTCGAGTTCTGTCGCGAAGAGTTGGCGAAGCTGTAAACGATTCGCGGCGGTTCGGCTACCCGAACCGCCGCGAACAGAACACCGCGGTGGCAATCAGTGCTTACTGCTCATCCGGCACCACAGCGATCACATCGATTTCCATCAACCACTCAGCCTGCGCCAGACCCGCTACCACCAGCCCGGTGGAGATCGGGAACACGCCCTTGAGCCACTTGCCGACTTCGCGGTACACCGGCTCGCGGAAGCGTGGGTCGGTGATGTAGGTAGTGGTCTTGACGATATGCGACAGGTCGGAGCCGGCCTCTTCAAGCAGTTGCTTGACGTTTTTCATCGCCTGCTCGGCCTGCGCCTGGGGGTCGCCGAGACCGACCAGGCGGCCTTCGAAATCGGTGCCGACCTGGCCGCGTACATAGATGGTGTTGCCGGCGCGCACGGCCTGGCAGAGGTCGTTGTCCAGGGTCTGGTTGGGGTAGGTGGCCTTGGTGTTGAACATGCGGATGCGGGTATGGGTAGGCATCAGTGGGCTCCGAGGGTGCTGACGTTGCTGATCGAGGTGTGTGGCTGTTCATCCGCTGCGCGCTGGTCGCGGTCGCGATAGGCCAGGTAGGTGCGCTGGGTGGCGATATGGCCGGCGACGTGCTTGGCGTCGTGCCATACGCCCCAGATGAACGACGAGCCGCGGCGCGACAGCCAGGGCAGGCCGAGGAAATACACCCCCGGCTCGCGGGCCACGCCGCGCTGGTGCTGGGGTTTGCCGTTGGCGTCGAAGGTGTCGACCTGCAGCCAGCTGAAGTCCACGCCGTAGCCGGTGGCCCAGATGATGCTGGTGACACCAGCCTTGGCCAGGTCCAGTTCCAGCAGCGGGTTGCTGACGCAGTCCGGGTCGGCCAGGCGTTGGCGCGCTTCGGGCTCTTCGGGCAGGTCCAGGCCGTTGCGCTCGATGTAGGCATCGGCGGCATCGAGCAGGGCCAGGTAGTTCTCGTCGCCGCGGTTGATGTTGTCGGCCAGGTTGTCCTGGAAACGCACCACGCCGTCTTCGAACGACTGGGTCAGGCCGACCAGGGTCATGCCCTGGTGGGCGAGGGCGCGGAAGTCCACGGTATGGCCGCCACGGGCACCGCTGACGGCAATGGTCACGTGTTCGCGGCCTGGCTTGGCGATTTCCGCGTCCCATTCACCCAGCACGCCCAGCCACCAGCAGAAGTCGCGATTGCGGTAGGCGCGTGGTGGGCGGTCGTGGGCACCGACCGAGAGGTAGACCTGGCGCCCGGCGCGCATCAGCTCTTCGGCGATCTGCACCCCGGAAGACCCGGCACCGACGACCAGCACCGCTCCTTCAGGCAATTGCTGCGGGTTGTAGTAGGCGGCGGAGTGGATCTGGTGCAGGCTTTCATCCTTTGGCGCAATGGCCGGGATCACCGGTTTCTGGAACGGCCCGGTGGCGGCGACCACGCGGTTGGCGCGGATCACGCCTTCGTTGGTTTCGATGGTGAAGCCCGGGCGGTCGCTGTTGCGCACCACGCGCTTGACTTCGATGCCGGTACGCACGGGCAGGTTGTACTTGCGCACGTAGCGCTCGAAGTAATCGGCGACCTGGTCCTTGCCAGCGAAGGCGTCGGCATCGAGGTCGAATTCAAGGCCAGGGAAGCGGTCGTGCCAGACTGGCCCGTTGGCCACCAGCGAGTCCCAGCGCCCGGTGCGCCAGGCCTCGGCGATGCGGTTGCGTTCCAGCACCAGGTGCGGCACGCCGAGTTTGCTCAGGTGTTCGCTCATGGCCACGCCGGCCTGGCCGGCGCCGACCACGAGGGTGTCGATTTCGAGATTGTTCAGTGTCATGTCCGAGCCCTTGTTCAGGCGGTTTTTGTCAGGTCGGTTTTGGAGGACCGCCGTTACCTGGGGCCAGACTAGGGATGCACGGAATTTCGCGAAAATAGTATTTAGCTGGGGCTTGCCGATAAATTGGCGAAGGGTGGCAGCGCTGCAGCGAGCAGCCCGGCAGATTTGCCCAGCAAACCCGCGGTGCCCAGTTTTTTCCTCGCCATTGCCAAGCAAAATGCTCGTTTCGCCGCCGCCAGGGCTTGCCGAGAATGCCGGTAAACCCAGAAAGGAGCTGCACCATGACCTTCTCCATCATCGGCCGCTGCCAGGAAACCGGCCAGGTCGGCATCGCCATCAGCTCGTCCAGCATCGCCGTCGGTGCCCGCTGCCCGTGGGTGCGCGCCGGGGTCGGGGCGGTGGCGACGCAGAACATCACCTTGCCGGCCCTCGGCCCGCAGATCCTCGACGCCCTCGAGCAGGGCCAGTTGCCGCCTGCCGCAGCGCTGGACCGGGTGCTCAGCGCCAACGGCTGGAGCGAGTACCGCCAGGTGACGGTGATCGACAGCCACGGCCAGGTCGCGCTGTTCACCGGCAAAGAAGCACTCGGCGTACATAACGCGGTCGCCGGCGAGCAGTGTGCCGCCGCGGGCAACCTGCTGGCCTCGCCGCAGGTGATCGAGGCGATGGTGCACGCGTTCGAGCAGGCCGGTGGGCACCTGGCCGATCGCTTGCTGGCGGCGATGCACGCGGCCATGGCCGCCGGTGGCGAGGCAGGCCCTGTGCACTCGGCCGCCCTGAAGATCGCCGGTGAGCTGACCTGGCCGCTGGTGGACCTGCGTGTGGACTGGGCCGAGCACGATCCGATCGGCGAACTCGACCGCCTGTGGCAGGCCTATCGCCCACAGATGCAGGACTACGTCACCCGCGCCCTGAACCCGACCACCGCACCCAGCTACGGGGTGCCGGGCGATGAGTGATCTCACCAGCCGCGCGGTGCTGGAACGCCTGATCGGCTTTGCCACGGTCAGTCGCGATTCCAACCTCGAACTGATCGGTTTCATGCGCGATTACCTGGCGGGGCTGGGGGTCGAGAGCGAACTGTTCCTCAACGAGGAGGGCACCAAGGCCAACCTGTTCGCCACCATCGGCCCGACCGATCGTGGCGGCGTGGTGCTGTCCGGGCATACCGATGTGGTGCCGGTGGACGGCCAGGCCTGGAGCGTCGAGCCGTTTCGCCTGAGCGAGCGCGATGGTCGCCTGTATGGCCGTGGCACGGCCGACATGAAGGGCTTCATCGCCTCGGTGCTGGCGGCGGTGCCGGCGTTTCTCGCCCAGCCGCTGAAGACGCCGGTGCACCTGGCATTCTCCTATGACGAAGAGGTCGGCTGCCTCGGTGTGCGCTCGATGCTGGAGGCGCTCGAACAGCGCCCGAACAAGCCACGCCTGTGCCTGATCGGCGAACCCACCGAGCTCAAACCCGTGCTCGGGCACAAGGGCAAGCTGGCCATGCGCTGCCAGGTGCACGGCGCCGCCTGTCATTCGGCCTATGCACCTTATGGTGTCAATGCCATCGAATACGCAGCGCAATTGATCGGCAAGCTGGGCGAGATCGGCGGCGAGCTTGGCCGTCCCGAGCACCATGACGCGCGCTTCGATCCGCCGTTCTCTACCGTGCAGACTGGCGTGATCAAGGGCGGCCGGGCGCTGAACATCGTGCCTGAGGAGTGCGAGTTCGACTTCGAGGTGCGCGCTTTGCCGGGCTTTGAAGCCAAGGTCGTGGCCGAGCGCCTGCAGACCTACGCCGAAACCGACCTGCTGCCACGCATGCGTGCCGTCAGTGAAACCAGCGATATCCGCCTCAAGCCGCTCAGTGCCTACCCTGGGCTGGCAACGCCCGAAGACAGCGAAGCAGCGCGCCTGGTGGCGCTGCTCAGCGGCTCGGAAGATTTCGGCACCGTGGCCTTTGGCACCGAAGGTGGGCTGTTCGATCAGGCGGGGATCCCGACCGTGGTCTGCGGGCCGGGCAGCATGGATCAGGGGCACAAGCCGGACGAGTTCGTCAGCGTCGTGCAACTGCAGGGTTGTGATGCGATGTTGCTGCGCCTGCGTGATTATCTTGTTGGTAAGTGAGGTGCTTGCCGAAAGATTTTCAGCGCCTGTGAGATCGAGCGCCGCCCGCGCGGCGCTTCGCGGGCAAGTCGGAGCGCCGAACCGCCGCCCCCACGTTTGTTTTGGGCCAGTTATGCCTGTGCCACAGGCGCGCGACCGCCTAGTGTGTACGACTCGGTAATGCGCCGTACGCCAAAGGGGGGGCGCGAAAATGCCACAGGACTCATTGGCCCGAAACAAACTGTGGGAGCGGGCTTGCCCGCGAAGCGCCGCGCGGGCGGCGCTCGATCTCATAGGCGCTGAAAAACCTCAGGCAAGCACCTTTCAGCCCTCACGCAACCCCATGCGAACACACCTCCGGCGCACGGGTATGTGACAGCAACACATCCAGCAACGCCTGCGCTGCAGTAGACAACTTGTGGTCGCTCAGGGCGATGACCCCGATGCGCCGCTCGACAGTGGGCTCGACCAAGGGTACGCAGCGCGCCCCCAGCTCCTGCATCTGGTTGATGCACAGCGCCGGTACGGCACTGACCCCCAAACCATTGGCAACCATGCGCCCGACCGTGGACAACTGGTGGCTTTCGAAGGCCACCGCCAGCCGGCCATGCTCGGCGGCCAGGTGTTGCTCGAGCAGCAGGCGCACCGCCGACGGGCGTTGCAGGGCGATGAAGTCATGAGTCAACAGTTCGCGCCAGCTCACCTGGGGCTGCTGCGCCAAGGGTGAATCGCCCGGCACCACGGCGACGAAGCGGTCCAGGTACAACGGGTGAAACTGCAAGGCATCGCTGCGCTCGGGCTCGAAACCTATGCCCAGTTCGACGCGGCGGTGGCGGACCAGTTCCAGCACCTGCTCGTTGATCACGTCGTGCACGGTGACGTTGACCTTGGGGTAGCGCTGGCGAAACACCTTCAGTGACTGCGGCAGCAGGTTGCCGGCAAAGGCCGGCATCGCCGCCACCGACACCCGCCCCAGTTGCAGGGTGAAGCGCTGGCGCAGCATTTCCTCGGTATCGTCCCAGTCGGCCAGCAGGCGCCGGGCCAGCGGCAGCAGCACCTCGCCCTCGGCGGTGAGGCTGACGCTGCGTGTGGTGCGGGTGAGCAGGGCGCCGCCGAGATTGTCCTCCAGCGCCTTGATGGTCAGGCTCAGTGCCGGTTGCGAAATGTGCAGGTGTTCGCCGGCCTGGGCGAAGCTCTGGTACTTGGCCACGGTGACGAAGGCGCGCAGTTGCTTGACGTTCATGGCGGGTCCGCAGGTTGTTTTGCAAAAGTTATCAATCGATGACGAAAACAAAATTAACAAATCAGTCGCCAGCGGTGAAGATGCCTTCCACACGCTCAAACAACTACAAAGGCGGATCAGCATGGCCGGACTGGACAAGCGCGTAGCAACCTATGAACAGGCTCTCGAAGGCCTGACCGACGACATGACGGTACTGGCCGGCGGCTTCGGCCTGTGTGGCATCCCCGAGAACCTCATCGCCGAGATCAAGCGCCGCGGGGTCAAGGGCCTGACGGTGGTCTCCAACAACTGCGGCGTCGACGGCTTCGGCCTGGGCGTGCTGCTCGAAGACCGGCAGATCCGCAAGATGGTGGCCTCCTATGTCGGCGAGAACGCCGAGTTCGAGCGCCAGTTGCTCAGCGGCGAGCTGGAAGTGGAGCTCACCCCCCAAGGCACCCTGGCCGAGAAGATGCGCGCCGGCGGTGCCGGTATCCCGGCCTTCTACACCGCCACGGGCTACGGCACCCCGGTCGCCGAAGGCAAAGAGGTGCGTGAGTTCAACGGCCGCAAGTACATCCTCGAAGAATCCATCACCGGCGACTTCGCCATCGTCAAGGGCTGGAAGGCCGACCACTACGGCAACGTGGTGTACCGCAACACCGCCCAGAACTTCAATCCGCTGGCCGCCACCGCCGGCAAGATCACCGTGGTCGAGGTCGAGGAAATCGTCGAGCCGGGCGTGCTGCTGCCCAGCGAGATCCACACGCCGGGAATCTTCGTCGACCGGGTCATCGTCGGCACCTTCGAGAAGCGCATCGAGAAGCGCACCGTCAAGGCCTGAGCGCCGTCCACAGAACAACAAAGAGATCCTGACCATGGCACTGACCCGCGAACAGATGGCTCAACGCGTCGCCCGTGAACTGAAGGACGGCTACTACGTCAACCTCGGCATCGGCATCCCCACCCTGGTGGCCAACTATGTGCCCGCCGACATGGACGTGATGCTGCAATCGGAGAACGGCCTGCTCGGCATGGGCGAGTTCCCCACCGAGAGCACCCTCGACCCCGACATGATCAACGCCGGCAAGCAAACCGTGACCGCCCGCCGTGGCGCGTCGATCTTCGATTCGGCGCAATCCTTCGCCATGATCCGTGGCGGCCATGTCGACCTCACCGTACTGGGTGCCTTCGAGGTGGACGTGGAGGGCAACATCGCCTCCTGGATGATCCCCGGCAAGCTGGTCAAGGGCATGGGTGGCGCCATGGACCTGGTGGCCGGCGCCGAAAACATCATCGTCACCATGACCCACGCCTCCAAGGACGGCGAGTCCAAGCTCCTGCCACGTTGCAGCCTGCCGCTGACGGGCGCTGGCTGCATCCGCAAGGTGCTTACCGACCTTGCCTACCTCGAGATCGAGAACGGCGCCTTCATCCTGCGCGAGACCGCGCCCGGGGTGAGCGTCCAGGAGATCGTCGAGAAAACCGCCGGCAAGCTGATCGTGCCGGACGATGTGAAAGAGATGACGTTCTAACGCTATTGCTTTACCTCCCCCCTGTGAGGGCGGGCCAGTTGTAGGGGCGGGCTTGCCCGCGAATGCGCCGGTACATTCACCAACGTATTCGCGGGCAAGCCCGCTCCCACGGCAAGCCCGCGCCTACAGGGGTTTTGCGTTGATAAACAAGCAACATCCACCAATAAGACCAAAAAAGGAAAACACTCGTGGCCGCTGAAATCCAAGACAGCCGCTCCGCCCGCTTCGCCCTGCGCTGCTCCAACTGGGCCGAACGCTGGTTCCCCGACTCCTGGGTGTTCGCCGCCCTGGCCGTGATGCTGGTGTGCCTGGGGGCCCTGGCCATGGGCGCCAAGCCCACCGACACCGCCAAGGCCTTTGGTGACGGCTTCTGGAGCCTGATCCCGTTCACCATGCAGATGGCCTTCGTGGTCATTGGCGGCTATGTGGTCGCAAGCTCGCCGCCTGCTGCGCGCCTGATCGACCGCCTCGCGCGCCTGCCCAAGAACGGCCGCTCGGCGGTGTGCTGGGTGGCGCTGATCTCGATGCTCGCCTCCTTGCTCAACTGGGGCCTTTCGCTGGTGTTCGGCGGCCTGCTGGTGCGTGCCCTGGCCCGTCGCACGGACCTGAAGATGGACTACCGCGCCGCTGGCGCTGCTGCCTACCTGGGCCTGGGTGCCGTGTGGGCGCTTGGCCTGTCGTCGTCGGCTGCACAGTTGCAGGCCAACCCGGCCAGCCTGCCGCCGTCGATCCTGTCGATCACCGGCGTCATTCCGTTCACCGAGACCATCTTCCTCTGGCAGTCCGGGGTGATGCTGGCCGCGCTGGTGATCGTCTCGCTGGTCGTCGCCTACGCCACCGCGCCCGGACCGAACAGTGCGCGCAGCGCCCAGGACTGTGGTGTCGATCCGACCTTCACCGCCCCACCTGCGCCGCAGCGCACCCGCCCCGGCGAGTGGCTGGAGCACAGCCCGATCCTGATCCTGCTGCTGGTGGCCCTGGCGGCCGGCTGGCTGTACCAGGAGTTCGCCACCAAGCCTGCGATCACCGCCATCTCCGGGCTGAACACCTACAACCTGCTGTTCATCATGCTGGGCGCCTTGCTCCACTGGCGTCCGCGCAGCTTCCTCGACGCCGTGGCCCGTGCGGTGCCGACCACCACCGGCGTGCTGATCCAGTTCCCGCTGTACGGCTCGATCGCCGCCATCCTCACCCAGGTCAAGGGCGCCGACGCACAGACCCTGGCGCACCACATCTCGGTGTTCTTCACCCAGATCGCCACCCATGACACCTATGCCTTGCTGATGGGCGTGTATTCGGCGGTGCTGGGCTTCTTCATTCCGTCTGGCGGCGGCAAGTGGATCATCGAAGCGCCCTACGTGATGCTGGTGGCCAACGACCTGCAGTACCACCTGGGCTGGGCGGTGCAGATCTACAACGCCGCCGAGGCGCTGCCGAACCTGATCAACCCTTTCTACATGCTGCCGTTGCTGGGTGTGCTGGGCCTGAAGGCGCGTGACCTGATCGGCTTCTCCTTCGTGCAACTGCTGGTGCACGTGCCCCTGGTGCTGGTGCTGCTCTGGGCGCTGGGCACCACCTTGCAGTACGTGCCGCCAGTGATGCCGTAGCCGCGTCATCGCGCACTACCGCGCTTGCGGTCCGCAATGGCCCGCAAGCGCTGCCCGCCGCTCGACGTCCTTGTATGTCGATCCGTGAAAAAAGCGTAATTTTCCCCCGTCTCCCTTCGTTTTCCTGAGAGCTGCCCTGCGTCCAGGCGGACCGGGCCATCATCACCCCAAGGAGACAGGCAATGACTTCCGTTTTCGACCGCGACGACATCGTGTTCCAGGTTGTGATCAATCACGAGGAACAGTACTCGATCTGGCCCGACTACAAGGCGATCCCCAACGGCTGGCGCGCCGCAGGCAAGAGTGGCCTGAAGAAAGACTGCCTGGCCTACATCGATGAAGTGTGGACCGACATGCGCCCCCTGAGCCTGCGCCAGAAGATGGCCGAAGCTGCGGTGCAGTAAGGCGTGACTGCACTCAACCTGCTATGCCTGCCGTACTCGGGCGCCAGTGCCATGGTCTACAGCCGCTGGCGGCGCAAGCTGCCGGCCTGGTTGCAGGTGCGCCCGGTGGAGTTGCCCGGGCGCGGCGCGCGCCTGGGCGAGCCGCTGCAAACCGACATGCAGGCACTGGCCCGGCAACTGGCCAGCGAGCAACGCCTGGCGGCGAGCACGCCCTATGCGCTGCTCGGGCACAGCCTGGGCGCGCTGCTCGCCTTCGAGCTGGCCCACGAGCTGCAAGCCTTGGGTTGCAAGGCGCCGGTCGCACTGTTTGCCTGCGGCACGGCGGCACCGACCCGACGTGAGGACTACGACGGCAAGGGCTGGCGCGAAGCCAAGACCGATGCCGAGCTGATCGACGAGCTGCGCCAGTTGCAGGGCACCCCCGAGGAGGTGCTGGCCAACGAAGAGCTCATGGGCCTGACCTTGCCGATTCTGCGCGCCGATTTCCTCATGTGCGGCCGCTACGACTATCGCCAACGCGCGCCGTTGCACTGCCCGCTGCATGTTTTGGGCGGCGAGGCCGACCGCGCCAGCGAAGAGCAACTGCTGGCCTGGCGTCGCGAAAGCCTGGGCGATTTCTCGCTGGAGGTCTTCCCCGGCGGGCACTTCTTCATCCATGAGCACGAAGACCGGGTGCTGAGCCTGCTGGCCGCCTCTCTGGAACCTCATCGACTTTCGGCATGATTGACGTAGGCCTTTGCCTGGGGGAGGCTGGGGGCTTTCCCACAGGACAAGGGTTGTCCCCATGCTGATCGATCCCCGCCAGGCCACGCTGCTGGTCGTCGATATCCAGGAACGCCTCATCGGTGCCATGAGCGACCCCGAGGGCACCCGCGCGCGGGCCCGCGGGTTGCTCGCCGCCACCGCCGAACTCGAACTGCCCACGGTGATTTCCGAGCAGTACCCCAAGGGCCTGGGCGCGACCCTGGCCGAACTCAA
This sequence comes from Pseudomonas sp. NY15374, assembly GCF_048068255.1. Taxonomy (NCBI): domain Bacteria; kingdom Pseudomonadati; phylum Pseudomonadota; class Gammaproteobacteria; order Pseudomonadales; family Pseudomonadaceae; genus Pseudomonas; species Pseudomonas sp. NY15374. The sequence goes on from NZ_JBLUPZ010000005.1 coordinate 143,144, forward strand.
GGCCGCGGCTACAGGGGCCGAGATCGTCGAAAAGCTGCACTTTTCCTGCGTGGCCGCCGAATGCCTGCCCGCCAGCCTGCTGGCGCGCGAGCAGGTGATCGTCTGTGGCATGGAAACCCACGTCTGCGTGCTGCAGACAGTGCTTGGCCTGCTGGGCCTGGGCAAGCAGGTGTTCGTGGTCGAGGACGTCTGCGACAGCCGCACCCCGGCAAACAAGGCGGCAGGCCTTGCGCGCATGCGCGACGCCGGGGCGCAGATCGTCACCCGCGAGATGGTGCTGTTCGAACTGCTGGGCAGTGCCAGCCACCCGTTGTTCCGCCATATCAGCAAGACCTACATCGTCGGTGACCCATCCTGAACCCGCGGCTGCTGGGCGCTGGGCTGATGCTGTTGGCCCTGCTGCAAGGCTGTGCCGGGCGCCGCGAGGAGGCGCCCGAAGTCGACCCTGCCCAGGTCCGCGCCCAGCTCATGCGCCTGCTGCCTGCCTCGGTCAAGGACCGCCAGGGCTGGGCCGAGGACATCCAGGTCGCGTTCACCGCCCAGGGCATCGCGCCCAGCCGTAGCAACCTGTGCGCGGTGCTGGCGGTGACCGAGCAGGAGTCCACCTTCACCGCCGACCCCCAGGTGCCCAACCTGGGCCGCATCGCCCGCGAGGAAATCGACCGTCGCGCCGCGCGTCTGCACATCCCCAGGCTACTGGTCGATGGCGCCCTGGCGACGCCTTCGGCGAACGGCCAGAGCTACCAGCAGCGCCTGCTGGCGGTACGCAGCGAGAAGCAGCTCAGCGCCCTGTTCGATGATTTCATCGCCGGCTTGCCGCTGGGCGACAAGTTGCTCGGTGGGCTCAACCCGGTGCGTACCGGCGGGCCGATGCAGGTCAGCATCGACTTTGCCGAACGCCATGCCAAGGACTATCCCTACCAGCGCCAGGGCACGATTCGCCAGGAGGTATTCAGCCGTCGCGGCGGCCTGTACTTCGGCATCGCTCACTTGTTGGGCTATCCCGCGAACTATGAGCGGCCGCTGTACCGCTTCGCCGACTTCAACGCAGGCTGGTACGCCAGCCGCAACGCGGCATTCCAGGCGGCGCTGAACCGCGTGACGGGTGCAGAGTTGGCCCTGGACGGCGACCTGATCGCGCCGGGTGCGATCCTGCCAGGCACTACCGAGCGCGCGGCGCGCAGCCTTGGGGTGAAGCTGGGGCTGCGCAATCCACAGATTCGCAGCCAGCTGGAATTGGAGAACAGCCTGGCGCTCGAGGACAGCGCCTTGTACCGCGGCGTATTTGCCCTCGCTGACGCCAAGGCGGGCAAGCCACTGCCACGTGCGGTGCTGCCGGGGATCGTGCTCAAGAGCCCGAAGATCACCCGCAAGCTGACCACGGCGTGGTTTGCGGGGAGGGTGGACGAGCGCTACCAGCGCTGTATGACGCGTTGACCGACGCAAGCTGCAGGGGCCGCAACGCAGCCCCTGCAAGGCTCAGGCAGGCTGGGCTGCCAGGCTGTTGCTGACGTTACGCCCCAGTACCAGCACGGTGACGAATCCGCAACCGACCAGCGCCGTGGCCAGGCTCAGCAGCACCGAGCTGCCCAGCTGGTCGACGATCCGCCCACCGAAGAACGAGCCCAGTGCGATGATCACCTGGAACATGGCCACGAACAGCGGCATGCCGCGTTCGACATCCTTGGGCGCGACCACGAACATCCAGATGCTGGCACAGGCCGGGAAGGCACCGAAGGCAAAGCCCCACAGTGCGATCAGCATCACCGCGCCGGTCATGCCGGTGGCGAAGTAAGGGAACAGTGCGGTGCTGATGCCGATCAGCAAGGCCACCAGCAGCAGGGTGTAGCGCACGCTGCGGTTGGCGGCGAAGCCGGCGAACAGGTTGCCGATGACGCCCGCGACGCCGTAGAGCAGCAACAGCGAGCCGATGGTTGCGCCGTCGAAGCCCGAGCTTTGCTTGAAGAACGGTGCGACATAGGTGTACGCGGCAAAGTGCGCCAGGCCAATCAGCAAGACCGCGATCAGGCCGACCCGTGCCAGCGGATTGATGAACAGCGCCGGCAGGTCACTGATGCGGATGGCCTTGTCGGGATTGAGCCGTGGCAGCAGGAAGACCTGCGCGAGCAGCACCGGCACACCCAGCAGGGCGGTCACCAGGAAGGTCATGCGCCAGCCCATCAGGCCGCTGAGCCAGGTGCCGACCGGCACGCCCAGCACCGTGGCCAGGGTGACCCCGACCATGATGATCGAAGTCGCCTGGGCCACGCCCACCCCCTTGGGCGCCAGGCGCCCGCTCAGGGCAATGGCCGTGGCCCAGAAGCCACCGATGCTGATACCCAGCAGCACGCGGCCGAACAGCAGCAGGCTGAAGTCGCTGGCATAGGCCACCACCGAGTTGGCGATGATCATGATCAGCGTCAGGCCGATCAGCAGGTAGCGGCGGTCCATGGCACCGATGCCCACCGACAGCAGCGGAGCGGCGAGGGCGGCCATGATACCGGGCAGGGTGACCATCAGGCCGGCTTGCCCGGCACTGATGCCCAGGTCGCTGGCCACATCGTTGAGAACGCCTACCGGGAGGAATTCACTGGTCACCAGGGCGAAGGCGCCCACGGCGACCGAGAGAATCGCCAGCCACTGCTGTTTGACGCTCTGTTGGTTATGTTCAAGAAGGCCATCGGGGGCCTGATTGACGCTTGGCATGGTACGGATTCCAAGTGTTGTCGCCTGGAGCAGGCGCAGGAGGCGGGAAAATAGGAGGGCGATTATAGAAGTGGGTTCCGAAAGGCCTATAGGCAGGCCGTTCGATAGTAATCATCAGTGTGATCGATGGATCGCTCGGCTCACCTCATCCAGCGCGGCATTCCCAATCGCCCCTTCACTGAGTACACTTGCGACATGTTCTTATTTGCATTTAATAATCTTTTTCGGGGAGGGGCGTGATGTCCACCGTTGTAGCTGGCGGCGCGGCGCACATGGGTTTGGAAACACTGTACCGCGAGCACAGCGGCTGGCTGCACGGCTGGTTGCGTCAGCGCATGAATAACGCCGCCGATGCTGCGGACTTGGCCCAGGACACGTTCATCCGGGTGTTGCTGGCGCGCAGTGCAGGCATGCTCAACGAGCCACGGCATTATCTGGCGACCATCGCTCGCGGCCTGGTCATCGATCTCTACCGGCGTCGCAGCCTGGAAAGCGCCTACCTCCAAGCCTTGGCGCAACAGCCCGAGCACTATGCGCCCAGCGCCGAAACCCGTGCTGCCGTGCTGGAAACATTGGTGGCCATCGATCGTATGCTCGATGGTCTCGGCGAGCGCACGCGGGCGATCTTCCTGGCCGTACAGCTTGACGGCCTGAGCTACGAAAAAGCCGCCGCCCGGCTGGGTGTTTCGGTCAGCACCGTGCGCAAGCACCTGGCCCGTGGGTTGATGCATTGCTTGCTGATCGACGACGCATGAAGGCCATTCTAGCCGATGCTGTGAACTGGTATGTGCGCCTGCACGACAGCGACGTCGATGAAGCCACCCGCGTCCAATGGCAAGCCTGGTACGCCGCCGACAACCGTCATGCCGAAGCCTGGGCACGCCTGGAGCAATTGCAGTACCGCCTGGGCAACGCCCCTCGTGGTGCGGCGCAGACGCTGCAGACCGCACGCTGGGATCGACGTTCCGCGGTGAAGGCCCTGGCGCTGCTGCTCGGGGTCGGGGCGGTGGGGTGGCAGGGCTATCGGGTCTCGCCCTGGCGTGCCGATTACTGGACTCGGGTGGGGGAGCGGCGGCAATTGACGCTTGCCGACGGTACGCGGCTGGACCTCAACACTGACAGCCGGGTGGACGTCGTGTTCGACGCCGGGCAGCGCCTGATTCAACTGCGCCAGGGCGAGATTCTGGTGGACACTGCCCAGGATCCGCGTCCGCTCAGCGTGTGCACCGCCGAAGGTGACATCCTGGCCCTTGGCGCCCGCTTCAGCGTGCGCCAGGACGCTGGCGTAAGTCATGTCACGGTGGCCACCCAGGCCGTGGAGGTGCAAGCCAAGCGCATGTCGCAACGGCTGCGCATCGATACCGGCTACAGCCTGAGCTTCACTGCCGACAGTTTCGGGCCGCTGCGACCGATGGAGCCCGATGCCCAGGCCTGGGTCCAGGGCATGCTGGTCAGCGTCGATTGGCGCTTGGGTGATGTGGTGCAGGCCTTGGCCCGCTACCGGCCTGGTTATCTCGGCTGCTCGAAGGAGGTCGCCGGGCTGCGCTTGTCCGGCGCCTTCAACCTCGATGACACCAACGTTGCGCTGGCCAGCCTGGAAGACGCCTTGCCGATCCGCGTCCGACGCATGACCGACTACTGGGTGCGCCTGGAGCCCTCCGGGCTGGGGTAAGCGGGTCATAGGCGTTGCCCGAATTTTTTTTGCCTCGGGGTAACAGATTTCTTTTGCTGGCTCGGCCCTTGAGGGAGCGCGCATCTGGCGCGCCCATGCCAACCAGATCAGGAACCCCAATCTCATGTCCGCACGCCGTTCCTCGCTAGCCAGCAGCATTCGCCAGGCGACCCTCGCGCTGAGCCTGTGCAGCGCCGCACTGGCGACTTCGACCGCCTGGGCTGCCCCACAGCACTACGATATTCCCGCTGGCAGCCTGGCCGCTGCGATCAGCCAGTTCGCCGCGGCCAGCGGCGTGACCATCAGCTTCAGCCACGAAGAGGCGGATGGCCTGCGGTCATCGGGGCTGCACGGAAGCTTTGAGCTGGAGCAGGGTTTCGCCCACTTGCTGCAAGGTACCGGATTACGGATCCAGCAGATGGGCGAGAAGCGCTACGTGCTGAGCAAGGCGCCAGCCGAAGGCACGGTGGAACTGGGGGCCACCAGCATCGATGCCACGGGGCTGGGCAGCACGACCGAGGGTACTGGCAGCTATGCGACGGGCTCGGCGAGCACCGCGACCGGCCTGCGCCTGTCGGCACGCGAGACGCCCCAGTCCATCAGTGTGGTCACCCGCCAGCGGATCGAAGACCAGAACCTGACGGACGTTGCCCAGGTGCTTGAACAGACCCCTGGTGTGGTCGTCGACAGCATGGGGCCGGCCGGTAGTGACGGCAACAACATTTATGTCCGTGGTTTCCAGGTGGGCAGCTACCAGGTCGACGGCGTCAATCGGCCTGACAGCTACGGTTTTCGTGACGACCTGGCCGATATGGTGAGCTACGACCGCGTCGAGGTGGTTCGCGGCGCCACGGGGCTGATGTCAGGTACCGGTGATCCGGGCGCTACCATCAACCTGATTCGCAAGAAACCGACGCTGCAGACCCAGCGCAAACTGACGCTCAAGGCCGGTTCCTGGGACAACTATCGCACCGAGCTGGACGTGTCCGGGAAGCTGTCCGAAAGCGGCCATGTCCGTGGGCGCTTCGTGGCGTCGACCACCGACAGCCGAAGCCATATCGACCGCCAATCGCTGGAGCGCCAGGTGGCCTACGGCGTGGTGGAGTGGGATGTCACCGACAGCACGATGCTGACCGTAGGCGCCGAATACCAGGAGATGGACAACGACGGCGCGGGCAACCATGGCTTCCCGATGTTCAATAGCGATGGCAGCCACTTCAAGCCTTCGCGCTCGTTCAACTCGGCGTCCGACTGGAGCTATCACAAGCGCCGCACGAAAACCCTGTTCACCACCCTGGAGCACCAGTTGGACAACGGCTGGCAGCTGAAACTGAACGCCGAGCACAGCCGCCGCAGCTATGACGACGCCTTCGCCACCGCCGCCAACGGCACCGTAAACCCCGACGGCAGCGGCATCAGTACCTGGACCGGCCGTTGGGCGGGGGACCCCCGGCAGACGTCGTTCGATCTCTCTGCCTCTGGCCCCTTCGAGTTGCTGTCGCGCGAGCACCAGGCGTATGTGGGCGCCAGTCATTACCGGGCGTATTACCGCAATGACGGTTATCCGCTCTGGTCTTTCCAGACCATCGACAACATCCATACCTGGGACGGCTCGCTGGCGGTTCCGGATGCCATCCACACCAAGTCGTCGCGCGATGCGCTGGACGAAACCCAGGATGGCCTGGTGGCTTCGGTGCGCTGGAGCCTGGCCGATGACCTGTCGCTGATTACCGGTGCGCGGGTGATCGACTGGAAACGTGACGAAGCCAACACCAACCTCTCGAGCGGGGCGACCCGCCGGACCTCGCGCAGCGAAACCGGCGTCGTCACGCCATACATCGGGCTGGTGTACGACCTGGCCGAGAACTGGTCGGCCTACGCCAGCTACACCACTATCTTCAAGCCGCAGAACAGCAAGGATGTGGGCGGCAACTACCTCGACCCGCTCGAAGGCGTGAACTACGAGCTGGGTATAAAGAGTGAGTTCTTCGACAAGCGCCTGACCACCGCGCTCAGCGTTTTCGAAGTGCACCAGGATAATCTCGCCGTGGCCGACGGCAGCAACCTTGCCCCGGATGGCAACCAGGCTTACCGCGCCGAGTCCGGCACCAAGACCCGTGGTTTCGAAATGGAAATGACGGGGGAGATCCTGCCTGACTGGCAAGTCTCCGCGAGCTACACCTACGCGGTGAGCAAGAACGCCGATGGCGATCGCCTGCTCACCGAAGTACCGCGCGATACCCTCAAGCTGTTCACCAGCTATCGCCTGCAGTCGCTGCCGCAGTTGAAGGTTGGCGGGGGAGTGCGCTGGCAGGGCATGGAGTACTACAAGGACGCCGGGCCCAACAACGAGACCTTCACCCAAGGCGCCTACAGCATCGTCGACGTAATGGCGCAATACGCCTTCACGCCGCAGACCAGCGTGTCCTTGAACCTCAATAACCTGTTCGACGAGAAGTACTACACCGCGATCGGCTCGCGGGGCTGGTATGGCACGCCGCGCAGCGCAACGGCCACGCTGGTGTATGCGTTCTGATATGACCCCTTGAGGCAACCGATGCTGATCCGCGTGATCATCTGGCGCACTGCCTCACGCAGTTGACCTGCTGACCTGAGCGCCCCGCCTTGCCGGGCGTTCGGGCAGTACGGCGGCCTGCAACTGACGCCCTGCGGGATGCTCGAACGACAGCTCACCCTCCACGGCCCGATCTTCGACGATGCGCCCTGCGTCAAGCACCACAACCCGCTGGCAGAAGTACCGCACCAGGCTCAGGTCATGGCTGATCAGCAGGAAAGCCGTGCCGTTGTCGCGACGCAGTGTGTCGAGCCGTTGCAGCAGTTGCAGCTGCAGCACGCGATCCAGGTTCGAAAGCGCCTCGTCGAGCACCACCAGCTTTGGCGAGATTGCCAGCGCCCGGGCGATGTTGGCGCGCTGTAGCTGGCCGCCGCTCAGTTGCTGTGGCAAGCGCTCGGCATGCTCGGCGTGCAGGCCCATCTGCTCCAGCAGCTCGATGGCCCGCAGGCGTTGGGCTGCCTCACTCAGATCGCTCAGGTGCCGCAGTGGCTCGGCAATGCTCCAACCGATGCTGCGCTGTGGATTGAATGCCCCCGGCGCGTCCTGGAACACCAACTGCACGGTCCGCTGGAAGGCTCGTGCCTGTTCGCCGCGCAGTTGGCTTACCGCTTGCCCGGCGAAGGTGACCTGCCCCTGGCTCGGAGTTTCGAGCCCGAGCAGCAGGCGGGCGAGGGTGCTTTTGCCACTGCCGCTGCAGCCCAGCAAACCAATGGATTCGCCCGCTTGAAGTTGCAGGTCGATACCGTCGAGCACCTGCAGCCAGCCGCGTTTGCGCAGCAAGCCGCCGGTGCGGTAGCGGTGGCTCAGTTGCTGGACATGCAGCAGGCTCATGCTTGGCTCCCGCAGAGGATTCGATGGGCTTCGAGCAAGGTGCGAGCAGTGTCGCTGGCAGGGCGTTCGAACAGTGCATGCACGGCTTGGCGCTCGACGATGTGGCCGGCATCCATCACCGCTACCTGATCGGCGCAGCGCGCCACCACCCCCATGTCATGGGTCACCAGCAGCACCCCGAGGCCATGCCGTCCAACCAGCTCCATCAGCACGTCGAGAAAGCGTGCCTGGCTTACCGCGTCGAGATCGCTGGTGGGCTCGTCGGCCAGCAGGAACGGAGTTTCGGCCATCAGCGCCAAGGCGATCATCATGCGCTGCAGCATGCCGCCGCTGAGCTGGAAGGCGAACGCTTGCAGCACGCGGGCGTGATCCGTCAGGCCCACGGCCGCCAGGCAGTCGGCCATGCGCTCGCGTGCGGCGGCGCCGGTGATACCGTGCTGGCGAAGGGTTTCGAGCCCGTGGCTGGCCATGCTGCTTACCGGGTTGAAGGCACTGCGCGGGTTCTGCAGCACCAGGCCGGCCAGGCGGCCACGCACCTGGGCGGCGCTCACCGGTTGGCCGTCGAGCAGCAACTGGCCCTGGGTACGCACAAGACCGGCAGGCAACAGGTCGAGCATGCCCAGGCAGCTCAGGGATTTGCCCGAACCACTGGCCCCGACCAGAGCGCAGATCTCGCCGCGGCGCAACTGCAGGTCGACGCCATGCACCAGCAAACCGGCGTGGGACGCTATGCGCAGGTCCTGGATTTCGAGGGTCGCTGGCATCATCTAGTGGTGCTCCCGGGGCGGGTCGAGGCGGTCGCGCAGCGCGTCGCCCAGCAGGTTGAAGGCCATCACCGAGAAGAAGATCATCAGCCCCGGCAACAGCAGCAGGTGGGGGTGGCTCCAGATGAACTCCTTGGCATCGTTGATCATCACGCCCCACTCGGCCGTAGGCGGTGCCACACCCAGGCCGAGAAACGACAGGCCCGAGACGTGCAGCATCATGTGGCCGATGTCCATGGTCGCCAGTACCAGCAGGGGGCCTGCGATGTTCGGCAGCACGTGCTGGCGCAGGCGGGTGCTGCGCGAGGCACCGGCCAGGCGCGAGGCCAGCACGTATTCACGACCACGCTGGGCAATCACCATGCCGCGCACCATGCGCGCATACCACGCCCAATGGGACAACGCGATGGCGATGATCACGTTGGTCAGGCCGGTACCGAGCAGCGTGACGAAGAAGAACGCCAGCACCAGGGTCGGAAAGGTCATGAACATGTCGCACAGGCGCATCAGCAGCAGGTCGGTGCGCCCGCCGACAAAGCCCGCGAGGCCTCCCACGGCGAGCCCGAGCGCCAGTACCAGGGCCAGGGTCAACATCACGCTGCCCAGCGACAGGCGGGTACCGACGATCAAGCGCGACAGCAGGTCGCGGCCCAGGTGATCGGTGCCCAGCCAGTGGCTGGCATCGGGTGGCATGAGGCGCTGGCCGAGGTCGACCAGATCGGGGTCGTGCGGAGTCAGCCATTGGCCGAACAGGGCCAGTACCGCCAGCAGGCCAACCAGCACCAGGCCCAGGACCAGCCCCGCATGGCCGGGCACGGCCGGCCGACGAATTGCCCAGAGCGTACTCATGCGCGTGCGCCCTCCAGCCGGCTGCGTGGGTCGAGCCAGGCGTAGCACACGTCCACGACCAGGTTGCAGAGCATCAACAGGCCGGTCAGCAGCAGGGTGAAGCACTGCATCACCGGAAAATCGCGGTTAAGCACCGCCGAGACGGCAAAGCGCCCCACGCCGGGCCAGGCGAAGATGGTCTCGATCACCAGTGCACCGCCGATCAGTTCGCCCACGTGCATGCCGGTGGCGGTGACGAACGGCAGCCAGGCGTTGCGCAGCACGTGGTCGCGCCACACCCGGCGTTCGGCCAGGCCGCGGGCGCGGGCGTAGGTGACATGGCGCTGGCCGCTGGCTTCGAGCAGGCTGGCGCGCAGCAGGCGAGCATTGATCGACATCGACATCAGGGCAATGGCCAGTACTGGCATCACCAGGTGCCCGGCGCCCCCTCGACCGAGCGGCGGCAGCCAGCCCAGCGACAGCGAGAACAGTGCGATCAACAGGAATGCCAGCCAGAAATTGGGCATCGACACGCCCAGGAAGGTCACCGCCCGGACTGCATGGTCGGGCCAGCGACCCTGCCAGCGCGCGGCCATGAGCCCCAGCGGGATCGACAGCAACAACGTGCAGGCCAGCGCCAGTCCGCCCAGTTGAAGGGTCGCCGGCAGGTAGTACAACAGGTCGTCCAGTACCGGTCGGCCGGTCAGGTAGGAAACACCGAAATCCAGGTGCAACGCCTTCCACAGCCAGTTCAGGTACTGCTCGTACAAGGGCCGATCCAGGCCCAGGGCATGGCGCACTTCGGCAATGGCCGCATCTGTCGGCGGGATGTGCGACAGGCGCAGGTAATCCAGAGCCGGGTCCGTGCTGCCCAGGTGCAGCAACACGAACACCAGCAGCGACACACCGAGCATCACCGGGGCCAGCAATACCAGGCGCAGCAGAATGTAGCGCAGCATGTCAGTGGGCCTGCTTGGGGGTCATGGCCTCGAAGGGCACATCGAACAAGGTGCTGCCGAATTCGACGTGATCGACCGAATCGCGGTGCACGCTGATGGCGGTGAGGTGGGATATGGGCAAGTACACCGCCTGCTCGTGCAGGGTGGTCAGGATGAAGCGGTACTGCTCGGCGCGTTGTTGCTCGTCGGTGCTGGCCAGCACCTGGCCGATGCGCCGGTCCAGTTCATCCTTCATCGCAAGCCCCCGCTGGGCCATGTAGTCGGCGTGGCCGGCATAACGCATGGAGCTGACGAACGAATGCGGATCATACGGGGCGCCCCAGGTGTCGGCGAAGATCATGTCAAAGTCACCCTCGCGCTGGCGCCGCACCAGGGCGCCTTCTTCAACGGCCCGCAACTCGACATGGATACCGACCTTGGCCAACTCGCCCTGCAGGACTTCAGCCAGGCTTTTCTGCAAGGCACTGGTGCCGAGGAACACCAGCTCGATCGACAGCGGCTCACCGCCCTTGCTGCGCACGCTGGCACCGGGAGCCAGTGTCCAGCCTGCGGACTCCAGCGCCTGCCTGGCCTGTGCAGGGTCGTATGGATAAGGTTTCAGGCCGATGTCCGAGTACGGCATGTTGCTGGCGAACAGGGTGTCAGCCCGCGGTTCCAGGCCGTAGAGGATCTTGTCGATGATCGCCTGCTTGTCCACCGCCTCGTTGATCGCCTGGCGCACCGCCAGGTCGCGCGTGGCGCCACGGCCGGTGTTCATGGCCAGCGTGCGGGTAGCCAACGGCGTCGACAGGGCAGGGGCGTAGCCTTGGTCGCGCAGGCGCACGAAGGTGGCGGCGCTGATCTCGCCGGCGGCACCCTGGATCAGCTCGATTTCACCGGCCTCCAAGGCCAAGGCGCGGCTGTTGGGGTCGGGGATGACCTTCACCATGACTTCGCCGTAGGCCGGTTGCGGCCCCCAGTAGAAAGGGTTGCGCACGAAGCGGTCGAACTCGCCCAGGCGCGACTCGACCCGCATCCAGGGCCCGGTCCCGACTGGCTGGCCGGGCTTGGCTGCAGGGGCGCCGAAGCGCATCGGGCGGACCTGGGCCAGTTCCATCAGCGTCGGGTAGTAAGGGTGCTTGAGCACCAGGCGCAAGGTCAGGTGATCGGGGGCCTCGACATGGTCGAGGGTGCTGACCAGCTCCATCCAGCGGTGGCGTTGGCTGTTGGCCAGGACCGCATCCAGGTTGGCCTTGGCGGCCGCGGCATCGAACGGCGTACCGTCGCTGAAACGCACGCCGTCGCGCAAGGTGAAGGTGTAGGTCTTGCCGTCCTCGGACACTTTCCAGCCCGTCGCCAGCCACGGCTCGACGGTGCCCGCGTGGGTGTAGCGCACCAGCGGTTCGTAGACCATGGCCTGGGCGTACATTTGATTCGGCGCATATCCGCGCGGGTCAATGGGGCCGGCGTTGACCGGCCAGGAGTACACCAGTGTCTGACCCGGCGCCGTGGGGGCGGCGGCCTGCGCGAAGGCGCTCATCGCGAGAAGAACAATGCCCCACAGGGCAGGCTTTCGTTTGCCAGGCTGCTGCTTCACACTGCGTCCCCCACTTCGATGGAGGCCGTAGGCTAAAGAGCGGTGGGTATGATGTCTATAAAAAATCATCTTACTGGAAGTGAAAATGCAACGGATCACCATCACTCTGGATGAAGAGCTGCTCGGTCTGATCGATCGACGGGTTGAAACGCAGGGCTATCAAGGGCGTTCGGAGGCCATCCGCGACCTGCTGCGCAACGGCCTGCGCGAAGCCGAAGCCTTGCCGGAAGATGACCCATGCGTGGCGGTGGTCAGCTACCTGTATGACCACACCACGCGTGAGCTTCCCAAGCGCCTCAACCAGACGTTGCACGCGCATCACGACCTGACTCGCTCGACGCTGCACGTACACCTGGATGCAGGACATTGCCTGGAGGTTTCGGTGCTTCAGGGCCCCAGTGGTCGTATCGGCGAGTTGTCGCGTCAATTGATGGTCGAGCGCGGGGTGGAGCATGGACAGGTGCAAGTGATACCGGCGCCACTGCCCCCTGCAACGACGCGATGAATGCGTCGAGCTGACTCATCCCTTCTGCGCTCGACACCGGCGGTTCGATCCCGGACCATCAAGGCCCCGGCATAACGGTACTCAGGAACGAACGCCATGGATTGCCTCGCGACGCTGTATACAGAACGCCTTGTGCTCACCCCCCTTCAACTGGAAGACGCGCCAGCGATCCAGCAGTTGTTTCCCCAGTGGGAGGTGGTCCGTTATCTCGATCGCCGTGTGCCCTGGCCCTATCCGCAAGACGGCGCGTTGGTCTACGTGCGTGACATGGCGTTACCGGCCATGGCGGCGGGCCGTGAATGGCACTGGATGATCCGCCTGCGCGGCGCAGAGCAACCCATCATCGGCAGCATCAGCCTGTACGACGAACCTGGAAACAACCGGGGTTTCTGGCTTGCGCCGCAGTGGTGGGGGCAGGGCTACATGCGCGAAGCCTGCCGGGTGGTCAACGCCTATTGGTTCGAGACATTGTCTCGCCCCGTCATGCAGGTGCCCAAGGCCGTTGCCAATCACGCCTCTCGGAAAGTGTCGGAGCATGAAGGCATGCGCCTGGTGGACAGGCGCGACGGGCATTTCGTCTCCGGGCCGCTTGAGGTCGAGATATGGGAGATGACACGCCGTGATTGGCTTGCCCGCTCCTTGGGTTGACGCTGCCGGACATTTCCGTAGAATCGCGCGCCCCATTCAACAGGCATGGCGAAAAGGAGCTTCGATGCAACGGATCATGATTGTCGGCCAACCCGGCTCCGGGAAGAGCACCTTGGCGCGCAAACTAGGCGAATGCACGGGGCTGCCGGTCGTGCACATCGACACCATTCACTGGCAGCCCGGCTGGGTCGAGCGAAGCCGAGACGAGAAGACACGGTTGTGCCATGAGGTCGAGGCGCGTGATCGCTGGATATTCGAAGGCGGCCATTCAACCACCTGGAGCAATCGACTGGCTCGTGCGGATCTTCTGATCTGGATCGATCGTTCGGCGTCGCTGCGCTTCTGGCGGGTGCTGAGCAGAGCGCTGCGTTATCACGGGCAGTCCCGGCCGGACCTGCCGCACGACTGCCCGGAGCGGCTGGCCAACTTGCCGGCGTTCTTCACGTTCATGTGGCAGACCAGACGCTCGGCGCGAATGAAGATGGAGCAACTTGCGGCGAGCGCACCCGTGGGCTGCCGGGTGGTGTGCTTGCGCTCCAACCGGGATACCAAGGCTTTTCTCGCAAGCATGGAGCCGCTGAAGGGGCGGGTTGAGCGGTGTAGTCAGCAGCGCTGAGCAGATCGGCTCGATAGCCTGTAACAGGCGGCGGATGCCTCATGAACAGCTTTCCGCATCCACCCCGTCGACCCACACCCCTTCGCTCAGGCGTCCTCAATAAGGACTGGCAGTCGGCCGCACCACGAGCTCACTGACATCGACATCATCCGGCTGCTCGATGGCATAGACCAGCGCCCGTGCAATCGCATCGGCCTCCAGCGCCACGCGCCGGAACGTCCTCATGGCCTCGCGGGCAGTGTCGTCGGTGATGGTGTCGGCCAGCTCCGATTCCACCACCCCAGGGCACACCACCGTCACCCTGATCTTGTCGGTTTCCTGGCGAAGGCCATCAGAGATCGCCCGGACGGCGTACTTGGTCGCGCAATACACGGCGGCGGTGGGGGAGACCGAGAGCCCGCCGATCGACGAGATGTTGATGACCTGACCATGCCCCTGCGCTTCCATGCCCGGGAGCACCGCGGCGATGCCGTGCAGTACGCCGCGCACGTTGACGTCCAGCATCCGGTTCCATTCCTCGACCTTCAGCGAACTCAGTGGCGACAGCGGCATTACCCCGGCATTGTTGATGATCACATCGACCTTGCCATGCTGCGCCTTGGCAAATTCGACGAAGGCGTGCATGGAGTCGAGGTCGGTCACGTCCAGTGCGCGGGCACTTGCCGAGCCGCCTTCGGCGCGGATTTCACTCACCAGCTGTTGCAGGCGATCGATACGGCGGGCGCCGAGTACCACGTGAGCGCCCTTGGCGGCGATCAGCCTGGCGGCGGCTTCACCGATGCCGCTGCTGGCGCCGGTAATCAGCACGACTTTGTCGTTGATGTTGGACATGTGCGTATCTCCTGTACATGAAGGTTCAGGCGTCTGCAGGGAGAGCAGACATTCCTGCTGGGTACGGAGAAAAGACTAAGGTTGAGAGGCGGTACGATGCGTGCCGAAACCTGCGCGACCTTTGCCTATTCGTGTCGGTGATCCGCACAGCCCCGCTGCTGCGCGCCGGAACGGAAGGATCAGGCAACTCGACGGCAGTTTCGACCTAACGCAGGTGTTTTTCGCGGGGGACAATGGGTGCCAGGCCCTGGCGACGCCGCCAGGTAGCCCCATGGTCTGCCGTCACACCAAGACCGTGATACAACGCCGAATTCCAACATGCGAGAGCCCTTGAATGGCGCATAACGATGCTTTTCTCCTGCAAACCACTGCCTTGTACCGTGGTGAACTCGTCCGCTCGCTGACCGAGCGCTTTACCGCTCCGGGCGTTTACGAAACCGCCATCGCGCCGCTGCATGTGATTCGAATGGATGCGCCGTCAGACATCATCCATACCGTGCACAAACCGGCGCTGTGCCTGATCGTGCAGGGGCAGAAAGAGGTGGGCCTGGGCGAGGACCGTTATCTGTACGACCCCCTCAACTACCTGGTGGTATCGGTGACGCTACCGGTGTCTGGTCGGGTGCTGACGGCCAGCGCGCAGGCGCCTTACCTGTGCATTCGCCTGGACTTCGAGCCGACCGAGCTTGCCCAGGTGATCGCCGATGCGCCGCCTGCGGGCGTACCGGATGAGCCCGAGCGCGGGTTATTTCTCGAGCAGATCGATGTGTCGCTGCTGGAAACCATGTTGCGCCTGGTGCGGTTGCTGGAGTCGCCACGGGATATCGGCATGCTCGCGCCGTTGGCACTGCGCGAACTGCACTACCGCCTGCTGCGAGGCGTGCATGGGCGTCGGCTGTACGAGCTGGCCATGGGCGACTCGCAGACCCGGCGCGTGAGCAAGGCCATCGACTGGTTGAACAACCACTACACCCAGCCGCTGCGCATCGAAGAGCTGGCGCGGATCGCGAACCTGGGGAGCTCGACCTTGCACCACCGTTTCAAGGCCGTCACCGCCATGAGCCCGTTGCAGTACCAGAAGCAATTGCGCCTGCAGGAGGCCCGGCGGCTGATGTTGGGGGAGGGGCTGGATGTGTCGAGCGCGTGTTACCGGGTCGGCTATGAAAGCCCGTCACAGTTCAGTCGCGAGTACAGCCGCCAGTTTGGGTGTGCGCCGTCTCGGGACATAAACCTGGCCCGGCGGCCCTCATGAAGATGCCACTGCGGGCCGAGCAGCGGGTGCCAGTGCTCGGCCTTGGCTTGTACGAAGCGATCGCCGGTCCATGCTCTGATCTGTCAAAGCAGGCGTTGCGTCACCCTTTGACCAATACGGCCACCACCGCGTCGACAGAGTTCCTGAGCCCCGCCACCGTATCCTCCGGATCGCTGTCGACCACCACCCACCTGGCGCCTGCCGCCTCGATCACCTTGAGCACCTCTGGTTCAGGCTGACGATGGTGCAACACCAACGCCACATCCTGCGTCTTGAGCGTCTCTCCCAGCGCCTTCAGCGCCGCTTCGTCCCACTTGCCATCTGCCGGCAGTGCCTGCGACACCACATCCAGGTTCAACCCGCTGGCCAGATACCCCAACCGCTCCGACAGGCTCACCACGCTGAGGTTATCCGCCTCGGCCAGGCGCGTCTGGCTGCTGGACGTCAGCTCGAGCATCTGTCGCTTGAGCCCGGCCAGGTTGGCCTGGATCTTGTCCTTGTCGGCGGGGGACAGGCGCTCCAGGTCGTTGGCCACCACATCCGCCATGCGTCCGAGGTTGATCGGGTTCAACCAGGGATAGCTGGCGAACGCATTGTCGCCATCCACCGCGATACCGGGCAGGGCGCCATCGACCGGGCGTGCGGCATCGATCTCGACGATACGGATGTTGCTGCGCCGCGCCATGGGATAGAGCGGGTCGTCATGCCAGATCGAGCGCACGCCGATCACCGCCGTGGCCTGCCGTGCATCCTTCTGCAGGCTGGCGCCACCACGTCCCTCGAAGTACGACGGCTGGCGGCTGGCCGGAAGGTTGGCCGGTGCCGCGCGCTTGAGCTGCACCGAGGTGCCGTCGAGCAACGCGACAGCGAGGCTGTGGGTCACCGGCAGGGTGGTCAGCACTTGCGTGGCTGCGGCGCTGCTGGCGGGCTGTGCGGCCAGCGTCAGGGTGGGCGCGCCGGCCAGGACCAGGGCCAGGGTGAGGCGTTTGAGCGTGAGGTTCATGCCGGGTTTCCTTGCAGGCGGGGGACGAGGGCGCGGGCGAGGGCCGCGAGGGCGAAGCACACACCGGCCACCAGGATGATTGCAGCGCCGGAGGGCACGGGCAGGTCGAAGACGATCGGCAGCAGGATGCCGAGCAAGGTGCTGAGGGTGGCGATCAGCACCGAGGCGAAGAAGAAACCCTTGAGCGACTGGCTGACCAGGCGCGCGGCGGCGGCGGGGATCACCAGCAGCGCGCCGACCAGGATGGCGCCGATCACCTTCACCGAGGCCACGGTCACCAGGGTCACCAGCACCACGAACAGATAGTCGAGGGTCTTCACCGCCACGCCGCGTACGGCCGCCAGCTGTGGGTTGAAGCTGGCGAGAATGATGCGGTTGTAAAGCGGCAGGGCCAGGGCCAGCACCAGTACGGCGACGATACCGAGTACGAGCAGGTCGTGAGGGCTGACGGTGAGCACCGAGCCGAACAGCACGTTCTCGAGGATGTGCACGTTGATCTTGCCGGCCAGCATCAGCAGCAGGCTGGCACCCAGGGCCAGCGAGACGGAGAGGAACACGCCGATCAGGGTGTCTGGTGAAAGGCCCGTGCGGTTGCGCAGGAAGTTCAGCAGGATACCGAACAGCAGGCAGTAGCCGAACAGGCTGCCGTAGGGCCCGGTATAGGGCTCGCCGAGCAGGATGCCGATGGCCACGCCCGTGAGGGCGGCGTGGCCGACGGCCTCGGAGAAGAAGGCAAAGCGCTTGACCACGACCAGGGTGCCGAGCCCGCCCAGCACCGGGCCGATCATCAGGCCGGCGATCAGGGCGTTGATCACGAACCCATAGGCCAGGGCCTCGGGCAGGTAGCCAGCGGTGGCCCATTGCTGGACCAGTTGGCGGAAGGCTTCATAACTCATCAGGCAAGGCTCTCGCTGCGCGGGTGGACGGAGAACAGCCCGAGCAGGCGCTCCGGGGTCAGGGCCTGTGCGGGCGGGGCGTCGAACAGCAGCTTGCGGCTCAGCCCGGTGACGCGGTCGGCCAGACGCAGTACCGCTTCAAGGTCGTGCTCGATCCACAGCACCGTGGTGCCGGCCTGGCGCCAGCCGTGCAGCAGTTGCTCGAACACCTGGATACCGGCTTCATCCAGCGCCGACATGGGTTCGTCCAGCACCAGCAGTTGCGGCTCCGGGATCAGCCCCTGGGCCAGCAGCACACGCTGGCGCTCGCCGCCGGACAGCGCGCCCATGCGCCGCTTGCGCTTGTCGAGCATGCCGACCTTGGCCAGGGCGGCGTCGATGTCGGGTCGCACGCGGCGCGACAGCCCGAGGAACGCCGGGCGCTGCTGGCACATGGCGGCCATGAAGTCGTCGACGGTCATCGGCAGGCCACGGTCGAACTCCAGCGCCTGGGGCACATAGCCGATCACCTCGCGTTGGCTGGGCCAGTGCAGGGTCAACTGGCCCTGGTGCGGCATCTGCCCGAGCAGGGTCTTGATCAACGAGCTCTTGCCGCCACCATTGGGGCCGACGATGGCATGCACGCTGCCGGCGGCAACGCTGAAGCTCACCTGCTCGAGGATGCGCGTGCGCCCAAGGGTGAGGTCGATGCCGGCGAAGTCGATGCGCGGGCCTTGGGCGCTGACCAGGTTGGCCGCGGCGGTCATGCGCGGTTCTCCTGGATGGCCTTGACCACGGTCTCGAGGTTGCGCTTCATCTCCACCTCGTACTTGTCGGCGGTGTATTCGCCGTAGGAGATGTGGGTCAGCGGATAGATCTTCACCCCGGATTCGCGCTCGATGGTTTCGACGTAGGCGGAGGGAAAGTCCATTTCCGAGAAGATCACCTTCACATCGAGCTGCTTGAGCTGATCGATGGTCTTCTTCAATTGCGCCGGGCTCGGCTCGATGCCATGAGCCGGCTCGACCACTGCTGTGACCTCCAGGCCGAAGTCGCGCACCAGGTAGTCGTAGGCGGCGTGGATGGTCGCCACGCGAAACTCCGCGCCCGGTGCCTCGGTGACTTTGGCCAGGGCTTCGGCGCGCAGCAGGCGCAGGCGCTTGGCATAGGCGCGGGCGTTCTGGGTGTAGAACTTGGCGTTGTCCGGGTCGAGCTTGCCCAGCTCGCGGGCAATGTTGTTGACCTGGGCGATGCTGGCGCTGATCGACAGGAAGGTGTGCGGGTTGACCACCTTGCCAGCGCCGCGCGCGGCGATGCCGGTGGCGGCCAGCAGCGGGACGTTCTGGTTGGACTCGATGGTCTTGATGTCGGGTTTTTCGCTGGCGGCGATCATGCGATCGGCGAAGTCGTCGTGGCCGATACCGTTGAGCACGATCACGTCCAGGGTGCCGATGCGCTTGATGTCTTCGGCGCGCGGCTCATAGGCATGCGGGTTGAAGCCTGCGGGAATCAGCGGCACCACTTCGGCCTTGTCGCCGACGATATTGCTCACATAGCTGTAGTAGGGGTGCAGGGTGATGCCGATGCGCAGCGGTTTGCCGCTGTCGGCCAGGGCCAGTGCCGGGAGCAGGCAGGCCAGGAGAAAGGCGAGGGCGGAGCGGAGCATGGCGCGGTCCTTGGGTTCAGTGACGGTGTTCGCGGGTGACCCCGGCGTCGTAGTGGCTGACGATTTCCTGCCAGCCGGCGGCGATCAGCGCGGCCTGGCCGAGATCGTCGGGGGCCCGGGTGCTGCGGTCGCGGCGCAGCCACACCTGGGCCGGTGCGGTGTCGGCCTGCGGCAGGATCAGCAGGAAGCTGCCGGCAACGTCGGCGTCCTGGCTCGAGCCCAGGTAGGCGCCACTGGCCAGCCACTGCCACTGATGGCGGCCCCGGCTGGCACTGCTGGTGTCGTCGACGAAGGGCGGCAGCGCATCATCGGCCAGTGCCTGCACAGCGGGCGCCTGGCCGTTTTCCTGGCGCAGCGCGAGGATTTCCTCGGTGGCCACGTGCAGGTCGGTGTAGACGCCCTGTTCGGCGGCGTTGAGGTCACGGCGAGCGTCGATCTGGTGGCTGGCGATGGTCTGTTCGTCGACCCGTTCACCGCGCAGGCCGACCACGGTCGCGGCGAGGGCGGCGATCAGCAGCGCAGCCAGCAGTACATAGAGGGTTTCATGCCCGGCGCCGGCCGGGCGGATGACCTGGGCGCGGCTCATGGCGCGCCTATATCGGCATGGTCGACTTCCACCACGTGGCCGGGGCCGGCGTCGAACAGCACGTAGAACTCGCCGTCGGGGCGCTTGAAGGTGAGGGTCGAGTCGTCGCCGAGCTTGCCGCCGACCAGCACTTGCTCGTCGTAGCCGATCACATCCAGCGTCACGCCCGGCGCGCCGCTACCGTCGGAGAAGCCGCCGGTGCACGTGATCTGATCGCCCGCCACCGATACGCAGTCGCACATCGGGTTGTGCGCCAATGCCGGCAGGGCGGTGAAGGTCAGCAGGGGCAGGGCAAGCCTGCGCAACAGGTGTTTCATCATTTGCCTCCTTGTTTCTCGAGCCAGGCGACGGTGGCCGGCGATGCCTTGGCCAGCGGTACGGATGCCTGGTGCATGCTGCCGTCCCAGCCTTCGATGGTGATCCAGATCTCGGCGTCGGGACGGGTGCGCGGTGGGATCGGCAGCGAGGTGCTCATGCGGTAGGGCGAGCCGAAGAAGATCGAGCCTGCGGCGCGCAGGTTGCGCGGCTTGCCGATGCGCAGGTAGATGGCCTTCGCGCCCTCGGTGCATGTCTGGCAGAGCGCGGCGTTGAACACCTTGAAGTGCCCGGCCGGGCCGTCGGCGCGTGGCGCTTCGTCACGCAACTCGGCCAGGTCCAGGCGCCAGCGGTCGACCTGGATATCCTTGACTACGTTGGCACCCAGGCCGCTGTCGCCGCGGAACAGGCTGGCATCGGCGAAGTACTTGGGCATGAAGCCCAGCGGGATGAGGATCAGCAGGATGTTGAAGTGGAAGCGCCATTTCAGCCACCACTGCTTCAGGCCGCTGGGCGGCAGGGTTTGAGTCTGGGTCTGGCTCATGGCTGGGCCTCCACGGGGGTGTCTTCATGCCTGCGCACGCGTGCCGGGCGCTCGCTGCGCTTGAGCGCTGCGGCGGTCGCTTGGGCAGTGCGCTTGGTCCAGATCAGCAGGCCACTGAGCACCATCAGGGTGAGTACCAGGCCGAAGAAGAACCAGATCAGCTTGATCGGCAGGCCACCGAAGTCACCGGTGTGCAGCGGGCGCATGGATTCGGTGACGAACTCCAGGGTCGAGCGGTCGCCGAGCAGGAACTGGCTGTCGACGTTGCGTGTGTACGGGTTGACCTCGGCGGTCTGGAACATCAACGGGTACCAGCCACGCCCGCCCATGCTGATATGACTGTAGGCGGTGGCCGGCAGGGTGATGAAGCTGATATCCAGGCCGGGGATGGCCTCCTGGGCGATGCGGGCGGCCTCGTCCAGGTCGATACGCGGCACCGGATTGCCGTCGGGGCTCTGTGGCACCTGTTCGCGAGCGATGACCGGCACGATCGGCTCGGTGGAAATCGTGACGTGGTTGTCGCCGAGAATGGCCTGGATCAGGAACCAGGTGCCGGTGATCGAAATCACCGCGATGAACCAGATCGACCACACCCCGGCCAGGCGGTGCAGGTCACCCCAGAAGATCCGCGAGCCGTGCTGTGTGCGTACCGGCTTGAAGAACCCGCGCCAGAATTTCTTGTACACCACGAGCCCTGTGACCAGCGAAGCGAGCATCGGCAGGCCAAGCAACGACACCAGGTACCAGCCCCAGCTATAGCCGTTGGTGAACGGCACCAGCCACCAGCCGTGCAGCGCGCGGGTGAAGGCCTGGAAGTTGAAGTCGGGGGTCTTGCCCTGGATGGCGCCGGTGTAGGGGTTGACGTAGAGCGTCGGCGACGTGCCGTCGGGATAGGTGACTGCCGCTTCGAGGGCGAAGTGCGAGCCATCCGGCTGGCTGATGAAGCGCACCGCCATGTCCGGTTCGGCCTTGTTCAACGCGCTCAAGACCTGCTGGAAGCTCAGCCGCTCGGCGTTGTCGTCCGGTTGGCTGGCACGCACGTCGGGGTTCGCCAGCCAGACGATCTCCTGGCTGACCACCGCAAGCATCCCGGTGAAGCAGACGATCAGGACAAAGAACCAGATCGGCAGGGCAAGCCAACTGTGCACCAGAAACCACAGTTTGGACTTGGATTTTTTAATTTGTCGGGCCATCACTCGTTCTTCTGAGGAAAATTGCGGTCGAGTTTCGTCTCAACCTTGAAGGCTGCAATTAATAGGACGAATGAGAATCAAAAACCTGAAGCCTCAAATGCAAGCAAATGTTTCAAGCCTCACCCCTCCCGCTCTTGCTGTTGCCCTTGCCCTTGCCCTTGCTTCTAAGCGCGCGATATCCCAGCCACCACCCATCGCGACCTCAGGAGGCCGAGCAGAGGCGTCTGTAGGGCCCTGGCGCGCAGCGCCCTTCGGCGTCCCGCCGAAGTCGCGAGAAGTAGACTTGCGCAGCAAGTCGGAGTCCGCGAAGGCCCGGAAGGCGCCGGCGCGAGGGAACCCCGGAGCGCAGCGCAGGGGCCGTATGTGGGAGCAGGCGGTTTTTGCCTACTTTTTTCCAAGAAAAAAAGTAGGTCGCCGTAAGGGCGAAAAGGTGACTCCGCGTCGCCCCCCAAATCGAATATTCACGCGAAACAAGCACCCCCAGCGCCCCCCAAAACCTAACTTTTTGCAAGATGTATCCGTTTCGTAGGGATAGCCGGGCCCCGCCCGATACCCCACTCGTACGGAAGCAATCTGATGAATCCCGAGAAGTCCCTGCAACTGGCCCGCCGTTTCATTGAACTGCCGCTGGAAAAGCGCCGCGTGTTCCTCGAGACCCTGGCCAAGGAGGGCATCGACTTTTCCCAGTTCCCCATCCCCGCCGGTGTCGAGGCCCCAGACCGCCAGGCGCTGTCCTACGCCCAGCAACGCATGTGGGTGCTCTGGCAGATGGACCCCCAGAGCGGCGCCTACAACCTCCCAGGCGCCGTACGCCTGCTAGGTCAACTGGACGCCGCCGCCCTGGAGCAGGCCTTCGCCACCGTACTGGCCCGTCACCAAAGCCTGACGACCGTCTTCGAACCCCAGGCCGATGATCGCCTGGAGCAGGCCCATCGCCCGCTCACCCGCGTGAACATCGAGCGCGTCGACCTGCGCAATCTCGCCGTCGACCAGCGTGAGGCACAGGTTCGTGCCGAAGCCGAAACCGAGTCGCTACGCCCGTTCGACCTCGCGCACGGACCACTGCTGCGGGTGCGCCTGCTGCACCTCGATGCGCAGGAGCACGTACTGCTGCTGACCCTGCACCACATCGTTTCCGACGGCTGGTCGATGAATGTGCTGATCGATGAGTTCAGCCGCGCCTATGACGCCTTTGCTGCAGGCCAGGCACCGCAGTTGCCAGCACTGCCCATCCAATACGTCGACTACGCCCTGTGGCAGCGCCGCTGGCTCGAAGCGGGCGAGATGGAGCGCCAGTTGCAGTACTGGCAGGCCCAGCTGGGCGAGGAGCAGCCGGTGCTGGAGCTGCCGCTGGACCACGCCCGCCCGGCCACCCCCAGCTTCAGCGGCAGCCGCCAGTCATTCCCGCTCGACGCGGCACTGACCGAGCAGGTACGCGGTTTTGCCCGCCAGCACAACCTGTCGCTGTTCATGGTCCTGCTCGCCAGCTTCGGCATGCTGCTGCAACGCTACACCGGCCAATGCGACCTGCGCATCGGCAGCCCGGTGGCCAACCGCAACCGCGCCGAGGTCGAGGGGCTGATCGGGCTGTTCGTCAACACCCAGGTACTGCGCCTGCAGCCACAAGCGCAACAGGACGTGCTGGCCTATCTGCAAGCGGTACGTCAGACCGTGTTGGGCGCCCAGGCGCACCAGGACCTGCCGTTCGAGCGCCTGGTCGAGGCGCTCAAGGTCGAGCGCAGCCTCAGCCACGCACCGCTGTTCCAGGTGATGTACAACCACCAGCCGCAGGTCGCCGACCTGACCACCGTCACCCTGGCGTCCGGCCTGCAACTGGCGCCGCTGCAATGGCGCAGCCGCACCACCCAGTTCGACCTCAGCCTCGACACCTACGAGCAAGGTGGGGTGCTGCACGCAGCCTTCACCTATGCCAGCGACCTGTTCGATGCCGCCACCATCGAGCGCATGGCCCGGCACTGGCAGGCCCTGCTGCGGGGCCTGGTCGAGCAGCCGCAGCAAGCGCTGTGGCAGGTGCCGATGCTCGATGACGTCAGCCTTGCCACCGTGCTCCAGGACTGGAACGCCACCGCCCGTGACTACCCGCTCGAACGCCCGGTGCACCAGTTGTTCGAAGACCAGGCACGCCGCGCGCCGCAGGCCACGGCCCTGGTGTTTGGCGAGCACGCGCTCAGCTACGCCCAGCTCGACGCCCGCGCCAACCAGTTGGCCCACTACCTGCGCGCCCAGGGTGCCCGGGGCGACAGCCTGGTCGGCATCAGCGTGCAGCGCAGCGTCGAAATGGTGGTGGGGCTGCTGGGCATCCTCAAGGCCGGTGCTGCGTATGTGCCGCTGGATCCGGAGTACCCCGCAGAACGCCTGGCCTACATGATCGAGGACAGTGGCATCGACCTGCTGCTGACCCAGCAGGCACTGCTCGACAGCCTGCCGCTGCCCCAGGGCGTGCAGTGCGTGGCGCTCGACCGGTTGCCGCTGGACGAGCAGCCCACCAGTGCCCCGAGAGCGGATATCGACCCCGAGCAACTGGCCTACGTCATCTACACCTCCGGCTCGACCGGACGGCCGAAGGGCGCTGGCAACAGCCATAGGGCCCTGGCCAACCGCCTGCACTGGATGCAGGAGGCCTACGCCATCGGCGCCGACGACACCGTGCTGCAGAAGACGCCCTTCAGTTTCGACGTGTCGGTGTGGGAGTTCTTCTGGCCGCTGATGACCGGCGCGCGCCTGGCAGTGGCCCCGCCAGGTGAACATCGCGACCCGGCACGCTTGATCGAGACCATCCGCCGCTTCCAGGTCAGCACCCTGCATTTCGTGCCTTCGATGCTCCAGGCGTTCATCCACGAGCCGGGTGTCGAAGCCTGCAGCAGCCTGCGACGTATCGTCTGCAGCGGTGAGGCCCTGCCGGTGGATGCCCAGTTGCAGGTGTTTGCCCGCCTGCCGGGCGCAGCCCTCTACAACCTGTATGGCCCGACCGAGGCAGCCATCGACGTCACCCATTGGACCTGCCGCGACGAAGGTCGCGACAGCGTACCGATCGGCCAGCCGATCGCCAACCTGCGCACCTACGTGCTCGACGCCGGCCTCGAGCCGGTTGCCCCCGGTGTTTCCGGCGAGCTTTATCTGGGGGGTGTCGGCCTGGCCCGAGGCTACCACCGCCGCCCGAGCCTGACGGCCGAGCGCTTCGTCGCCGATCCTTTCGTGTCTGGCCAGCGCCTGTACCGCACCGGCGACCGTGTGCGCCAGCGCAACGATGGCGTGATCGAATACCTCGGCCGCTTCGACCATCAGGTGAAGATTCGCGGCCTGCGCATCGAGCTGGGCGAGATCGAGGCGCGCCTGGCCCAGCATGAGTGGGTGCGTGAGGCCGTGGTGCTGGCGTTGGACGGCAAGCAGCTGGTGGCCTACCTGGTGCTCAACGAACAGCCCGATGGCTGGCAGCAGGGGCTCAAGGACTGGCTGTTGCAGGCGCTGCCCGAGTTCATGGTGCCCACCCACCTGATGCCGCTCGAGCGCCTGCCGCTGACGCCCAACGGCAAGCTCGACCGCAAGGCGCTGCCGCAGCCCGATGCGGCGCCACGCGGCGCCTACGTGGCCGCGCAAACGCCGGTGCAGCAGATCCTCGCGCAGGTCTGGAGCGAGGTGCTCGGGGTCGAACAGGTCGGCCTGGACGACAACTTCTTCGAACTGGGCGGCGACTCGATCATCGCCATCCAGGTGGTCAGTCGCGCCCGGCGCCAAGGCTTGCAGTTCAGCCCGCGTGACCTGTTCCAGTTCCAGACCCTGCGCGGCCTGGCTGGCGCTGCCGGGCGTGCGACGCAGGTGCAGGCCGAGCAGGGCGCGGTGCAGGGCCCGGCGCTGCTGACCCCCATCCAGCGCGCCTTCTTCGAGCAGGCGGTGCCTGCACGGGCGCACTGGAACCAGTCGCTGCTGCTGACGCCACGCCAGGCTCTGGATGGCACTCGCCTGCAGCAGGCGCTGGTGCGTCTGGTCGAGCAACATGACGCCCTGCGCCTGCGCTTCCAGTTGCGCGATGGCCACTGGCAAGCCGAGCACGGTGCGCTGCCCGCCGGGCTGCTGCGCGAAGAGACGGCCGCCGATGCCCAGGCGCTGGCGACGCTCTGCGACGCCACCCAGCGCAGCCTCGACCTGGCCGACGGGCCGCTGCTGCGCGCGGTACTGGTGCAAATGGCCGATGGCAGCCAGCGCGTGCTGCTGGTGATCCACCACCTGGTGGTCGACGGCGTGTCCTGGCGCGTACTGCTCGAAGACTTGCAGCACGCCTACACACAACAGGCGCTGCCCGCCAAGACCAGCGCCTGGCAGGCCTGGACCGCGCGGCTGCCTGCGCTGGCCGCGCAGCAGGCCGGCGAGCTGGACTACTGGTGCGCCCAGCGTGTCGAGCATGACCTGCCGTGCGACATGCCCCAGGGCGCCGCGCTCAACCGCCATGGCCGCACCCTGGAAACGCGCCTGGACGCCGAGCTGACCCGTCAGTTGCTGCACGTTGCCCCGGCCGCCTATCGCACCCAGATCAACGACCTGCTGCTGACCGCGCTGGCTCGGGTGGTCGCGCGCTGGAGCGCGCAGCAAGCGGTGCTGGTGCAGCTGGAAGGGCATGGTCGCGAAGAGGTGTTCGAGGATGTCGACCTGTCGCGCACCGTGGGCTGGTTCACCACGCTGTTCCCCGTGCGCCTGAGCGTCAGTGACGATGTGGGCGCCTCGATCAAGGCGGTCAAGGAGCAGTTGCGCGCGGTGCCGGGCAAGGGGCTGGGCTACGGCCTGCTGCGCTACCTGGGCGATGAGGCCCAGCGCCAGGCGCTCGGCCAGGTCACGCCTGCGCGCATCACCTTCAACTACCTGGGGCAGTTCGACCAGCAGTTCGATGCCCAGGCCCTCTGGGCGCCCGCCACCGAGCGCAGCGGCCAGGCCCAGGATCCCGAGGCCCCCTTGGCCAACTGGCTGACTCTGGAAAGCCAGGTCTATGCCGGTGAGCTGTCGCTGCGCTGGGGCTACAGCGGCCAGATGTACCATGACGCCACCGTCGAAGGCCTGGCCCAGGCCTACAGCGACGAGCTGGCGCAACTGATCGCCCACTGCCTGCAAACCCCGGCCGGCCAGGCGACGCCGTCCGACTTCCCGCTCGCACGCATCGACCAGGCGCAGCTCGACGCGCTGCCGGTCGATGCCAGCGCTATCGAAGCGCTCTATCCGCTGTCGCCGATGCAGCAGGGCATGTTCTTCCACGCCCAGTACGAGCCCGAGGCCGGTGCCTACATCAACCAGCTGCGCCTGGATATCCAGGGGCTGGAGCCCGCGCGCTTGCGTCAGGCCTGGAGCGAGGCGATGGCGCGCCACGAGATCCTGCGCGCCAGCGTGCATTGGGAAGGCTTGAGCGAGGCGCAGCTGTTGGTGCAGCGCCATCTCGACCTGCCGCTGCAGGTGCTGGAAGGCGTGCACGACCTCGATGCCCTGGCCGCCGGCGAACGCCTTCGCGGCTTCGATCTGCGCCAGGCACCGCTGTTCCGCCTGCAACTGGTGGCGCAGCAGGGCGGTGGCTGGCACCTGATCTACACCAGCCATCACATCCTCATGGATGGCTGGAGCAATGCCAGCCTGCTGGCCCAGGTGATCCAGACCTACGCCGGGCAACCGGTGGCCGCCGCCAGCGGGCGTTTAAGCGACTACCTGGGCTGGTTGCAACGCCAGCCCGTGGACGCCGGCGAGCGCTTCTGGAAGGCCGCACTGGCGCCGTTGCAGGGGCCGACCTTGCTGGCCTCGGCGTTGCGTCGGGCGCAAGGGCAGGGCAGTGGCGAGCACTTGCATGTATTCGACGGTGCCTTCGCCGAGCGCCTGGGGCAGTTCGCCCGCCAGCGCAAAGTCACCCTCAACACCCTGTTCCAGGCGGCGTGGGGCCTGGTATTGCAACGTCACACCGGCCAGGCCTGCGTGGCATTCGGCGCAACCGTCAGTGGGCGTTCGGCGCCATTGCCGGGGATCGAGGAGCAATTGGGGTTGTTCATCAATACCCTGCCGGTCCTGTGCAGCGCAGCACCTGGCCAGTCGGTCGGCGAGGCGCTGGAAACGCTGCAGGCGTTCAACCTCGACCTGCGCGAGTTCGAGCATGTGCCGCTGTACAAGGTCCAGGGCTGGGCCGGCCAACAGGGCGGCGTGCTGTTCGACACCTTGATGGTGTTCGAGAACTTCCCGGTGGCCGAGGCCCTGCGTGATGGCGCGCCGGCCGGGTTGCAGGTGGGTGCGCTGCGCAATCACGAGCGCACCCATTACCCGTTGACCCTTGGCATCGAGCTGGGCGCGCGATTGAGCGTGGAGTTCGCCTACGACCTGGCACACTTCGATGCTGCGCAGGTCGAGCAGTTGTGCGCCGCTTTCTGCCAGGCGCTCGAGCAGATGATCGAGCAACCCTCGGCCGCGCTGGGCAGCCTGCGCCTGCTGGATGACACCACGCAGCAGGCGGTGTTGGCGCACAGCCAGGGCGAAGCGA
Organism: Pseudomonas sp. NY15374; assembly: GCF_048068255.1. Classification (NCBI taxonomy): domain Bacteria; kingdom Pseudomonadati; phylum Pseudomonadota; class Gammaproteobacteria; order Pseudomonadales; family Pseudomonadaceae; genus Pseudomonas; species Pseudomonas sp. NY15374. The sequence continues at coordinate 171,609 of NZ_JBLUPZ010000005.1, forward strand.
TCGACCTGTCTGCCACACCGCTGGTGCACCAGCGCATCGCCGCCCAGGCCGCGCGCAGCCCCGACGCTCTTGCCGTGTCGTGCGAGGGCCATTCGCTCAGCCATGGCCAACTCAATCGCCAGGCCAACCGCCTGGCGCACCTGCTCATCGCCCAGGGCATGGGCCCGGGCAAACGTATCGGCCTGGCCCTGCGCCGCAGCCCGCAACTGATCGTCAGCCTGCTGGCCGTGCTCAAGAGTGGCGCAGCCTACGTGCCGCTCGACCCGGCCTACCCGGATGAGCGCCTGCGCTACATGATCGAAGACAGCCAGCTCGACTTGCTGCTGTGCGACGACGGCCTGTTGCAGGGCCTGAGCCTGCCACCCGAGGTGCCGCGCCTGGTGACCGGCGAGCTGGCGCTGGAGGTGCAGCCCGAGCATGACCCGCTCGTGCAGCCTCACGCCCAGGACCTGGCGTACGTGATCTACACCTCCGGTTCCACCGGCCGGCCCAAGGGCGTCGCCATCAGCCATGCCGCCCTGCGCGAGTTCTGCCAGAGCGGCGCGCAGTATTCGCACCTGGGCGCCAACGACCGCGTGCTGCAGTTCGCCACCTTCAGCTTCGACGGCTTCGTCGAGCAGTGCTATCCACCGCTGGCCCTGGGGGCGGCGCTGGTGATGCGGGGCGAGGCGCTGTGGGATGTGCAGCAGTTGGCCGAGCACATCGTGCAGCACGAGGTCACCTTGGCCGACCTGCCAGCGGCCTACTGGTACCTGCTGGCCAAAGAGTGCGCCGCGCAGCCGGGCCGCGGCCTGGGCGCACTGCGCCAGGTGCACGTCGGCGGCGAGGCGATGTCGGTGGAAGGGCTGCGCCTCTGGCACGCTGCGGGCCTTGGCGAGGTCGCGCTGATCAACACCTATGGCCCGACCGAGGCCACCGTGGTCTCGAGCGTGCATGCCTGCCGCCTGGGCGATGCCAGCGACAGCCACGGCGTGCCGATTGGCCGGGCCATTGCTGGCCGCGCCCTCTATGTGCTCGACGGTGCTGGCGAGCTGTTGCCGGCCGGCGCGGTCGGTGAACTGTGCATCGCCGCCCCGGCCTGTCTGGCCCAGCAGTATTACCAGCGTCCGGGCCTGACGGCCGAACGCTTCCTGCCCGACCCGTTCGCCCGCGAGCCGGGCGCACGGCTTTATCGCAGTGGCGACCTGGCCTGCTACAACGCCGAAGGGGCACTGGAGTATGTCGGGCGAATCGATCACCAGGTGAAGATTCGCGGCATGCGCATCGAAATGGGCGAGATCGAAGCCTGCCTGCAGGCCCAGCCGGGGGTGCGGGCTGCTGCGCTGATCGCCCAGGCGACTGGCCAGGGGGCGCAGTTGGTGGCCTTCGTCGTGCCGGTTGCCAGCGAGGCAGTGCAGGGCGATGCGCGCACGGCCTTCGTCGCCGCGCTGCGCGACGCGTTGCGCCAGTCGCTGCCGGAGTTCATGGTGCCGGCGCACCTCGTGGTGTTGGAGCAATTGCCACTGAACAACAACGGCAAGCTCGACCGCGCAGCCTTGCCACTGCCCGAGGCGGACGCGAGCAGCGCTGCCTATATCGCCCCGCGCAATGCCTTGCAGGCGGCGCTGGCGGACATCTGGGCCCAGGTGCTGGACGTGCCGCAGATCGGCCTGGCCGATCATTTCTTCGAGCGTGGCGGGCATTCGCTGCTGGCCATGCAGGTGGTGGTGCGCATTCGCCAGCAATTGCAGCGCGAGGTGCCGGTGCGGGTGCTGTTCCAGGCGCCGGTGCTTGAGGCGTTCGCCGAGGCCTGCCAGGCCCAGGCCGCTGAGGCGGGGCCGGCGTTGGTCAGTGTGGGCCATGACCGGCCGCTGGCGTTGTCCTACGCCCAGGAGCGCCAGTGGTTCCTGTGGCAACTGGAGCCGCACAGTGCGTCCTATCACATTCCGGCGGCGCTGCGCCTGCGCGGCGTGCTCGATCGCGACGCCCTGGCGCGCAGCGTGCAGGACCTGGTGGATCGCCATGCCTCGCTGCGTACCGCGTTCGTCGAAGAGGACGGCGAGGTCCGTCAGGTCATCGCCCCGGCGCTGACCTTCGCGATCGACTACCAGGCCATGGAGGCGCAGGCCGACGAGGCGGCCATCCGCCGCGAAGTACAACGCGAGATTCGTCGTCCGTTCGACCTGTTCCAGGCGCCGTTGCTGCGGGTTCGCGTGCTGGTGCTGGGCGAACAGGACCATGTGTTGGTGATGACCCAGCACCACATCGTCTCCGACGGCTGGTCGATGCAACTCTTGGTCGAGCAGTGGCAGGCGCGTTACCTCGCCCATTGCCGTGGCGAGGCCGCGGCGCTCGAGCCCCTGGCCTTGCAGTACGCCGACTTCGCCCAGTGGCAGCGCCAATGGCTGGAGGCGGGCGAGGGCGCTCGGCAACTGGCCTACTGGCGTGAGCAACTGGGCGACGAGCAACCCGTGCTGGAGCTGCCGTTCGACCGCCCGCGGCCTGCCGAGCAGAGCCAGCGCGGCGCGCGCCTCGACCTGAGCCTGGCCGAGCCGCTGGTGGCAGCGCTGCGCGAGCAGGCCAGCGCCCAGGGCGTGACCCTGTTCGTCTACCTGTTGGCCTCGTTCCAGGCCTTGCTGCACCGCTACAGCGGCCAGTCCGATATCCGCGTCGGGGTACCGGTGGCTAACCGCACCCGGGCCGAGACCGAGTCGATGGTCGGCTTCTTCGTCAACACCCAGGTGCTGCGGGCCCAGGTCGATGGCGCGGCCGGTTTCGATCAATTGCTGCAACAGGTACGCCAGGCCGTGCTCGGCGCCCAGGCCCACCAGGACCTGCCGTTCGAGCAACTGGTCGACGCCCTGCAGCCCCAGCGCAGCCTGAGCTACAGCCCGCTGTTCCAGGTCATGCACAACCATCAGGTGACGCCTGCCACCGCGACCTCCCTGCAAGGCCTGACGCTCGAACCGCTCAGCTGGGACAGCGGCACCGCGCAATTCGACCTGAGCCTGGACACCACCGAGGTCGAGGCCCGCATCGAAGTGTCGCTGACCTACGCCACCGACCTGTTCGACCACGCCACCATCGAGCGTCTGGCCAACCATTGGCAGCACCTGCTGCAGGCCGTGGTGCACGACCCGCAGTGCCCGGTGGCGCGGCTGCCGCTGCTGGCCGCCGATGAACAGCAGCGCATGCTTGAGGCGTGGAATTCGGCAGCGCTGCCGCCGGTGACCCACGCCAGCCTGCACGGTCTGATCCAGGCCCGCGCCGCGCAGGCCCCCGAGGCCCTGGCGCTGATCTGCGGCGCGCGTGAGCTGAGCTACCGCGAGCTCGACACGCATGCCAACCGCCTGGCCCATCGCCTGCGCGCCCTGGGTGTCGGTCCGGAAGTGCGGGTGGGCGTGGCACTGCCGCGCAGCGCCGAACTGGTGGTGGCCCTGCTGGCGGTGCTCAAGGCCGGTGGCGCCTATGTGCCGCTGGACCTGGCCTACCCGCGCGAGCGCCTGGCGCACATGCTCGGCGACAGCCAGGCACACCTGCTGCTGACCCAGGCCGATCAGGCCGCGCAATTGGCGTCGGTGATCAGCGAAGGCCAGTCGCTGCTGTTGCTCGATGACGACCCGCAGTTGGCGCTGCAACCGACCCATGCGCCGGTCCAGCATGACGATGCCGAGCACCTGGCGTACGTGATCTACACCTCCGGCTCCACCGGCCTGCCCAAGGGCGTGGCGATCACCCATGGCAATGCCGTGGCGCTGGTGTGCTGGGCCCAGGGGCTGTACAGCCAGGACGACCTGCAAGGCGTGCTGGCGAGCACCTCGATCTGCTTCGACCTGTCGGTCTGGGAGCTGTTCGTGACCCTGGCCGGCGGCGGTCATTTCATCCTCGCCGACAACGCCCTGGCGCTGCCGGAGCTGCCCGCGCGAGAGCGCGTGACCCTTATCAACACCGTGCCTTCGGCGATTGCCGCGCTGCTGCAGGCCGGGGCGATTCCGCCCAGTGTGCGCACCATCAACCTGGCGGGCGAACCGCTGAAACAGTCGCTGGTGGATGCGCTGTATGCGCTGCCGGGTATCGAGCGCGTGTACGACCTCTACGGGCCGTCCGAAGACACCACCTATTCGACCTGCGTGCTGCGCCAGGCCAACGGCCGGGCCAGCATTGGCCGGCCGCTGCCGGGCACCGCCGCCTATGTGCTGGATGGCCATCTGCAGCCGCAGCCGGTGGGTGTGGCGGGCGAGCTGTACCTGGCCGGCGAGGGCCTGGCGCGCGGTTACCTGCGCCGGCCAGGGCTGAGTGCCGAGCGCTTCGTCGCCGACCCGTTCACCGGTGAAGGCGGGCGCATGTACCGCACCGGCGACCTGGTGCGTTACCGCGAAGACGCGTCGATCGAATACCTGGGGCGTATCGACCATCAGGTCAAGGTGCGTGGTTTCCGTATCGAGCTGGGGGAGATCGAGGCACGCCTGCTGGCGCACCCCGAGGTGCGTGAAGTGGCGGTGGTCGCCCGTCAGGGCGAACTGGGTACGCAATTGGTCGGCTATGTCGCTGCTGCGGCATTGCTCGATGATGCCGAGCCGCTCAAGGCCTGGCTCAAGCAGACCTTGCCGGACTACATGGTGCCGACCCACTGGCTGTTCCTCGAACGTCTGCCACTGACCCCCAACGGCAAGCTCGACCGCAAGGCGCTGCCCGCGCCGCAGGCCACTGCCCCGGCGCGCCAGGTAGCACCCCGCAGCGTGCTTGAAAAACGCCTGGTGGCGATCTGGGAGGAAGTCCTGAAGGTTTCGCCGATTGGCGTGACCGACAACTTCTTCGAACTGGGCGGCGATTCGATCATCTCGATCCAGGTGGTCAGCCGGGCGCGTCAGGCGGGTATCCGCTTCACGCCCAAGGCGCTGTTCCAGCACCAGACCGTCCAAGGGCTGGCGACCGTGGCCCAGGAAGGCGAGGGTGCGCAACTGATCGAGCAGGGCCCGTTGACTGGCGAGATGCCGCTGCTGCCGATCCAGCAAGCGTTCTTCGACACCGACATCCCCGAGCGTCATCACTGGAACCAGTCGGTACTGCTCAAGCCGGTCCAGCCGCTGCATGCGGGTTACCTGGAGCAAGCGTTGCAGGCACTGGTTGCGCACCACGATGGTCTGCGCCTGAGCTTCACCGAAAGCGAGGCCGGCTGGCAGGCGCATTACCGCCCGCTCGGCGAGCAGCCGACTGAGCTGCTCTGGCAACGCACCCTGAACACTGCCGACGAACTGGAAGCCCTGGCCGAATCGGCCCAGCGCAGCCTGTCGCTGGGCGATGGCCCACTGCTGCGCGCCGTGCTGGCCGATCTGCCGGACGGCAGCCAGCGCCTGTTGCTGGTGATCCACCACCTGGCGGTGGATGGTGTGTCGTGGCGCATCCTGTTCGAAGACCTGCAACTGGCCTTCGAGCAACTGAGCAGCGGCAAGCCTCTGGCCCTGCCGGGCAAGACCAGCTCGCAGCGCGACTGGGCCGAGCAATTGCGTCGTTACGCCACCGAGCACAGCGCTGAGCTGGGCTACTGGCAGCAACGCCTGCAGGGCGCCGCCGAGTTGCCGTGCGCCGCACCAACGGCGGTGCTGGACAACGCCCATGCGGCGATGGTCCATACGCGCCTGGACAAAACCACGACCCAGCGTCTGCTGCAGGAAGCGCCCGCCGCCTATCGCACCCAGGTCAACGATCTGCTGCTGACCGCCCTGGCCCGCACCCTGTGCCGCTGGAGCGGGCAGGGCAGCGTGCTGGTGGAGCTCGAAGGCCATGGCCGTGAAGAACTGGCCGAGCACCTCGACCTGACCCGTACCGTGGGCTGGTTCACCAGCGTCTTCCCGGTGTGCCTGACCCCGGCCGAAGCGCTGGGCGACTCGCTCAAGCAGATCAAGGAGCAGTTGCGCAGCGTGCCCAACAAAGGGCTGGGCTTCGGCGCCCTGCGCCGCTTCGCCGATGCCGCGACCCGTGAAGCGCTGCAGGCCTTGCCGGTGGCACGCGTGACCTTCAACTACCTGGGCCAGTTCGATGGCAGCTTCCAGTCCGACGATGGCGCGCTGTTCAGCCCGAGCGGCGAGGCCAGTGGCGCCGAGCAGAGCGCCCAGGCGCCGCTGGCCAACTGGCTGGGCATCAACGGCCAGGTGTACGACGGCGAACTGGACCTGAGCTGGACCTACAGCACGCAGATGTTCGACCACGCCACCCTGCAAGCCCTGGCCCGCGATTTCGCCGAGCAGTTGCAGGCCCTGGTCGAGCATTGCTGCCAGCCTGGCCAAGCAGGCGTGACACCTTCGGACTTCCCGCTCTACCCGCTGGCCCAGGCGCAACTGGATGCGCTGCCGGTCGCTGCGCGGCAGATCGAAGACATCGTGCCGTTGTCGCCGATGCAGCAGGGCATGCTGTTCCACAGCCTGTACCAGCAGGACGCCAGCGACTACGTGAACCAGATGCGGGTGGACATCGACGGCCTGGACCCGGCGCGTTTCCGCGAGGCCTGGCAGCAGGCGCTGGACGCCCACGACAGCCTGCGCAGCGTCTTCCTCTGGCAGGGCGATGTCGAGCGGCCGCTGCAACTGGTGCACAAGCAGGTCGAGGTGCCGTTCCGCGTGCTCGACCTGCGTGGCGACCAGGACCTGGCCGCCGCCCTCGATCGCCTGGCGGCCGAGGAACAGGCCCAGGGCTTCGACCTTGCCCGCGCGCCGCTGCTGCGCCTGGTGCTGGTGCGTACTGCTGATGAGCGTCACCATCTGATCTACACCCATCACCACATCCTGCTCGACGGCTGGAGCAATTCGCAGCTGCTGGGTGAGGTGCTGCAGCGCTACGCCGCGCGCCGCGAGATCGGCCATGTCGGGCGGTACCGCGACTACCTGGCCTGGCTGCAGGCCCAGGATGCCGGGCTGAGCGAGCGTTTCTGGACCGAGCAACTGAGTGTGCTCGAGGCCCCGACCCGACTGGCCCAGGCCTTCGTGCGCCGCGAAGCCGTGGCGCAAGCGCCGTTTGGCGATCACTACCAGCAGTTCGATGCCGCATTCACCCAGCGCCTGGGCGAGTTGGCGCGCCGTCACAAGGTGACCGTCAACACCTTGTTGCAGGGCGCCTGGCTGATCCTCCTGCAGCGCTACACCGGCCAGCAGGCGCTGTGCTTCGGCGCCACGGTTTCGGGGCGTCCGGCGGAGATCGTCGGTATCGAGCGCCAGGTCGGGCTGTTCATCAACACCTTGCCGGTGGTGGCGCAGGTGCGTGCCGAGCAGGCGCTGGGCGAATGGCTCGCCGAGCTGCAGCAGTACAACCTGGCCCTGCGCGAGCACGAGCACACCGCGCTGTACGATATCCAGCGCTGGGCCGGGCAGGGCGGCGAGGCGCTGTTCGACACCCTGGTGGTGTTCGAGAACTACCCGGTGGCAGAGGCCCTGCGCCAGGCCGAGGTGCCCGCCCTGGGCTTCGGCGCCATCGACAGCCACGAGCGCACCAACTACCCGCTGACCCTGGCCATAGCTCTGGAGCAGACCCTGCAGGTGCACTACAGCTACCTGCGCGAAGCGTTCGACGATGCGCGCATCGTGCAGGTCGCCGGGCACCTGCGCCAGGTCCTCGAGCAACTGCTCGAGGCGGCTCCAGGCCAGGCCATCGGCGCGCTGGAGCTGATCACCGGGCAGGAGCGTGCGCAACTGGTGGAGCAGTGGAATCACGTCGATGCACGCTTCGATTCGCCTCGTGCAGTGCACCAGCTGTTCGAGGCCCAGGCGCAGCGCACGCCGGAGGCGGTGGCGGTGTTGTTCGGCGAGCAGCAAATGAGTTATGCCGAACTCGACCAGCAGGCCAACCGCCTGGCCCATGGCTTGATCGAGGCAGGGCTGGGCGCCGAGGCGCTGGTGGGGGTGGCGCTGGAGCGTGGCCCGCAGATGCTGGTTGCGTTGCTGGCGGTGCTCAAGGCCGGCGCGGCCTATGTGCCGCTCGACCCGGAGTACCCCGAAGAGCGCCTGGCCTACCTCATGCAGGACTCGCGCATGGCGTTGTTGCTCACCCATTCGCAGTTGCTGGCGCGCCTGCCTGCCGCGCAAACCGTGGCGACCCTGTGCATCGACCAGTTGGCCAGCGCCTCGCTGCCGAGCAGCGCGCCGCAGCGCCCGGTGCACGCCGAGGGCCTGGCGTACGTGATCTACACCTCCGGCTCCACCGGCCAGCCCAAGGGCGTTGCCGTGGCCCATGGCCCGTTGGCCATGCACTGCCTGGCGATCGGTGAGCGCTACGCCATGAGCGCACGCGACTGCGAGCTGCACTTCATGTCGTTCGCCTTCGACGGTGCCCATGAACGCTGGCTGACCTGCCTGTTGCACGGCGGCCGCCTGCTGATTCGCGATCCGCAACTGTGGACCGCCGAGCAGGCCAGTGCGGCCATGCACCGGCATGGCGTCACGGTCGCTGCATTCCCGCCGGTATACCTGCAGCAGTTGGCCGAACACGTGCGTGAGCACGGCAACCCGCCGCCGGTGCGCATCTACTGCTTCGGTGGCGACGCGGTGCCGGAAGCCGCGTTCGAGCTGGTCAAGGCCGTGCTTGCGCCCGAGCACATCATCAATGGCTATGGCCCGACCGAAACCGTGGTCACCCCGCTGATCTGGAAAGCCGGCCGCGCCGAACGTTGCCAGGCGGCCTATGCGCCGATCGGCAGCCGCATCGGCAACCGCAGTGCCTACGTGCTCGACGACTCGGCGGCGCTGCTGCCCCAGGGTGTCGCGGGCGAGCTGTACCTCGGCGGCACCGGGGTGGCGCGCGGCTACCTGCACCGCCCCTCGCTCACCGCCGAGCGCTTCGTTCCGGACCCTTACGGTGTGCCGGGCGCACGCCTGTACCGCAGTGGCGACCTGGTGCGCCAGCGCGCCGATGGTGTGGTCGACTACCTGGGACGGGTCGATCACCAGGTCAAGATCCGCGGCTTCCGCATCGAACTGGGTGAGATCGAGGCGCGCCTGCAGGCCCAGGACGGCGTGCGTGAAGCGGTGGTGCTGGCCCGCCCTGGCGTCGGTGGCCCGCAACTGGTGGGCTACGTGCTGGCCAGCGCGCAAGGCCTGGCGCTCGGCGAGGCTAAATTGCGCGAGCAGCTCAACGTTCGTCTTAAGGAGACACTGCCGGGTTACATGGTCCCCACCTATCTGGTCTTCCTCGACGCACTGCCCCTGACACCCAACGGCAAGCTGGACCGCAAGGCCCTGCCAGCCCCGGATGCCAGCCTGATGCAACGCGACTACCGCGCGCCGCAAGGCGAGCTGGAAAGCGCCATCGCCGATATCTGGGCTGCGGTGCTGAAGGTCGACCGCTTGGGGCGTGACGACAACTTCTTCGAACTGGGCGGGCATTCGCTGCTGGCGACACAAGCCACGGCAGCCGCACAGGCGCAACTGCAGGTACAGGTGCCACTGGAGCTGATCTTCCAGGCCGACGACCTGCAGGGCTATGCGCAAGCGCTGGAAGGGTTGCGGACCACCGATCTCGAGCAGGATCTGAGCGATATGCATGACTTCCTCACCGAGTTGGAGACGAACTGAGATGGCTGTAATGGATAACATCGCGCTGGTTCAGCGATTCATCAGGTTGCCGCTGTCACAGCGCAGGGCCTTCCTGGAAAAGCTGGCCGGCAAGGGCCTGACCCTGGGGCAGTTGCCGATCCCGGCGGCCCGTGAAGGCCTCGATGTTATCCCGCTGTCCTACGCCCAGCAGCGCCAGTGGTTCCTCTGGCAACTGGAGCCGCACAGCAGTGCCTACCACATCCCCAGTGCCCTGCGCCTGAAGGGCACGCTGGATGTGCCGGCCCTGGCCCGCAGCTTCCAGTGGCTGCTGGGGCGGCACGAATCGCTGCGCACACGCTTCGTCGAGACGGCCGAGGGCGTGTGCCAGGTGATCGAGGCGCCGGCATCGGCCTTCGAGCTGCCGCTGCAGCACCTGCCCGTTGATGCCGGCGCCGATACCGAGCAGGCCGTGCGCGACTTCGTCGAGGTCCGCACCCAGGCGCTGTTCGACTTGCAGCAGGGCCCGCTGTTGCGGGTCGACCTGCTGCGTCTGGCCGATGACGACCATGTGCTGGTAATGACCCAGCACCACATCGTCTCCGACGGCTGGTCGATGCAGGTGCTGGTCGAGGAACTGGTACACGCCTATGCGGCTTTCAGCGGCGGTGGCGAACCTACGTTGGCGGCGGCATCGATCCAGTACGCCGACTACGCGATCTGGCAGCAGGCCTGGATGGAGGCGGGGGAGAGCGAACGCCAGCTGGGCTATTGGGCTGCGCGTTTGGGCGGCGAGCAACCGGTGCTGGAGTTGCCGCTCGATCACCCGCGCCCGCAGCAGCCCAGCCATCGCGGCGAACGCCTGGCGGTAACGCTGCCGGGCGAGTTGCAGCGAGGCCTGCGCAGCCTGGCCCAGTCGCAGGGGATGACGCCGTTCATGCTCCTGCTGGCCAGCTTCCAGTTGCTGTTGCACCGCTACAGCGGCCAGCGCGAGATCCGCGTCGGCGTGCCGGTGGCCAACCGTCAGCACCCCGATACCAAGGCGCTGATCGGCTTCTTCATCAACACCCAGGTGCTGGATGTCAGCATCGACCCGCAGAATACCTTCCGTGAACTGCTGCAGCAGGTGCGTACGGCGGTGCTCGGCGCCCAGGCTCACCAGGCGCTGCCGTTCGAGCAACTGGTCGAGGCCCTGGCGCCGGAGCGCAATGCCGGGGTCAATCCGCTGTTCCAGGTCATGCACAACCACCTTGGCGGCGATGGTGCCTCGGCGCTGCGCCTGCCGGGCTTGCACATCGAGGGGCTGGACGTGCGCACGGTCACCGCGCAGTTCGACCTGACCCTGGACACCGCCGAGGCTGGCGAGCAGCTGTCGGCAGCCTTCACCTACGCCACCGACCTGTTCGAGCGGGCCACCGTCGAGCGCATGGCGCGGCACTGGCTGCAACTGCTCGGGCAGATGGTCGCAGCGCCGGATACGCCCCTGGTGCAGGTGCCGTTGCTCACTGCGCAGGAGCGCGCGGACATCATCGCCGAGTGGAATCCGCGTCCGGCTGAGTATCCGGTGCAGCAGTGCATTCACCAGCGCATCGAGGAGCAGGCGCGCCTGCGTCCCGAGGCCATCGCGGTCACGCTGGATGATCGCCAGCTCAGCTACGGCCAGCTCGAAGCCCAGGCCAACCACCTGGCCCATCGCCTGCTGGCGCAGGGTGTCGGCCCTGAGGTGCGGGTCGGCCTGGTGGTCGAGCGCAGCCTGGAAATGATCGTGGCCATTCTCGCCACGCTCAAGGCAGGTGCTGCCTATGTGCCCATGGACCCCAGCGCGCCGGCCCAGCGTCTGGCCTACATGATGGCCGACAGCGGCATCACCCTGCTGCTGGTGCAGCCGCACCTGGCGGCACGTGTGCAGGGTGCGCAGGACGTGCGCCAGCTGATGCTGGAGCCGCTGTCGCCACAGCCGCTTGCCGACCCCGGCGCGCCGCAGCTGGCCTGCGATCCGCGCCAGCTCGCCTATGTCATCTACACCTCCGGTTCCACCGGCCAGCCCAAGGGCGTGCTGCTGCCCCATGACAACGTCATGCGCCTGTTCGCCGCCACCGAGCGCTGGTTCCACTTCGGTGCCGACGATGTCTGGACGCTGTTCCACTCCTACGCCTTCGACTTCTCGGTGTGGGAGATCTTTGGCGCCCTGATGCATGGCGGGCGCCTGGTGATCGTGCCGCACGAGACCTGCCGCAGCACCGAGGATTTCCATGCGCTGCTGCACCGCGAAGGCGTCACGGTACTGAACCAGACCCCTTCGGCGTTCAAGCAACTGATGCAGGTGGCCTGCACGCGCGACGCCGCCGAGCTCGGTGCCCTGCGCCAGGTGATCTTTGGTGGCGAGGCCCTGGAGGTGCAGGCGCTGCGCCCGTGGTACGGGCATTTCGCTGCGCAGGGGCCGCGCCTGGTGAACATGTACGGCATCACCGAAACCACCGTGCATGTCACCTACCGTCCGCTGAGCCCGCGTGATCTCGAAGGGGCGGCCAGCAGCCCGATCGGCGAGCCGATCGACGACCTGTCCTGGTACCTGCTCGACGGCCAGCTGGAGCCGGTCGCGCCGGGATGCATCGGCGAACTGTATGTCGGCGGAGCCGGGCTTGCGCGCGGCTATCATCGCCGCAGCGACCTCAGCGCCCAGCGCTTCGTGCCCGACCTGTTCGGCAATGGCGGGCGCTTGTACCGCACCGGTGACCTGGCGCGCTACCGCAACGACGGGGTGATCGAGTACGTCGGTCGTATCGACCAGCAGGTGAAGATCCGTGGTTTCCGCATCGAGCTGGGCGAGATCGAGGCCCGCTTGCTGCAACTGCCGGGCGTGCGCGAGGCGGTGGTGCTCGCTCGCGACGGCAGTGCCGGTACGCAGTTGGTGGCCTATGTGGTGGCGCAGCAGGGCAGCGGCGAGGCGTCGGCGCTTGTCGAGCGCCTGCGCAGCGGCCTCAAGGCCGACCTGCCGGAATACATGCTGCCAGCGCATATCCTGTGCCTGGACAGCCTGCCGCTGACCCTCAACGGCAAGCTCGACCGCGCGGCGCTGCCGGCCCCGACCCTGCGCCAGGAGGATTACCAGGCCCCGCGCACGGCGCTGGAGCAGCAAGTCGCGCAAATCTGGCAGCAGGTGCTGGAGGTCGAGCGGGTCGGTCTGCAGGACGATTTCTTTGCCCTGGGCGGGCATTCGCTGCTGGCCACCCAGGTGGTGTCGCGCCTGCGTCACGGGCTGGGCCTGCAAGTGGCGCTGCGCACTCTGTTCGAACAGACCACCCTGCAGGCGTTCGTCGCCAGCCTCACGCCAACCGCAGACGCCGCACAGCCTGCGCTGCTGCCAGTACCGCGTGGCGAGCTGGCGCCGCTGTCCTACGCCCAGGAACGCCAGTGGTTCCTCTGGCAACTCGACCCGAGCAGCAGCGCCTACAACATCCCCAGCGCCTTGCGCCTGCGCGGCGCGCTGAATGTGCCCGCGTTGCAGCGCAGCTTCGACAGCCTGCTGGCGCGTCACGAGTCGCTGCGTACCACGTTCGTCCAGACGCCGCAGGGTGCACAGCAGCACATTCACGCCGCCGTACCGCTGGCGCTGCCGATCGAAACGGTCGCCGAGGCCGAATTGGCCGCACGGGTGCAGGCCGAGGTGGCCCAGGTGTTCGACCTGGAGCAGGGGCCGCTGTTGCGTGTGCGCCTGCTGCGTGTGGCGCAGGACGACCATGTGTTGGTCGTCACCCAGCATCACAGCGTCTCCGATGGTTGGTCGATGCAGGTGCTGGTCGAGGAACTGGTGCAATGCTACGCCGCCTTCAGCCAGGGCGAAGCGCCCACGCTGCCGGTATTGCCGCTGCAGTACACCGACTATGCGATCTGGCAGCGGCAGTGGATGGAGGCCGGCGAGCGCGAGCGTCAGCTCGGCTACTGGACCGAACGCCTTGCCGGCGAGCAGTTCCTGCAACTGCCTACCGATCATCCACGCCCGGCCGAACAGTCGTTCCGTGGCGCGCAGCTTGCGCTGGCGCTGCCGGACAACCTGGCCCAGGGCCTGCAACAGCGGGCGCGTGAGCTGCGGGTGACGCCGTTCATGCTGCTGCTGGCCGCGTTCCAGGTGCTGTTGCACCGCTACAGTGGCCAGGGTGATATCCGCGTCGGCGTGCCGGTGGCCAACCGCAACCGCCTGGAGACCGAGCGCCTGATCGGCTTCTTCGTCAACACCCAGGTCCTGCGCGCCGAGGTCGAGCCGGGCATGGCCTTCACCCGCCTGCTCGAACAGGTCCGCGACAGCGCCCTGGAAGCCCAGGCCCATCAGGACCTGCCGTTCGAGCAACTGGTCGAGGCCCTGCACCCTGAGCGCAGCCTGAGCCACAGTCCGCTGTTCCAGGTGATGTTCAACCACCAGGGCGAGCGCGCCGCCGAGGCGTCCATGGTGCAGGTGCCGGGCCTGCAGGTCGAGGCGCTGGCGTGGGACAGCCACACCGCGCAGTTCGACCTGACCCTCAATACATTCGAGTCGGGTACGGCGTGGTCGGCGATCTGGACCTACGCCACCGACCTGTTCCTGCCAGAGACCATCGAGCGCTTGTCGCAGCACTGGCTGAACCTGTTGCAGGCGATCGTCGCAGCGCCAGAGCAGCGCGTCGGCGAGCTGGCGATGCTCGAGGACAGCGAGCGCGAGCGCATCGAACGCCAGTGGAATGCCAACGGCCTGGCCTTCGACCGCAGCCAGTGCATCCATCACCTGATCGAAGCCCAGGTGGGTCGCACGCCGCAGGCGTTGGCGGCGATCTGGGGCGATGAGCAACTGGACTACGCCACCCTCAATGCCCGCGCCAACCGCCTGGCTCGCCACCTGGTGAGCCTGGGTGTCGGCCCCGAAGTGCGGGTCGGTGTTGCCTTGCCGCGCGGCATGTCGATGCTGGTAGCGCTGCTGGCAGTGCTCAAGGCCGGTGGCGCCTACGTACCGCTGGACCCGGACTACCCGGCCGAGCGTGTCAGCTACATGCTCGACGACAGCGCCGCCCGCGTGCTGATCAGCGAACGCTCCGTGCTCGATGCACTGGCGGTGGACGGTGCATTCGCGAGCGTATTGCTCGATGAGCTGACGCTGGACGGCGACGACAGTGACCTGCCAGCCCACGCCGTGGCCGATAACCTGGCCTACGTGATCTACACCTCCGGTTCCACTGGCCGCCCGAAAGGCGTGGCGATTGCTCATCGCAACGTCGCCGCGTTGGTGGCTTGGTCGCAGCAGGTGTACAGCCAGGCGGACATCCAAGGCGTGCTGGCCAGCACCTCGATCTGCTTCGACCTGTCGGTGTGGGAGCTGTTCGTGACCCTGGCCGGTGGCGGTTTCATCGTGGGGGCGCGCAATGCCCTGGAGCTGCCTGAACTGGCAGCGCGGGATCGGGTGCGCCTGATCAACAGCGTGCCGTCGGCGGCCAGCGCGCTGCTGCGTGCCGGGCAGATACCGGCGAGCGTGCGCATCGTCAACCTGGCGGGTGAGCCGCTGAAGCAGTCGGTGGTGGAGGCGCTCTACGCGCTGGAGCACATCCAGCATGTCTACGACCTCTACGGCCCTTCGGAAGACACCACCTATTCGACCTGGACCCGCCGCGAAGCGGGTGGCCAGGCCAACATTGGCCGCCCGTTGCAGAACACCGCCAGCTACCTGCTGGACGGCGAGCTGCAATCGGTGCCGGTCGGGGCGACGGCGGAGCTGTACCTGGCAGGCGAGGGCATCACCCGTGGCTACCTGCTGCGTCCGGGGCTGACCGCCGAGAAATACCTGCCGGACCCGTTCGCGGCGGACGGCTCGCGGCTGTACCGCACCGGTGACCTGGCGCGCTATCGCGAAGACTGCGTGCTGGAGTACGCCGGGCGTGTGGACCATCAGGTGAAGGTACGTGGCCTGCGTATCGAGCTGGGTGAAATCGAAGCGCGTTTGCAGGCTCATGCCGACGTGCGTGAAGTGGCAGTGATCGCGCATCAGGGCGAGCTGAGCACCCAGCTGGTGGGTTATGTCGTCGCCTCCGCGCTGCACGACAATGCCGAGCCGCTCAAGGCCTGGCTCAAGCAGACCTTGCCCGACTACATGGTGCCCACCCACTGGTTGTTCCTCGAACGCCTGCCGCTGACGCCAAATGGCAAGCTTGACCGCAAGGCGCTGCCCGCGCCGCAGGCAACTGCCCCGGCACGCCAGGTG
The DNA here is from genome assembly GCF_048068255.1 of Pseudomonas sp. NY15374. Taxonomy (NCBI): domain Bacteria; kingdom Pseudomonadati; phylum Pseudomonadota; class Gammaproteobacteria; order Pseudomonadales; family Pseudomonadaceae; genus Pseudomonas; species Pseudomonas sp. NY15374. The sequence goes on from NZ_JBLUPZ010000005.1 coordinate 187,329, forward strand.
GCACCGCGCAGCGTGCTGGAAAAACGCCTGGTGGCGATCTGGGAGGAAGTGCTGAAGGTTTCGCCGATTGGCGTGACCGACAACTTCTTCGAGCTGGGCGGCGATTCGATCATCTCGATCCAGGTGGTCAGCCGGGCGCGTCAGGCCGGTATCCGCTTCACGCCCAAGGCGCTGTTCCAGCACCAGACCGTCCAAGGGCTGGCGACCGTGGCCCAGGAAGGCGAGGGTGCGCAACTGATCGAGCAGGGCCCGCTAACTGGCGAGATGCCGCTTTTGCCGATCCAGCAAGCGTTCTTCGACACCGATATCCCCGAGCGTCACCACTGGAACCAGTCGGTGCTGCTCAAACCGGCCCAGCCGCTGCACGCGGGTTACCTGGAGCAGGCATTGCAGGCACTGGTTGCACACCACGATGCGCTGCGCCTGAGCTTCACCGAAAGCGAGACCGGCTGGCAGGCGCATTACCGGCCGCTTAACGAGCAGCCAACCGAGCTGCTCTGGCAGCGCGCCCTGAACACTGCCGACGAACTGGAAGCCCTGGCCGAATCGGCCCAGCGCAGCCTGTCGCTGGGCGATGGCCCGCTGCTGCGCGCCGTACTGGCCGATCTGCCGGACGGCAGCCAGCGCCTGTTGCTGGTGATCCACCACCTGGCGGTGGATGGTGTGTCGTGGCGCATCCTGTTCGAAGACCTGCAACTGGCCTTCGAGCAACTGAGCAGCGGCAAGCCCCTGGCCCTGCCGGGCAAAACCAGCTCGCAGCGCGACTGGGCCGGCGAACTGCAACGCGCCGCGCAAAGCTCGCGCCTGCAGCAGTCGCTGGACTTCTGGCGTACAACCCTAGAAGGCGCCCACGACAGCCTGCCGTGCCAGCGCCTGGACGGCGCCAATCGCAACTGCGACGGCGTGACGGTGCATAGCACACTGGATGCCGAGCAGACCCGCCAACTGTTGCAGCAGGCGCCCGCCGCCTACCGCACCCGTATCAACGACCTGTTGCTGACGGCCCTGGCCCGTGTGATCTGCCGCTGGACTGGCCACGACCACGCCCTGGTGCAACTGGAAGGCCATGGCCGCGAAGACCTGTTCGAGCACCTCGACCTGACCCGCAGCGTCGGCTGGTTCACCAGTGTATTCCCGGTGCGCCTGACCCCGGCGGCAGGCCTGGGCGACTCGCTCAAGCAGATCAAGGAGCAACTGCGCGCGATCCCTGATAACGGCCTGGGCTTCGGTGTGCTGCGTCACCTGGGCGACGCCTCGGTGCGCGACGCCCTGCGTGCGCTGCCGACCCCGCGCATCACCTTCAACTACCTCGGCCAGCTCGATGCCAGCTTTGCCGACGAGTCGCCTGCCTGGCTGCCTGCCGGGGAGAACCGTGGCGCCGAGCATTCACCCGAGGCGCCGCTGGACAACTGGCTCAACCTCAACGGCCAGGTGTTCGACGGGCGCTTGCAGATCAGCTGGACCTTCAGCCGCGAGCGCTTCGATATCGCCACGCTGCAGCGTCTGGCCGAGGACTACCAGCGCGAGCTGGTGGCCTTGGTCGGCCATTGCTGCACGGTCGGCGTCGCCGGCGTGACGCCCTCGGATTTCCCCCTGGCCGGGCTCGATCAGGCCCAGCTCGATGCCCTGCCGGTGGCGGCGCAGACGATCCAGGACCTCTACCCACTGTCGCCGATGCAGCAGGGCATGCTGTTCCACAGCCTCTACGAGCAGGCCAGCGGCGACTACATCAACCAGATGCGTGTCGACATCGATGGCCTGGACCCGCAGCGCTTCCATGCCGCCTGGCAGGCCACGGTGCAGGCCCACGACATCCTGCGCACCGCCTTCGTCTGGGAAGGCGATCTGGCCCAGCCGCTGCAGGTGGTTCGCCAGCAGGTCGAGGTGCCTTTCAGCGTCCATGACCTGCGTGACCTGGACGCGCCAGCCCCGGCCCTCCAGGCCCTGGCCGATGCCCAGCGCCAGCAGGGCTTCGAACTGGCCAGTGCGCCGCTGTTGCGTCTGCTGCTGGTGGACCTTGGCCAAGGCCGTCACCACTTCATCTACACCTATCACCACATCCTGATGGATGGCTGGAGCCACGCGCAGGTGCTGTCCGAAGTGCTGCAGCACTACAACGGCCAGGCACAGGAGGCGCCGCGCGGACGCTACCGCGACTACATCGACTGGCTGGCTCGCCAGGATCAGCAGGGCAACCAGGACTTCTGGCGCGCGCAACTGGCCGAGCTGGACGAGCCGACCCTGTTGGCCCAAGTGTTCCGTGGCGCCACGCCTGCCAGCGATGAGCAGGCCCACGCCCAGCACGACCAGGTGTTCGATGCCCAGCGCAGCGCGCGCCTGGCGGCATTTGCCCGCGAGCAGAAAGTCACCCTCAACACCGTGCTGCAAGCGGCCTGGGCGCTGCTGTTGCAGCGCCACCAAGGGCAGCAGACCGTGTGCTTCGGTGCCACGGTGGCGGGGCGCCCGTCGGAGCTGGCGGGGGTCGAGCAGCAGGTTGGCCTGTTCATCAACACTTTGCCGGTGGCGCTGACCCTGCATGCCCAGCACAGTGTTGCCAGCCTGCTGCAGGGCCTGCAAGCGCAGAACCTGAGTCTGCGCGAGCATGAATACACGCCGCTGTTCGATATCCAGCGCTGGGCCGGGCAGGGCGGTGAAGCCCTGTTCGACAGCCTGCTGGTGTTCGAGAACTACCCGGTGTCGGACGTGCTGCAGGCGCGTGCACCGGATGGCCTGCGCTTCGGCGCCATCGACAACCTCGAACAGACCAACTACCCCTTGACCCTGCTGGTCAACGCCGGCGAGCAACTGAGCCTGCAATACAGCTTCGACCCGCAGTGCTTCACCCCGGCGCAGATCGCTGGGCTGGCAGCGCAACTGGCGCAGATTCTCGACGCCCTGGTCGAAGATGCCGAACGCCCGCTGGGCGAGGTCGACAGCCTGCCAGCGGCCCTGCGCCGCCAGGTGCTGCACGACTGGAGCGGCCAGGTCGGACACGATGTGACCTGGCTGCCAGTGCACCGCCAGTTCGAGGCCATGGCTCAGGCCCAGCCCCAGGCTATCGCCGCAGTTCATGGCGCTGAATCGATCAGCTATGCCGAGCTCAACCTGCGCGCCAATCGCCTGGCCCATGGGCTGATCGCCCGGGGCGTGGGGCCAGACCGCCTGGTGGGGCTGTGCCTGGACCGCGGCCTGGAAATGCTGGTCGCACTGCTGGCCGTGCTCAAGGCCGGTGGCGCCTACGTGCCACTGGACCCGGACTTCCCCGAAGAGCGCCTGGACTACATGATCCAGGACAGCGGTATCGGCCTGCTGCTGACCCAGCCCCACCTGGCCGAACGGCGCACCCTGCCTCAGGGCGTACAACAGATGCTGCTGGCAGCGGAGTCGGATGCGCTGGACGCGCTGGCGGCACATGACCCGCAGGTAGCGGTGGCTGACGACCACCTGGCCTACGTGATCTACACCTCCGGCTCCACCGGGCGGCCCAAGGGGGTGATGGTCCCGCACCGGGGGCTTGGCAACTTCCTCGACAGCATGGCGGCAGCGCCAGGGTTGCAGGCGCAAGACCGGGTGCTGTCGCTGACCACCTTCTCGTTCGATATCTTCGGCCTGGAAATCTTCCTGCCGCTGGTGCGCGGCGCACGTGTGGTGCTGGTGGATCGCCAGGCTGCACGCGATCCCGAGCAACTGCTGGAGGTGGTGCGCGAGCAGGCCGTGAACGTGGTACAGGCCACGCCGTCGACCTGGCGCATGCTGCTCGACAACCCGCAGGCCGAGCTGCTGCGCGGTTGCCGCATGCTCTGCGGGGGCGAGGCGCTGGCACCGGAACTGAGCCTGCGCATGCTCGCCCTAGGGGGCGAAGTGTGGAACCTGTATGGCCCCACCGAGACCACCATCTGGTCGGCACGGCGACGCCTGGATGCCACACAGCCGGCACCGCTGCTGGGCGAGGCCATCGGCAATACCACCTTGTTCGTCGTCGGCCCCGATCTGCAACCGGTGGCGCCGGGCGTGGCCGGTGAGCTGCTGATCGGTGGCGAGGGCCTGGCCCGCGGCTACCACGGCCGCGCGGCACTGAGCGCCGAGCGCTTCGTGCCACATCCGTTCGCCGACGATGGCTCGCGGCTGTACCGCACGGGCGACCTGGTGCGCCACCTGGCCGATGGCACCCTGGAGTACCTCGCACGCCTGGATCATCAGGTGAAGATCCGCGGCTTCCGCATCGAGCTGGGCGAGATCCAGGCCCTGATGCAGGACCATCCGCAGGTCCGCGAGGCCGTGGTGATTGCCCGCGACGGCGCGGGCGGCGCACAGCTGGTGGGCTACGTGGTGCCGCTGGAGGCCGCCGAGGCGGGCAGCGACGGTCTGCGCGAGGCGCTGCGCCAGTGCCTGACCGAGCGGCTGCCGGTCTACATGGTGCCGGCGCATATCCAGGTGCTTGAACGCATGCCGTTGACCCCCAACGGCAAGCTCGACCGCAAGGCCTTGCCGGCCGTCGACGCCAGCGCTTCACGCCAGGTATACCAGGCGCCACGTACCGACCTGGAACGCCAGGTCGCCGAGGTCTGGCAGCAGGTGCTGCAACTGGAGCAGGTCGGGGTGCACGACCACTTCTTCGAGTTGGGCGGGCATTCGTTGCTGGCCGTCAGCGTGGTCTCGCGCCTGCAATTGGCGCTGGGCCTGAAGCTGTCGCCGCAGCTGGTGTTCCAGGCGCCGGTGCTGGAGCAGTTCGCCGAGGCGCTGGGCCAGGCAGGTGGGCAGGTGGTGGATGAATCGAAATTGAGCAAGCTCGAATGGCTGCTTGACGAAATGGAGGAAGTTTGATGGAAACCCAAGCAGCCCTGAGAATCGCGCAGCGCTTCATTACCCTGCCGCTGGAAAAGCGCCGCCTGTACCTGGAGAAGATGCTGGCGGAGGGGGTGTCCCCGGCCAACCTGCCGATCCCGCAGGTGCAGTCAGCCTTCGACACGCTGCCGGTGTCCTACGCCCAGGAGCGTCAATGGTTCCTCTGGCAGATGGACCCTGGCAGCACCGCCTATAACCTGGCGACCGTGCTGCGTCTGCGCGGCCACTTGGACATCGACGCCCTGCAGCGCAGCCTCGACTGGCTGGAGCAGCGCCATGAAAGCCTGCGCACCCGCTTTGCCGAGCAGGACGGGCGCCTGAGCCAGCGTATCCTGCCGCCCGCGGGGCTACCCCTGGCGCATGAGCAACTGGTTTCCGGCACCCCGGGCGATGCGGCGCTGGATGCCTGCATCAAGGCCCGGGTCGAAGCCCTGACCCAGCAGGTGTTCGACCTGTTCGACGGCGCGCTGGTGCGTGCCAGCCTGCTGAAGGTGGGTGAGCACGACCATGTGCTGGCCATCGTCCAGCACCACATCATCGCCGACGGCGCCTCGATCCAGATCATGATCGGCGAACTGGTGCGGGCCTACGGTGCATTCAGCCAGGGGCAGGTCCCAGTGGCAGCGGCGCTGCCGATCCAGTACGCCGACTATGCGATCTGGCAGCGGCACTGGATGGAAGCCGGCGAGCGCGAGCGCCAGTTGCACTACTGGCGTGAGCAACTGGGTGGCGAGCAGCCACTGCTGGCGCTGCCGGGCGACCGTCCGCGACCGGCAGTGCAGAGCCTGCGTGGCGAGCGCCTGGAGGTGAGCCTCGATGCCGACCTCAGCCGTCAACTGCGCAGCCTGGCCCAGGGGCAGGGCGCGACCCTGTTCATGCTGTTGCTGGCAAGCTTCCAACTGTTCCTGCACCGCTACAGCGGTCAGCACGACATCCGTGTCGGGGTGCCGGTGGCCAACCGCAACCGCCCGGAAACCGAGGGGTTGCTCGGCTTCTTCGTCAACACCCAGGTGCTGCGCGCCGAGATCGACGGGCAGCAGCCGTTCCGCGCCTTCCTCGAGCAGGTCAAGCACACCGCGTTGCGCGCCCAGGAGCATCAGGACCTGCCGTTCGAGCAACTGGTCGAAGCCCTGCAACCGCAACGCAGCCTCAGCCATGCGCCGCTGTTCCAGGTCATGTTCAACCACCAGCGCAGTGCCCCGGCGCGCGGCCAGGCCCAGGCCGCACCTGGCAGTGACCTGCGCGTCGAAGGGGTGGCCTGGGACAACCCCACCGCGCAGTTCGACCTGACCCTGGAAACCCATGAGTCCGACGACGCGCTGATCGCCGCCTTCACCTATGCCACCGACCTGTTCGAGCGCGGCACCGTGCAGCGCCTGGTCGCTCACTGGCAAACGCTGCTCGCGGCCATCGTCGCCGAGCCTGACCAGCGTTGCGCCGAGCTGGCGCTGATGAGCGCCGCCGAAACCGAGCAGGTGCGCTTGCGTGCCCAGGGGCCGCAGGTGGTGCATGCCGATGCCCGCCCGGTGCACCTGCAAGTGCAGGCCCAGGCCGAGCGCACGCCGCAGGCCGTCGCCGTGGTCTGCGCCGGGCAGCAGTACAGTTATGCCGAACTCGACGCGCGGGCCAATCGTCTGGCACGTGAGCTGATCGCCCGTGGCGTCGGTCCCGAGGTGCGAGTGGGCATCGCTGCCGAACGCAGCCTGGAGCTGGTGGTGGCGCTGTTGGCCGTGCTCAAGGCCGGTGCGGCCTATGTGCCGTTCGACCCGGCCTATCCTGCCGAGCGCCTGGCCTACATGTTCGACGACAGCGGCATCGGCCTGCTGCTCGCCCAGCCAGCCCTGCTGACGCAACTGCCACTGCCGCAGGGCCTGGACGTGCTGGCGCTCGCGCCTGCGAGCGCGGTGCAGGATGGCGATTTCATCGCGCCGCAGGTTGCGGTGGATGGCGAGCACCTGGCCTACCTGATCTACACCTCCGGCTCCACCGGCCAGCCCAAGGGCGTGGCGGTGCGGCATGCCGGCCTTGGCAACCACATGGCATGGATGCGCGAGTGCTTGCCGCTGACGGCCGAGGACCGCGTGCTGCAGAAGACCGCGATCAGCTTCGATGCGTCGGTGTGGGAGTTCTGGTTGCCGCTGATCTGCGGCGCGCGCCTGGTACTGGCGGCGCCGGGGCAGGATGAGTCGCTGGCGCAACTTTGGGAGCAAGTTCAGGCGCACGGCATCACCGTGCTGCAATCGGCGCCGTCGCTGTTGCAGGCGATGCTGCCGCAGGCGCGCCCTGAGCAATTGGCCAGCCTGCGCACCGTGCTGTGCGGCGGCGAGGCCCTGAGTGCGCAGTTGTGTGCACAGCTGCGCGAGCGCTGGCAAGGGCGCCTGGTCAACCTCTATGGCCCGACCGAGGCGACCATCGACAGCACCGCGTGCGAAGTCCCGGCCGTGCTGTCAGGGGCGGTAGTGCCGCTGGGCATGCCGATCGACAATGCCAGCGCCTACGTGCTGGGCGAGGCGTTGCAGGTGTGTCCGGCGGGCGCCGCCGGCGAGCTGTGCATCGGTGGCGAAGGCCTGGCGCGCGGTTACCACCAGCGCCCGGCGCTGACCGCCGAGCGTTTCGTCCCCGATCCGTTCTCCAGCCGACCCGGCGCGCGCCTGTACCGCAGTGGCGACCTGGTGCGCCAGGCCGACGACGGGGTGATCGACTACCTCGGGCGTATCGACCATCAGGTGAAGATCCGCGGCCTGCGCATCGAGCTGGGCGAGATCGAGGCGCGCCTGGTCGCGCTGCCGGGTGTCCGACAGGCGCTGGTGCTGGCGCGTGAGCAGCAGTTGCTGGCCTACGTGGTGCCCGAACCGGGCCAGGACGAGCCATTGGCGGTGGCCCTGCGCGAGGCGCTGCAAGGGCAGCTGCCTGCCTACATGGTGCCCAACCACCTGTTGCTGCTGGACGCGTTCCCGCTGACCAGCAACGGCAAGCTCGACCGCAAGGCGTTGCCGCTGCCTGAAGCCAACGCGGGCAGCGAGCAGGTCGCACCGGCCAACGACCTGGAACTGCGCCTGCACGCGCTGTGGCAGGACGTGCTGAAGTGCCAGGCGCTGGGTGTGACCGACAACTTCTTCGAACTGGGCGGCGACTCGATCGTCTCCATCCAGCTGGTCAGCCGTGCGCGGCAGGCGGGTATTCGCTTCACCCCCAAACAACTGTTCCAGCACCAGACCATCCGCGCCCTGGCCCAGGTCGCCGAGCTGGGCGGGCAGGGGCTGGTCATCGACCAGGCCCCGGTGCACGGCAGCCTGCCGCTGCTGCCGGCCCAGCAGGCGTTTTTCGCCGCGTTGCCTGAAGAACCTGCGCGCTGGAACCAGTCGGTCTGGCTCAAGCCCGCCCGCGCCTTGTCGGTCGAGACGCTGACCGCAGCCCTGAGCCAACTGGTGAACCACCACGATGCCCTGCGCCTGTCGTTCGGCGCCCAGGGCGCCTACTTCCGAACCCCAGAGGCGATGCAGGCGCTCTACCAGCAGTCGGCCTTGCTGTGGCAGGCCGAGGCCGAGGACGACGCTGCGCTGGAGGCCCTGGCCGACCGCGCGCAGGGCAGCCTGGCGCTGGAGGACGGTTCGCTGCTGCGCGCGGTGCTGGCGCAGCTCGCCGACGGCAGCCAACGTCTGCTGCTGGTCATCCACCACCTGGTGGTCGATGGTATTTCCTGGCGCATCCTGTTCGATGACCTGCAACAGGCGCTGACGCAACTGGACGCTGGCCAGCCGTGCGTGCTGCCGGCCAAGACCAGCTCGCTCAAGGCCTGGGCCGAGCGCCTGGCGGCTGCGGCCGAGGGCGATATGCGCGGGCAGATGGCCTATTGGCAGACGGCACTGGCCGGCGCACCGCGCGACTTGCCGGTGAACGACCCGCAGGGCTCGCTGGCCAACGCCCTGGCCCACACCGTGCACACCCGGCTGGATGCCGAGACCACCCGGCGCCTGCTGCAAGAGGCACCGGCGGCCTATCGCACCCAGGTCAACGACCTGCTGCTGACCGCCCTGGCACGGGTCGTGGCGCCCTGGTGCGGGAGCGACAGTGCCTTGGTACAGCTTGAAGGCCATGGCCGCGAGGAGCTGTTCGACGACATCGACCTGACCCGTACCGTTGGCTGGTTCACCAGCCTGTTCCCGGTGCGCCTGGATCACTGCGCCGACCTGGACAGCGCGATCAAGCGCGTCAAGGAGCAACTGCGCGCAGTGCCCGACAAGGGCTTGGGCTTCGGCGTGCTGCGTTACCTTGGCAGCGCCGATGATCGTGCGGCGCTGCAGGCGCTGCCGCAGCCGCGTATCACCTTCAACTACCTTGGCCAGTTCGACGCCAGCTTCGACCCGCAACAGGCAGTGCTGCGCCCCAGTGGCGAGGCCCGTGGCCGCGAGCAGGGCGATGCTGCGCAACTGGGCAACTGGCTGACCCTCAATGGCCAGGTGTACGACGGCCAGTTGAGCCTGAGCTGGACCTTCAGTCCGCAGATGCTCGAAGTCGCCACTGTGCAAGGCCTGGCCGATGCCTACCGCGAGGCACTCAGCGCCCTGGTCGAGCACTGCACCGAGGCCGGCCACGCCGGGCTGACCCCGTCCGATGTGCCGCTGGCCGAGCTGGACCAGGCCGGCCTGGATGCGCTGCAACTGGACGCCAGCACCGTCGAGGACATCTACCCGTTGTCGCCGATGCAGCACGGCATGTTGTTCCACTCGCTCTATGACCAGGCGGGCGGTGACTACATCAACCAGATGCGCGCCGATGTGCAGGGCTTGGATGTGGTGCGCTTCCGGGCCGCCTGGCAGGCCACCATCGAGGCCCACGCGATCCTGCGCACCGGCTTGCGCTGGCAGGGCGAGCTGACCCGGCCGCTGCAGGTGGTGCAGCGTCAGGTGCAGGTGCCGTTCACCGAGGTGCGCTGGGATGGTCAAGTGCCGGACAGTGCACGGCTCGATGCCTTGGCACGCGAAGCCCGTGAGCAAGGTTTCGACCTGGAGCAGGCGCCGTTGCTGCGTCTGTTGCTGGTGGGCAACGGTGCCAACAGCCATCACCTGATCTTCACCAGCCATCACATCCTGATGGACGGCTGGAGCACCGCGCAATTGCTGGGCGAAGTTCTGCAGCGCTATGCCGGCCAGGCCATCGCGGCGCCGTCCGGGCACTACCGCGACTACATCGGCTGGCTGCAGCGGCAGCCGGCGCAGGCCCGCGAGGCGTTCTGGCGCCAGCAACTGGACGGCCTGCAGGCCCCGACCTGGCTGTCGCGTGCCTTGCCGGCACCGCAGCCTGGCGGGCAGGGCGGTTATGCCGACCATCATGCGAGCCTCGATGCCCAGGCCATGACGCGCCTCGGCGTGCTGGCGCGCCAGCACAAGGTCACCGTCAACACGCTGGTGCAGGCCGCCTGGCTGTTGCTGTTGCAGCGCTATACCGGGCAGCGCAGCGTGTGCTTCGGCGCCACCGTGGCGGGTCGCCCGGCCGAGCTCAAGGGCATCGAGCAGCAGATCGGTCTGTTCATCAATACCCTGCCGGTGATCGCCGGGCCCGATCCACAGGAAACGCTGGCGCAGTGGTTGCAGACGGTCCAGGGCATCAACCTGGCCCTGCGCGAGCACGAGCACACACCGTTGTTCGAAATCCAGCGGTGGGCCGAGCAGGGTAGCCAGGGCCTGTTCGACACCTTGTTGGTGTTCGAGAACTACCCCATCGCCGAGGCCCTGGAGCAGGGCGGCGACCAGAGCCTGCGCTTCAGCGCGGTACGTGCCCACGAGCAAAGCAACTACCCGCTGACCCTGGCGGTGGCCGCTGGGCGGGAGCTGACGCTGCATTTCAACTACGACCGCACGCAGTTGCGCGACAGCGCCGTCGAGGGCGTGGCGCGTCACCTGCTGCACCTGCTGGAGCAGTTCTGTGCCGACGCTCAGGCACCGTTGCACCAGTTGACCTTGCTGGAGGGCCGTGAACGGACCCGTATCGAACGGCAGTGGAACGCCAATGGCCTGGACTTCGACCGCAGCCAGTGCATCCATCGCCTGATCGAAGCCCAGGTGGGTCGCACGCCGCAGGCGTTGGCCGCGATCTGGGGCGATGAGCAACTGGACTACGCCACCCTCAATGCCCGCGCCAACCGCCTGGCCCGCCACCTGGTGAGCCTGGGTGTCGCCCCCGAAGTGCGGGTCGGCGTGGCCTTGCCGCGCGGCATGTCGATGCTGGTGGCGCTGCTGGCGGTGCTCAAGGCCGGTGGTGCTTATGTGCCGCTGGACCCGGACTATCCGGCCGAGCGCGTCAGTTACATGCTCGACGACAGCGCTGCCCGCGTACTGATCAGTGAACGCGCGGTGCTCGATGCACTGGCGGTCGATGGCGCGTTCGCGAGCGTGCTGCTCGATGAGCTGAATCTGGACGGCGACGACAGTGACCTGCCAGCCCGCGCCGTGGCCGATAACCTGGCCTACGTGATCTACACCTCCGGCTCCACTGGCCGCCCGAAAGGCGTGGCCATTGCTCATCGCAACGTCGCCGCACTGGTGGCCTGGTCGCAGCAGGTCTACAGCCAGGCGGACATCCAAGGCGTGCTGGCCAGCACCTCGATCTGCTTCGACCTGTCGGTGTGGGAGCTGTTCGTGACCCTGGCCGGTGGCGGTTTCATCGTGGGGGCGCGCAATGCCCTGGAGCTGCCTGAACTGGCAGCGCGGGATCGGGTGCGCCTGATCAACAGCGTGCCGTCGGCGGCCAGCGCGCTGCTGCGTGCCGGGCAGATACCGGCGAGCGTGCGCATCGTCAACCTGGCGGGTGAGCCGCTGAAGCAGTCGGTGGTGGAGGCGCTCTACGCGCTGGAGCACATCCAGCATGTCTACGATCTCTACGGCCCTTCGGAAGACACCACCTATTCGACCTGGACCCGCCGCGAAGCGGGCGGGCAGGCCAACATCGGCCGCCCGTTGCACAACACCGCCAGCTACCTGCTGGACGGCGAGCTGCAATCGGTGCCGGTCGGGGCGACGGCGGAGCTGTACCTGGCAGGCGAGGGCATCACCCGGGGCTACCTGTTGCGTCCGGGGCTGACCGCCGAGAAATACCTGCCGGACCCGTTCGCGGCGGACGGCTCGCGGCTATACCGCACCGGCGACCTGGCGCGCTACCGCGAAGACGGCGTGCTGGAGTACGCCGGGCGTGTGGACCATCAGGTGAAGGTACGCGGCCTGCGTATCGAGCTGGGTGAAATCGAAGCGCGTTTGCAGGCCCAGGGCCTGTTGCGCGAATCGGCGGTGTTGGCCGTCGAGCTCAATGGCGTTCAGCAACTGGTCGCCTACGTGGTGGCGAATGACCTTGGCGCCGACGAAAGCGAATTGCGCAGTGTGTTGAAAGCCAACCTGCAACAGACCCTGCCGGACTACATGGTGCCGACCCACTGGTTGTTCCTCGAACGTCTGCCGCTGACCCCCAACGGCAAGCTTGACCGCAAGGCGCTGCCCGCGCCGCAGGCAACTGCCCCGACGCGCCAGGTAGCGCCGCGCAGCGTGCTGGAAAAACGCCTGGTGGTGATCTGGGAGGAAGTCTTGAAGGTTTCGCCGATTGGCGTGACCGACAACTTCTTCGAACTGGGCGGCGATTCGATCATCTCGATCCAGGTGGTCAGCCGGGCGCGTCAGGCGGGTATCCGCTTCACGCCCAAGGCGCTGTTCCAGCACCAGACCGTCCAAGGGCTGGCGACCGTTGCCCAGGAAGGCGAGGGTGCGCAACTGATCGAGCAGGGCCCTTTGACTGGCGAGATGCCGCTGCTGCCGATCCAGCAAGCGTTCTTCGACACCGATATCCCCGAGCGTCATCACTGGAACCAGTCGGTGTTGCTCAAGCCTGCCCAGCCGCTGCACGCGGGTTACCTGGAGCAGGCATTGCAGGCGCTGGTCGCGCACCACGATGCGCTGCGCCTGAGCTTCACCGAAAGCGAGGCCGGCTGGCAGGCGCATTACCGCCCGCTCGGCGAGCAGCCGACCGAACTGCTCTGGCAGCGTACCCTGAACACTGCCGACGAACTGGAAGCCCTGGCCGAATCGGCCCAGCGCAGCCTGTCGCTGGGCGATGGCCCGCTGCTGCGCGCCGTACTGGCGGACCTGCCGGACGGCAGCCAGCGCCTGTTGCTGGTGATCCACCACCTGGCGGTGGATGGGGTGTCGTGGCGCATCCTGTTCGAAGACCTGCAACTGGCCTTCGAGCAACTGAGCAGCGGCAAGCCCCTGGCTCTGCCCGGCAAGACCAGCTCGCAGCGTGACTGGGTCGAGCAACTGCGCCAGCACGCCGGCACGAATGCGCTGGAACAACTGGAGTACTGGCAGGCCCAGGGCCGCGAACTGAGCGCCGAATTGCCCTGGGACCGTGCCGATGGCGGCCAGCGCAATCGCGACGGCAGCACGCTCTACTCGCGACTGGACAAGCAGCAGACCCGCCGCTTGCTGCAGGATGCACCGGCCGCCTATCGCACCCAGGTCAATGACCTGCTGCTGACCGCCCTGGCCCAGGTCGTCTGCGCCTGGACCGGCCAGGCCCATGCGCTGGTGCAGCTGGAAGGCCATGGCCGCGAAGACCTGTTCGAGCACCTTGACCTGACCCGCAGCGTCGGCTGGTTCACCAGTGTATTCCCACTGCGCCTGACCCCGGCCACAGGCCTGGGCGACTCGCTCAAGCAGATCAAGGAGCAATTGCGCGCGGTCCCTGACAAAGGCCTGGGCTTTGGCGTGCTGTCGCAGCTTGCCGCGCCGCAGGTGCGCGAGCGATTGGCCGGCCTGCCGACCCCGTCGATCACCTTCAACTACCTGGGCCAGTTCGATGCCAGTTTCGCCAGCGGCGAGGCGGCGTTCTGGCTGCCCTGCGACGAGGCCCGTGGCGCCGAGCAACACCCCGACGCGCCCTTGGCCAACGCGCTGAGCGTCAACGGCCAGGTGTTCGATGGCGAGTTGAGCCTGGGCTGGACCTTCAGCGACGCACGTTTCGACAGCCACACCATCCAGGCCCTGGCCGATGCCTATACCCAGGCGTTGCTGGCCTTGATCGAGCACTGCTGCCAACCGCAGGCGGGCGGCCTGACCCCTTCGGACGTGCCACTGGCCCGCTTGTCCCAGGCCCAGCTGGACGCCTTGCCAGTGGCGGCGCAGACCATTCAGGACCTCTATCCGCTGTCGCCGATGCAACAGGGCATGCTGTTCCACAGCCTCTACGAGCAGGCCAGCGGCGACTACGTCAACCAGATGCGTGTGGACATCGACGGGCTGGAGCCGATGCGTTTCCGCGATGCCTGGCAGGCTACGCTGCTCAACCATGACATTCTGCGTACCGGTTTCCTCTGGCAAGGTGGGCTCAGCCAGCCGCTGCAGGTGGTGGCACGCCAGGTCGAAGTGCCGTTCGCGCTGCACGACTGGCAGGGCCGCGCCGACCAGGCTGGCGCACTGGATGCACTGGCATTGGCCGAGCGTGCCCAGGGCTTCGACCTGGAGCAGGCGCCGCTGCTGCGAGTGCAACTGATCGCCACGGCGCCGGGCCGTCATCACCTGTTGTTGACCCACCATCACATCCTGATGGATGGCTGGAGCCATTCGCAGCTGCTCGGCGAAGTCCTGGCGCGCTACGCCGGTGAGGCGGTCGCCGCGCCTGTCGGGCGCTACCGCGACTACATCGCCTGGTTGCAGGCGCAGGACGCCGAGGCGTGCGAGGCGTTCTGGCGCCAGCAACTGGCGGAGCTCGACGAGCCGACCCACCTGGCCCGTGCCATCCGCCAGGAGCCCCGCGCGGCCGGCGCCGCCCATGGCGACTACCGTATCGCCGTGGACGAGGCCGTCACTGCGCGCCTGGCGAACTTTGCCCGTGAGCAGAAAGTCACCCTCAACACCCTGGTACAGGCGGCCTGGCTGTTGCTGTTGCAGCGCTACACCGGCCAGGCGAGCGTGTGCTTCGGCGCGACGGTGGCCGGGCGCCCGGCGGAGTTGCCGGGCATGGAGCAGCAGATGGGGCTGTTCATCAACACCTTGCCAGTGGTCGCCACGCCGACCCCGCAACAGACCGTGGCCGACTGGCTGCAGGCCGTGCAGGCGCGCAACCTGGCGCTGCGCGAGTTCGAGCATGCGCCGTTGTACGAGATCCAGCGCCTGGCCGGGCAGGGCGGTGGCGCCCTGTTCGACACGCTGCTGGTGTTCGAGAACTTCCCGGTCTCCGAAGTGCTGGAGCAGGCTGCGCCCGAGGCGCTGCGTTTCGACGCGGTGAGCAACCACGAGCAGACCAGCTACCCGCTGACCCTGGCGGTCAACCAGGGGGCGAGCCTGCTGCTGCACTACAGCTACGACGGCGACAGCTTCGAGGCGGCGACCATCGAGCGCCTGGCCGCGCACCTGGGCCTGCTGCTGGAAGGCCTGGCCGTGTCGGCCACACGGGCCTTGGGCGAGGTGTCGATGCTCGACGCCCATGAGCGTGCCTTGCCGTTGGAAGTGTGGAACGCCACCGCAGTCGAGTACCCGCTGGAGCACAGCGTCCAGGCGCTGATCCAGCGTCAGGTCGAGGCCACGCCGGACGCCACGGCGCTGGTGTTCGGCGAACGTCAGCTCAGCTACCGCCAGCTCGATGCCCTGGCCAACCAGTGGGCGCACCGCCTTCAGGCGGCGGGCGTGGGCTCGGATGTGCTGGTGGGCGTGGCGGCCGAGCGCAGCGTGGAAATGGTCGTGGCCCTGCTGGCGGTGATCAAGGCCGGTGGCGCCTACGTGCCGCTGGACCCGGAATACCCGCGCGAGCGCCTGGCCTACATGATCGAGGACAGCGGCATCGAACTGCTGCTGACCCAATCGCACCTGCGCGAGCAGTTGCCGCTGCCGCAGGGTCTGGAGTGCCTGCTGCTCGACCAGCCACTGAGCGGTTATGCCGAGCAGGCGCCGGAGATCGAGGTCACTGGCGAGAACCTGGCCTACGTGATCTACACCTCCGGCTCCACCGGCAAGCCCAAGGGCGCGGGCAACCGCCACCGTGCGCTGACCAACCGCTTGTGCTGGATGCAACAGGCCTATGGCCTGACTGCTGGGGACCGGGTGTTGCAGAAAACCCCGTTCAGCTTCGACGTGTCGGTGTGGGAATTCTTCTGGCCGCTGATGACCGGCGCTTGCCTGGTGGTCGCCGCGCCGGGGCTGCACCGCGACCCGGCGCAACTGATCGAGCTGATTCGCCGCGAACGCATCACCACGCTGCACTTCGTGCCGTCGATGCTGCAGGCCTTCGTTGCCGACCCGGCGGTGGCCGGCTGCGACAGCCTGACCCGTATCGTTTGCAGCGGCGAGGCGCTACCGGTGGATGCCCAGCGCCAGGTGTTCGACAAACTGCCGAATGCCGGGCTGTACAACCTGTATGGCCCGACCGAAGCGGCCATCGACGTGACCCATTGGACCTGCCGGGAAGAGGGTCGCGACAGCGTGCCGATCGGCGAGCCGATCGCCAACTTGCAAACCTACGTGCTGGACGCCGGTCTCGGTCCGGTGGCGGTGGGCGTGGTAGGCGAGCTGTACCTGGGCGGCACCGGCCTGGCGCGCGGTTATCACCGTCGTCCGGGACTGACCGCCGAACGCTTCGTCGCCAGCCCCTTCGGTGACGGCGAGCGGTTGTACCGCACCGGTGATCTGGCGCGCTACCGTGCCGACGGGGTGATCGAGTACATGGGGCGTATCGACCATCAGGTGAAGATTCGCGGCCTGCGCATCGAGCTGGGCGAGATCGAAGCTCGGCTGATGGAGCAGGACGAAGTGCGCGAAGCGGTGGTGCTGGCGGTGCCGGGTGCCGGTGGCCTGCAACTGGCGGGCTATCTGGTGCCGAGCACGCCAGTGGCGGACGACGCGGCGGCCGAAGCCTTGCGCGCCACTCTGCGCGAACGCCTGGGGGCGGTGCTGCCGGACTACATGGTGCCGGTGCACCTGCTGCTGCTCGATCAATTGCCGCTGAGCCCCAACGGCAAGCTGGAACGTCGTGCGCTGCCGTCTCCGGAGCTGGCCCAGGCCCGCTACGTGGCACCGCGCAGCGAGCGCGAACAACAACTGGCGCAGATCTGGAAGGACGTGCTGCAAGTACCGCAGGTGGGTCTGGACGATGACTTCTTCGCCCTCGGTGGACATTCGCTGCTGGCGACCCAGGTGATCGTGCGGATTCGCGAGCACCTGGGCATCGAGGTCCCGCTCAAGACCCTGTTCAACGCGCGGCACCTGGGCGAGTTCAGTGCTTCGGTGCAAGCACTGGATGTGGGCAACGATCCTTTGATGGATGAACTGGCTAAATCCTTGGAGGCCCTGGAACGTTTAACAGGAGATGAGCTTGAGAAGCTAATTTCTGAGTGAAGGGGAACCGGTGTGAAAGCGTTGATTGAAAGGGTGGGCGAGCTGTCGCCGAAGGAACGCAAGGCCTTGGCGGTGATGCTCAAGCACAAGAACATCAATCTGTTCAGCGTCGCGCCGGTGTTCAAGCGTCAGCCCGAGGAACCACAACTGCTGTCCTATGCCCAGGAGCGGCAGTGGTTCCTCTGGCAGATGAGCCCCGAGAGCAGTGCTTATCACATCAGTGCCGCCCTGAAGTTGCAGGGCGCGCTCGACATCGCTGCGCTCGATGCCAGCTTTGCCGCGCTGGTGGCCCGTCATGAAAGCTTGCGCACCCGCTTCGTCCAGGATGACGAGCAGGTGCTGCAGGTGATCGATGCGCCGAACTGGGCCGGGATCGAGCAGCAGACCCTGGCCCTCGACGACGCGCCGCAACGACGCCAGGCGCAGTTGCAGGCGTGTGTCGAGGAGGAGATCCAGCGCCGCTTCGACCTGCAGGCCGGCCCGCTGTTGCGGGTCAAGCTGTTGCGGCTCGGCGAGCAGGAGCATGTGCTGGTGCTCACCCAACACCACATCGTCACCGATGGCTGGTCGATGCAGGTGATGATCGACGAGCTGGTCCAGCTGTACGCCGCCGCGTGCGAAGGGCGGACCGTGCAACTGCCGGCGCTGCCGGTGCAGTACGCCGATTACGCCTTGTGGCAGCGCCAGTGGATGGAGGCCGGTGAGCAGGAGCGTCAGTTGGCCTACTGGACCGAACGCCTGGGCAGCGAGCATCCGGTGCTCGAGCTGCCGTTCGACCATCCGCGCCCGGCGGAGCAGAGCCTGCGCGGCGCAAGCCTGGAGGTGAAGCTCGAGGCGCAGCTGTGCCGTGAACTGCGCAGTGTGGCGCAGGCGCAGGGCGTCACCCTGTTCATGCTGTTGCTGGCGTCGTATCAGGTCTTGCTGTACCGCTACAGTGGCCAGCGCGACCTGCGCATCGGCGTGCCGGTGGCCAACCGTAATCGCATGGAGACCGAGCGACTGGTCGGCTTCTTCGTCAACACCCTGGTGCAGCGCGTCGAGATCTCGGGGCAGACGACCGTGCGGGCGTTTCTCCAGCAGGTCAAGGCCGATGCCCTGGGCGCGCAGGCGCACCAGGACCTGCCGTTCGAGCAACTGGTCGAAGCACTGCGCCCGCAGCGTACCCTCAGCCACAGCCCGCTGTTCCAGGTGATGTTCAATCACCAGGGTGGCGCGGCGCTGGGCGCTGGCGGTGACGGCGCCCAGGCGTCCGGCCTGCGTATCGAAAACCTCAAGAGCGAGGGCCATACCGCCCAGTTCGACCTGACCCTGAACATTCTGGAGCAGGGCGATGCGCTGGATGCGCAGTTCACCTACGCCCTGGACCTGTTCGAGCCGGCGACCGCGCAGCGCCTGGCCCGGCACTGGCAGAACCTGCTGCAGGCGATGGTCGCCAACCTCGACTGCACGCTGGACGACCTGCCGCTGATCGCTGCCGACGAAGTGCGCGACACCCTGGCGCGCTGGAACGCCACGGCGGTCGAGTACCCGCTGGAGCACAGCGTCCAGGCGCTGATCCAGCGTCAGGTCGAGGCCACGCCGGACGCCACGGCGCTGGTGTTCGGCGAACGTCAGCTCAGCTACCGCCAGCTCGATGCCCTGGCCAACCAGTGGGCGCACCGCCTGCAGGCGGCGGGCGTGGGCCCGGACGTGCTGGTGGGCGTGGCGGCCGAGCGCAGCGTGGAAATGGTCGTGGCGCTGCTGGCGGTGATCAAGGCCGGTGGCGCCTACGTGCCGCTGGACCCGGAATACCCGCGCGAGCGCCTGGCCTACATGATCGAGGACAGCGGCATCGAATTGCTGCTGACCCAGTCGCACCTGCGCGAGCAGTTGCCGCTGCCGCAGGGCCTGGAGTGCCTGTTGCTCGACCAGCCGCTGAGCGGTTATGCCGAGCAGGCGCCGGTGATCGAGGTCACTGGCGAGAACCTGGCCTACGTCATCTACACCTCCGGCTCCACCGGCAAGCCCAAGGGCGCGGGCAACCGCCATCGTGCGCTGACCAACCGTTTGTGTTGGATGCAACAGGCTTATGGCCTGACTGCCGGGGACCGGGTGTTGCAGAAAACCCCGTTCAGTTTCGACGTGTCGGTGTGGGAGTTCTTCTGGCCGCTGATGACCGGCGCTTGCCTGGTAGTCGCCGCGCCGGGGCTGCACCGCGACCCGGCGCAACTGATCGAGCTGATTCGCCGCGAGCGCATCACCACGCTGCACTTCGTGCCGTCGATGCTGCAGGCCTTCGTCGCCGACCCGGCGGTGGCGGGCTGCGCCAGCCTGACCCGTATCGTTTGCAGCGGCGAGGCGCTGCCGGTGGATGCCCAGCGCCAAGTGTTCGACAAGCTGCCGAATGCCGGGCTGTACAACCTGTATGGCCCGACCGAAGCGGCCATCGACGTGACCCACTGGACCTGCCGCGAAGAAGGCCGCGACAGCGTGCCGATCGGCGAGCCGATCGCCAACTTGCAGACCTACGTGCTGGATGCCGGCCTCGGTCCGGTGGCGGTGGGTGTGGTAGGCGAGCTGTACCTGGGCGGCACCGGCCTGGCGCGGGGTTATCACCGTCGTCCGGGGCTGACCGCCGAACGCTTCGTCGCCAGCCCCTTCGGCGACGGCGAGCGGCTGTACCGCACCGGCGACCTGGCGCGCTACCGCGCCGACGGGGTGATCGAGTACATGGGGCGTATCGACCATCAGGTGAAGATTCGCGGGCTGCGCATCGAGCTGGGCGAGATCGAAGCTCGGCTGATGGAGCAGGACGAAGTGCGCGAAGCCGTGGTGCTGGCGGTGCCGGGTGCCGGTGGCCTGCAACTGGCCGGTTATCTGGTGCCGAGCACGCCAGTGGCGGACGACGCGGCGGCCGAAGCCTTGCGCGTCACCCTGCGCGAGCGCCTGGGTGCGGTGCTGCCGGACTACATGGTGCCGGTGCACCTGCTGCTGCTCGATCAATTGCCACTAAGCCCCAACGGCAAGCTGGAACGTCGTGCGCTGCCGCACCCTGCGGTCGGCCAGTCGAAACAGGCCTATGTCGCGGCGCAGAGCGCCGTGGAAAAGACCCTCGCCGGGATCTGGCAGGACGTGCTCAAGTTGGAGCAGGTCGGGGTCAACGACAACTTCTTCGAACTGGGTGGCGACTCGATCATCTCCATCCAGGTGGTCAGCCGCGCGCGGCAGGCCGGTATCCGCTTCACGCCCAAGGACCTGTTCCGCCACCAGACCATCCAGGGCCTGGCCGGTGCAGTGCGCATCGAGGCCGGGGGCCAGGAGGCCGAGCAGGGGCCGGTGACCGGCCGGGCGGGGCTGCTGCCGATCCAGCAGGCGTTCTTCGCCTTGCCGCTGGCGCAGCGCGCACACTGGAACCAATCGGTGTTGCTGCAGCCGACCCGGGCGCTGGACGCCGATGCCCTGGAGCGCGCCTTGCAGGCGCTGCTGGTGCAGCATGACGCGCTGCGTCTGGGCTTCACCGAGGTGGACGGGAATTGGCAGGCACAATTCCGTGAGGTGACCACGGTCGGTACGTTGCTGGAGCGGGTCGAGGGGGTACAGCCCGACGCCCTGCAAGCCCTGGGTGAGCGGGTGCAGCGCAGCCTCGACCTGGCCAACGGCCCGCTGGTCCGCGCCGTGCTGGTCACCCTTGGCGACGACAGCCAGCGCCTGTTGCTGGTGATCCACCACCTGGTGGTCGATGGCGTGTCGTGGCGGGTGTTGTTCGACGACCTGCAAAGCGCCTACCAGCAGAGCCTGGCTGGCCAGGCACCGGACCTCGGGCCACGCACCAGCTCGGTCAAGGCCTGGGCCGAGCGCCTGGAAAGCTATGCGCACAGCGAGCAGGGCCAGGCGGAGCTTGCGTACTGGGAGCGTCTGCGCGAGGTGCAGGTGCACTGGCCTGTAGCCGCGCCGACGCAACCTCTGCTCAATCGCGACGCCGCCACGGTGCAGGTGCGGCTGGACGCGGCCCTGACCCGACAATTGCTGCAGCAGGCGCCTGCGGCCTATCGTACACAGATCAACGACCTGTTGATGACGGCCCTGGCGCGCACCCTGGTGGCCTGGACCGGTGACGAGCACGCCCTGGTGCAACTGGAAGGGCACGGGCGCGAAGCCTTGTTCGACGACATCGACCTGACCCGTACGGTCGGTTGGTTCAGTTCGATGTTCAGCGTGTGCCTGACGCCGGCTGCCGAGCTGGGGGCCTCGATCAAGCAGGTCAAGGAGCAACTGCGCGCCATTCCGCATCGCGGCGTCGGTTTCGGGGCGCTGCGTTACTACGGCGAGCCGCAGGTGCGTGCGCTGCTCGCGGCGTTGCCGCAGCCGCGGGTGACCTTCAACTACCTGGGCCAGTTCGATGGCAGTTTCGCCGTGGACGATGGTGCGCTGTTCACCCCGGCAAACGAGTCTGCCGGGGCGGAGCAGGGCGAGGATGCACCGCTGGGCAACTGGCTGACGGTCAATGGCCAGCTGTATGGCGGCGAACTGAGCCTGAACTGGATCTTCAGCCGTGCGCAGTTCGCCTCCGACGAGATTCAGACCCTGGCCGAGCGCTACATCGAGCAGCTTGGCGCGTTGGTGCGCCACTGCGTGGAACTGCCGGTGCGCGGCGCGACGCCTTCGGATTTCCCGCTGTGCGGGCTCGATCAGGCCCAGCTCGAGCGCTTCCCAGGCCTGCTGGAGCAGGTCGAGGACATCTACCCGCTATCGCCGACCCAGCTGGGCATGCTGTTCCACACCCAGGAATCGGCGGCCAACCTGTACATCAACCAGACCAGCATCGAGGTCAAGGGTCTCGACGCCGAGGCGTTCATCGCCGCCTGGGCGCAGGTGGTGGCGCGCCACGAGATCCTGCGTACCGGCTTCTGGACCGCCAGCCACCTGGCCGAGCCGCTGCAGGTGGTCTACCGCCAGGGCAGCCTGCCGGCGCGCTGCCTGGACTGGCGCGAGCGCACCGTCGAGCCAGGCGCCTTGCAGGCGCTGGCCGATGAGGATTGTGCACGTGGCTTCGAGCTGCTCGAGGCGCCGCTGGCACGCCTGAGCGTGGTGCGCCTGGATGACGACACCACCCAATTGATCTGGACCAGCCACCATATCCTCATGGACGGCTGGTCCAATTCGCGCCTGATGGGCGAGGTCTTCGAGTGCTATGCCGGGCATCCGCTGCCCACCAAGCGCGGGCATTTCCGCGACTATATCGGTTGGTTGCGCGCGCAGCCGGCAGCGCGTCAGGAAGCCTTCTGGCGCGAGCGCCTGGCAGGGCTGGAGGGGCCGACCAGCCTCAGCAGCAGCCTGCCGTTGCCGGCCGATGCGCAGGCTGAAGGCCATGCGGCGCTGTACCTGGACTGGGATGGCGCACGCACCCAACGCCTGCGCGAGGTCGCCCAGCAATTGCGGGTGACCCCCAACACGCTGGTGCAGGCGGCCTGGCTGCTGCTGTTGCAGCGCCATACCGGGCAGCAGACAGTGTGCTTCGGCGCCACGGTGGCCGGGCGCCCGGCGGAGCTGGCAGGTTCGGGTGAAATGCTAGGCCTGTTCATCAACACCTTGCCGATCGTCCAGACCCTGTCCGATCAGCAGCCGCTGGACCAATGGCTGCAGGCCCTGCAGGCCTGGAACCTGGAGGTGCGCGACCATGAGCACACGGCGCTGGCCGATATCCAGCGCTGGGCCGGGCAGGGCGCCGGTGGCCTGTTCGACAGCATCATCGTGTTCGAGAACTATCCGGTGGACGAGCGCCTCGCCCAGGCCCAGGACCAACAGTTGCAGTTCGGCCAGGTGAGCACGCGTGACGTGACCAACTACGCCATGGACCTCGCGGTGCACCTGGGCGCGACCCTGAAGATCGAGTTCCTCTATCTGGTCGGGCGTTTCACGCCGGCCAGCGTCGAGCAGATCCTCGCCAGCTTCGAGACCTTGCTGCAGGCGATGCTCGACCAGCCGCAGGCTCGGCTTGGCAATCTCGGCCTGCTCGATCAGGCCGGGCAGCGGCAGTTGGTCGAAGCCAACCGCCTGGGTGGGCAGGCGCCGACGGCGCTGCTGGGCGAGCAGATCGCCCGCCACAGCCGCGAGCGCCCGACGCAGGTTGCGCTGGTGTGTGCCGGTCGCCAGTTGACCTACGCCCAACTCGAACAGCGGGCCAGCCGCCTGGCCGAGCTGCTGGTGGCGCAGGGTGTCGGCCCGGAAGTGCGGGTGGGCGTGGCCCTGCAGCGCTCGGTGGACATGGTGGTGGCGTTCTACGCCGTGATGAAGGCCGGTGGCGCCTATGTGCCGCTGGACATCGACTACCCCCGCGAGCGCCTGGACTGGATCCTCCAGGACAGCAACGCTGCCTTGATCCTCACCGAGCACAGCGTGCAGGCGCGCCTGCCGCAACGCGAGGGGGTGAACTGGCTGACCCTCGACAGCCTTGACCTCGACGTTGCGGGCATCACCCGTGGCGCCGCGACGGTGTCGCCCGACAACCTGGCCTACCTGATCTACACCTCGGGTTCGACCGGCAAGCCCAAGGGCGTGGCGGTCACCCATGGCCCACTGGCCATGCATTGCGCGGCGATCGCCGAGCGCTACGAAATGGACGCGCGCACCCGCGAGCTGCTGTTCATGTCGTTCGCCTTCGATGGCGCCCAGGAGCGCTGGCTGTCGACCCTGAGCAATGGCGGTTGCCTGGTGATCCGTCCGGGCGAACTGTGGACGCCCGAACAGACCTGGCGAGCGTTGCATGCCGAGCGCATCGACATCGCCTGCTTCCCGCCGGCCTACCTGCAACAACTGGCCGAGTACGCCGAAGGCCGCGAGCCGCCGGCAGTGCGCATCTACTGCTTCGGTGGCGATGCGGTGGCGCAGGCCAACTACGACCTGGTGCGCCGCAACCTGCGCCCGCAGGCGCTGACCAATGGCTACGGCCCGACCGAAACCGTGGTCACGCCGCTGCTCTGGCGCGTTGCGGCCAACCAACCGTGCGAGGCGGTGTACGCACCGATCGGCACCCGCGTCGGCGAGCGCACCTTGTATGTGCTGGACGCTGCACTCAATCCGGTGCCGGACGGGGTTGCCGGTGAGCTCTACATCGGCGGTGAGGGTCTGGCGCGCGGCTACCATCAACGTCCGGACGTGACGGCCGAACGTTTCGTCTGTGACCCGTTCGGGCAGGCGGGCGGGCGTCTGTACCGCACTGGCGACCTGGTGCGCCGTCGCGCCGATGGC
Organism: Pseudomonas sp. NY15374; assembly: GCF_048068255.1. Lineage (NCBI taxonomy): Bacteria > Pseudomonadati > Pseudomonadota > Gammaproteobacteria > Pseudomonadales > Pseudomonadaceae > Pseudomonas > Pseudomonas sp. NY15374. Next base: position 211,772 of record NZ_JBLUPZ010000005.1, read on the forward strand.
GTGTTCGACTACCTCGGCCGCCTCGACAACCAGGTCAAGGTCCGCGGTTTCCGTATCGAGCTGGGCGAGATCGAGGCGCGCCTGCGTGGGCGGGCCGAGGTACGCGATGCCGTGGTGGTCGCGCGGGAGGTCAATGGCAGCAAGCAACTGGTCGCCTACGTGGTGGCCGAGGCGGGTGACAACCTGGCCGAAAGCCTGCGTGCGCACCTGGCCGATGAACTGCCGGACTACATGGTCCCGGCGCAGATCATACTGCTCGCAGCGCTGCCGCTGAGCGCCAATGGCAAGCTCGACCGCAAGGCCCTGCCTGACCCGCAGTTCAAGGCGCGTGAGCACGTGCCGGCCAGTACGCCGCAGGAACAGGCGCTGGTGCGTATCTGGCAGGAGGTGCTGGAGCTCGACCAGGTGGGGATCACCGACAACTTCTTCGAACTGGGCGGCGACTCGCTGCGCGTGCTTAAGGTGCTGGGCAAGGTCCGCGCGGCACCTGAGCTGGGCCTGAGCCTGAAGCTGCGCGACATCATGAGCAAACCGACCATCGCCCAACTGTGCGGCAGCGAACGCAAGCCGCAGGCGCCGGATCCGCTGTTGGCGCTCAACCGTATCGTCGACGGCAGCTCGCCGCTGTTCTGCCTGCATGCCGGCTTCGGCACGGTGTTCGACTACGAGCCACTGGCCCGCCACCTGGATGGGCAATGCACGGTCTATGGCCTGCAATGCCGCATGCTGCTGGACCGCGAGTGGCAGGACAGCTCGTTGGCGGCAATGGCCGGCGACTACGCCCAGGTCGTGCTGCGCAAGCAGCCCGAAGGGCCGCTGCGGCTGTTGGGCTGGTCGCTGGGTGGGCCGTTGGCGGTGCTGGTGGCCGCCGAGCTGATCCGCCTCGGCCGCGAAGTCAGCCTGCTGGGGTTGGTGGACAGTTACCTGCCGGGGCTGGCCGCACCGGGCGGCGACTGGCGTGACGACTTCCACGGTTTCGTGGCGGTCACCCTGGGCGATGCGCCCGCAGCGGCGCTCGACCCCGCAACGCTGACGCAACTGGACGCCGATGCGTTGGCGGTGCAGATCGGGCAACTGCGCGAGCAGGGCAGTACCTCTGAGGTGTATGCCCGGATCGAGGCACAGGACCTGGCCCACACCTTCGTCGTGGCCATGCGCCTGAAAGCCCTGGGTGAGGCCTTGCATAGCCTGCCTGCGGTGGCGGCCGAAGCGCGCTGCTGGTGGGGCGAAGGCGTCGGCAGCCGCGAGCGTGCCAGTTTCGAGGCGGCGCTCGGGCAGTGCCAGGCCAGTGCGGTGGTGGCGGCAGGGCACTTCGAATTGCTGCAGCACCCCAGCGTACTGGCGGATATCCGCGACAGCCTAGCCCCGACGTTCAGTCATTGAAACCTCGGGCGCCCGCCGCACAGGCGGGCGCCCGTATCGCGTCTTCCGAGGATTTTCCCAATGTCTCTGCATCCTGACCTGGCCGGTTTTCTCGAACTGGTCGAACTGGGCCGACTGACCGGTGCCAGCCAACCCATGCACCAGATGAGCGTCGAGCAGGCCCGTGCCGAATTCGAGCGCAGCTCCCAGGTGCTCGACCCCAGCCCGCCTGATGACCTGCAGGTCGAGCACCTGCAGATGGTGGATGGTGACGGCCAACCGCTGTCGGCACGGTTGTACCGTCGGCAGTCGCCGGTGGACGGTCTGCAGCCGGTGCTGTTGTATTTTCACGGTGGCGGCTATGTGGTCGGCAGCCTGGACTCCCACGATGCGGTATGTCGCCGCCTGGCGATATGCAGCGATTTTGCGGTCCTCGCGCCAGCCTACCGCCTGGCGCCGGAAGCACCCTTCCCGGCGGCTGCGGACGATGCCCTGGCCAGTGCCCGCTGGCTGGTGGAACACGGCGAGGCACAGCGCCTGGATGCCCGCCGGGTGGTGGTCAGTGGCGACAGCGCCGGGGCCAGCCTGGCCATCGTCGTCGCCGCCGTGGCCGCGCAGCAGCCGGAGAAGGCGGCGTTGCGTCCGTTGGCGCAGTTGCTGTTTTATCCGGTCACCGATATCAGTTGCCAGCGGCCGTCCCATGGGAAATTTGCCGAGGGTTACCTGCTCGAGAGCGAAACCCTGGAATGGTTCTACCGGCACTACGTGCGTGACCCATCGCAGCGCCTCGATTGGCGGGTGTCGCCGTTGCACCTGACGGCGCTCGAAGGGCTGGCGCCCACCTGGATGGCCCTGGCCGGGCATGATCCGTTGCTCGATGAAGGTGTTGCCTGGGCGCACGCCCTGGAAAAGGCCGGCGTGCCGCTGCAGTGGCGGGTGGAAGAGGCACTGACCCACGATTTCCTGCGGATGCAGGGGATGGTCGAGGCCGTGGAGGGGATTTATGCCGAAGTGGGGCGCTGGTTGAAGGCGGTCGGCGCGGGTTGTCAATCAAACGGTAATATCTGATAGCCATATTGGCCGGCCATCAACAATCACAATGGTCGCCCCAACATGCATTTCACGCCGCACCGTCTGGCCCTGTGTGTCGCCCTGGCCAGTGCTGCCCTGGCCGCCAATGCCACCGATTACCAGGTTGGCAATGCCAGTACCAGCACGCTGGAACTCAAGAAGGGCGACACGCTCAAGGTGACGCCGACTGGCAGCATCGTCTCGGGTGCCGACGACGGGGTGATCCTGCCCAAGCAGACCAGCGGCACCACGGTCAGCGTCGACAATGCCGGGATCATTCGCTCCACCGTGGCCCGTGGTATCGACACCAAGGATGGCGGCACCGACCAGAGCTTCTTCGTCATCACCAACCGCGCCGGGGCGCTGATCCAGGGTACCAACGACGGTATCCGTTTCCAGACCAACCCCAGCGCGGGCGGCAGCCTCAAGATCAGCAACGCCGGGACCATCGAGTCCATCAACGATGGCCAGGCCATCGATCTTGAGGCCCTCAACAACCCAGGCTTCAGCACCACCCTGGTGAACGAGGCGAGCGGCGTGATCCACGCCGTGGGCAACGACGCGATCAAGACCGGCTCCAACGCCACCATCACCAACTACGGGCGTATCTACACCGACACCGCGCCCCAGGATGCCAAGGGCCTGGACCAGAAATACGACGGCATCAAGATCGGCACTTCGACCGGCGTCACCGTGTACAACTACGGCAGCATCAGTGCCGACCGTCACGGCGTCGACCTCAAGACCGATGCCACCCTCTACAACTATGCCGGTGCCAGCGTCACCGGGCGCAACGGCTCGGGCTTCGGCTCCGACGGTACCGGCACCGTGTACAACTGGGGCACCATCACCGGTGCCATCGCCGACGGCAAGATCAATGGCGATGGCGACGGCGTCGATATCGACTTCATCGGCCACGTCTACAACGCCGGCACCATCCAGGGCCTGGGCGCCAAGGGCGTGGACAGCGGCGGGCGGCCCAACGGCAGCGAAGGCATCGCCATGGGTGGCGGTACGGTCACCAACATCAGCACCGGCCTGATCCGCAGCGTCGACAACGGCATCCTGGTGGACGACGGTGCCGAAGGCTCGGGTGTCGGCGCCACCACCATCGACAACGCTGGCACCATTCGTGGCGAGCGCGGCTTCGGCATCAAGCTGGTCGGCAACTTCGATGACACCGTGATCAACAGCGGCACCATCAGCGGCGGCAACGGCCTGGCATTGAGCATGGGCGGTGGCGACGATCGTCTGATCGTGCGTACCGGTGGGGTGTTCAATGGCCTGGTGGATGCGGGCGATGGCGTCGATACGCTGCAGCTCGAGGGCAGTGGCCAGTTCGGCAACAGCGCCAACTTCGAGAAGCTGTTGGTCTCCGGGGGCACCTGGACGCTGAGCAGCGTCAACGATTTCAGCCAGGGTGGCGAGATCACCCAGGGCGCGGCGCTGGTCAACCAGGGCCGCGTGCTCGGCAGTTTGCGGGTAGACCGGGGGGCGACCTACGCGGGCGGTGGTGTGGTCGGTGGCCTCGACGTCAGGGGCACGATGCTGACCAACACCGGGCTGGGCGTGGCCACGGTCAAGGGCGACCTGAAGTTCGATTCGGGCGCCAGCCTGGTCTATGGCGTCAACGCCGACGGCAGCAGCGCGCCGATCACCGTCACCGGTACCGCCAATCTGGGCGGTGCCACCCTGCGCATCCAGCCGACGCCTGGCCAGTACCCCTGGCAAAGCCAGTACACCGTGCTCAACGCCGGTGCGATCAACGGCACCTTTGGCCAGGTCACCAGCGACTACGCCTTCCTCACCCCGAAACTGAGCTACAGCAGCCAGTCGGTAGGCCTGACCTACACCCGCAACGACGTCGCCTTCGACCAGTTCGCCCGCAGCGCCAACGCTGGCGCTGCGGCGCGCAGCCTGGCGAGCCTGGGCAGCGGCAGTGCGCTGTACAGTGCGCTGCTCAATACCTCGAACGCCAGCGCGGGCAATGCCATCGAACAACTGTCGGGCAGCAACACCGCCAGCCTCGCTGCGGCCACCCTGGCCGGTAGCGCCCAGGTGGGCAGCACCATGCTCGGCGCCTTGCAATCGATGGGCAGCAATGCCGGGTTGCTGGTGGGCCTGGATCAGCAGGACACCCCGGTGCTCGCCGCCACCGGCCTGCCCCAGGGCGTGCGCAACCTCAACGACCCGAACGCCCAGGGGCGAGTGTGGGGCCAGGCGCTGGGCAGCTACGGCAAGGTCGATGGCAGCCACGGCGCCAGCAGCCTGGAACAGCGCACCGGCGGCGCGGTGATGGGCCTGGACTGGGCGGTGGGCAGCGACTGGCGCCTGGGCGTGCTGGGCGGCTACTCGCGCACCCGCCTGGACGCCAGCGGCCTGGACGGCAAGGTGCGCAGCTGGCATGCCGGCCTCTACGCCCAACGCCAGAGTGGCCCGCTGGCCCTGCGCCTGGGCGCGGCGTACAGCAGCCATGACGGCGACAGCAAGCGCAGCGTGGCCTTCGATGGCTTCGATGAGCGGCTGAAGGGCAACTACGATGCCGACAGCCAGCAGGCCTTCGCCGAGCTGGGTTATGCCCTGGGCAGTGGGCGCTTGAGCGCCGAGCCTTTCGCCAACCTGGGCTACCAGCGCTATCACCGCGACAGCTACCGCGAGAAGGGCGGCGATGCTGCGTTGGCGGTGGATGCCGACACGCAGGACAACGTCACCAGTACCTTCGGCGTGCGCATCGCACACCTGGGGCAACTGGACAACGGCATGAGCCTGACGCCCCGCGCCAGCCTGGGCTGGCGCCACACCTATGGCAACCTCGACACCCGCACGCGCCAGGCGTTCCTGGCCGGCGGCGATGCGTTCAGCGTCCAGGGCAGTGCGCTGGACCGTGACAGCCTGATCGTCGAGGCCGGGCTGGAGCTGGGGCTCAGTGCACGGCAGAGTGTGGGCCTGGGCTACAACGGCGAGTTGGGCAGCAATGCGCGCAACCACGCCGTGATGGGGCAATGGCAGTTGACGTTCTGATCGCCCGTCGATACACCTGAAGCCGGGGCCGCAAAGGCCCCGGCAGCGTTTCAGCGCAGGTCGTGTTCCAGCGACTTCCACAGCTCGAGCATGGTCGGGTTGCTGTTGCCGATCGAGCGGAATGACCAGATTTCCAGTTCCGCGCTCCACTCGTCCCCGCCTGCGCGCACCAGCCGACCGCTGGCCAGTTCCTCCTCGACCGCCGACTCCGGCAGCCAGGCGATGCCATAGCCTTCGCGGGCCATGCGCATCAGGTGCATGGCCATGTCGGCTTCGTAGAAGCGCTTGAGGTGAGGTTGCGCGTTGCCCTGCAGCAGCACATCCACCACCCGCCCGAGAAACGAGGTAGAGGTGTAGGCGAGGTAGGGGATGGGCTTGCCCGCTGCCCCCGGCAGGGCGAACAGCGGGCGCCCATCTGCGTCGGGCGCCGACACCGGGAAGAAGGCATCGCTGCCCAGGCGCAGACCGACGAACTTGTCGGGGTCGAGGATGATCGGTGCACGCGGGTGGCTGTAGCCGATCATCAGGTCGCAGCTGCCTTCGGCCAGAGCGATGACCGCCTCCTGCACGTTGGCGGCCAGCACCCGCGCATTGAAGTAGCCGTAGCGCCGCTGGAAACCGGCGAACCAGGTGGGCAGGAAGGTCATCGACAGGGTGTGCCCGGCCACCACCTGGATCGAGCGCCCGGGCATGCGCTCGCCGCGGCGCAGCGCCGAGCGCAGGTCATGGAAGATCGACAGCGCGTCTCGGCCTTCGTCGCAGAAGGTCTTGCCGGCGGCGGTCAGTTGCACCGGATAGGTGCTGCGGTCGACCAGCTCGACGCCGACCCATTCCTCCAGCGAGCGAATGCGTCGCGACAGCGCGGACTGGGTGATGCAGCGGATCTCGGCCGCGCGGGAAAAGCTCTTGGTTTCGGCGATGGCCAGCAGGTCATCGATCCATTTGGTCTGCATGGTGGTGGGCCTGTGGGGGCGCGGTTCAATGCCGGATTTTATCCTCGCTTCGCCGCGAATTCACCGCCATTCGACAACTATGCGAATTACGCATGAACCCATCGCGCATCCTCATCAACTGCCCCGGCCGTGCGTCGTAGCCTGTTGCTGTCCCTCCCGCATTCGACAGACAGAGGTCGAGATGAATAACAAGAAACTACCCCGTTACATCGCCGTGGCGATCCTGCTCGGCATCGTCGTCGGCTGGCTGTGCAACACCTACGCAGGCTCCGCCGACGCCGCCAAGCAGATTGCCGGTTACTTCAGCCTGGTCACCGATATCTTCCTGCGCATGATCAAGATGATCATCGCCCCGCTGGTGTTCGCCACCCTGGTCGCAGGGATCAGCAGCCTGGGCAATTCCGGTTCGGTGGGGCGCATCGGCCTGCGCTCGATGATCTGGTTCGTCAGCGCCTCGGTGTTCTCCCTGGCCCTGGGCATGCTGCTGGTGAACCTGTTCCAGCCTGGCGCCCACCTGAACCTGAGCGTGGAGTCGGGCCAGGCAGTGAGCGCGGTGGCGGTCAATGCCGGGGACTTCAGCCTCAAGACCTTCATCAGCCATGTGTTCCCGCGCAGCATCGCCGAAGCCATGGCCAACAACGAGATCCTGCAGATCGTGGTGTTCTCGCTGTTCTTCGGGCTGGCGCTGGCGTTCGTCAAGCAACGTGGCAACACCCGCATCGGCGAGCTGGTGGACGAGCTGGCCAAGGTGATGTTCCGCATCACCGACTACGTGATGATGTTCGCTCCGGTCGGCGTCTTCGCCGCGCTGGCCGCTGCCGTCACCACCCAGGGCATCGGCCTGCTGTTCGACTATGGCAAGCTGATCGGCCAGTTCTACCTGGGCATCCTGCTGCTGTGGCTGGCGCTGTTCGCGGTGGGCTACGGTTTCCTCGGGCGCCCGGTGTTCACCTTGGGCAAGCTGATCCGCGAGCCGGTGCTGCTGGCGTTCTCCACTGCGAGCAGCGAATCGGCCTACCCCAAGACCATCGATGCGCTGGAGAAATTCGGTGCACCCAAGCGCGTGTCGAGCTTCGTCCTGCCGCTGGGCTACTCCTTCAACCTCGACGGCTCGATGATGTACCAGGCCTTCGCGATCATGTTCATCGCCCAGGCCTACAACATCGAGCTGAGCTTCACCCAGCAAGTGCTGATCCTGTTGACCCTGATGGTCACCAGCAAGGGCATGGCCGGGGTGGCGCGGGCCTCGGTGGTGGTGGTCGCGGCCACGCTGCCGATGTTCCACCTGCCCGAGGCCGGGCTGTTGCTGATCCTGGCGATCGACCAGTTCCTCGACATGGGCCGTACCGCGACCAACGTGGTGGGCAACAGCATCGCCACGGCGGTGATCGCCGACCTCGAACGGCGCCATGAGGATGCCCCGACGCCTGTCGAACCTGCGCTGAAACCTGCCACCCACGCCTGATCCGGACCGTCCCATGAAAAGCCCACGCAAGACCGCCAACGCGCGCACCCTCGGCATCATCGGTGGCCTCGGCTCGCTGGCCGGTGGCGATCTTTTCCTCAAGCTGCTCAAGAGCCAGCCCCTGCTGGCCGAACAGGGCCGCTACCACCTGCTGTTCGAGCAGCACCCGTTCAAGGACCTGGCGTTGCCGCTCAGCGCGGGCGCGAGCATGACCTCGCGCAAGCTCTACGTGTTCCAGGTCTGCCAGGGCTATGCCGACAGCGGTGCCGACGCCGTGCTGGTGCCGTGCTTCGCCAGCCATACCTTCATCGACGAACTGCGCGCCGAGCTGCAGATCGCCATCGTCGACCTGATGGCGGCGCTCAAGGCCCATGTGGCGCACATCGCCCCGCCCGGTGCGCGCCTGGGCGTGCTGGCTTCGGACTATGTGCGCGCTTCGGGGTTGTTCGAGCGGCATCTTGCCGACGACTACGAGCTGATCCATCCCTCGCCGGTGCAGCAGGCGGCGTTGATGGAGGCGGTGTACGGGCCTGCAGGCATCAAGGCCGGACATCTGGATGGGGTGGCGCTGGAGCTGCTGCATCAGGTTTGCCTGGAGCTCGAGGGCCAGGGCGCGACGCTGTTGCTGCCGGGCATGACCGAGCTGTCGTTGCTGGCGCCGGAGCTGATGCGCCGTGGCATTCACTGCGTCGATGCCAACCAGGTGTATGCCGACTTCGCCAGCGCCACCGATTCGGTGCCCAGCCTTGCACCGTTCAAGCTGGGGATCGTCGGTGGCGTGGGGCCGGCGGCGACCGTGGATTTCATGGGCAAGGTAGTGAAGAACACCCCGGCCGGGCGTGACCAGGACCATATCAGGATGGTGGTCGAACAGAACCCGCAGATTCCCGATCGCACCGCCAACCTGCTGCGCCAGGAGGCCGACCCGACCGTGGCGATGTACTCGACCTGTCGCCGCCTGGAAGAGGAGGGCGCCGATGCCATCGCGATCCCGTGCAACACCGCGCATGCCTATGTCGAGCGGATCCAGGAGCATCTGGCGGTGCCGATCGTCAACATGCTGAGCGAGACCATCGATTTCATTCTGCACCGCTATGGTCGTGAGGTGCGGGTGGGGCTGCTGGCGACCTCGGGCACGTTGCAGAGTGGGGTCTATCACGCGGCGGCCGAACGCGTCGGCCTGTCGTTGCTGGTGCCGGACGATGCGGCGCAGGCGCGGGTGATGCGTGCGATCTATGGTGAGGAAGGCGTCAAGGCGGGATTTACCGAAGGGCAGTGTCGGGATGACCTGCTGGCCGGCGCCGGGCAACTGGTCGGGCAGGGCGCGCGGGTGTTGATCCTGGGTTGTACCGAATTGCCGTTGATTCTGGCCCAGGCCGATGGCTTCCCCATCGACGGGGTGCAGGTGGCACTGGTGGACCCGACCGACGTGCTGGCGCGCCGCTGCGTGGCGTTGGCGCGAGGGCTGAGGTAAGCGCAGCGGGCATGCCCGCTGCCGCAGGAGGGGCTGTGGTCAGCTTTGGTAATCGCGCCCCTCGCGATCCAGTTGCCGGATCAACGCATCCCAGTGCCGCTGGATTCCCTCGCCAAGCCCGTCGGAAAAGCGCTTCGACTGCTCATGCACCTTGGCAATCGCCGCCGGGGAGGCGTACTGCAGTTGGTCGTTGCCACCCGCCTGTGCGGCGATCTGGATGTTGCAGGCGCGCTCCAGGCCGTGCAGCTCACGGAAGGCATGCTCGACGCTGATGCCGCCGGTGAGCAGGCCATGATTGCGCAGGATCAGGATATTGCTTTGCCCCAGGTTGGCCACCAGGCGCTGCTGTTCATCCAGGTCCAGCGCGACGCCTTCGTAGTCGTGATAGACCAGGCGGCTGTAATAGGCCAGGGCATGCTGGGAGACCGGCAACAGGCCGTCACGCTGGGCAGAGACCGCCGCGCCATCGCGGGTGTGGGTGTGCAGTACGGCCTTGAGGTCGGGGCGGGCGCGGTGGATGGCGCTGTGGATGACGTAGCCGGCCTGGTTGATGCCCAGGCCCAGCGGGTCGTCGATGATCGTGCCGTCGACATCCACCTTGACCAGGTTCGACGCGGTGATTTCGTCGAACAGCAGGCCGAAGGCGTTGATCAGGAAGTGCTCGTCCGGGCCGGGAACCCGTGCCGAGAAATGCGTGTAGATGTGGTCGGTCCAGCGGAACAGGGCCGCCAGGCGATAGGCGGCGGCGAGCTTGACCCGCACCTCCCATTCCTCGGCGCTGACCCGTAGGCGCACGGCCTCCTGGCTGGGAGGTACGACGGACAGTGAACTCATGCGGTGCTCCAGTGCAAGCAGTACGGTGTGAACAGGACCGTAGGCGTCTGGCGCAACGCTGTAAAAGTCTTTTTGGTTCTATGCTAATTATTCGTTTTAAGAATTATCTTTTTTGTTTTTATGCAGGGTGATCATTTAGCCGGGTCAGCTCGCTGCGCTGTTCAGGCGGGTGCCTGCCACGGCGCCGAACAGCTCCACCGGCTCCTGGAGATTGCCCAGGTAGCGTGGATGGAACAGCCACAGGTCGACTTGCGGCTTGAAATCGCTGACGTTGACGATATCCAGCAGGTCTCGATGGCGACTGGCAAGCAACAGCGGTTCGGGCACCAGGCCCAGGCCCTGGCCGTTGGCGACCAGCCCCAGTTGCAACTCGGTGCCGAAGGTTTCGAGGTTGATCGACAGTGACAACCCCTGTTCGCTCAATGCGCGCTGCAGCCCGGCGCGAAAGCCGCAACCATCGGGGTTGAGCACCCAGCCGCGGGTATAGCAGTCGCGCAACTTGTAGCTGCGCTTGCCGGCGCTGCCCTTGGCCGCGACCACCCGCAACGGCATACGCGTGATGGAATGGCTGGCGATGCCCTCGGGGAAGATCTTGCCCGGTGGGAAGAGGGCCGCAGCGGCATCCAGCTCGCCGTTTTCCATGCGTGCGATCAGGCTGCTGCCCCAGCCGCTGGTGACCTGGGTGCGCAGCTCTGGGTAGGCCTGGCGGATCTGCGCCAGGGCCTCGAGCAGCACCACGTCGCCCAGTGTCTGCGGCACGCCCAGGCGCAGGGTGCCGGACGGCGCGCCATCGTTGGCCACCAGTTCGCGCAGGGCGTCGATTTCACGCAGGATGGCCTTGCACTGCTCGTACACGCGCAGGCCCATGGGCGTGGGCTTGAGTGGCTTGGTGTTACGGTCGAGCAAGGTGGCGCCGAGGTCTTCCTCGAAGTTCTGCACGCGCCGGGTGATGGCCGGCTGCGTCAGTTGCAGCGCTTCGGCGGCAAGGTTGGTCGACTGGCAACGGATGACGGCCACGAAGGCGTCCATGTCATCGATTTTCATATTCGGCGCTCACATATTGAGACTGGAGGACATACCCGCAGAGCATAATCCTGATGGTCGGGATTGTCACAGTTCGACGAGCGAGGCAAGCAGGGCGGCCTTCGCCGCCCGTGGCGAGCGTCAGCGGGCGTTGCGCGCCCGTGCCACCCGCGAGCCGTTGGCACGCCCCAGCACGTCGCTGATGCGCTGGCCGGCGGCGACCAGTTTGTCCAGGTCGATACCGGTCTCGATGCCGAGCCCTTGCAGCAGGTACAGCACGTCTTCGGTGGCGATGTTGCCTGTGGCGCCCTTGGCGTAGGGGCAGCCGCCGAGCCCGGCCACCGAGCTGTCGAACACGCTGATCCCTTCGAGCAGGCTGGCATAGACATTGGCCAGGGCCTGGCCGTAGGTGTCGTGGAAGTGGCCGGCAAGCTGCTCGCGCGGCACCTGCGCCGAGACCACCTCGAACAGGCGTCGGGTATCGCCGGCGGTGCCGGTGCCGATGGTGTCGCCCAGCGACACTTCGTAGCAGCCCATGTCGTGCAGGGCCCGGGCGACCGGGGCGACCTGCTCGGCGCTGACCTTGCCTTCATAAGGGCAGCCGAGCACGCAGGATACATAGCCGCGGACCCGGATACCGTGCTCGTGCGCGGCGTCCATGATCGGTTCGAAGCGTTGCAGGCTCTCGCTGATCGAGCAGTTGATGTTGCGCTGGGAGAACGCCTCGGACGCCGCGGCGAACACCGCCACCTCCTTCACCCCGGCTGCCAGTGCATCCTCGAAACCGCGCAAGTTCGGCGCCAGGGCTGCGTAGGTCACCCCGGCACGCTGGCGGATACCGGCAAACACCTCGGCCGATCCAGCCATTTGCGGCACCCACTTGGGCGAGACGAAACTGCCCACCTCGATGTAGGAGAGCCCGGCGTCGGTGAGGTCGTCCACCAGCCGCACCTTGTCGGCGACGCTGATGGGTTGGGCTTCGTTCTGCAAGCCGTCGCGCGGGCCGACTTCGACCAGGCGCACGTGTGCGGGCAATGACATGGCGGGGTTCCTGTGGCGAATCAGCGGTTATTGTTCAGGGTGGCGGCCAGCGCCTGCTCGCAGCGCTCCTGGGCGGTGTCCAGCTCCAGGTGCATCTGCTGGATATCGAGCATCTGCTGCTCCAGTTGCGCGCGGCGTTCGGCGATCTTGGCCAGCATGCTGGTGAGCTGCTTGAGGTTGCCGCCGCTGGGGTCGTACAGCTCGATCAGCTCGCGGCATTCGGCCAGCGAGAAGCCGATGCGCTTGCCGCGCAGGATCAGCTTGAGGGTCACCTTGTCACGCGCCGAATAGATACGCTCCAGGCCGCGACGCTCGGGGCTCAGCAGACCCTGCTCCTCGTAGAAGCGGATGGCGCGGGTGGTGATGTCCAGCTCGCGGGACAGGTCGGAGATGCTGTAGGTCTGGCTGCTCATGCTCGGGCTCGGGGGTGGAATGTGAGTAAGCTAAAGGCAGGTTGACGTATACGTCAAGGTGATTGCGCAGTGCCGCTGCGTCGGTAGGCATTGGGCGTCTGGCCGCTGAGGCGCTTGAAGAAGCGTGCGAAGTAGGTGGGATCGCTGAAACCCAGGCTGTCGGACAACTGGCCGATGCTCATGCGTGTGTAGGTCAGGTTGCGCCGCGCTTCGAGCAGCAGGCGCTGGTGGATCACCTGCAGCGCGGTCTGCCCGCTCAGCGCGCGGCACAGCTGGTTGAGCTGCAGGCTGGTGATGCCCAGGCGTGCAGCGAACTCATCGACCGACAGGTGCTGGCGGTAATGCGCTTCGACCAGGCGCAGGTAGTGCCCGAGCAGGTGGCGGTCGCGCTCGTCGCGATTACGCGGTGCCTGGCCCAGTTGCTGGCGGCGGCTGATCCACACCATCAGGGCGGTCACCAGCGCCTGCAGCATGGCGGCGCGAGCGGGTGCGCTGCCCTGGTATTCCTGCTGCAAGGTGTCGATCAGCCCGCGCAGGCGCGTGCGGTCGCGGCCCAGCGGGTAGCAGGCCGCCGATGCCAGCACCGCCAGTGGTGCTCCCAGGCGTTGCTCGAGGTCGGCCACCAGCGCCGTACCGAAGGTCAGTACATGGCCCTGGATGTCGGCGCTGAAGCGAAAGCCATGCACCGTCAGCGGTGGCACTACCTGGATCGCCGCCTCGTGGATCTCGCTGCGTCGACCTTCTATTTCCACCAGCGCGTGCCCGCGCTGCACGTAGAGCAACTGGAACAGTTCCGCATGCTGGTGCGGCTTGATCTCCCAGTGGTGCAGGCGGCTGCGTGCGGGGATCGATTCGCAGTGCAGCAGATCGGTGCCGGGCCAGGCGTGGTTCTCGCCATAGAGCTGAAACAGCGGTACGCCGGGAAGGGAGGATTTCATGGTCGGGACACCTGTGCGCTGATCGCACGGAATTTTGAAAAGTGCAGATTTTCCATCGGATATGACACCTTTTCAGCTTTTTGCGCCAGTAAAAATGCAGGGGCTAACCCGAATAACGTATGCCGGCTGCCGCCAGTACGGCATCGACAAGGCGAGACAACAACAATGAAAACCCAGGTTGCAATAATTGGCGCCGGCCCTTCTGGCCTGCTGCTTGGTCAACTGCTGCACAAGGCGGGCATCGACACGCTCATTCTCGAACGCCAGACCCCTGAGTACGTGCTTGGCCGTATCCGCGCCGGTGTGCTGGAGCAGGGCACCGTTGACCTGCTGCGCGAAGCCGGGGTGTCGGCGCGCATGGACCGTGAAGGGCTGGTGCACGAGGGTGTCGAACTGCTGGTGGCAGGGCGCCGCCAACGCCTGGACCTCAAGGCCCTGACCGGCGGCAAGACGGTGATGGTGTACGGCCAGACCGAAGTCACCCGCGACCTCATGCAGGCCCGCGAGCAGAGCGGGGCGCCGATCGTGTACGGTGCCAGCAACGTGCAGCCGCACGGGCTCAAGGACGAGCGGCCCTACGTGACCTACGAGAAGGACGGCCAGTTGCACCGCGTCGAGTGCGATTACATCGCGGGTTGCGACGGTTCTCATGGCGTTTCGCGCCAGAGCATTCCACAGGGCGTGCTCAAGCAGTACGAGCGGGTCTATCCGTTTGGTTGGCTGGGGTTGCTGGCCGATACCCCGCCGGTCAACCACGAGCTGATCTATGCGCATCATGATCGTGGTTTCGTGTTGTGCAGCCAGCGCTCCACAACCCGCAGCCGATACTACCTGCAGGTGCCGCTGGACGAGCGGGTGGAGAACTGGCCCGATGCGCGTTTCTGGGACGAACTCAGGGCGCGTCTGCCCGAGGACGTCGCCGCGCGCCTGGTCACCGGCCCCGCGCTGGAAAAGAGCATCGCGCCGCTGCGCAGCCTGGTGGTCGAGCCGATGCAGTACGGGCACCTGTTCCTGGTGGGGGATGCGGCGCATATCGTGCCACCGACCGGGGCCAAGGGCCTGAACCTGGCAGCCTCGGACGTCAACTATCTGTATCGCATCCTGGTCAAGGTCTACCGCGAAGGTCGCACCGACCTGCTGGAGCGCTACTCACCGCTGGCGCTGCGGCGGGTCTGGAAGGGCGAGCGTTTCAGTTGGTTCATGACCCAGCTGCTGCATGATTTTGGCGAGCACAAGGATGCCTGGGACCAGAAGATGCAGGAGGCCGACCGGGAGTACTTCCTGTCGTCCGAGGCAGGCCTGGTGAACATTGCCGAGAATTATGTGGGCTTGCCGTACGAGGAGGTGTAGCAACTGCCCCCCTCAAAATCTAAAGTCCAGCCCAATCCCCCTGTGGGAGCGGGCTTGCCCGCGAACACGGGCGTAGCCCGTGCCAGGCAGCGCGGAGTATTTTTCGCAGGCAAGCCCGCTCCCACAAGAGGCCCCATAGCGTCTGAATACGGTGGTGTTACCTGTGGGAGCCAACTGTCTTTCACCTACCACCGACCAGCGCTTCATCAACGCTCCAGCAACGCCACCATCTCGGCATACCCGCGTGCCCGCGCATGCTCCAGCGCCGTCACGCCGTCCTTGTCGGCAATCGCAGGGTCCGCGCCTGCCGCCAGCAGCCGACGCACGATGTCCACATGGCGTGGGCCGCCGTCGCCAAGGATCACTGCCTCCAGCAAGGCGGTCCAGTGCAACCGGTTGAGGTGGTTCACGTCCACGCCCGCGTCGATCAGTATCTGCACCGTTTCCACATGACCACGCTCGGCCGCCGGGATCAGCGCGGTGCCGCCGTAGCGGTTGGTGCTGGCGAGGTCGGCGCCGTGGGCCAGGGTCAGGCGCAGGATCTCGTTCAGGCCGCGGGCACCGGCATACAGGTAGGGGCTGTCGTGGATGTTGTCCTTGGCGTTGACATCGGCGCCGGCTTCGATCAGCACTTTGGCCGCGTCGATATGGTTGCCGTGGGTGGCCGCCAGCAGGGGCGTGCGCCCTTGGCCATCGCGGCTGTCGAGCGCCAGCGGTTCCTTGAGCAAGCGACGGATGGCAGGTGCATCGCCGCGCTGGGCGGCATAAAGCAGGCGGGTATCCATGGAGGTGGTCTCGGCGTGGGCGGCAAGGCAGGTGAAGGCCAGCAGGCAGGCGGCGAGGGTGTGGCGCATGCGTGGGGCTCCTGAGGCAAAACCTCATCCTAGGGAAAAAGTTGCCGGCGACTGAAACGAATTATCTGGATGACCGGTAGTGGATTTCCGAATGCATCAACGTTGCCCGCCGTGAAGGGCCATGCTAGAAGTCAGGCTCGTCATTTGAAAACCGAATACCCTCATGTCCATCAGCGTAAAACCAAATAGGGCTCTGTTCGACCTCGACCTGTTGCGCGCCATCGTCGTGGTCGCCGATTGCGGCAGCTTCACCACGGCTGCAGCGCGCCTGCATTCGACCCAGTCGACCATCAGCCAGAAGGTGCGACGCCTCGAGGAGATGGTCGGCCATCGCCTGCTGGTGCGTGGCAATCGCGACGTGCTGCCCACCGACGCCGGGCAGACGCTGCTTGGCTATGCCAGGCACATGCTGGCGCTGAACGACCAGATGCTCGAGGCCCTGGCCGGGGCCATGGTTGGTGTGACCGTGCGCCTTGGCGTGCCCGAAGATTTCGTCGGCGGGCGAACCACCAATGCGCTGTCGGCGTTCAGCCGCCTGCACCCGCAGGTCAAGCTGGAAGTCACCAGCGGTCTGTGCCGCGACCTGAGCCAGGCCTACGACAATGGCGAACTCGACCTGGTGCTGCTCAAGCAGCGGCGCAACAGCCGCGAGGGCGTGTCCTGCTGGCCCGAGCGCCTGCAATGGATCGACAGCGTACGCATGCCGGCCTTCGAGCTTGACCCGGTACCCTTGGTCACCTTTCCGCCGCGCGGGCTGTACCGCGAAGACATGATCCATGCCATCGAAGGCATGGGCCGCCGTTGGCGAATCAGCTTCACCAGCTCCAGCCTGTCCGGGATCCAGGCCGCGGTGGCCGACGGCATGGGCGTGAGCCTGCTGCCGCCGCGTGCGGCCACCGCCGAGCACCGGGTGCTGGGGGCGGCGCAAGGTTTGCCGGAGGTGGACAGCTACGAGATTGTCATCGTCCACCGGCCAACGGCCGACGTGATGGTCAAGGCCCTGGCGCAGGTGCTGACCGAGCTGCTGGCCGGGGATGGCATCTGAAGGCTCCGATCAGCGTCAGACGGTTGACCACCTGCGCACCACTGCGTAGCCTTGCCGCTTCGAGGTTCTCCGGCGCTGCCGGAGCTAAGACGGGAACGCGGTACAAGCCGCGGCTGCCCCCGCAACTGTAAGCACTGAACAGGTTCGACATAGCCACTGCGCCCACGCGCGGGAAGGCGTCGCCCTGACGGCTGGACGTCGTGCAGTGCAAGCCAGGAGACCTGCCTCGCAACGTTTTCGACTTTCAACCGGGCGGGGTGATCCGGTGGCGAGCGAGTCCGGCCGGTCGGCCGCGGCTTTCGTCCCGCATGCCCGCACCATTGCTGCCAAGGGCATCGCCACATGAAAACACTGGCCAAACTTCCCGTCACCATCGTCACCGGCTTCCTCGGCTCGGGCAAGACCACCTTGCTTCGCCACATGCTCGACAACGCCCAGGGGCGACGCATCGCGGTCATCGTCAACGAGTTTGGCGAGTTGGGTATCGACGGCGAGATCCTCAAGCAGTGCAGCATCGGCTGCACCGAGGAAGAGGCCAACGGCCGCGTCTATGAGCTGGCCAACGGCTGCCTGTGCTGCACCGTGCAGGAAGAGTTCTTCCCGGTGATGCGTGAGCTGGTCGCCCGTCGCGGTGACCTGGACCACATTCTCATCGAGACCAGTGGCCTGGCCCTGCCCAAACCGCTGGTGCAAGCCTTCCAGTGGCCGGAAATCCGCAATGCCTGCACCGTCGATGCGGTGATCACCGTGGTCGACAGCCCGGCCGTGGCCGCCGGCACCTTCGCCGCCTACCCGGACCAGGTCGACGCCCAGCGCAAGCTGGACCCCAACCTGGACCACGAATCCCCGCTGCACGAGCTGTTCGCCGACCAGCTGGCCAGTGCCGATCTGGTGGTGCTGAACAAGGCTGACCTGATCGACGCCGAGGGCCTGGCCAAGGTCCGCGCCGAAGTCGCCGAAGAACTGCCGCCGGCCGTCAAGGTGATCGAGGCCAGCAGCGGTCGCCTGCCGCTGGATGTGTTGCTGGGCGTAGGGGCCGAGTCCGAAGTGCATATCGATGGCCGTCGCACCCACCACGATTCGCACCACGACGGCGACGATCATGACGATCATGATCATGACGCCTTCGACTCCATCTCCATCGACCTGCCTGAAGCGGACGAAAGCCTGCTGCTCGATGCCCTGACGCAACTGGTCACCGAGTTCGGCATCCTGCGTGCCAAAGGTTTTGCCGCGATCCCCGGCAAGCCGATGCGCCTGTTGATCCAAGGTGTGGGCACGCGCTTCGACAAGCACTTCGACCGCGCCTGGCGCAGCGACGAGCCGCGCATCACCCGTCTGGTGCTGATCGGTCAGGACCTCGACGCGGCACAGTTGGAAGCGCGCCTGCGCCAGGCCCTGGGCGCCTGATCCATGCACCTGCTGCGGACCCAACCCGGCGGCTTCGTGCCGGACGACAGCATTGCCGACCTTGGCCAGACGCCCGCCGAGCTGGTGATTCTCTGCAGCGGCGACTCTCACCTGGCACTGCTCGCCGAAACCGCCGAGCAGCTGCCGGACGACTTCCCCAGCCTGCGCCTGGCCAACCCCATGCAGGTGCAGAACCACGCCTCCGTCGACTTGTACATCGACGAGGTGTTGCGTCACGCCAAGGTGATCCTGGTGTCGCTGCACGGCGGTGTCGGCTACTGGCGCTATGGCGTAGAACAGTTGGTCGAACTCGCGGCGCGTGGCGTGCAGTTGATCCTGGTGCCCGGCGATGACCGCCCCGACCCTGAGCTGACGCAGTTGGGCACGGTGCCGACCGAGCAGGCCGAGCGGCTCTGGCACTACCTGCGCCAGGGCGGCAAGGCCAATGCGGTCAACCTGTTCAATTGCCTGGCCAGCCAGTGGCTGGGGCGCGACTATGCCTGGGACGAACCCCAGCCGCTGCCGCGCACCACGGTCTACCACCCTGGCAAGCCCAGTGCAGGGCTTGAAGACTGGTTCCCCGAGTGGCACCCGGAGCATCCGGTGGCGCCGATCCTGTTCTACCGCTCGCACCTGCAGGCCGCCAACACCGCGTTCATCGATGTGTTCTGCCAGCGCTTGCAGGCGGCAGGGCTGAACCCATTGCCGATCGCAGTCGCCAGCCTCAAGGAGTCGGCCTGTCTGGAACAGGTCGAGGCCTGGCTCGACGAGGTCGGCGCCGAGGTGGTGATCAACACCACAGGCTTCGCCTTGTCCAGCCCGGAGCGGCCCAACCTGCGCCCGCTGCGCCGCGACGTGCCGGTGTTGCAGGCGATCTGCGCCCAGGACAACCAGCCCGGCTGGGAAGCCAGCGAGCAGGGCCTGGGCGCGCGTGACCTGGCGATGCACATCGCCTTGCCGGAGCTGGACGGGCGCATCATCACCCGGCCGGTCAGCTTCAAGGACCTGGCCTGGCGCAGCGAGCGCAGCCAGTCCGATGTGGTCTGCTACAAGGCCCATCCCGGGCGCATGGATTTCGTCGCCGAACTGGCGCGGCGCTGGGTCGAGTTGGCGCGACTGCCCAATGCCCAGAAGCGTGTGGCGCTGGTTCTGGCCAACTATCCGACCCGCGACGGGCGTATCGGCAATGGCGTGGGGCTCGACACACCGGGCGCCGCGCTCAACATCCTGCATGCCCTGCAGGCTGAGGGCTACCCGGTTGCGGGCCTGCCGCAGACGGGCACGGCGCTGATCCACGAACTGCTCGGCGGCGTGACCAACGACCTGGACCACCTCGACCAGCGTCCCTGTGCCCAGAGCCTGTCCCTGGACGACTACCTGGCGGCTTTCGCCTGCCTGCCCGAGGCCAACCAGCAGGCAGTGCGCGAACGCTGGGGCTCGCCCGAGCAAGACCCGATGTTCCGCAACGGCCGGATGATGATCGCCGGTCTGCGCTACGGCCTGACCTTCGTCGGCATCCAGCCGGCCCGGGGCTACCAGGTAGACCCGAGCGCGGTGTATCACGACCCGGACCTGGTGCCGCCGCACGGCTACCTGGCGTTCCATTTCTGGTTGCGCAACGGCTTTGCCGCCGATGCGCTGATCCATGTCGGCAAGCACGGCAACCTGGAGTGGCTACCCGGCAAGGGTGTCGGACTGTCCGCCGAGTGCTGGCCGGATGCGCTGCTCGGCCCACTGCCGAACATCTACCCGTTCATCGTCAACGATCCCGGTGAAGGTGCCCAGGCCAAGCGCCGCACCCAGGCGGTGATCATCGATCACCTGATGCCGCCGCTGACCCGCGCCGAAACCTACGGGCCGCTGCGGCATCTGGAGCAGCTGGCCGACGAATATTACGAGGCGCAACTGCTCGACCCGCGCCGCGCCCGCGAGCTGCAGCGCGACATTCTCGAACTGGTCAAGGCCAACCATATCGACCGTGACCTGCAGCTCGAAGGGCAACTGGACGACGCGGCTGTCTGGCTGCCGCGCCTGGACACTTATTTATGCGACTTGAAAGAGTCGCAGATTCGCGATGGCTTGCATGTCTTTGGTCAGTCGCCGCAGGGGCGCCTGCGCAGCGATACGCTGCTGGCGCTGCTGCGGGTCGATCGTGGTGACGGCCGCGGTGGCAATGCCAGCCTGCTGCGCGCACTGGCACGTGCTCTGGAACTGGCGTTCGACCCGCTGGACTGCGACCTTGGCCAGGCTTGGCAAGGGCCGCGTCCCGAGCTGCTGCAGGCGCTGGATGCTGCGCTGTGGCGCACCCAGGGTGATACCCGTGAACGTCTGGAGATGCTCGCCCTGGCCCTGATCGAAGGGCGCCTGGCAGCACCCGATACCGCGCAATGGCAGGCGGTGCATGCCGTGCTGCAGGCACTCGCCGACGAAGTCGCGCCGAACCTGGATGCCTGTGGCGCCGCCGAGATCGACGGCCTGCTCGCGGCCCTGGCCGGGCGTTTTGTGCCGGCAGGCCCCAGCGGCGCACCCAGTCGCGGGCGTCTGGACGTGCTGCCCACCGGACGCAACTTCTATACCGTGGACGTGCGCAACCTGCCCACCACCACCGCCTGGCGCCTGGGCTTTGCCTCGGCCAGCCTGATCCTCGAGCGTCACCTGCAGGAGCATGGTGATCACCTGCGTCAGCTCGGGCTGTCGGTCTGGGGTACGGCGACCATGCGCACCGGCGGTGACGACATCGCCCAGGCCATGGCGCTGATGGGGGTGAGGCCGGTATGGGCCACCGGCAGCCAGCGGGTCGATGACTTCGAAATCCTGCCCCTGAGCCTGCTTGATCGCCCGCGGGTCGATGTAACCTTGCGCGTGTCGGGGTTCTTCCGCGATGCCTTCGGCAACCTGATCCGCCTGTTCGACGCGGCGGTACAGGCCGTGGCGGCGCTGGATGAGCCGGACGACCTCAATCCGCTGGCTGCCCGTGTGCGTGCCGAGCGCGCGGCGCTGCTGGCGCAGGGTGTCGATGCCGAGCAGGCCTCGCGCCAGGCGGGTTGGCGGGTGTTCGGCGCCAAGCCGGGTGCCTATGGCGCGGGTGTGCAGAACGCCATCGACGGACGCCTCTGGCAGGGGCGCGCCGACTTGGCCGAGGTCTACCTCAACCATGGCGGCTATGCCTATGGTGCTGCCGATGAAGGCACGCCGGCACGGGCCCAGTTCGCCCAGCGCCTGGGGCAGGTCCAGGCGGTGTTGCAGAACCAGGACAACCACGAGCACGACCTGCTCGACTCCAACGACTACTACCAGTTCCAGGGCGGCATGCTCGCAGCTGCCGAAACCCTGGCCGGCGCCACGGTCGCCAGCTACCACGGCGACCACAGCCAGGTCGATCGCCCGCGTATCCGCACCCTCAAGGAGGAGCTGAACCGGGTGATCCGCGCGCGTGCGCTGAACCCGAAATGGATCGACGGGGTCAAGCGTCACGGCTATAAAGGTGCCTTCGAACTGGCGGCGACGGTCGACAACCTGTTCGCCTTCGATGCCACCACTCACCTGATCGACGATCACCATTACCAGTCGCTGGCCGATGCCTACGTGCTCGATCCGGCGACCCGAGCATTCATGCGCGAGCATAACCCGCACGCCTTGCACGATCTGACCGAACGGTTGTTGGAAGCCCAGCAGCGCGGTCTGTGGCAGGCCCCGGGCGATTACCGCGAGGCCCTCGAGCAGCAGTTGCTCGACGGCGAGGAAGAGGCCTGAAATGACCGAACCCCTGCAGTTCCCCCTGGCCGCCGTGGTCGGTGCCGAAGACCTCAAGCTGGCGCTGTGCCTGACCGCCATCGACCCGAAGATCGGCGGTGTGCTGATCGAAGGTCCGCGTGGCATGGCCAAGAGCACCTTGGCCCGGGGCCTGGCCGATCTGCTCGGCGCAGGCCCCTTCGTGACCCTGCCGCTGGGCGCGACCGAAGAACGGCTGGTCGGTACTCTGGATCTTGATGCTGCGCTGGGGCAGGGCAAGGCACGCTTCTCGGCGGGCGTGCTGGCCCAGGCGGACGGTGGGGTGCTCTATGTGGATGAGGTCAACCTGCTGCCCGACCCGCTGGTGGACCTGCTGCTGGATGTGGCGGCCAGCGGCACCAACCGTGTCGAGCGCGACGGTATCTCGCACCGTCACGCCGCGCGTTTCGTGCTGATCGGCACCATGAATCCGGAAGAGGGCGAGCTGCGTCCGCAGTTGCTCGACCGTTTCGGCTTGAACATCGCCCTTGAAGGCACGCCTGAGCCGAACGACCGTCAGCAGATCATCCGCCGCCGCCTGGCATTCGACAGCGACCCCGAGGCCTTCTGCGCGCAGTGGGCAACGGCCCAGGCGCAGTTGCGCGACCGCTGCCAGCACGCACGTGAGCGCCTGCCGGCCATTGCCCTGGACGACCAGGCGCTGGCCTGGATCACCGAGCGTTGTTTCGCTGCGGGTGTCGATGGCCTGCGTGCCGACCTGGTCTGGTTGCGGGCGGCTCGCGCCCATGCCGCGTGGCGCGGTGCTGCGGCCATCGGCGAGGAAGATGTAGAGGCTGTGGCCGAATTTGCCTTGCGCCATCGCCGCCGTAGCGCAGAGCCGCCCACTGGCTCGAACACCCCACCTCAGGGCGGCCAGCAGTCGCAAGACCCGAGTGGACAAGGTGACTGGGGGGCAATGGAGGCACAACCGGTGAGCGCAGGTGCCCGGCGTGAGGTGCCGAACTGGGCAAAAAAGCCCTGAGCATCCGCGCACGAAGTGGTTCAGCGGCGGATGCCAGGCCCCGTGCCGGAAAACTGACAGGTGCCAGCCGTGGACGCGCCCGTGCAGCCGCTGATGGTCGGGTCGCCTGGCTGCCGACCCTGCTCAAGGGGCGGCCTCGCCGTGTCGAGGACCTGTGCTGGCAGCAACGCCGTGGGCAAGCGCCGGAACTGTGGTTGGTGATCGTCGATGCGTCGGCGTCAACCCGCCGCCACCAATCCCTTGCGCAAGCCAAGGGGCTGCTGGAGACCTTCTTCGACCAGGCCTACCGCCAGCGTGCGCGCCTGGCGTTGCTGACCGCCAGCGGCAGCACACCACAGTGGCAGCGTCATGGCCTGAAGGCGTCGGCTGCGCTTCAGCCCTGGCTGCGTGCGCTCGGGGCAGGAGGCGGCACGCCGTTGCTCGCGGCCCTGGAAGAGGCGCGCCAGTGGTTGCTGCGCCGTGGCAAAGCGCACCCCGGGGAGGTCCAGCGCTGCCTGGTGCTGACCGACGGGCGCCTGCAACGCTGGAAGCCTGTGCAGCCGATGCCCTGTGCCTGCGTGCTGGTCGATATCGAGACGGCGCCGGTGCGCCTGGGGCGGGCACGGCAACTCGCTGCGCAACTGCAGGCGGATTACCAGCATGTCGAGCAGTTCAACGTTGTTGAATAAAGTGGGCGCGCGACAATAAGTCGCACAAACTGAAAGTTGCCGAAGCGGCAGGGGGAAAGTTGCACAAGTGCGCGACAAGACGCGCACCTGTGCGTCGGCAAGTTATGCCTTGGGCATGGACCAGGGTTGCAGGTCGTAGCCTTTTTCGAACAGCTCGGCGCGGACTTCCTCGATCAGGCTGGCCCATTGTGCAGGGTCCGAATAGATGCGCGAGGATACCTGCTTGCTGCCGATGCGGGTGCTGGTCCGGTCGATCACTGCCAGGCTCAGTTCACCAGTACCGTTGGGTGCATCCCAGGCAACGCACTGGAAGGGTTCGAAGGCGTGGTCGGCGATCAGCAGTGCTTCGTTGACACGGAGCGGGGCATTCATGGTTCGGTCTCTCTTGTAGTCCCAAACAGCAAATGTGTGTCCGCGCGGGTAAAGAAATGAACGATTGCAGCGCGGGGTTATTGGTACTGATGCTCCGGGTCGTGGGTGAAGTCACATGGCAGTCGAAAATTTTTTTATAACGGTAAAAGTTATCCGTTGTATGTGCCGCCTGTGACGCCGGTTATTGGCAAAAATTCCAGGTTCGCTTTGTGTGACGGCATTTGGCAGACAAACGGTAGTGGGCACCGTCAGGTTCGTTGCTACTGTTAATTCGGGCGCCGCAACTTACTGTTTCTAATTAAAAAACTGAAAATTGGCGCCAAGGATAGGTCATGCTTGAACCTGCATCCCAACGCCGTCTGCTGATTGTCGACCCCTGCGACGATTGCCACCGTCTACTGCCGGGCCTGCGGGGCGCCGGTTGGGATGTGCGCAGTTGCACCCTGGGTGCTGCGCTCGAACATCCTTGTGACGTCGGCCTGTTGCGATTGCAGGCCTCGCACCTGCGTCACCAGGATGCCGTCAAGGATCTGATCAAGCGCAGCAATACCGAATGGATCGCCGTGCTCAGCGCCGAAGAGTTGCGCATGCAGAACGTCGGCGATTTCGTCTGTGAGTGGTTTTTTGACTTCCATACCCTGCCATTCGATGTTTCCCGGGTGCAGGTCACCCTCGGGCGGGCGTTCGGCATGGCGCGCCTGCGTGGCAAGGGGGCAGTGCGGGTCGATGAGCCCGAGCACGAACTGCTCGGCGAGAGCCGACCCATCCGCGAGTTACGCAAGCTGCTCGGCAAGCT
The DNA here is from genome assembly GCF_048068255.1 of Pseudomonas sp. NY15374. NCBI lineage: Bacteria > Pseudomonadati > Pseudomonadota > Gammaproteobacteria > Pseudomonadales > Pseudomonadaceae > Pseudomonas > Pseudomonas sp. NY15374. The sequence continues at coordinate 236,615 of NZ_JBLUPZ010000005.1, forward strand.
GGCGCCGACCGAGTCGCCCGTACTGATCCGTGGCGAGAGCGGCACCGGCAAGGAGCTGGTGGCGCGTACGCTGCATCGTCAGTCGCAGCGGCATGACAAGCCCTTCATTGCGATCAATTGCGGGGCCATCCCCGAACATCTGATCCAGTCCGAGCTGTTTGGCCACGAGAAAGGCGCTTTTACCGGCGCGCATCAACGCAAGGTCGGGCGTATCGAGGCGGCGCACGGCGGTACGCTGTTCCTCGACGAGATTGGCGACCTGCCTCTGGAGTTGCAGGCCAATCTGCTGCGTTTTCTGCAGGAAAAGCACATCGAGCGCGTCGGCGGCAGCCAGCCGATTCCGGTGGATGCGCGGGTGCTGGCGGCGACCCACGTGGACCTGGAGCAGGCGATCGAGCGTGGCAGGTTTCGTGAAGACCTGTACTACCGGCTCAATGTTCTGCAAGTGGTGACTGCGCCTCTGCGCGACCGCCACGGTGACCTGTCGATGCTGGCCAGCCATTTCTCGCATTTCTACAGCCTGGAAACCGGGCGACGGCCGCGCTCGTTCAGCGACAATGCCCTGGCGGCCATGGGGCGCCACGAGTGGCCGGGCAACGTACGCGAACTGGCCAACCGTGTACGTCGCGGACTGGTGCTGGCCGAGGGACGGCAGATCGAGGCGCAGGATCTGGGGTTGCAGGTGCTGGAGGAAGCCGAGGCGCCGCTAGGGACGCTGGAGGACTACAAGCACCGGGCTGAACGCCAGGCGCTGTGCGATGTGCTCAACCGCCACAGTGACAACATGAGCATCGCGGCGAAGGTGCTGGGGGTTTCCCGACCGACCTTTTACCGCTTGCTGCACAAGCATCAGATCCGCTGAATCCTGCAGGAGCGGCGGTTCGGCGCTCCGACTTGCCCGCGAAAAAGACACCGCGATGCCTGGCACGGATCAAGCCCGCTTTTGATTCAACTCGACTGCGCGATGTGGCCGTCGTCCTGTATTTCCTCGATCACGTCCTCTTCTCCCGGCAGGGCGGTGATCACGCTGAAATCGCTGACTTCCACTTCACCCCCGCCATAGCCGAGCAGGTGGAAGGAGAACGCCTTGCGCTCGATGGGGTTGTCGAAGCCGAACTCCAGCTCCATCGGCTGGTCGGCCGTGACCAGGATCTCCTCGGGCAACCCCAGCGGTACGTCCTGTTCCTGCTGCTTGGCCTTGAGCTGGATGTGCGCCCGGTGGGCAGGGTCGAGCGAGCGCACCTTGACCCGCACGCGGGTGTGCGAGCCTTGGGGCATTTCCAGGTACTGCGCGCCGATCAGATTGTCGGCCCAGTCGTCACGAATGCGCTTGTGCAGAGGAATGGCCGACGGCCCGCCGAACTGGTAGCGCAGGTTCAACGGGGTTTGCAGCAACGACCCGTCCAGCACGCCGGCCAGCGCTGTGATCTGGCGCCCCAGTGGGGCTTCGCCGCGGCCGAGGAACTGCGCCTGGTCGGCGATGAATCCCTCGCTTGCGTAGCGTCGGCAGCGTTGCTGGAAGTCGCATTCGCTGAAGGTGCCGCGGCCATCGTGGTAACGCAGCATGCCGTTGGTGAAAGAGATCATTTCCCGGCCGCTGTCGTAGTCGCGGTAAAGCGAGCGACCGGCCAGGGCGGCGGGAATCGGCAGCGCGAAGTAGTCGAGTAGCGAAGTGGCCAGGTCGACATGGCCGTAGGTGCCGGGCTTGATCTTCGGCAACTGTGCCTGTTCGGGTGCGAGGGTGAGGTTGAAGCCCCAGGACGAGGCCAGGCGCACACCGTCGATGCCGTGGGACTCGTCCGAAGTGATGACCACCAGGGTGTCCTTGAGCACGCCCGGGCGTTCGAGGGCGTCGAGGAACGCGCCCAGGGCGTCGTCCAGGTAGGCGACCGCCGCCTGTTTGGCGCTGTCGTAGCGTTGCAGGTAATCGTCTGGTGCGGAGTAGGGCTGGTGGGTGCCGACCGTGAGCAGGGTCAGCATCCACGGCTGGCGCTGTTTGCGCAGCTCACCGACATAGCCCAGCGCGCCCTCGAAGAAGGCCTTGTCGTCCTTGCCCCAGGGGAACTCGAGGTAGTTGTCGTTGCGGAACCACTCAAGGCCGTGCACCGAGTCGAAGCCGATGTGCGGCATGATTCGGTCCTTGGCCATGAAGCGCAGGCCGGCGCCCTGCAGGTAGTGGGTGCTGAAGCCGGCCTGGCGCAGTTGTGCGGGCAGGCAGGCCTGGTTGCGCAGGTCCTGGGTCAGCAGCTCGACACCCTTGGGCGTGCCGTTGGCGAGCTTGTCGTAATCGCCGCAGAGCATGGCGTACAGGCCACGAATGGTCTGATGGGTGTGCAGGACATAATCGGGGGTGTTCATGCCGCGTTCGGCCCAGCGGCTGAGGTTGGGCATCAGGTCGTCATCGAAACGGCTGTGCAGGGCTTGCCGGTTGGCGCGCACATAGGCGCCGGGGATCCCTTCGAGGGTAATGACCAGCAGGTTGCGTGCGCTGCCGGGGGCTTCGAACAGCCTGCGGCCGTCGAGGTCGGCCTGGGTCAGGCCGGCGCTGGGCAGCGGTGTGACCGTCAGGTCGTGGCCCAGCCAGACCTGTGCCTTGAGTTGCAGGTCGCTGGTGCCTGCCGAGAGCAGTTGATGGGAGAGATTGTACTGACGCCACTGGTCGGCATCGGAAGGTATCAGGTGCTCGCTGCCCCAGTGCGCGGCGAGCAGTACTGCAGGGGCGGCCCAGGCCGCACGTGGCAACGCCGGGGCGGATTGGCCGCGCTGCAGCCAGCGGGTCAGCAGCCAGACGAAAAGGGCGGCACCGAGTGTCCAGGGCAGCCAGGGGTGAGCAAGGGCTCCGCCGGTGGAGTTTTCCATGAACTGTGGGTCGAACAGATAGCCCAGATCGCTGCTGTTCGGCAGGCGCCCGACCGCACTGACCAGCTCGGCCGAAGCCACCAGCAGCCCACCCCAGGCCAGCAGCACCGGCAGCGCCAGCCACCAGGGGCTGCGCTGCAACAGCAGTACCAGCAGGATGCCGATCGCCAGGTCCGACAGGTACCCCAGCGGATCGGACCAACCCAGCAGTGCGCGGGCAGCCAGGGGGATCACCACGACCAGCACTGCCAGGGTGGCGAGCCGAGCGCGGGGATGGCCAAGCATGTTTTTCACGAAACGTCCTTCCTTGCCATGAAACAGTCACAAAAATGTGATGCATCATAACAGCCCCCTCACGGGAAGGCCGGACGCGACAAGGTTGGTTACCAATTGAAGTGCAGGGGCGCGAGGCGCCCCCGGGCTGGATGGATCAGAAGTAGTAGGGGAATTTCAGGCTGAAGGTGAAGTCCGGTGCATCGTCGGTCAGGCCGATCGACAGGTTTGGCACGATGGTCAGGTTGTCGGTGGCCGCGAGGGTCATGCCGACGTTGAAGTAGGCGGCATTGGCATCGCTGCTCTTGACGTCGGCCCAGCTGTCGCCGGTTTCCGCGGACTTGATCCGCGAACGCCGGGCGATCAGGTCCGAGACCGAGAACGACATCGACATCTTCTCGTTGAGGGCGAAGGCCACGCCTGCACCGATCTGGAAGCTGTCGCCGATCTTCACCTTGCCCGGTACTTTCTGGTTGATCGTCGAGCTGACGTCGCTGAACGAATCCTCGAAGGTGTGGGTGTACGACAGGCTGCCGAACAGCACTGCCGGGTCGAAGGTCTTGACCAGCGAGATACCTGGGGTGATCGACCAGACACCGTTGCCGGTGGGCAGGTCTTCTGGGTAGCTGAGGCTGTCGTTCTCGGTGTCGCGCAGCAGCTTGATACCGAACGGATCCTTGCCGGTCGGTGCCTTGACCCGCACGCTGAACACCGCATCCGGGCTGTTCTCCGACTCGTCGAGGAACTTGTAGGCCACGCCGAAGTTGACGTCGCCAAGGGTTGGGTCGCGGGTGATGGTGCGTTCGGAAATACCCTGGGCGTTACCGCCGACACCCCCGGACTGGTAGGTCGACTCGCGGTAGACGATCGGCACGTTTACGTCGAACTGCCAGCGGTTGTCGAGGTTGTAGCGCGCGGTGAGGTCGAGCGTCCAGTTGTCGGCCTTGATCCGGTCCAGGTTGATATTGCCCAGGAAGATCGAGTCCAGCGCCAGGAAGCCGTTGAGGATCAGTTGGCGGGTGTCGTAGCGGGCATAGGTAATGCCGGTCTCGACGCTGAACTTGCCGCCACCGAAGAAGCCACTGGCTTCGTCGTAGAGGTTGGACACACTCTGCGCCGGCTCCGAATCATCCCTGAGCGACTCGCCATAGGATGAACCGCTGCCGCCGGATGCGGCGATCGCCTGGTTGTTGCGCGGCTCGGAGGCCGGCGAGCGGGTCAGGCGCTTGGGGGGTGGGGCGGCGGGTTGCTCTTCGACCTGGCGAACGCGCTGTTCGAGCACCATCAGCGCCTGTTGCTGCGCTTCGTAGCGCTGCTTGAGCGCAGCCAGTTCGGCTTTCAGCGCGTCTACCTGAGGGTCACTGGCTGCGTAGAGCAGTGACGAAGGTACCAAGGTCCCCAGGCAGACAACTGCCCCCAACGACAACGATCGATGCATAAGTTAGCCGTCCCTTCCAACTGCGATGATTGAGACGAAGCGTAGATCAATATCCTGAAACACGAAGGCCCTTGAGTTGATCAAGATTGCAGTTCAGCGCACCTGCCGAAGGCAGGTTGTCGCGCAGCACCACATTGAGCTGTGTCAGGTTGCTGACCGCGTTGCTGCCGCCCAGCAAGGTGGTGGCCTGGAGCAGCCCACCATCGGCCAGGCGTTGCAGGCTTTGCCCTTGATTGTTGTTGGCCTGGATGGCCATCTGGATCCCGCTGCCACTGTTCGAAACGCTGAGCGTGCCGGCGTTGTTGCTGGTGCTGAGGGTGGTGCCTGCGGCCAGGACCTGGCCTTGCGGTACGCCGGCATCAGCGACCTGGCTGGCCTCGCGAACATTGATGGAGACATCGTTATAGGCGCTGTTGTTGTCGCCGGCCGCACGCACCGACTGGGTCACGCCCTGGGTAGTGTTGACCAGGCCTGCGCCGCCGTTGACCAGGCCATTGCCGCGGCCAGGGGCGTTGCCCGAGCCGTTCTCGCCGGTCATCGACACGTAGAACTGTGGTTTGATCACGTTCTGCTGGACCTGCAGGGTCGTCGTGGCGCCGATGCGATCACCGGCGGCGTTCTGCCAGGTGCTGCTCATGACGACACCGAAACTGATGATCCTTCCCGGCATCACGTACTTCCCACGCAGTTGGGCAAGCTCCTGGTCCTTGACCTCAATGGGCTTGAACACCTGTGCGTGGGCGGGGAGGCTGGCAGCCAGGCATGCTGCGACCAGCCAGGTGGTAGTCTTCATCGCTGCTCCCCGGGACTTCGTGCCCCTTGTAATCGTCAGAAGAAATCGCTCTGGATGAAACCGAACTCCATCAGTTGCGCGTCTTCTACCGGATAGAAACCGTTGACGCGGTTCTTCGCGGTCAGAGGTGCCGGCGGGTCGAGCAGGGCGTTGGCCTTGTCGTAGCCGGGGCCGATGACGGCGAAGATGATGCCGTTCCAGCCTTTGAGGAAATCATCGAATTTGTAGCGTTTGTGGCCCAGGACAGGGTCGCCGATATAGGCCCAGCCCTTGTCGATGCGCTGCAGCACCACGAAGTGCTTGTAGCCACGGATGTCCATCAGCACGATCACCGGAATGCTCACCTTTTCCAGGGTGTCGGGTTCGACCCGATAGCCCCGGGCGCGCATGCCGATGCTTTCGACGTAGCGCTTCATGTCGAGCATGGAGAAACCCTGCACCTTGACGGTGTCCTGGTCGGAATGGGCGAGCATGCCTTCGATGACCTGGTGTTCGTCCACGTCGAGCCAGTAGGCCTGCTTGAGGACGGTGGCCAGGGCGGCGGCGCCGCAGCTGAAATCGGTCTTCTGTTGCACAAGGTCGGCGAAGCGCCGCTCACGCAGGCTCTGCATCGGCTTGTAGACGAGGGTGCCGCCTGGCAAGGCGGCAATCGGCATCTGTGCCGCTTCTACGAGACCGGCCAGGAACATGAGTGTGGCAAGCAGGACAATGCGCATGACATTCTCCACCGGGTAGAGACAGGGAAAGGGGCCCCGAAGGGCCCCGATCGGCTGCTGTTACATGCAGGCTTTGCAACCTGCGGCGATGGACAGCGAGTTGGTCTGCTGGTTGCCGCTGCCGGCCGAGACGTTGGCGCCAACGTTGCCCGACACGCCATTGAGCGAGTTGCTCAGGTTGGCGTTGTTGGTCACAGGGTTGCGCCAGCCGGTGGGGGTCAGGACCTGATAGGAGGCAACGCCGGCCAGGCCGAAGGTGCCTTCTTCGTGGAACTTCAGCGGGTCCTTGTCGACATGGGTGTTGCCATGGCGATCGCGGCTGCTTTCGTCTTCGACGTAGCCGTAGCCATTGCCTTGGTAGTGGCCGTAGGCAGCGAAGGTGGAGGTGAGGGTTTCCTTGCTGTAGGTACGGTCGGCCTTGTTGGTGACGTTCAGGCCGCCGACGTTCTGGTTGGCTGCACCGGTGGCGGCAGCGACACGGCCGCCGGACACGGCGATGGCCATGTTGTTTTTCTGTTGGTTGAAGTCCCCGGCGGTCACGTTGATACCGATGTTGCCGGAGCTGCCGTTGGCCGAACCGGTGAGGTTGGCGTTGTTGGAGGTGGAGTAGTTCTTGACGGTGTTGCCACTGTTGGTCTGAGTGGCTTGAGCCATGGCCACGGCACTGCCGAAGATGAAGTTCTCATCGGCGGTGGCGATCGCGGCAACGTTGTCCTGCTGGTTGCCGTCGCCGGCTGCGACGTTGGCGCCCAGGTTGCCTTGGGAACCGTTGGCCGAGTTGTCCATGCGGGCATCGTTGCGGGTGCCTTGGTTCAGCACACGGTTGCCGGAGTTGTTCTGGGTGTCCAGAACGGTGGCGGCAGAACCGGCGTTCACCAGCAGGGACAGCAGCAGGCTTTCGTTGTTGTTATGGCCGTTGTTGTGGCCGCCGTGGTTGTCGTTGCCACGGCCGCCGGCTTGTGCAGCAACTGCCATGACCGCAGCGAGGGCGAATACCAGAGGCTTGAGTGCCATTTTTGGTTTCATGGTGTTTCTCCGCTTATATTTTCGTTGTTAAGTGTTGTGTTGCTGATCGGGTCAATCCGCGACCCGGACGCTCAGGGTGTTGGCCATTCGGTTGCCCACCCCGGCGCTCTGATTCAACTGGATCACGCCACGGCTGCCGGTGAAGGCCTGGTCACTGGTCGTGACCTGGCGACTGCCGGGTGTGTGATCAGTTGCGTCGGAGCTGTTGGCCAGCGAGACGTTCTGCTGGCTGAGAATGCTGTCGTCGATGCTCTGTGCAATTGCGCTGATGCTGATGCGCACCGCGTTGGCCTGCTGCGTGGCGGCGCCCGCCGATTGGTTGATGCCCAGCATGCCGTTGCCGTTGCTGAAGGCATTGCCATTGATGCTGGCGTGGGCGTCGAGCGCACTGTTGGCGCGAAAGTCGCTGCGTTGGCGGATCTGCGTGCTGGCCTGGCCTTCGGTGCCGATGGCGATGGCTTTCACGTTGGCCTGTTGCAGGGCGTCACCCGCGGCCTGGTTGATGTTGAGGTTGCCCTGGTAGGCGCGGCCACTGGCGTCGAGGGTGGCGTTGTCGACCACAGGGGAGCCGGCGAAGGCGCTGGCGCTGCAGCCCAGGGCCAGGCACAGCAGGGAGAGGTTGAGGGTCTGCATGATCATTGGCCCCGGGTCAGGATCTGCAGCGGCGCCATGCCGCGCTGAACGTTCTGGTTGACCGTGTTGGAGATGCTGTTGGCGCCGGACGCCCCGGCACCGGAGCCGCCTGGCATGCCGGGCAATTGCGACTGGGCGGTGCCCATGCCGCGCAGATTGCCGGAGTTGTCGGGCTGGAAGATGCGGCTGACGGTCGAACCGCTGGCGACGCTGGCGAAGTCGCCGTCGGTCAGTTCGTTGTTGGTCTGGGCCTGGATGCGTGCCGACTCGTTGGTGTTGGCGGTGGTCGGGTAGGGGTCTGGCGTGCCGGTTCGGCGATCAGCCTGACGCGGCTGGACATCGCGATTGAGGACGATCACCCCGTTGCCGCCAGCGAGGGCCGGCGGTGCAATCGATGTGGCGGCAAGGCAAGCCAGAACGAGCAGTGCAGGCAGTGTGTTGTGCTGGTTCCCCACGGCGGTGCTCCCTTTCTGTGCGCTGGCCCTTGAGCGTTGCCAGAACAGAGAGCGAAAGCCGTGCCGGTTTTGCTTTTTGCCGATTTATCAGTGGGTTGTGCGAGTGGGGTGGCAGTGCCGGTTTTCTGCTGTATCAGCGTTGATACAAGGTGCCGGGTCGTCGCCCGTCAAGGGCCGAAGCACGGGCGATCTGGCGGGGTGCGGAGGGGGTGTATCAGCGCTGTGACAGTTCACTCGAAAGTGTGGGGAAGGCCCCGGCAATAGGGGTTTGATGGCGATTGGGTGTATCAGTGAGTTAACAGTCCCGCCTTGCTGAGGGGCCGCTGGGCTCACCCCAGGAGTTCGGCCACCGCCGCCAGCGCGTCATCCCGGCGCTGCTGCCAGCCCCCCTCAATGACCCGCAGTGGCTGGCGATGCTGTTGTAGCCAGTGCAGGCTGTCATCGAAGAACGCCTGGCGCTCCTCAAGCCGCGGCTGGCAGCGCTGGCCATCGCCAATCCATTCCACACCCTCCGGACTGAGCAGCAGGTGCAGGTCGTAGTGCCTGGCCAGCAGCGCTTGTTCCAGCCATGCAGGGCAGTCGCCGAACAACACGCGACTCCACAACAGGTTGCTCAGCAGGTGGGTATCGAGGATCAGCAGCGAAGGCGAGGCTGCCCGCGCCTCGTCCTCCCAGGCCAGTTGCCCGCGGGCGATGGCCGGGATGTCGGCGTAACAGGTATCGCGCTGCTCGGTGTCGATGAAATGGCGTACGTATTCGCCGACGGTGATGCCACCGAAACGGTGCTGGATCTCGCCACTGAGCCAGCTCTTGCCACTGGATTCAGGGCCGCACAGGACCAGGACCTTCATGCGCCGGCCAGCGCCGGATCGCGCCGCCACTCCAGCCAACCGCGCACGGCGATCAGGGTGAACAGGGCGTACAACGCGGCGGTCAGGTACAAGCCCTTGTACAGGAACAGTCCGACGAAAATCACATCGACCACGAACCACAACGCCCAGCATTGCAGGCGTTTTTGTGCCATCCACACCTGCGCGACCAGACTGAACCCGGTCAGCGCTGCATCCAGCCAGGGTTGGGCGGCGTCGGTCCAGTGGGCCATGGCGGCCCCCAGGGCGGCGCTCGCCAGCAGGCCCAAGCCCAGTCCGCGCAGCACCGTAGCGGTGTCCAGGCGTGATACCCGGCGCGCGTCCTCGACGCGGTCCGGCCGCGTCCATTGCCACCAGCCATAGAGGTTGAGCACGGCATAGACCACTTGCAGGAGCATGTCCGAATACAGCTTCACGTCGTAGAAGATCCAGCTGTAGAGCAGCACCATCACCAGGCCGATCGGCCAGCACCAGATGTTCTGCCTGACCGTGAGCCAGACGGCGATGACGCCGAGCGCGGCGGCGAAGAGTTCGAGGCCGGACATCGGCGATCCTTCGGAGGGGAAAGGGCGCGATTGTAGCTTGAGGGCAGGGGAAGGTGAATCTCTGCAACAAGGGGCGCCGTAGCGCCCCCTGGAGGTCAGACCCTGAATTGTCGCAACAACTGCTCGAGCTCCTCGCTCAGGCGGGCCAGGGCAACACCGGCATCGCTGGATTGGCGCGCCGCCTCGGCGGTCTGTTGCGAAAGGCCCGCGGTGTCGAGCACGTTGCGGTTGATTTCCTCGACCACATGGGACTGCTGCAGGGTGGCGCTGGCGATCGAGGTGTTCAGCGCTGCCAGGGTATGCAGTGCCTGTTCGATGGCTGCAAGGCTGGTACCGGCTTCGCGGGCCTGTTCGACGGTCTGGCGCGATGCTTCGCTACTGGTGTCGATGGCCCGGACGGCGGCATCCGACTGGCCCTGCAGATGCTCGATCATGGTCTGGATCTCGGCAGTGGACTGCGCCGTGCGCTGGGCCAGCAGGCGTACCTCGTCGGCGACTACGGCAAAGCCGCGGCCCTGCTCGCCAGCGCGGGCGGCCTCGATGGCGGCGTTGAGGGCCAGCAGGTTGGTCTGCTCGGCGATCGAGCGGATCACTTCCAGTACGCCACCAATCTTGGTGCTGTGCCCGGCCAGGTCGCGGATCACCCCCTGGGCCTGATCGATGGTCGCCGACAACCGGTCGATCTGCTGCAGGCTGCCATGGATCGCCTGCTGGCCCTGACCGACCTGCTGCTGCGCGGCGCGCATTTCCACGGCCGCCTGCTCGGCATTCTTCGCTACATCCTGCACCGCGTAGGTGACCTCGTTGACCGCCGTGGCCACCTGGTCCATCTGCAAGGATTGCTGGGCACTGCGCTGCTGGGCGCTGCCGGCGTTGTCGCCGACGTGCCCGGCAGACTGGGCCAGGGCATGGGCTGTGCCCTGCAACTGGCCGACCACGCCCTGCAGCTTGCCGTTGAAGCGGTTGAAGTACTCGCCCAGGTGGGTGATTTCGTCGCGTCCGTGGGTGTCCAGCCGGCGGGTCAGGTCGCTCTCGCCACTGGCGATGTTGCCCATGGCCTGCACCGCCTCGTGCAGCGGACGGGCGATGCTGCGGGCGATCAGCCACACCACCAGCCCCATCACCAGGGCAATGACCAGCCCGACCAGCGAGGCCTCGCGGACCTGGCGGGCGAATTCGTCCTGGACGTCGTCGACGTAGACCCCCGAGCCGATGATCCAGCCCCAGGGTTTGAACAGTTCTATATAGGAGGTCTTGGCCACCGGCTCGCTGGCGCCGGGCTTGGGCCAGCGGTAGTTGACCGGACCTGCGCCCTGGGCCTTGGCCAGGGTCACCATCTCGTTGAACACGGCAAAGCCGTCAGGATCGCGGATCGCCGACAGGTCCTGGCCATCGAGCTTGGCGTTGACCGGATGCATGACCATCTTCGGTTGCAGGTCGTTGATCCAGAAATAGTCATCCTTGTCGTAGCGCAGGCTTCGCACCACCTGCAGCGCCTGCTGCTGGGCGCTTTGCCGATCGAGGCTGCCGGCGGCCTCCAGCCCCTGGTAGTAGGCGAGCACGCCCACGGCAGTCTCGACCACGTGCTGGGTCTTCTGCGCCTTGGCCTGGTACAGGTCGCCATGGATCTGGCGCAGCATCAGCAGCCCCAGGACCAACAGCATGGCGACGGCCACGAGCAGGATCAGCCACAGACGACGGCTGATCGACATCGATCTCAAGGTCTTCATCAAAAGGTCACTCCATGTCTTGTTCTTTTTATATGAGCAGCATCCAACCATGACCGGATGCCGGCAACCCAGTCGACCAACGGCTAAGTGCCGCGCTCGACAATCCATGTTGCATCCCGCGCAAGCCTTCGTGCGGGGCCTCTGATAGGATTTCGGCCGCGCAAGATGAAACCTTTAGCCGCGGCGCACTTTTTTGCTGGTGTTGTGACTAACGAAGGCTGTAAAACACGCGTCGCCGCGCGTGCGGTGAATATTTGTAATCGAAAAGAACTAGGGTGCTGCCAGGAGCAGTGTCCATTGGGGGAGTTGATGGATTTTTGGAGTGCCTTCCAGGCAATCATCCTGGGTATCGTCGAGGGCTTGACCGAGTTCCTGCCGATTTCCAGTACCGGCCACCAGATCATCGTGGCCGACCTGATCGATTTTGGCGGTGAGCGCGCGATGGCGTTCAACATCATCATTCAGCTGGGCGCGATCCTGGCGGTGGTGTGGGAGTTTCGCAGCAAGATTTTCGAAGTGGTATTCGGCCTGTCGAGCCAGCCCAGGGCGCGGCGCTTCACGGCCAACCTGCTGATCGCCTTCCTGCCGGCGGTAGTGCTTGGCGTACTGTTCGCCGACCTGATCCACGAGTACCTGTTCAACCCGATCACCGTGGCGGTGGCGTTGGTGGTGGGTGGCTTCATCATGCTCTGGGCCGAGCGCCGCGATCACCGTATCGAGGTCGACCATGTCGATGACATGCGCTGGTCCCATGCCCTGAAGGTTGGCCTGGTGCAGTGCCTGGCGATGATCCCGGGGACCTCGCGTTCGGGCTCGACCATCATCGGCGGCCTGCTGTTCGGCCTGTCGCGCAAGGCCGCGACCGAGTTCTCGTTCTTCCTGGCGATGCCGACCATGGTCGGTGCCGCGGTGTATTCGGGCTACAAGTACCGCGACCTGTTCCAGCCGGCCGACCTGCCGGTGTTCGCCATCGGCTTCGTGGTGTCGTTCATCTTCGCCATGATCGCGGTGCGTGCGTTGCTCAAGTTCATCGCCAACCACAGCTACGCGGTCTTTGCCTGGTACCGCATTGCCTTCGGCCTGCTGATCCTGGCGACCTGGCAGTTCGGCTGGGTTGACTGGGCCACGGCGCACGGCTGATGGCACGCGGGCAAAGTGCCGGGCGGCGCGACGCTGGCCAGGCAGGCGAGGGCGTGCGCAACCTGCGCCTGAAGTTGCTGGTGCTGCTGGTCTTGTGCCTGCTACCGGGCGTGGGGGTGGCGCAGATGGCCTGGAGCGGCCAGTCCTGGCTGCCCCTGGCGCTGTATCCGGCGGCCAGCCTGATCTGCCTGTTGTTGTACTGGCAGGACAAGCGACAGGCCCGCACCCAGGCCTGGCGCACGCCCGAGAAAATCCTCCACGCCAGCGAGCTGCTCGGTGGTTGGCCGGGGGCCTTGCTGGCGCAGCAACTGTTCCGGCACAAGACCCGCAAGCTGTCGTACCAGATGGTGTTCTGGGCAATCGTCGCGTTGCACCAGGTGTTCTGGCTGGATCGCCTGGTGCTGGGTGGGCGCTGGCTGGGGTTGATGGGCTGAGCGAGCGCCGAGCAATCCTCAATCCGCCAACAAGCCCACCTGCAAGCGCTTGGGCAAGCGTCGCACCACCAGCTGGTGCGAACGCTGCAGCAGATCGGTCAACTCCTCCCGGCCCATGGGGTAGGGAGGCAGCATGCTGATCCAGCGCGCCCTCGCCAGATAAGGCGCCGGCCGTACGCCGGGACGGTCGCAATAACCGAGAAACAGCTCGTCGGCGACCTTGAACATCAAGCCTGCTCCCGGCAGGTCAAGCACGGCGAACATCTTGTTACCGGCCACCGAGAACACCCGGATTCCGCCCCATTTGTAATCCTCCCGCGCGCCGGGCAGGCTCAGGCAGAACGCTGCCACCTGCTCGGGGCTCATGCGTCGTTCAGACATAACGCTCTCCACAGGCCTCGAACGAGGCCGCCAGGTGATCGATCCATACCCGCACTGCAGGCAACACACCCCGTCGGTGCGGATACACTGCCTGCAGGTAACCCCCTGGCAGTGACCACTCCGGCAGCAGGTGCACCAGTTCACCGCGTTCCAGTTCTTCTTCGCAATAGTTGCTTGGCAGGGCGGTAAAGCCCAGGCCTGCGCGGGCCGAGGCCTTGCGCACAACGAAGTCATCGATGGTCAGGCGCGGTTCCAGGGCGATCTCCTGCTCCTCACCGCCCGGCCCGATGAGGCGAAAGTGCACCAGGCGATCGGCATCCGCCGCTCCCAGCACCGGCAGCCCCGCCAATTGCGACGGGTGCTCGAGCCCGTCGGCGAATCCAGGTGCTGCCACCAGGTACATCTGCGCCTGGCGCAGGCGGCGGGTGGCCAGGGCCGGGTCCTCGTCCCCCAGGTCGCGCACCCGCAGCGCCACATCGATACCTTCGGCGATCAGGTCGACACGGCGATTGAGCAGCACCATCTCCAGTTGGACCAGCGGGTACTGGGCGAGAAAGCGGCTGATGATGTCTGGTAAAAAGGCATGTGCCAGGGCTACCGGGCTAGATACCCGCAGGCGTCCACGCGGCTCGCTGGTCATGCTGGCGACGGCTTCGTCGGCCATCTCGGCCTCCAGCAGCATGGCCTGGCAGTGGTGCAGGTAACGTTCACCGACGGCGGTCAGCTTCAGTTGCCGGGTCGTGCGCTGCAGCAGGCGCGTGCCCAGGCGCTCCTCGAGTTCCGCGATACGCCGCGACAGGCGCGACTTGGGGATGCCCAACTGGCGCCCGGCGGCGGCGAAGCCACCGGCCTCGACCACCCGGGCGAAGTAGAAGAGGTCGTTGAGGTCTTGCATATGGATATCTCACTGTTCCATCAGTGGAACAAACTAACGCATTTTTGCCGACTAATCAGCTATTCGTCGCCTGTGTAGGATTCTCTCCATCGTGATCGCCCACCGCCGCGGTCTTCATTCACAGGAGAGTCCCATGAAACTGTTGCACATCGATTCGAGCATCCTGGGCGACAATTCCGCCTCCCGCCAGTTGAGCCGCGAAGTGGTCGATGCCTGGAAGGCCGCCGATCCTAGCGTCGAAGTCATCTACCGCGACCTCGCTGCCGATGCCATCAGCCACTTCTCGGCCGCGACCCTGGTCGCCGCCGGCACCCCCGAAGAAGCCCGTGACGCCGCCCTGGCCCACGAAGCCCGCCTGAGTGCCGAAACCCTGGCCGAGTTCCTCGCCGCCGACGCCGTGGTGATCGGTGCTCCGATGTACAACTTCACCGTGCCGACCCAGCTCAAGGCCTGGATCGATCGCGTGGCCGTCGCCGGTCAGACCTTCCGCTACACCGAAGCGGGCCCGGAAGGCCTGTGCGGCGACAAGAAAGTCGTGCTGGTGTCCACTGCCGGTGGCCTGCACCAGGGCCAGCCAAGCGGTGTCGGCCATGAAGACTTCCTCAAGGTGTTCCTGGGCTTCATCGGCATCACCGACCTGGAAATCGTCCGCGCCCACGGCCTGGCGTATGGCCCTGAGCATCGCAGCAAGGCCATCGACGCTGCCCAGGCGCAGATTGCCAACGAGTTGTTCGCCGCAGCCTGATCCGAACCCCGAAAAAGCCGGCTGTCGCCTTGTGCGACAGCCGGCTTTTTCATGGATGTTTCATCTGTCGTCCATCGCGTAGCTTCTATGCTTATGCTACTCGTCCGCCTCGAGGGGAGAGACGCTCGCGATGAAAACCCGTGCCCTGTTGACGTTGCTCCTGCTCGGCGGCCTGCTGGCCCGTGCCGAGGCTTCACCTTGGGTGGCCGGCCTGCATCGCCTCACGCTTGCCGACCCGGTGGATGCCCAGCCCATGCAGGCCCTGGTGTTCTATCCCAGCAGCAGCCCGGCGCGGCCTACGCGCATCGAAGGCTACACCCTGCGGGTGGCCGAAGAGGCGCCGGTCGCCATGGGCCAGTTCCCGCTGCTGGTGGTCTCCCATGGCAATACCGGCACCCCGGTGGCGTTGCACGACCTGGCGACCTCGCTGGCCCGCCAGGGCTTCGTGGTGGTGGCCGTCACCCACCCGGGCGACAACCTTCGCGACCACAGTCGGCTGGGCAAGCTCAGCAACCTCTACGGCCGCCCCTTGCAGGTCAGCGCCGCGATCACCGCGGCGCGTGCGGATCACCTGCTCAGCCCTTACCTCAGCCAGGGCAAGGTTGGCGTGATCGGCTACTCGGCAGGCGGGGAGACTGCATTGATCCTGTCGGGCGCCCAGCCAGACCTTGAGCGACTGCGCAACTATTGCCTGGAACGTCCGATGGATGCCGATGCCTGCAAGACCCATGGCGTGTTGATCGCCGACCGCAGCGAGTTGACCCCGCAGTCCGACCCGCGTGTCGGTGCGGTGATGCTGATGGCGCCATTGAGCCTGATGTTTGGCCGCCATGCCCTGGCCGGCGTGCATGTGCCCGCACTGATCTACAGCGGCGACCAGGACCAGTTGCTTGCAGTCGACCGCAACGCCAGCGCCCTGGCGCGCAAGTTGCCGGTCACGCCCGACTACCGTCTGTTGTCTGGCGCTGGACATTTCGTGTTCATGGCACCCTGCGACGACGAACAGCGCCAGCGCATGGCGGTGTTGTGCAAGGATGCCGACGGCATCGACCGTCGCCAGGTGCACCGGGGCCTGCAGAGCGAGGCTGCGGCGTTCTTCAGCCAGGCGCTGGGAGCCCCGGAGCCCGCCGAGCGTTCAGCGGCGGTCGGCGCGGCGAGCCAGCAGCAGGACCAGGCCCACCCCTGACAGTGCCAGCAGCGCTGCCACGCAGAAGATCGACGCGTACCCCAGGTGCACGGCTACCGCGCCCATTACCGGGCCGGCCAGGCCCAATGCCAGGTCGAAGAACACCGCGTAGGCCCCGAGCCCCGCGCCCCGGCTGGCGCTGGGCACCTGCCTGATCGCCTCCACGCCCAGCGCCGGATACACCAGCGACAAGCCAAAGCCGGTGAGCCCCGCCCCAACCAAAGCCCATCCCGGTGCAGGCGCCAGCCACAGCAGGGTCAGCCCCAGCACTTCGGTGGCCATGCACGCGATCGCCACGTTATAGCCGCCGAAGCGGTTGACCGCGTTGACGAACAACAGCCGCGAGACGATGAAGCACAGGCCGAAGGCGCTCAGGCACCAGGCCGCGCCAACCCAGCCTTGCTCCAGGTAGTAGAGGGTGACAAAGGTGGTCAGGGTGCCGTAGCCGATCGACGCCAGTGTCAGCCCCATGCCGCAGGGTGCAACGCGGCCAAAGGCGGACCAGAAGGGCAGGCGCTCACCGCGCACCACTACTACGTCCGGGCGGCCGCGCAGCACCCACAGGGCCAGCAGCGCCATCACCAGCAAGGCCGGGCCGAGGGCAACGAAGCTCAGTTGGCCGACCATCACCACCCCGGCGGGCGCGCCGATGGCGATGGCGCCGTAGGAGGCGATGCCATTCCAGGAGATCACCCGCGCGGTGTGTTCGGCACCGACCTGGCCGATGCCCCAGCTCAGCGTGGCGACGCCGATCAGGCCTTGGGCGACCCCCAGCAGCACACGCCCGGCCAGCAGCAACGCCAGGCTCAGCGAGGGCAGGGCGAGGGACCAGGCCGACAGCAGGGTCAGCACGCCGCAACCGGCAATGCCATACAGCCCGTAGCGAATCGCCTGCTTGCCGCCCAGGCTATCGGCCACGCGACCGGCGAAGGGCCTGCTGAGCAAGGTGGCGAGGTATTGCAAGCCGATGGTCAGGCCGGCGATCACCGCACCCATGCCCAACTGGTCGTGTACATGGCCGGGCAGCACCGCGATGGGCAGGCCGATGCACAGGAAGGCGACGAAGGTGTAGAAGACGATCGAAAGGATCTGCAGGGTCAGGGCGGTGGTGCTGACAGGCGTTGGGGCTGGGGCGGTCATGGCGGTGTTCGCGGGCGGGCGGTGCAGCAATCATGGCTGGCTGGAGGGATAAAAGAAAGCAGCCTAACGATTTTCCCACACGATTCCTGTGCTTGAACCGGTGCCTGAACCGGCGTACCGTCTCCTTCCGTTTCCGCCAAGGAGTGCTCCATGCAAGGCAAGGCCCGCAAGGTCGTCCAGGCCATTCTCTACGAAGTCATCGCCGTGGCGTGCGTGGCGCCTGCGCTGTCGCTGATGTTCGACGCCGGCATGGCTCATTCGACGATACTCTCGATCCTGATGTCGGGCATCGCCATGAGCTGGAACATGGGCTACAACTGGGCCTTCGAGCGCTGGGAAGCACGCCAGGCGCAGCGTACCCGTACCTGGTTCCGCCGCTTGCTGCATGCGCTGGGCTTCGAGGGTGGGCTGGTGCTGATCCTGCTGCCGCTGGTGGCGTTCTGGCTGGATATCAGCCTGTGGAGCGCGTTGCTCACCAACCTGGCCCTGTTCGTGTTCTTCTTCGTCTATGCCTTCGTCTTCCAGTGGGGCTTTGACAAGGTCTTCGACGTGCCGCTGTCGGCACAGCAACAGGCGCGCTGCTGAAAGTTGACTTCCTACGGTTTGGCGGGATAAGTTCCTACACCATGAATACCTACTCGCCTGTGCGCACCTTCGGCCTGATTATTATTACCGCCATTATCGGATTGGCGGGCTAGCGCGCACTGGCACCGAAACCCGCCCTGGAGGCGGGTTTTTTCTTCTCGACTCCTGGGCATCTGCAAACCCCAGGAGTCATCGATGAGCAATCTGAGCGTCAGCCCCCGTTCCCCCGTCACGCCCCAGCAGCTGCTGTCGGAGCAGGTGCGGCGCATTCTTGCAGCGCCCGTGTACGACCTGGCCATCGAAACCCCGCTGCAGGCGGCCCCGGCGCTGTCCACCAGCCTCGGCAACCAGGTGTTGCTCAAGCGCGAAGACCTGCAACCGACCTTCTCGTTCAAGATCCGCGGTGCCTATACCCGGCTGTCGCGCCTGTCCCAGGTCCAGCGCGAGCGTGGCGTGATCACCGCTTCCGCCGGCAACCATGCCCAGGGCGTGGCGCTGGCCGCAGCGCACCTGGGCATGACGGCGACCATCGTCATGCCCACCACCACCCCTGAACTGAAGATCGCCGGTGTGCGCTCGCGCGGCGGCAACGTGGTGCTGCATGGCGAAAGCTTCCCCCATGCCTTGGCCCATGCGCTGCAACTGGCCGACCGCCAGGGAGCGACGTTCGTGCCGCCGTTCGACGATCCCGACGTGATCGCCGGGCAGGGCACCGTGGCCATGGAGATCCTGCGCCAGCACCCGGGCGCCCTGGATGCGATCTTCGTCCCGGTCGGTGGCGGAGGTTTGATCGCGGGGATCGCCGCCTACGTGAAGTACTTGCGTCCGCAGGTCAAGGTGATCGGTGTCGAGCCCGAGGACTCCAACTGCCTGCAGGCCGCGCTGGCCGCTGGCGAGCGAGTGGTACTGGCGCAGGTCGGCACCTTTGCCGACGGCGTGGCGGTGGCCCAGGTCGGTGCCCATTGCTTCGAGTTGTGCCGGCATTTCGTCGATGAAGTGATCACCGTCAGCAGCGATGAGCTGTGCGCGGCGATCAAGGACATCTACGACGATACCCGATCGATCACCGAGCCTTCCGGCGCGCTGGCCGTGGCCGGTATCAAGAAGTACGTGGCGCGAGATGCCGTCCGTGGGCAGACCCTGGTCGCCATCGACTCTGGGGCCAACATCAATTTCGACCGCTTGCGCCATGTGGCCGAGCGTGCCGAGCTCGGCGAGCAGCGTGAGGCGGTGATCGCGGTCACCATCCCTGAGCGGCCGGGGAGCTTTCGCGCTTTCTGCCAGGCCCTGGGCAAGCGCCAGGTGACCGAGTTCAACTACCGCTACCACCCTGGCAAGGAAGCCCGGCTGTTCGTCGGCGTGCAAACCCATCCGCAGCACGACCCGCGCGAGGGCCTGCTGGACAGCTTGCGGGCGCAGGGCTATGAGGTACTCGACCTGACCGACAACGAACTGGCCAAGCTGCATGTGCGCCACACTGTCGGCGGCCATGCTGCGCCGAGCGCCGACGAGCGGGTGCTGCGCTTCGAGTTCCCCGAACGCCCAGGTGCGTTGCTGGGCTTTCTCGAGCGCCTGGGCCAGAACTGGAACATCAGCCTGTTCCACTACCGTAACCATGGCGCTGCCGAGGCACGGGTATTCGCTGCGCTGGAGGTGCCAGCCGACGAACAGGCCCTCATGCCCCACGCGCTGCAGGCCATGGGCTATCGCTACTGGGATGAGACGGACAATCCGGCGTATCGGTTGTTTCTGGGGTAAACGAGTGCCGCTCATCGCGGACTGCCTGCGATGTCGACCGTTCAGTCACGGCGGCTTGTCCTGGATCAACATTCGTGTGGCAGTTAGGGCAGATCCTCGAAGGTAGACAGACAACAACCTGAGAGGATCTCGGCCATGAGCAGCACCTTCTTCATTCCACCCGTCAACATCATGGGCCTCGATTGCCTGGACGAAGCCATGGCGGCGATTGCCGGCTACGGCTTGCGCAAGGCGTTGATCGTGACTGACGAAGGCCTGTCCAGGGCCGGGGTCGCCAAGCGTATCGCCGGGCTACTGGCCGAGCGCGACATCGACTCGGCGATCTTCGACGGCGCCAAGCCCAACCCGAGCATCGCCAACGTCGAGGCGGGCCTGGCACTGTTGCAGCGCGAACGCTGCGATTGTGTGATCTCGCTCGGTGGCGGCTCGCCCCATGACTGCGCCAAGGGCATCGCCCTGTGCGCAACCAACGGCGGGCATATTCGCGACTACGAAGGCGTGGACCGTTCGGCCAAGCCGCAATTGCCACTGATCGCCATCAACACCACGGCCGGTACGGCCAGCGAGATGACCCGTTTCTGCATCATCACCGACGAATCGCGCCACGTGAAAATGGCCATCGTCGACCGCAATGTCACGCCGATCCTGTCGGTCAACGACCCGGCACTGATGGTCGGCATGCCCAAGGGCCTGACCGCCGCCACCGGCATGGATGCGCTGACCCACGCTATCGAGGCGTATGTCTCCACGGCCGCCAACCCGATCACCGACGCCTGTGCACTCAAGGCCATCACGTTGATCAACGACAACCTGCGCCAGGCGGTTGCCGACGGCCAGGACTTGCAAGCCCGGGAGAACATGGCGTACGCCCAGTTCCTCGCCGGCATGGCCTTCAACAATGCTTCGCTGGGTTATGTACATGCCATGGCGCATCAGCTCGGTGGCTACTACGACCTGCCGCATGGGGTCTGCAACGCGGTGTTGCTGCCGCATGTGCAGCGCTTCAATGCCCAGGTCAGCGCCGCGCGTCTGCGCGATGTGGCCAAGGCCATGGGCGTGAAGGTGTGTGGGCTGACGGCAGAGCAGGGCGCGGGGGCGGCCATTTCGGCGATCGAGCATCTGGCCGTGGCGGTAGGGATCCCTTCCGGCCTGGCAGAGCTGGGGGCCAAGCGCGAAGATGTGCCGGTGTTGGCGGCCAATGCGTTGAAGGATGCCTGTGGGCTGACCAATCCGCGCACTGCCAGCCAGGGGGAGATCGAAGCGATTTTCGAGGCGGCGTTCTAGTTGACTCAAGGAACAGACGGCCTTGGCAAGCAGCACAAGGCCGTGCTTCAGCGCTCACGCATGAAGAACCCCGCCACGTACTTGCGGAAGGTTTCCGGGCTCTTGAAGTCTGCGTAGCGCTTGAAGTTTTCCGTGTCGGGCTCCGGGCCGAGCGGCTTTTCCAGCAGCGACACCGACAGCACGCGGTCCTGGTCGGAAGTCAGTACCAGCTCGTCCATCACCTCGCCGCCGATCACCGGGCGGCGCATCAGCACTTTGACCCCCTTGCCCGCCATCCAGTCGATCAGCGAGACCAAGGCTTTCAGCGGTTCGCGCTCCTCGTCACGGTATACCGGGAACAAGTGCGCACGTGAGAGCACCGGTACGCTGGCGACATGGATCAGTTCGTAGTAGTGGCTGCCGGCAGTGGCGGGCGAGTACAGCGCCAAGGCCAGCAGCGGGCCGCCGGTCTTGCTGCCACCCCAGAGCAAGTGATGGCCCTGGAAGTCGAAACCGTCTTCGCTACGGGCATTGAGCAGCTTGCGCCCCTTGATCTGCTCGACGCAGTCCAGCAACAGACCGTGGCGGCGGTGGTTGCCGAATACGCTGGATTCACGCAGGCGCGCCTTGAGCATCATCATGTGCTTCATGTCCAGGCGCGTTTCCAGGTAGTTGCTCGCCGGGACCCGCTCGAGCAGCGGATAGCGGCCAGCGACCCCGCGCAGTTCGGCGAACTGCGCGGTCAGGTCCTTTTTCAGGTGCGTGGCGTAGACGTTCAGGCCGCTGGCCTCGATCCAGGTCAGCAGCAGCGACAGCAGGCGCTGTTGCTCGCGGCGCTCCCCGGCCTCACCGCCGATTCCGTTACCCGTGGTGGCGCGGTGGAAGTCGCCGAGCAGACGCAGCGGCGTGTCTGGTGGCAGCCAGGCGGCGGGCGGCGGTACGTCCTCGCTGCGCTCCATGGCTTCGCGCTCGTCCTTGGTGAAAGGGCAGCCGGGAGCATGCTCCGGGGTGTCGGGGTTATTGCGCAGGAACAAGGTGCCAGTGTTGCCGTTGAGGCTGACATTGAGCACCGGCAGGGCATCCTTGCGGCAATCGCAGGCCAGCCATTGGTTGGCGCTGCGCACCTTCATCAGCCACTGGTTGGCTTGCAGCAGGCGCGGGCCAACCAGCGTGGCACTGGCAAACCCGGCCAGCAGTTCTTCTTCGGCCGGGGTGAGGGTGCGCACCTGCGCGCCGTTCTTTTCGATGATTCGCATTCAATAGCAGCTCCGAGCTACAAGCCTCAAGCTTCAAGCAAAGCCGCGGCGCTTTCAACTTCAAGCGTGCGGCTTGCGACTCGTCGCCCGTTCAGTTGCCGCCGAACAGCTTGGCTGCGCGGGCGTGGATCTCTTCGGGGCTCAGGTCTTCCTTGTGGGTGGACACGAACCAG
Organism: Pseudomonas sp. NY15374; assembly: GCF_048068255.1. NCBI lineage: Bacteria > Pseudomonadati > Pseudomonadota > Gammaproteobacteria > Pseudomonadales > Pseudomonadaceae > Pseudomonas > Pseudomonas sp. NY15374. Next base: position 258,908 of record NZ_JBLUPZ010000005.1, read on the forward strand.
AGGTTGCCGAAGGGGTCTTTCAAGGTACCGCTGCGATCACCGTAGAACTGGTCCTGCACCTCTCGCAGTGGCGTGGCGCCGGCAGCGACGGCCTGTGCATAGACCTTGTCGCAGTCCTCGACATACAGGTGCAAGCCGATGGCAGCCCCTGGCAACGACTGGCTGGCGGTGAGGCCACCGTCCATGTCGCAGGGGTCGGCGAGCATCAGCGAGGAGTCGCCGATTTTCAGCTCGGCATGACCGACGCGACCGTCGGGGCCGTCGAGGCGAAACATCTCGACGGCGCCGAAGGCTTGCTTGTAGAAGGCGATGGCCTTGGCGGCATCCTTGATACCCAGGTAGGGCGTGATGCTGTGCTGGCCTTCGGGGATGGGTTTGGCTGGCATTGCGCATACCTCCTGTGGAGGGTGGTCATTCGTCGAAACTGTATATTTGTACAGTTTCGACGAATGCGCAAATGCCGTTTTCCGATTAAGCGGCCGCTGGCTAGAAGATGTAGTCGGTGGTCAGGAAGCTGGACTGGCGATTGCGGATGATCTCGCTGATCAGCGTCTTGTTGGACTCTTGGAACTTGGTGGCCACCAGGGTACGGATCGAGAATACCCGCAGCGCGTCATGCACCGACAAGGTCCCTTCGGCGCTGTTCTTGCGGCCGTTGAACGGATAGGTGTCCGGGCCGCGCTGGCACTGGGCGTTGAGGTTGATGCGCCCGACCTGGTTGGCGAAGGTGTCGACCAACGCACCGACGGTCTGCGGGTCGTTGCCGAACAGGCTCAGTTGCTGGCCGTAGTCGGAGTCGAGCACATAGTCGATCACCGTCTGCAGGTCGCGGTAGGGCACCACCGGCACCAGCGGGCCGAACTGCTCTTCGTGATAGACGCGCATCGACGGCGCCACCGGGTACAGCAGGGCGGGGTAGAAGAACGACCCCCGGCTCTGGCCGCCCCCCGGGTTGAGGATCTTCGCGCCGTGCGCCTGCGCGTCGGCGACCAGGCCATCGAGGTAGTCGACCTTGCCCGGCTCCGGCAGCGGCGTCAGTGCAACGCCGGGCTCCCAGGGCATGCCTGGCTTGAGTGCCGCAAGCTTGCGCTGGAATTTCTCGAGGAACGGCTCGACCACATCCTCGTGCACGAACAGGATCTTCAGTGCCGTGCAGCGCTGGCCGTTGAACGACAGGGCGCCGGTCAAGGCTTCATCGACGGCGTTGTCCAGGTCCACCTCGGGCAGCACGATCCCCGGATTCTTGGCATCCAGGCCCAGCGCCGCCCGCAGTCGATGGGGGCGCGGATGGAGCTTTTTCAGGTCGCTGGCGGCCTTGTGCGTGCCGATGAAGGCGAACACATCGACCTTGCCGCTGGCCATCAGCGCGCTGACCGTCTCGCGGCCGCGACCATAGATGACGTTGATCACCCCTGGCGGGAAGCTGTCGCGGAAGGCTTCGAGCAGCGGACGGATCAGCAGCACACCGAACTTGGCCGGCTTGAACACCACGGTGTTGCCCATGATCAGCGCGGGGATCAGCGTGGTGAAGGTCTCGTTGAGCGGATAGTTGTACGGCCCCATGCACAGCGCCACGCCCAGTGGTGCGCGGCGGATCTGGCCGAGTGTGCCCTGTTCCAGCTCGAAGCGGCTGGAGCGGCGGTCCAGGTCCTTGAGGGCGTTGATGGTATCGACGATGTAGTCGCAGGTGCGGTCGAACTCCTTTTCCGAGTCCTTGAGGTTCTTGCCGATCTCCCACATCAGCAGCTTGACCACGGCGCCGCGTTGTTCGCGCATGCGCGCCAGGAAGGCTTCGACATGCTGGATACGTTCGGCCACACGCATGTTCGGCCACACGCCGCGGCCCTTGTCGTAGGCTTGCACCGCGGCATCGAGGGCGGTGAGGGCGGTGTCGGCGTCGAGCAGCGGCGCGCTGCCGAGGATGACCTGGCGTTCCTGATCGCCCTCCTTGAGCCACACCGGGCTGCGCACCGTGGCCAGCGGCCCGTCCCAGCGCCTGAGCTGCCCTGCCACCAGATAGTCGCGTTGCTCCAGCGGCTCGCCCAGGCGCCAGGCCTCGGGGATGTCTTCTGGGGTGGGAAACAGCGAATCGAGCAGACGGTCCATGGGTACTGCACCTCACTTTTAGCTGATCAGGTGAAACGCTTCAGCCGAGCATGCACCTGCTGTCGGAAATATTCCAGTCTGGTTGAAGTGCGATGATTCGCCATCGCCAAGCCGTTGGCGCCCGACAGGCGCCGACGGGTGGCCACGGTGTCTACTCTTCCGGTGACGGCGGCTCAGGCGACTCGGCGAGCTCGGCTTCGGGCGCCGGTGGGAAAGGCAGTTCCAGCAAATGCTCGGCCCCCGCGGCAATCGCTTGCTCGCCCAATACCGCGTCTTGATCCATCAGGTGAAGGCGTCGCCAGATTTCCGTGAGGTTCGCCTCGGGGGCCGCATTGAACTGATCATCCTCGATCAACGTCCTCAGGTCCCTGCGGTACTGGAGGGGCAGGCGATTCCAGACGCTGAAGTCTTCGTCGCTGGCCGTGGACAGCAGGGCTTCGTATTCATGCTCGGCGACCATCAGGTCTACGCCGAAACGCACGTAGTAGGCATTGATCTGCGCAATCATGCCGTCGTCCATGTGTTGGCTTTCCAGCCGCATGACCATAGCGAGCGGACGCGGCAGAGGTTGCGGCTGTGGCAGTTCGGTGAAACGGTTTTCGCCCAGATTGACGATGTGCGGGTTGCGCATGTTCGCCAGGCCAGCGGGCATTTCGCTCAATTCGCAATTGCCGAGCAGCAGCGATTCCAGGTTGGGCAGGGCTTCCAGAGCAGGGCTTGTCTGCAGCGGATTGTTGGTGAGGTCCAGGGTCCTGAGGTTGACCATCTGGTTCAGCCTTTGTTGTGCCTGTTCGTTCCAGATCAGGTTGTTTTCCTCCAGATCCAGCAGGCGTAGCGTTTGCGGGTTGCGCAGTTGCGGAAAGTGTTGCAGCGAGCACGCTTCCAGGCTCAGCGTGTGCAGATTGGGCAGGCGTTCGAGCAACGAAGCGGGAAGGGTGCTGATTTGCGGGTTGCGGGCCAGGTCAAGAAGCTGGACATGCGGGAAGTGGTGGGGTAGTTCCAGGCTGGCGAGGTCGGCGTCGGTGAGATCGAGGTCGGCCAGCTCCAGTGAAAACAGCCACTGTTCGCCCAGCGCTTGTCGACTCATGCCGCGCCAGCTGTTCAGCAGTCGCGTCATGGCCTGGGTTCGGGCAGGTGAGCCCTCGGCCCAGGCAGCGAAGTTGGCCGTCACTACTTGATACTGCGCGTTCAGGGACGCCACAGCCTGATCCGGGCTCACTCCTTGCTCGCGACTCGCGGCAAAGAAGGCTTCGACGCCTTCGTCGTTCATGGCGGGGTAGATCTGCTGCACCTGGCGGTAAAGCGCCCGGTCGATCGGTTCGGGAGGTGGCGCAGGGACGACTGCCGGCTCAGGCTCGATCCCGGGTGCAGGGTTCGGATCCATCGGCGTTCCTCCACGAAGCCCCTGTTGCCTTAACCAGGCGAAGTCGCCGAATGGGCGCAGTTGCCGGGCCCAGGCCTGGCGGTCGGCGTCGACCAGGGCTGTCAGGCGCGCTCGCAGGCTGTCACCGGTGCTGGCCTCAAGCGCCAGCGCCGCACGCTCATTGGCTGACAGTATTTTCACCGCAGCCTGGCACAGATCGGCAGTGGCGGGTGTGGGGGCGGGGCGCTCGCCCAGATAGGGCTCGTACCCCTGAGCAGACTGGATGATGACCCGCAAGCGCGTAGCGTAGCGGCTGCCAGCTACGGCAAGGGTAGGCCCATGGGGGCTGTCTGCGCGCAGCTCGATACGCACATCCTGTGGCCAGCCTTTCAGCGCGGTCATGGCTTTGAGCGCAAGGCGTTCGCTGTGCGCGCTGGCCAGCCCGGGCAGGTACAGGCCTTCGAGGCCGCGGACAACCGGCAACTGCGCCTCGAGGCCCTGCGCAAGTCTGGCCAGGCGTGCGGGGAGGACCTGACCTGTGCTCCAGGCCGCTTGTTCGGTCGTGGTCATCGAGCCGAGCAGGCGCCTGCACAATGGCGCACCGAGTCTGGGGTAGTCCTGCAGCATCCGCGCTTCGTCGACATGGGCCGGCACACTGGCCTCGTAGCTTTCGGCGAACAGCCTGTCACGCTCGGCGGCGCTCGCTGTCGGATAGTTTTGCGCGATCTGACGTTGCACGCGCAGGCGTGCCAAGGTGTCGGCCAGCAGCGGTGGGGTCTTGGCGTGGGTCAGGTGTACCTGGCGCAGTTGTGCTTCGTCCATGCCGCTGATGCGTGCTGCCTGCTCCAGTTGCGCCGGGGTGAGGGTTTCAAGGCGGCTGTCCAGGCGCCTCACCAGTGTCGCCAGTGACCAGTCGCGTGGTTGTTCGTGCTCGGCGCGCCAGGCGCCTTCGTCATTGTGCTCCAGCAGCGGTTGGTAGGCCTCAGGTTCATCAGGATGAACGAGCCGCCAGCGCTGCAGCTGTGCGTCGAAACGCCGCAGATATCTGTGGCCGTCCATGTGCAAGGACTCCGGCGTGATCTCGGAGGCCTTGACACGGTAGGGCGTCAGGTCGCCGCGCCAGAGGCGTTGGCTGCCATCGGCGCGGGTGATCGGATCGAGGCTCTCGAGCAACGGTGTGCGGGTAAGCGTGCGTACCACCTGTCCGCCGACATACAGCCCGGCGATCACTGCCAGGTTGAGGCCTACCACTTTCAGGTGCTGGAACGCCTCGTCGCGATCACCGACCTCCCAGGCCTCGTAGCCTTCGTAGACCTCATGCAGCAGTTGGCAGGCCGTTACCGCGACCATCAGTACACCCACTGCGGGGATGAACATGCCGATGGTCATCAGGGCATTCAAGCCCAGGCTCTCCCACATCTGCAGGCGCTTCTTGCGCGCCTGTTCGTCGGCTTGGGCCGTGGGCACGGCGAACAGCATTGCCTCGGCCTTGAGCCAGGCGAGATGGTCGGTGTACAGGAAGTCGAACAGCGGCCCTTCGATATCGTGCCGCTCCAGGTGCAGATCGGCGCCATCAGGCAGTGTCCAGGCCTGATCATAGCCCGCGTGCGCATCGCTGCTGAGGTTCTGCCGCGCACGATCGACGAACTGCAGGCGTTCTTCGCTGGCGATCAGCGCCAGGCAGTGTTTGCGAAAGGCGGGGTCGCAAAGGTCGGTCTGCAATTGCACCACCAGCGCCTGGTCACTGCTGAAGACACGGACGGCGGCTTCCTGACCTGGGAGATACAGCAGTCGACCGACGTCACCGGCGTCGATCAGCAGGGCCTCGTGCAGCGTCACGCCGAACAGTTGCAACCGTTGGCAAGGCAGGGCCGATCCGTCATCGAGCAGCTGCTGGATGCAATCCCGTGCGTCGCCGCCGATCCGATGCTGCAGCCGCGCCAGGTCTGCCGCCAGTTGTAAGTTGCTCTGGTAGAGCCTGATCGCGGCAGGGCGGACACAGGTCTGGCTGAACCTGGCTTGCAGGTGTTCCTGGTAGCGCTGGCCCAGGTCGAGATTGCGGCAGGTGCTGGCGAAGGCTTCGGGTGAAAGCGGCAATGCTTTGATGCTGAAGGCTTTGGAGGCCAGGGGGTAGGGCACTCGGGTTTCGCTGTCACCGAGGGTGGTGGTGCCGGTCACCGTGATGTCGGTGATCTCGGTATCACCCTTCAGGGCCAGTGCGCTCTTGATGTTGAAACTGATGCCATCGGCAAAGTTGTGCAGGGCAGCCTCGAGCAACGGGCGACGCTCGTAGGTGCTCACGTAGACCTCATGGGTGTAACGGTCATGCACGTGGATCAGCTCCGCTGTGCGCAGCGGGGCCTGGAACCCGTGCTCGGCTTTCAATTGCGCGGCGAGCAGTGGCTCGGCGAATTCGTCGATCTGCTGGAGGCCCTTGAGCGTCCGGGCCAGGCGCTGCTGCGCCGTGGCCAACTGCGCCTGGCTGGCCAGCACAGCCTCGCGCAGTTCGGGCAAGGCGTTTTCGAAGTCGTCGGCGTGTTGCCCTGGCAGGCCCTGCAGAGGCAGCGCGCTGGCGCGCAGGGTTTGCCATTGTTCTTCACTGAGTCTTGACGCCCATGAAGGCAAGCGCTGGATGATGAGGTTCTGGTGGGTGGAGGGGAGAGTTGAAGGCATGGCTGTCGCTCCTGTTGTGGAACGCAACAGCAGGCGCCATCGATGGCTGATTCGGGTGGTAGATAGATGCAGACCGTGGTGCTCTTTTCTTTGGATTACCTGCGAAAGCACACCACGCACACGCGCACCGGGCATGCCAGTGCGCAGGCGTCAGGACATGTTCAACTCGGTATAACCCACCCGTTCCACCCCCTGCAACTGGCGGTCGACCAGGCTCTTGAGGGATTCCCCGGTTGCCAGGTAGGCATCACCGAAGTCGTGGCCGCCCAGGGCGCTGGGATGGGCCACCACCTCCAGTACGCCATGCGCCGGCGCCAGTCCGGCCTTGAGATCCAGCGGGGTGCAGACGTAGTCGGCGGTCACGCCGCAGAGCTGTTTCAGGCGGCGGTTGAGCAGGGTCTTGAAGACCCGCTTCAGTGGCCCGATATTGGCCCCGACATTGCGCGCCAGACGCACCGGTATGGTGTGTTCGCGGGCAAACCGTGCGACTACCTCGCCGACCGGCCAGATGTTGTGCACGTGCTGGTGCGAGTCCAGGTGGCTGGGTATGACACCATGGGCCACACAGCGTTGCCATTGAGCCTCGAGCTCCTCGCGCACCGCTTCGCGCTCGCTGCGTGACAGGCGCAGGGTGCGCTGGCGCAGCCCGAGGTCGAACTCGCCCTGGGCGGTGCAGAAGCGCGGTTCGGCGAGGATCGCCTGGCTCAGGGGGCGGCCGTAGGTCAGGTTGAAATGCAGGCCGATGCGGCCCTTCAACGCCGGCTGCTGGGCCAGTACGCACGCGGCCTGGAACGCCGGCATGTTGGCCATCAGTGTTGCCGAGCTGATCAGCCCGGCCTGGAACGCGTGCAGGATCACCGCGTTGATGGGGGCACTGAGGCCGAAATCGTCAGCGTTGACTATGACCTGGGATGGCATCCGTTCGCTCCTGTGTGGGGTTCGGGGTGACGTTGGCTGGGCCGTCGGCCTTGCGCAGGCGCGGCTTGAGCCAGCGCCAGCAACGCAGGGCCAGGCCCAGGGCGATGCCGTCGGGGCGCCAGCTGTAGCCGCTCAGGCGCCATTGTTCGACCTGGCCGGTCTGGCGTTCATGCAACTGGTGGCTGGAGTTTTCAAGGCTTACCCGCGAGGCGTCGACCCAGCTCCAGCCCTCGTCGAGGCCCCAGTGGATCCACTCTTCGAGCAGCACCCGGCCACTGCCCAGCTCGCGCTGTTCGGGCACGAACGCCAGGTTGTAGTCGTAGATGCGACCGTGTTCAAGCAGGCCCAGGCGGTAGCTGATGCAGCGCCCGTCCAGCTCCAGCAACACCAGGCACACCAACCCTTCGCCAGCCAGTTCAGTGAAGGCCTGGTACATCCACTCGCGGCGCTGGCTGCCCGAGAAGATGCCGACGTCGTCGTCGCCTTTCCAGCTCGCCGCTTCCACGGCGCTGACCGCATCGAGCAGGGCGGTGATGTTGTGGCGGTCGGCGACCACCCGGCGCACCTGCGCGCCGCAGGCTGCAATGCGCTTGCGTGCACGGCGCAGCTTGTAGCGTGGGTCGCCACTGACCTCCTGGCGGTCGGCTTCACTGATGCGGTGCACCGGTACACGGCAGGTCAGGCGGCGCTCGAAGGTCGAACAGGCCGCAGCCCATTGGCGCAGCCAATCCTCATCGCCACCGTGCACCACTTCACTCAATTGCAGCAGCGCATGGGGCAGGTGCTTGCGGATGGCTTGGAGCACTTGTGTGGCGTGGTGTGCTGGCAGGTCGAGCAACAACGCGATGCGGTCGCTCAGCGGGTGGCCCAGGTGACGCACCACCGGGACATTCAGTGGCCCGACCGCCTGGCGCTCGCGCACCAGCGGCAGGCACAGGCACAGGCGGCCATCGAGGTGGCCGAGCAGGATCTGCAGTTGCTGGCCTGGTTGCAGTGCGGCCTCGGCGGCGCACAGCCAGCCCAGGTGATTGAACGGGGTGCTGCCGGCCACGCGCTGGCGCAGCGCCTCATAGCCGGCGGCAGGGAAGCTGGGGGTGCGCAGCGAGGCGCACCAGCTCAGTTGCAGGGCCATGGGGTCAGGACGCCGTGGCCGTGGCGCTTTCGGACGCCGGTTTACGCAAGGTTTCCAGGCGCGACTCGCTGTAGCGGCTCTCGCGGAAGAACTTCCAGCGCCCGAACAGGCAGTAGACATTCATGATGCGCCCTTGCTCCTGGTAGCCCATGCGCAGGTGCAGCTTGAGCGCCGGGATGTTGTGTTGTTCGCAGACGTCCACCACCTTGGTGCAACCCTGCGCGGCCATGGCCTTCCACAACGCCACTTGCAAGTCCACCGACAGCTCGCTGCCCCAGTACTTGCGGATCAACTCGCCGCCGAATTCGAAGAACTCGCCCGGGCCTACCGGAAACCAGCACCCATAGTAGTGGCGGTCGTGGTAGTTGCGCGCGCTGCCCCAGATGAAGGCCACGGTGTCGCCTTCGTCATCTACGAACATCAAGCCTGTGTAGCCCTCGGCGGCCAGCTCGCGCATGGTCTCGACGCGGTCGCCGAAATGCCGAGTGAAGGCCTTGACGTTGTTCACGGTGATGTTCTCGAGGCGCAGTCGCGCATAGGGTTTGAGGCGGTGCGGGGGCACCGGGGTTTCCAGATCGCGTTCCATCCACACCAGCTCCCAATGATAGAAGACGTAGTGTCGCCAGGCGCTGCTCAAGGTGTTGCGCAGTCCCTTGCGCTTGATGCGATCCTGGATCTTGCTCAATGCACGCATGGTGCCTCCTGTTCATGGCAGATCGAGGTGCGTTTCATGACGCACTCCAGGTCAGGGCAAACAAGGTCTGCCCTGGCAGTTGAAAACGGATCTGTCCCTGCTGGCAGCTGACGCGGGCAGGGCGCGGCTGATTATCGGGGCCGAACAGCTCGAGCCGGGCGGCCGGGCAGTCGCCGAGTGCCAGCTCGACCTGCTGCACGCGCTCGGCCTTGTTGACCCCCAGCAGGCTGCGCTGACGGCCGTCGGCCATTGCCAGGACGTCGACCTCGAAGGCGTCGTTGTCCAGGGCCAGTACCTGGCGCAGCCAGTGGCGCTGGATGAACTGCTGGGCAAGGCCCACCGGCTTGAGCTCGAAACGCTCATCGCCCAGCACGCGGATCATGCCCTTCGGCCATTCGGGCTCGTCGGCGACATGGAACCAGTTGAGCATGTCCAGCAGGCCGTCGGCGGAGGCGTTGATCACCACCGATGCCCACCACAGGCCAGCGTAGTGGGTGTTCTGGTCATAGGGGCTGAGGCTGGAGCCGCTGGACAGGTTGGTCTGGTCGAGCAGCAGCGCCTTGCGCGGGCGGCCCTGGTTGTCGAGGCCGACCAAGGCCGCGGCCTGGCGCACGCTGTCGCGGTAGCTGCGGGTGGCGAGCAGGTCGCGGACCATCCATTCGTGCCAGGCCAGGGCATCGATCTGCGCGCCGTGCTCCTGGAGCAGGCGCCGGGCCCAGTCGATGCCGCGCAGGTCCTTGCTGCCCTGGGTGAAGGGGCCGCCGAGCAGGCGTGATGAGGCGGGCATGGCGATCCGCACGCCTGCCTCCCGAGCGCCCGGCCAGGCGCTTACGCGCTGGGCCATGCCGGTGAAGAAGTTGCGGTAGCTTTCATAGTCGCGGTAATTGAGGTTCGGCTCGTCGGCGAAGGCCAGGTAGTGCAGGCCCTTGCCGCCCAGGCGTGCGGTGCCGGCCAGCCAGGCATCGAGGCCATCGTGGCTGGTGCGATCGGCGGCCAGGTCGGCGCGCCTACCGGTGCCGGCGAGCAGGGTGATGTCCTGGGTGATGCCGAAGCGCTGCTGGTACAGGCGTCGCCAGGCGTCTTCATAGCCGGGTTGGCGGGCGAGCACGTCCATGAAGCTGTAGTAGCCGGCCGCCTGCGGGCGCAGGGCGTCGAGGGCGGCGAAACTCGACGGTGGCGGTAGTACGTAGGGCAGGTTGACCCCCAGCAGCGGCGTGGGGCCGAGCACCTTGGCCTGGAGCTTGAGCCGCACCTGCCCGGCAAGGTTGGCGACATCGCCCAGATGATCGGCGCGCTGGGCGAACAGGTTGGCGCTGCCGTCGAGCCAGAATGCCGCCTTGCCGCGCCCTTGCAGGCGCAGGCGCCAGGTTTCGTCGCGGGGGCTGACTGGCAGCGCCTGCTGGTCGAAGCGCCAGTAGGCCGGGTAGGGCTTGAGCGCCACCTCGACCTGCTGGCCGTCGCTCAGGCGTTGCGCCGAAAGCCCGCGCACGCCGCCGTGGAACTTGCCGGCCAGCGTCGCCTGCTCACCGGCCTTGACCCGGAAATACAGCTCGACCCGTGGTCCGACCTCGGCGCTGAAGTGCACCTTGGCGGGGGCGAACAGGGCGCGCGTGGTGTCGCTGTGCTCGATCTGGTAACCACGGAAGCTGTAGCCAGGGACCTCCAGGCGATAGGGACCGGCGTCGACGCTCAGTGGCCAGCGCTGCTCGCCGCGCAGTTCCTCGGCCTTGATCGCCCGCTCGCCGCGCAGCTGGCCACGGCCGTCGAGCAGGAAGATGCGCTCGGCATTGGCGTCGGCCTGCCATGCCGGGTGCCAGCGCAGGCGCAGTTCATCGTTGCGTCCTGGTTGCAGGTACAGGCTGCCATCGCGGATATCGCCCCATTGCAGGGGGGCCGCAGGTGCCAGCGGCACCCACAGGGCACAGAGCAGCAGCCAGCGTTTCATGCTGGCCTGCGCTGCAACATCTGGCGCAGCGGCGCGAGGTCGCTGGGCAGGATGATCAGAGTGTGCAGTACCGGCACGCCACTCAGGCGGCAGTACAGCACCAGCATGGCCACGGTCACCGCCAGGTAGGCGATCGATGACGCCGCGGCGGCGCCGACGATGCCCCAGGTTGGAATCAGCAGCACATTGAGCACCAGGTTCAGCGTGGCGCCTGCACCCATCATCAGCGATACCGTGCCGGGGCGGTTCTTGCCCAGCAGGTCCAGGCGCAGGATGCTGGCGTAGCACAGCCCCAGCAGCCCTGGGAGCAAGGCCAGCAGGGCCGGGTAGGCCGGTTGGTAGGCCATGCCGAACAGGGTGACGATCAGCCAGTCGCCGATCACCGCCATGCACAGGCAGGCGCCGAGCATCACCGTGGCGGTCAGGCGCAGTGCCAGGGGGGTGAGTTTTTCCATGCCGGCGTCCTGCTGCAGCAGGCGCTTCATCAGCGGTGTGGTCACCGCTTCCGGGACGATCAGCAGCAGTTCGGCGGCGGCACTGGCCATGGCGTAGTGGCCCAGTGCAGTACTGCCGAGCATGGCGCCGATGAACAGGTAGTCCGAGCGCAGGATGACTTGCTGGAACAACAGGTCGGGGTGGCTCTTGGCGCTGTAGCTGAGCAGCTCGCGCTGGCCGCCGCGGTCCCAGCGCAGGGCCAGCGGATGCTGGCGGCGCAGCCACCACAGGCCCAGCACCAGCACCAGGGCGATGCCCACCAGCCAGCTGATCAGCGCCGCCTCCAGCGCCTCTTCACGCCACATCCAGAACAACGCAAGAAACAGCAGCAGCGGTGCGGCCGATTCGGTCAGGCGCAGCACGTTGAACGCGCCGACGCCACCGCTGGCGTTGTGCAGCGTCAGCAGGCCGCTCTTGAGCACGGTCATCGGCACCGCCAGCAGCAACAGCCAGGCCAGCAGGCCCAACTGCAGGGTGATGTCCAGCTCGGCACCGAACTCGCGCACCAGCAGCACGCAGACCAGCGTCAACAGCCCCGCCAGCAGGCAACCGTAGACCAGCACCTGGGTCAGCAGCAGGCCCATGTCACGCTGCTTGGCCGCCTGGTAGCCAACGGCGCTGTTCAGTCCGCCGCTGGTGGCGGCGCTGATCAGGTCGGGCAGGGTGCTGAGCAGGGCGAACAGGCCCCGCTCGCTGGGGCCGAGGATGCGCGCCAGCAGCACGTTGCGCAGCAGGCGCAGGCCGATCATCGCCAGCTTGGTGCCCATGCTCAGCGCCAGATGGCGCAGGTAATGGTTGCGGCTCATGAGCGGCCCCCGCGGCTGATGCGCCAGGCCAGCAGCGATGGGCGGCTGGCATTGCGCTGGCTGACGCCGATGCGTGGCAGGGCCAGCGGATCGTCATGCCCCTGGCAGATGCCGGCGCGCGTGCTCAGGGCGAAGGGGTAGCGGTGCGCCGCCACGCGTGCGCGCACGCGATCGTCATGATCGCCATTGGGGTAGCAGTACACCGGCAGGGGGTGTTGGCAACCGTGCTCCAGGGCGGCGTGGCTGCGTTGCAGCTCTTCGTCCAGGCGCCGGTCGTCGAGATAGGGCAACAAGGCGTGGCTGGCGCCGTGCGGGCCGAAGCGCACCAGGCCCGAATCCTCGAGCTCGCGCACTTGCTGCCAGTCCATGGCCTGGGGCAGCGATTCGGCCGGGCAGGCGTCGGTCAGTTGCTGCAGGGCCTGCGGGCTGAGGCTCTTGAGGCTTTGCAGATAGTGCGCCAGCACCTGGCTGCGCGCTTGCGAGCGGTCGTTCATGAAGTAGGCGGCCGGCAGCGGTCGGCCGAGCTTGCGCAGGTACTCGATGAGGTTGTGCCGCGCAGGTTCGCCGTGGCTGCCCCACAGGGTCTCGCCGACGCTTTCCCACCAGAAGCGCTGGCGGCTGCCGATGTAGTCGGTGGACAGGAAAATGCTTGCCGGCACCTGGTGCTTGCGCAGCAGCGGGAAGGCGTTGCTGGCGTTGTCGCGCCAGCCGTCGTCGAAGGTCAGGGCAACCTTGGGGCGCTGGCTGCTGCGGGGGGGGGCATGGTCCTTGAGCAGGTCCATGAGGCTGACGCAGTCGAAGTGCCGCGGTAGCCAGCGCAGCAGCCCTTCGAAGGCGCGTGGCCCGACGCACAGCTCGTTGCGGTGCGGCAAGGCGGCGCTGGCATCATCGGCCAGTACCCGATGCAGCATGAGGATCACCCCGGCGCCGCGCAATTCGGCGCGGCCCTTGGGCGACTTGAAATACAGCCAGCCACTGGCCTGTTTGATCGTCGTCTTGATCGGCATGTCCATCGCTCATCGATTCTGGTCGGGATTCCATTGGCTGTAGCTGTGCCCGCGCAGGAATTGCCACAGGCCGACACTCATGCCCGCCAGCGTCACCAGCACGAAGGCGGCCAGGCGGAATGGCCTGGGCAGGCGGTGGCCAGCATCGAGCAGGCCGGCGATTGCGGCCGCATAGCCGAGCAGTTGCGCGGTCAGGGTCAGGTGGTAGAAGTGCGATTCACCCACCAGCCACAGGTTGGCCAAAAGCAGCGGCAGCAACAGTACCGGCGCCAGGCGGCGGATCAGCTTGTGGCTGATCAGGGCGATGGCGTACAGGCCGTGACGCATCGGGTTGAGCAGTTCGCTGCGCGCGGCCAGGCTCTGCAGGCCACCGACGGTGACGCGTTGGCGACGGCGGAACTGCTTGTCGGCCTCGTCCACGCCCTGGTCGAGGACGACCGCCTCGGGCACGTAGACGATGCGCTGGCCGGCGGCCGGGGCGCAGGTGCTGATGTAGAAGTCATCGTTGACCTGTTTGGGAATCGCCTGGTACAGCGGGCGGCGCAGGGCGAGCAGGGCGCCGTCGGCCGAGACCATGCAGCCGGTGCGGTTTTCGACCTTGCGCACCCAGGCTTCGTAATGGCGATACAGGCTGTCGCCCAGGCTCAGGCCCTTGCCTGGGGCGGGGATGATCATGTGCCCGGCAGTCCCGCCGACATCTGCGTCGGCGAAGGGCGCCAGCAGCAGGCCGAGGGTGTTGCCGGCCCACTGGTTGTCAGCGTCGGTGAACACCAGGATATCGCCGCGGCAGACGCTCACCGCAGTGTTCAGCGCGCCGGTCTTGCCCAGGCGCGGCAGGTCCAGCACCTGTACCCGTGGATCGTTCACGGCGCGGGCCAGCGCCACGGTGCGGTCGCTGGAGCCGTCGCTGGCCACCACCACCTGCAGTTCGGCGGCCTGGTAGTCCTGGGCCAGCACGCTGGCGAGCTTGGCTTCGATATGCCGCTCCTCGTTGTGCGCGGCGATCACCACGCTGACCCGCTGCGGCGCTAGCGGACCGGGTGTGCGCACAGGAAAGAACGGTGCAGCCAGGGTCAGCAGCACGGGATAGCCGACCCAGGCGTACAGCGGCAACAGCAGGCACAACCAGAAGATGATCTCAGCCACGGGCGGGCCTCCTTGCGGTGCGGTTGAACAGGCTGAGGATGAACGCAGCGCCGGCCAGGTGCAGGCGCAGCCAGTGCAGGCCCCAGAGCTGCAGGGTCAGCAACGTGTCGTGGTGCCTGAGGCTCTGGCGCAGGCTCAGCGCCAGGGCAGGCAGGGCGCTGATCAGCAGCAGTACCAGGGCCACATGGGGGAAACCTTCGAGCAGCGTCGACAGCGCCATGGCGTCGAGTACCCAGGCGCCCACGGACAGCAGCGGGAAACGCAGCAGGCGCAGGCTCACGCCATGGCTGCGCAGCAGTTGCAAGTGGCTGCCCTGGCGCCACATCTCCTTGCCCAGCCACTCACCCCAACTGCCCTCGAAGCCCCAGTGCAGGACCACCGGCTGGCGCAGCACGCGCAAACGGGCGCCGGCTTCGTGCAGGCGCAGGGTGAAGTCCTTGTCTTCGCCGGTGCGCAGGCGCTCATCGAAGCCGCCAACCTGGTCGAACCAGGTGCGGCGCATCAGCAGGTTGGGGGTGGGCAGCCAGGTGCAGTCCTGTACCGTCTGCCCGGCGCGCAGGGTGCGGCGTTGCCAGGCGTGGGCGAACCATGGCGCCTGGCGCGGGGTGTCACAGTCGAGGGCGAAGACGTCGCCTTCACCGCGGCGCTGCAGGCCCAGCAGCAGGTCGAGCCAGTTGTCCGGCACCTCGATGTCGGCATCCAGAAACGCCAGCCATTCACCGTGGCTGACCTGCGCGCCCTGGTTGCGCAGGGCGCCGATGGCCACGCCAGGCAGGCTCAGCACCTGGGCACCGTGCTGTCGGGCAATGGCAGGGCCGTTGTCGCTGGAGCCGTTGTCGACCACGATCAGCTCACAGCCGAGCCCCGCGCAGTGGGCGGCTTTGCGCGCGGCATCGAGGGTGCGGCCGATATGCCGGGCTTCGTTGAACATCGGGATGACGATGCTTACCTGGTTCATCGACGCGCCTCCACGTCTCGCGACGCGGTGGCCTGGCGCAGCAGCACGCTGGACAGCGCCAGCATCAGCCACAGGTACTTGTGGCTGGGGGCACTGAGGAACATCAGGAACAGCCCGATGGCCAGCATGCTCATGGTCAGGTGGGTCATCAGGTCGGCGTTATCGTGCTCGCCGGTGGCACGCCAGGCCGCACGGGCCTGCCAGAAGTTGCGCAGGGCCAGGGCGATCATGCCGACGAAGGCCAGCCCCGCCGGCACTCCGGTCTCGCTGAACAGCTCGAGGTAGGTGTTGTGGGCGCGACGATAGAGATCGGTGGTCTTGCTGTTGACCGGGGCGAAGGCCTTGGAGAAACCGGTGTCGGCATAGTGCAGCGGGAACGTGCCGGGGCCGGTGCCGAGCATCGGGCTGTGGCTGATCATCTCCTTGCCCACCACCAGGTACGAGGCGCGTCGGCCCAGGGATTCGTCCTGGTGCGCATTGACCCCGGACTTGAGCAGCATCAGCGACTGGATGCGATCGGCGTAGCCGGCCGGCATCAGGGCCGCGCCCAGCGGCAGGACAATGGCCAGGCCGAGCATGGCGAAGCCCAGGTGACGCGGGCGGATCCGTGTCAGTTGCTCGCGGTAGTTGTACAGCACGATGCCCAGGCTGATCAGCAGCACCACCAGGCCTGAGCGCGACTCGGTCTTGGTCATGCCCACCAGCAGCAACAGGCAGCAGCCGGCCCAGAACAGCTTGAGTGGAATCTGCCGGGTCTTGATCGCCAGCCACAACCCCAGCGGCATGGCGATGGTGATCAGCAGGGCGAAAGCGTTGGGGTCGAGCATGGCCGAGGCGCGACCCTGCTCCTGGTACTTGGTGGAGAAGATGGCGAACAGGCAGGTCACGCAGACACTGACGGTGATCAGCCGCGCCAGCATCGGCAGATTGAGGTCGCGCCCCACCAGCAGGGTGATGACGAACACCACCAGCCCCACCAGCAGTTCACGCAGGTGCAGCACCGACAGCTCGACGCTGTCGCTGGTCCACAGGCTCAGCAGGTACAGGGCCATGAACGGGATCAGCAACCGCCACTGGTTGCTGCGCAGGCGCTCGGCCGGCAACTGACGCACGGCCAGTTGCAGGGTGAGGATCAGCACCAGGCCCAGGCCGATCAGCTTGGCGCCGGAGACCATGCTGTCCTTGAGCAGCCCTTCGAGCGGCACCAGCGCGGCGATCGCCAGCAGGCCCCAGGCTGGCTTGCGGTACAGCACCAAGGCACCGGCCAGGCCGACCACGGCGCCAGGGGCCAGGTAAGGGTAGGGGCTGGCCAGCAGCCCCAGCGACAGCAGGGCCACCAGGCCCACCAGCGATAGGGGGATGATCATGCGACAACCTCCATGGCCGTGCCCTGGTACACCAGGGCCCAGCGTTGTGCCAGGGTCGGCAGGTGGTAGCGTTCGCGCTGGGTCTGGCGGGCGCGGGCCACCAGTTCTTCAGCCTGTTGCGGATCGCCCAGCAGCGCCTGCAGGTGGGCAGCGAGTTCATCGACCGCCAGCGGTGCGGCAAGCAACCCGCTGCGGCCGTGTTCGATCACATCGGGAATGCCGCCGACACCGAAGGCCACCACCGGGACGCCGTCCTGCATGGCTTCGAGCAGGATCATTGGCGTGCCTTCGGTGCGCGAGCTGATCACCAGGGCATCCAGTCGGGTCATCCAGGCTTGCATGTCGCGCTGGAAACCCGGCAGCGTGATGCGCTCGGCCAACCCAGCGGCATCGATGCGCGCCTGCAGCGTGGCGCGTTCGGGGCCGTCGCCGAGCATCACCGCGTGCAGGTGCGGGTGGCGTTGGCACAGCGGGATCAGGGTGTCGAGGAACAGGTCGGGGCCTTTTTCGCTGGACAGCCGCCCGACATAGCCTGCCAGCCAGGGGGCTTGGCGCGATCCCTGGCTCTGTACCGCGGTGTTGCCATCGCGGGACGAGCCCGCTCCCACAGGGGCCGTGGGGGTTGCGCAATGCACAGGTGTCGAGGCCTCCAGCGAACCCTGTGGGAGCGGCCTTGTACCGCGATCACCGGCGCAGCCGGTGCCCTGCACCGCGGTGCTGCCATCGCGGGACGAGCCCGCTCCCACAGGAGGTGTTGCGGCCTGCAGCGAACCCTGTGGGAGCGGCCTTGTGCCGCGATCACCGGCGCAGCCGGTGCCCTGCACTGCGGTGCTGCCATCATGGGACAAGCCCGCTCCCACAGGGGCAGATTGCACAGATGCCACAGGCTCCGGCAGGCCGTTGGGTATCACCTGCAACTTGCTGGCTGGAACACCCGCCTGGCGGTGGATGCGGGCAATGCTCTCGGCCACGCACACCACGGTCGCCACCGTGGGTGTGCGGCACAGTTGCAGGCTCAGCCAGGTGTAGAAGCGCTGCTTGGTGCTGCGCGGCGTGAAGCCGTGCTGGGTGGTCACCAGTGGCAGGCGCCACAGGGTCGCGGCCAGCCAGCCGAAGACCATACCCTTGAAGTTGTGGGTGTTGATCAACGGCCGCTCCCCACGCACGACCGCCACTTGCCTGAGCAGTGCGCCCAGGCCATGGCAGCTCTGGCAGTCGATGCCGGCTTCGCGAAAGCGCATCACCAGATCCTGCGGCGCGTCGAGGAACAGCACCCGGTGCCTGCCAGGGGTTGCCTGGCAGTGGTCCAGGAGCATGCGCTCGGCGCCGTAGAATCCGCCGCTGCTGAGCAGATGCAGGATCAACTGGCCGGTAGCGGGCACGGCAGCGTTCAATTGCGCACCCAGTGCATCAGGCGAGGCAGCGACCACGACTTGTGCGGGTTGGGCAGCGCCGGGGTCTGGTCGTTGATCACCAGCAGCACCGGCAGGCCCAGCTCATGGCTGATTTGTGCAGGGTGCTTGAAGCGGTGGTCGAAGAACTCCTTGACGTAGACCAGCGCGATGGCCAGCAGCAGGCCGGTGACCAGACCGAACGGGATGATCAGGCCAGGTTTTGGGAACGACGCGGTGGCCGGCTCATAGGGTGCGCTGAGGATCCGCGCGTTGGACTGGCTGCCATCGAGCAGGCCCTGGCCGCGGCTTTCCTCATAGCGCTGGGCATAGGTGGAGAAGGCCTTGTGCAGGGCATCGATCTCGGTGTCGAGCTGGCGGGTCTTGCTCTGGGTCTCGCGCAGCTCGGTGATGCGGTTCTTGTATTCACCGATGCGTTGGGTCTTCTGGTCGATCACCTGCTGGGTCACGGCCAGGTCCTGCTGGCGTTCGCGGATACGGTTCTCGACGATCTTGAGGAACTGGCCGCGCAGCTGGGCGATCTGCTGGCGTGCCAGGACCATCTGCTCGGCCCCGGGCTGGAACACCGTGGCATCGCCGTTGTAGCGGGCCAACAGGGTGGTCAGCTGCTCGCCCAGTTGCTTGATCTCGCGGTCTTCGAAGGCGACGTTGTCGACCGTGGTGGTGAAGGTGTAGGGGAAGGCATAGTCGGCCATCTTCGCCTTGCTTGCCGCGGCCAGGCTGCTCTGCAGGTAGTCGAGCCACTGCTGGTTCTCCAGCTTGCGGTCGCGCTGCAGGTTGAGTGCCTGTTCCTCGGTGTTGATCGCATTGAGGCGGAAGGTGATCTCTTCTTTCGGATCGGACGAGCCGATCGCCGTCAGCAGGGCCAGGCGTTGGCCCTCGAGGTCGCCCAGGCGCGCCTGGTAGTGCAGTTTCTTCTGCTCGTAGAAGGTCTCGGGCAGCTCGTTGGACTGCAGGTCCTGGCGGTTCTTCAGGAAGTTGTCCAGCAGGCGGGCGACGAACAGGGTGCCGAGGCGGGCGTCATCGGCGCTGTAGGTGACCGAGATCACGTTGGAGCCGGGCAGGGTCTCGATCTTGAGGTCCTTGACCGCCTGATCGGTGAGCTCGTCGAGTTGGGTATCGCGCTCGTCGGCCACCGACTTGCCCAGCAGGCGATGCAGCGGATCGACGATGCCATGGCGCAGCGGGTCGATCACGGTGCGTCGCAGCAAGCCGGGATCGGCCTGGTACTGGCCTTCCTGGCGCAGTTGGCTGATGGTCTGGCGGATCAGCGTGGGCGAGCGCAGGATGTTGCTCTCGGTCTCCATGTCGGCCAGCGACGGCGGGATGAACTGGTCCGCCTGCTGCGCCAGCGAGGAGCTGGTATCGCTTTGCGAGAGCTTCTTCGATTGCACGATGACTTCGGCGGTGATGTCGAAGCTCTGCTTGAGCACCAGCGGCAGAATCACCGCGATCACCGCGAAGATCAGGAACACCCGTTTCACCAATTGGCGGTTGGCGAAGAAGACGCGGAAGAACTCATGCACATAGTTTTCTTTCGGTTGCGTGGTCATGGTCCGTCCCCTGGTCAGTCGTTGCTTTCTTTGTTGTCGACGCGGTAGCTGAAGCTGAAGCCAAAGCCCTGGAACAGCACCACGTCAGCTAGTTGCCGGGACAGCTCGGCAGCGCTGGCAAGCTTGGTCTTGGGTACATAGAGCATGTCTTCGGGCTGCAGGTAGGCGAGCTTCTGGCTACCGCCGGAGAGGGCCTGGTCGACGTCGTAGTTGACCGCATGCACGGTGTTGCCTTCGCGGCGCATGATCACCACCGAGCCGAGCTTGGCCTTCAGGGTCGGGCCGCGGGCCAGGGTCAGGGCCTCGAGCACCGACACCGGACGACGGATCTGGAAGGCGCCCGGCTGGCCGACTTCGCCGAGCACGTAGATCTCGTTGGCGGCAGTGGACTTGAGCAGCACATCCACGCTCATGCGCCCGGGCAGGCTGGCGTAGCGCTCGTTGAGGTAGTCACGCAACTGGTTGACGGTCATGCCCTGCAGCGGCACCGAGCCGATTTCCGGGAAGGTCGCGCGGCCGTCGTTGCCCACGGTGATGTCGCGGCTCATGCCGGTGCCGGGGTGGCTCAGGGCGTTCTTCAGGTTGACCTCGTCGGTCATGGGGCTGAGCACGCGCACCGTTACCTGGTCGCGGTTGGGCTTGAACACGCGCTTGTCGTTGTAGGCCTGACGAATGGCGCTCTCCGCTTCGCTCGGGGTCAGGCCCTCGACGCGCACCGACGCGTTGGTGGATGGCAGGGTGATGCTGCCGTCGGGCTGCACCAGCTGCTGGCCGTTCAGGCCGCTGGCGGCCATGAAGTTGAGGTCCAGGGTGTCACCGGACTGGATGCGGTACACCCCGGCAGAGCGGTTGCTGACGTGGAAGATCACTTCCAGCACGTCCTGTGGCCGCAGCACCTGTTCGCGGCGGGCGACTTCGGTGGCCTGGCTCTCGGCCGCTGGTGCGGTGAGGATCTGTACCGGCATTTCGCGGCTTTCCTGGCTGGCGCAACCGGCCAGGGCGAGCACGCACAGGGCAATCGAGGGGTATCTCATGGCGATCATGGCGTGCGTCCTCTCACAGGTTGTCGTACAGCCACTTGGGCATGTAGTACTTGCGCTTGTTGAACACGCTGCCGATCAGCCGCGCGCCAGCTTGCGTCAGCCGTTGGGCGGCAGCCTGGGCCACTTCCCAGCGGGTTTCCTCGGCGCACACCACCAGGATCACGCCATCGACCAGGGTGCCGATCACCAGGCTGTCGGCGCTGGCATAGATGGCCTCGCCGTCGATCACCACGAAGCGGTAGTGGGCGGCGAACTGGCGCAACAGGATGCGCAGGCGTTCGGGGTCGAGGCGGTCGCGTCCGCGCTTCCAGGTGCCCGCCGGGAGCACGTCGAATGGTTGGTCGGACAGGTGCACCACGCAGTCCTGCGCCAAGGGTGGAGTGTCCTCGTCGAACAACAGATCGGTGTAGCCGCGCAGCTTGTTCAGCCCCAGTTGCTGGCTCAGGCCATTGCTGCTGGAACTGCCGTCGATCAGCAGCACCGCACCCGCGCTCATCAGCGCCAGCTGGCTGGCGAAGGCCAGGGCGCTGGTGCTGGTGCCGGTTCCGGTGTTGGCCGCGGTCAGCAGCAGGGTGCGCTGGTCGAGGTCGAGGACAGTGGCGGTCAGGTTGGTCTCGCTCGGGTTGGCGATACTCAGGCTTCTAGAAGTGGAACCGTCCATCTCAACTTGCTCCGTGGCCAGTGAAAACCTTGAACGGGGTCTTGAGCAGGATTTTCAGATCCAGCAGCAGGCTCTGTTCGTTGATGTAGCTGAGGTCAAGCTCTACGCGTTGGTCGAAATCGATGTTGCTGCGTCCGGAGATCTGCCAGAGGCCGGTCATGCCGGGGTAGATCGACAACCGTGCCAGGTGGTTATCCTTGTAGCGGTAGGCGTTGAACGAGGTAGGGCGCGGGCCGACCAGGCGCATGTCGCCGGTGACCACGTTGATCAGGTTGGGCAGCTCGTCCAGGCTGCTGCGCCGCAGCCAACTGCCCACCGAGGTGATGCGCGGGTCCTTGTCGATCTTGAAATCGATGGAGTCGGCGCCGTGCTTGTTCAGGTGGCGTACCGAGTCTTTCAGCGCCTCGGCGTTGGCGACCATGGTGCGGAACTTGAACATGCCGAACAGGCGGCCGCGGTAGCCGGTGCGTTTCTGCACGAAGAACACCGGGCCCGGGCTGGACTTCTTGATCATCACCGCCAATGCCAGGAATACCGGCGACAGCAACAGCAGCAGGTTCAGCGCCGCCAGGCATGACAGCACGCGGTTGGTCCGCGACAGCGTCCAAGGGCGCCCGCCGACCCGCCCGGTCATCCAGCCACGGCCTTGCATGTGGATGGCGGCATCGATGCGCTGGCGGTGCGCCGGATCCATGCGTTTATCCTGGTACAGCGCCTGCAGCTGGGCGCTTTTCGGTTGTCCTGTCATATCACCCTCCGTTGTTTCGGCTGCTCGCCTGCAGGTTCGCCATCTGTGGCACCGTGCGAGTAGTAGTGCTTGAACCAGGCGACGAATCGCCCGAGCCCTTCATCAAGGGAAATCGTTGGGGTAAAGCCGGTGACCCGGGCCAGGGCGCTGGCATCGGCACAGGTGGCCAGCACATCGCCCGGTTGCAGCGGCAGCAACTCGATCACCGCATCGCGCCCCAGGTGTTTTTCCAGCAGGGCCAGGTAGTCGAGCAGTTCCACCGGGCGTTGGCCGCCGATGTTGAACAGGCGCCAGGGTGCTGCGCTGCTGGCCGCGTCGGGACTGAAGGCATCCCACTGCGCATCGGCGCGGGGCGGGTAGGGCAGCAGCCGCGCCAGGCTTTCGACGATGTCGTCGATGTAGGTGAAGTCGCGCTGGTGCCGACCATGGTTGAACAGCTGGATCGGCCGGCCTTCGCTGATGGCACGGGCGAACTGCATCGGCGACATGTCCGGGCGGCCCCAGGGCCCATAGACGGTAAAGAAGCGCAGGCCGCTGCAAGGGATGCCGAACAGATGGCTGTAGCTGTGCGCCATGGCCTCGTTGGCTTTCTTGGTGGCGGCGTACAGCGACAGCGGATGATCGACTGCATCCTGCACCCGGTATGGCGTGCGCTGGTTGGCGCCATACACCGAGCTGGACGAGGCGTACAGCAGGTGCTGCACCGGGTGGCGCCGGCAGCCTTCGAGAATGTTCAGGAAGCCCGCCAGGTTGCTGTCCAGGTAAGCCTGGGGATTCTGCAGCGAGTAGCGCACACCGGCTTGCGCAGCCAGGTGCACCACCACCTCGGGGCGCTCCTCGGCGAACAGCCGGGCCATGGCGTCGCGGTCGGCAAGGTCCAAGCAGTGCAGGGGGAAGTCACCGACGTTCTGACGCACCCAGTGCACGCGAGCATGTTTGAGCGACGGATCGTAATAGTCGTTGAAGTTGTCCAGGCCCAGCACCTCATGACCGTCGCGCAGCAGGCGCAGGCAGGTGTGGGCACCGATGAAACCGGCCGCGCCGGTGACCAGCACTTTCATGGCGCGCCGACCTGCGGGGCGCTCTGGTCGGGCGCGACCTGGCGCAGGCCGATGCCGCTGTAGTGCAGGCCGTGGGCGGCGACCTGCTCGGGGTTGTACAGGTTGCGGCCATCGATGATCACCCGTGCGCGCAGCTTGCTGGCCAGCAGCGAGAAATCCACCACGCGAAAGTTCTTCCATTCGGTGCAGATCACCAGGGCGTCGGCGTCCTGCAAGGTGTCGTCGCGGGTGGCGCACAGTTGCAGGTCGTCGCGGTAGCCGTACAGGCGTCGGCATTCGTCCATCGCTTCGGGATCATAGGCTCGCACCGTGGCGCCTTCGTCCCACAGCGCTTCCATCAGGTAGCGGCTCGGTGCTTCGCGCATGTCGTCGGTATTGGGCTTGAAGGCCAGGCCCCACAGGGCGATGGACTTGCCGCGCAGTCCGCCCAGGCGCTGCTTGAGCTTGGCGAACAGGATGCGCCGCTGCTGGTCGTTGACTTCGTTGACGCTCTGCAACAGGCGCAGGGGCATGCCGCTGTGCTCGGCGGTGTGCAGCAGCGCCTTGATGTCCTTGGGGAAGCACGAACCACCGAAACCGCAGCCGGGGTAGATGAAGTGGTAGCCGATGCGTGGGTCCGACCCGATGCCGCGGCGCACCGCTTCGATGTCGGCCCCCAGGTGTTCGCTGAGGTTGGCCAGTTCGTTCATGAAACTGATGCGCGTGGCGAGCATGGCGTTGGCGGCGTACTTGGTCAGCTCGGCACTGCGGTTGTCCATGAACATCAGCTTTTCGTGGTTGCGGCAGAAGGGCGCGTAAAGCTCGGCAAGCTGGTCATGGGCGACCTCGTCATGGGTGCCGACGATGATCCGGTCGGGGCGCATGCAGTCGGCCAGGGCGCTACCTTCCTTGAGAAATTCGGGGTTGGACACCACACGCACCTGCAAATGGTCCTTGCCCAGGCGCTGCAGTTCATCGCGGGCCAGGGTCACGACCTGGTCGGCGGTGCCGACCGGTACCGTGGATTTGACGATCAGGGTGCGGTCGGCCTCCATCAGCTCGGCAATCTGCCGGGTGACGTTGAGCACATGGCTCAGGTCGGCCGAGCCGTCCTCGTCAGGTGGGGTGCCGACGGCGATGAAGATCAGCTCGGCATGGCTGACCGCATCGCTGGCCTGGGTGCTGAACAGCAGGCGACCTT
This sequence comes from Pseudomonas sp. NY15374, assembly GCF_048068255.1. Taxonomy (NCBI): domain Bacteria; kingdom Pseudomonadati; phylum Pseudomonadota; class Gammaproteobacteria; order Pseudomonadales; family Pseudomonadaceae; genus Pseudomonas; species Pseudomonas sp. NY15374. Next base: position 283,176 of record NZ_JBLUPZ010000005.1, read on the forward strand.
CCTTGATGTTGTCTTCCAGCAGGCCCGACAGGCCCGGCTCGCTGATCGGTGGGACGCCCTGACGCAGTTGGTTGATCTTGTGGGCATCCACGTCCACGCACAGGACCCGGTGGCCGACGTCGGCAAGTGCCGCCGCTTGTACCAGTCCTACGTAGCCAGTGCCAAAAACGCTCACGTCCATGTCGGCGTGCCTCGTATGGATGAGTAAGGGGTATGAAACAGTGGTGTGATTTCTGTATAGCTCAGCTCGCGGGAAATGCGTCAAACCAATGGCATGTTTCGTCGCATTTACAGACGCTAAACAAAACGGCCATTGGCCACCAACCCTTTGCCAATCCGGGGTTTAGCGTTGAAAGCTACTGGCATTTGGCCGTTCGATGAACCGATGAACGGTTGCAGGCCACGAATAATGCGGGGTCGTGACGATAGAGCGTCTCAACCGCGATACGTTTTTTGCGCCAGAATATGGCGTTGAGATACCGTCGGAAAATTGACTTTTCCGGCTTGTGATTTGTTTCAAGACTGCTACGGTTTGAATGAAAACCCATGACCGGAGTGGTCGAATCATGCGCGGATGGATCAAGCTGGCCCTGTTGTTCCTCTACCTGGCGAGCTTCCATGGCTATTACCGGGAGCGGATAGAAGCGTTGGGTGTTGGCCTGCCTTTGCTGCTGTACCTGGGCGTGGCGGGGGTGCTGGTGGTGGGGTTGCTGCTGGCGGCGTGGATTCGCCCAGGTTGGCTGCGCTGGGTGCTGGCGTTGGCTTTTGCGGTGAGTGCGCTGTTCTTCGATGCTTATATGCGAATCACCCATTCCTACCTCACCTACAGTGCGTTCGTGTCCATGGTGTATGCCGGTGGCTTCATCCAGGAAGCGCTACAGCAGTACCACTATGCGATCACCTTGGCGGCGTTCAACGCGCTGCTGGTGCTGTTGGGTGTGGGCTTGCGCCCGGGCGCTGTGCTGCGCCTGCCGCGCCTGGTGCCCGTTGTCGCGCCATTTCTGGCGCTGGCGTTGCTGATCGGCGTGCTGTTCATCCGCGCTGGCGAGGGTGCCCGCGGCCTTCCGGTGATGTACACACCCTTGGCTTATGTGAGCCTGTTCGGCTACGAGGCGCTGCATGACCGTGTCGGCCCACGCGAGCCGGTGAGCCTGGCGCAGTCCGGCAAGCCGATGGCGCGCGATATCGTGCTGATCATCGACGAGAGCATTTCGGGCAACTACCTGGACCTCAACACCCCTGCCGGCGTGGCGACTCACCTGCTGCAGCCGCACCCAGGGGTGAGTATCGTCAACTACGGCTACGCGGCCTCGGTGGCCAACTGCAGCGCCGACACCAACGTCACCTTGCGTTACGGCGGCACCCGCAGCGATTACCTGCGCATCAATTCGACCCAGCCGTCGATCTGGCAATACGCCAAGCGAGCAGGGCTGGGCACGGTGTACATCGATGCCCAGCGCACCGGCGGCAATCTGCAGAACCTGATGGACGAAACCGAGAAGCGCGACATCGACCGCTTCGTCCAGTTCGACGACACCCCCGTGATGCAGCGCGACATGGCGGCGCTGGAGCAACTGGTCAGCCTGCTCAAGGATGGCCAGGCGCAACTGATCGTGATCAACAAGGTTGGCGCGCATTTCCCGGTGCACGACAAGTACCCCGACGCCTTCCTGACCTACCAGCCGGCATTGCCGCGTGGGCATTTCACCGATGTGGCCGACACCGCCACCCGCGACGGCTTCGATGGCCGCCCCGAAGACTGGGTGCTGTATCGCAACGCGTACCGCAATACGCTGGGCTGGAACGTGGGTGAGTTCTTTCGCCGCCTGTTCGCCGAGGCCGACCTGAGCCAGGCGGTGCTGATCTACACCTCCGACCATGGCCAGGACCTGCATGAGCGCGGCAATCCGGGCCTGAACACCCACTGCGACAGCGACCCGGTGATGGAGGAGGGGCTGGTACCGCTGGTGGTGATCCAGGGCGCGGGCGTGAAGGCCCTGGACTGGCAGGCTCACCTGCCACAGAACCGCAACGCCTCCAGCCACTACAACATCTATCCGACGCTGCTCAAGCTGCTGGGCTATGACGCCGCAGCCGTCACTCGTATCTACGGCCAGGCGCTGGATGTGCCGACCGACGACCCGTTCACCTTCAACGTGCGCTTCAACGCACGGCTGGGCGCCAAGCCGGACTTTCGTCACATCGACCTCAGCCAGGTGGTGACCCCTGAACAGGCCAAGGGTGTTGCGGTGACTGCGGCGCCCTGAGCGCACATGCCGTTGCGGCAGGCGCGGGGCAAGCCCGCGCCTCCAGGCGTCAGTTGGCTCGTGCGGCGTTCAGTGCCCCGGCGCGCGACACGCGCAGGGCCACCAGGCTGCCCAGCACGATCACTCCGGCCAGCGAGTACAGCGCAGCGTCGGTCGAGCCGGTCTGGTCCTTGATGAAACCAACCAGGTAAGGGCTCAGGAAGCCAGCCATCTGGCCCACCGAGTTGATGATCGCCAGGCCCGCGACGGCCGCACTGGCGCTGAGCAGCGCGGTCGGCATCGGCCAGAACATCGGCAGGCCGGTCAGGGCACCCATGGTGGCGATGGACAGGCCGAGGATGGCCACGGTTGGGTTGCTAGCGAAGTTGACCGCGATCAGCAGGCCGATGGCGCCCATCAGCATCGGCACTACCAAGTGCCAGCGGCGTTCGTTGCGCAGGTCCGCCGAGCGACCGACGATGATCATGAACACACCGGCCAGCAGGTAGGGGATCGCACTCAGCCAGCCGATCAGCAGCGGGCTGTCGAAGCCCAGGTTCTTGATGATCGATGGCAGCCAGAAGTTGATCGCATAGACGCCGCTCTGGATGCAGAAATAGACGAAGCCGAAGGTCCAGATCAGCGGGTTGGTCAGCACGGCCCACACGCTGTCGCCGGTGGTGCTCGGCTTGCTCGCGGCATCGGCGGCGAGGTCCCTGGCGATCAGTTGGCGCTCGCTGTCCGACAACCAGGCGGCCTTCTGGTAGCCATCGCTGAGCAGGAACACCGCGAGGATGCCCAGCACCACGGTCGGCAAGCCCTGGATCAGGAACATCCACTGCCAGCCCGCCAGACCGTGCTGGCCGGCGGCGAAGTGGTCGAGAATCCAGCCGGAGAACGGCCCGCCGAGCAGACCCGAGACCGGGATCGCCGACATGAACAGGGCCATGATGCGGCCGCGGCGGTCAGCCGGGAACCAGCGCGAGAGATACAGGACCACGCCGGGGAAGAAGCCGGCTTCGGCGGCGCCGGTGAACAGGCGCAGCACGTAGAACTCCATCGGCGTGGTGACGAACAGCAGGCAGGTCGAGAGCGTGCCCCAGGCGATCATCATCACCGCGATCCAGCGCCGTGGGCCAAAGCGGTTGAGCGCCAGGTTGCTGGGCAGGCCGCAGAGCACGTAGCCGATGAAGAAGATCCCGGCGCCCAGGCCGTAGATAGTCTCGCTGAACTTCAGCGCGTCGAGCATCTGCAACTTGGCGAAGCCGACGTTGACGCGGTCCAGGTAGTTGAACAGGTAGCAGATGAAAATGAACGGGATCAACCGCAGGGTGATGCGCCGGTACAGCGCATTGCGGCTGGGGTCTTGGCCTTGGTCAGGGGCAGGGCTGTGTGCCATGATGAAATTCTCTGTTGTTATGGTTGTCACGCGGCGCCTGTTCCGGCGCTCGCCTGAAACGAGTCTCGGCGAGCAGGGCGCCGCTGTCTTTGTGCTTTTGCACAGCGTAGGGCACGCACGGCTGTGCTGCGGAACAAAGTCTGCCACTGCAAGGAACCCACATGTTCGAGCTTGACCACGACCTGGCCCAGGATATCGTCGACCGGGCGATGGCGATCCTGCCGTGCAACGTCAACGTCATGGACAGCCAGGGCCTGATCCTGGGCAGCGGCGAGCCAGAGCGCATCAATACCCGCCATGAGGGCGCGCAACTGGTCCTGGCCAATGGGCGCATCGTCGAACTCGACAGCGAGGCGGCCAAATGTCTCAAGGGCGTGCAGCCAGGGGTGAACCTGCCGTTGATGCTCGACGACCGATTGATCGGCGTGCTCGGCCTTACCGGCGATCCGCAGCAACTGCGCACCTACGGCGAGTTGGTGCGCATGACCGCCGAGATGCTCCTGGCCCAGCGTCACCTGCAGGTCGAGCAACAGTGGCGCCGGCAGCGCTGCGACGATCTGCTGGCGCTGCTGCTCGGTGGCAGTGGCGAGTCCCCCCGGCTGGTGGACGAAGCCCGGCAACTGGGGCTCAAGCCGCAACTGCCTAGGGTGCCTTGCCTGTTCGAACTGGAGGCTGGGCCACCGGGCGAAGCGCTGTCGGCCTGGCTGACCAGCCGCTACCCGGACAGCTGGTGCGTAAGCCCGGCGCGTCAATCGTTGCTCTGGTGCCGTCCGGCAAGCGTGGCACTGGATGAGGTGCGTCTGATCGAACGCTTGCAGCGCCATGGCTGGCAGGTCCAGCGCCTGGCCCTGGGCAGTGTGGCGCAGAGCCTGGAACAACTGCGACGAGGTTACCGTCGGGTCCGCGACCTGTTGGCGTATGGCCGCGAGGTAGTGCCCGGCGAGCGCGTGTTGAGTTTGTCGCGCTATCGCTTGCCGGCGTTGCTCTGGCGCCACCGCAACGATGATGCCCTGGACGAGTTGCTCGAACCGCTGCAACGCATCCGCGCCAAGGATGCCAGCGGCCAATTGCTCGCCACCTTGCGTGCCTGGTGCGCCCATGACGGACAAAGCCAGGCATGCGCCGATGCCTTGGGGATCCATCGCAACAGCCTGCGTTATCGACTGGAGCGAATCGCTGAACTGGGCGAGGTGGATCCGCTGCGTCTGGAAGGGATGCTGAGCCTGTACCTGGGCTTGCAACTGCTACCCGCCGAGTGAGTCCCGGATCCGGGCAGTGGCATTTGCCCAAACAACCGGCCAGGTGTTTTGTGCATCCGACCGAGGCCGCTCTGGCGCGCAGCTGTCAGCATGCGGGCTAACAGGACCAGGAGATTCACCATGAAAGTCGTCATCGCCCCCGATTCGTTCAAGGACAGCCTCGATGCCGCCGGTGTCGCCCGGGCGATCAGTGCCGGGCTGGCCAAGGTCTGGCCCGAGGCGGAGCGAATCGAGTGCCCGATGGCCGATGGCGGTGAGGGCACCATGGAGGCGATCGTCGCGGCCACCGAGGGCGAGCAGCGCCGCCAGGTGGTGCGCGGGCCGCTGGGGGCGCCAGTGGAGGCTAGCTGGGGCTGGTTGGCGCAGAGCCGCACCGCGGTGATCGAGATGGCCCAGGCCAGTGGCATCCAGTTGCTGCCCAGCGCGCAGCGCGATGCCTGTCGCAGCAGTACCTGGGGCACCGGCGAGCTGATTGCCGCAGCCCTGGCGGCAGGTGCGCAGCGCATCGTGCTCGCCATCGGCGGCAGCGCCACCAACGACGCTGGCAGCGGCATGCTGCGGGCCTTGGGCCTGCGCTTGCTGGACCGTGAAGGCCAGGCACTGGCCGAGGGCGGCCTGGCCCTGGCGCAACTGGCACGCATCGACGCCAGCGACCTTGATCCGCGTCTGGCCGAGGTGCAGTTCGAGGTGGCGGCGGATGTCGACAACCCCTTGTGCGGGGTCAATGGTGCCTCGGCGATCTTCGGCCCGCAGAAGGGCGCAACGCCCGAGCAGGTGTTGCAGCTGGACCAGGCACTGGGGCATTTCGCAGATCATTGCGCGCAGTTGCTGGGTGAAGACCTGCGTGAATCTCCCGGTTGCGGTGCGGCGGGCGGCATGGGCTTTGCGGCCAAGGCCTTCATGGGCGCGCGTTTTCGTCCTGGGGTCGAAGTGGTGGCGGAGCTCGCCGGGTTGGACGGGCTGGTGCAGGGCGCGGACCTGGTGATCACCGGCGAAGGCCGTTTCGATGCCCAGACCCTGCGCGGCAAGACCCCGATGGGCGTGGCCCGCGTGGCCAAGCGTCACGGTGTGCCGGTGGTGGTGATTGCCGGGACCTTGGGGGAGGGCTACGAGGCGTTGTATGCCCATGGCATCGATGCCGCGTTCGCCGTGACCAGCGGGCCGATGACACTCGAGCGCGCTTGTGCCGAGGCCGGGGCGCTGCTCGAGGGGCGGGCGGGGGATATCGCACGGTTGTGGCGGTTGGCGCGCGGGGTGTAGGAGTCATCTCTTTCGAGGGTTTTGTGTGGGGGCTGGCAGGTGCTCGCCGAAAGGTTTTTAGTGCCCATGAGATCGAGCGCCGCCCGCGCGGCGCTTCGCGGGCAAGTCGGAGCGCCGAACCGCCGCCCCCACATTTGTTTCCGGCCAGTTATGCCTGTGCCACAGGCGCGCGACCGCCTGGTGTGTACGACTCGGTACCGCGTCGTGCGCCAAAGGGGTCGCGCGAAAATGCCACAGGATTCATTGGCCCGAAACAAACTGTAGGAGCGGCGGTTCGGCGCTCCGACTTGCCCGCGAAGCGCCGCGCGGGCGGCGCTCGATCTCATGGCCACTAAAAATCTCCCGGCGAGCACCTTCCAGCCCCAATCCCCCCCTTCCAGCCAACCTCCTCTAGCCCCCCAGCCACCCAATAGCACACGACCGTTCATCGGATCAAAACGTTATTTTGTAACGGCTAATAGCACTTTGATAGCGGCGCTCGGTCTTTCCTGAGATGCTGCATCACATTCTCCTTTGAAAGTGACGGGCCCCCGGAACTCGGGGCCTGACGGCCACCAGGGAAGCTGGCTTGCAGGATGCGTGCGTGCTCTACCACACAACTGTTTGCAAGGTGTCCCATGTTCGATCGCAAAATCAAAGCTCGGCTCGCGGCAAGCGAAGCCGAGGTCAAACGCCTGCGCGCGCTGCTCGACCCAATGGAACGAGGCAACCTGGCGCTGCGCCTGGACGCCGAGCGCCGGATCAGCGCCTGTAACGAAGCCTGTTCGGCTGCGCTGGGGCATCCGCATGGCGCCTTGATCGGCCAGGCCCTGGCTGATGTGGTGCCGGGGTACGTGACCGCTCTGCCGTGCTATCGGCGCTTCAACGAGGCGCTGTCACGCTTCGAGCCGATTCGTGACGATTACCGCTTCCTCACCCGCGAAGGCCGATTGATCTGGCTGCACCTGACCTGGCTACCGGTGCGCGGCGACGATGGCCGTCTGGATTACGTACAGGGCTACGGCAGCGAAGTCACGGCACAGATCGACAAGAGCCGTGAGAACGGTGCATTCGTCGAGGCGCTCTTGCGTTCCACTGCGGTGATCCAGTTCGACCTGGCAGGCAATATCCTCACGGCCAACGAACAGTTCCTCGGCACCATGGGCTATTCGCTCACGCAACTGGTCGGCCAGCACCATCGCCTGTTTTGTCCGAAGGAAGAGGCTGCAGGTCCCGCCTACCAGGAGTTCTGGAAGACCCTCAACAGCGGGCGCTATGTCGCCGGGCGCTTCCGCCGATTGGACAGCCGGGGGCAGGAAGTCTGGCTGGAGGCCAGCTATAACCCGGTCTACGACGCCGAGGGCAAGATCAGCCGGGTGATCAAGTTCGCCTCGGTGATCACCGACCAGGTGCGCAAGGAGGACGATATCCGCCGCGCTGCGCAAATGGCCCTGGAGGTGTCGCGCAACACCGACATCAGTGCCCGCGAGGGGGCGAGCGTGGTGCAGGAAGCGGTGCAGACGATGCAGGCGGTGGCCGATCAGATGCACAGCGCATCGACCACCATCGAGGCCCTGGGCAAGCAGTCGCTGGTCATCAGCTCGATCGTGCAGACCATCGGCAGCATCGCCTCGCAGACCAACTTGCTGGCGCTCAACGCTGCCATCGAAGCGGCCCGTGCGGGCGAGCAGGGGCGCGGGTTTGCCGTGGTCGCCGATGAGGTGCGCCAGCTTGCAGCGCGCACCAGCGCGGCGACCGAAGAGATCGTCGCGGTGGTGGCGCGTAACCAGCAATTGGCCGATCAAGCGGTGGTGGAGATCGAACACAGCCGCGAGCAGGCGGGGGTCGGGCTGACCCTGGCAGGCCAGGCGGGCAGCGCCATCACCGATATCCAGGAAGGCGCACGCCGCGTGGTGCAGGCGGTCGGGCAGGTGACCCAGGACCTGCGCTGAGCCGCAGATATCAGTCGGGCTGGCGCCAGATCAGCTCGCGGGTATCGTAGCCGCGCTGGCGAGCCACTTCGAGCAACTGGTTGCGCGTGCGTTCGCTCACCGTAGGGGTGCGCGACAGCAGCCACAGGTACTCGCGGTTCGGATGGCCAACCACGGCCACGCGGTAGTCCGGATCGTGGTACAGCACCCAGTATTCGCCCTTGGCGGTGTCCGGCGCCAGTTTGCTGAACCAGTTGTCGAACCTCACCCACAGCTTGTCGGTCTGGCCGGGTTGCTGCAGCTGGGCAATGCCGGTCGCCTCCTGCCACTCGCCGTCTTCGTCTCGGCAGCGGTTGGTGACATCGACCTGGCCATCTTCGCGCAACTGGTAATTAGCCTCGGACTGCACGCAGTCACGTTGGAAGAACATCGGCAGGCGTGCCAGTTCGTACCATTTGCCCTGGTACTGCTCGAGATTGACCGGCATGGTCTTGGGTGGCGGCTTGTCCGCCGAGGAGCCGACGCAACCGCCCAGCGCCAGGGCCAGGCAGGAAACCAGCAAGGTGGCGCGAATCGCCATGAAGAACCTCCGCAATGACTGTGGTGTCATTGCTTGGACGACGGACACTGGCGAAAGTTGAATCTTTCAGCGTGGCTCCAGCGCGGCGTCCATCATCCGCTCAAGCGCGGCATACTCGGCATGGCTGACCGCAACCAGGCCGCTGGCGTCCTGGGAGTGGGCGAAGGCGGCGAGGGCTTCGGGGTCGTCGAGCATGGCCTGGCGAATGCGCGTCTTGAGCGCCGGGCACAGGTTGGCGCGGAACACGTAGGGGTCGTAGTAGATCGGCGCCGAACGCCACAGCACCTGGAGCCTGGCGGGGTCGATGGCGTGGCTGGCAAGGTAGGCGTCGGCGCGCTCGCTGGCGACGAAGGCGGCATCGACGCGCCCTTCCAGCAGGGCCTGCAGCGCCTTGTCATGGGTGCCGGCGTACACCAGCGCACCGAAGTAGCGCTGCAAGGGCGTGGTCACCTGCGCTGCGAACTCGACGCTCGGTACCAGGCTGCCGGAGGTGCTGGCCGGGTCGCTCAGTGCCACGCGCTTGCCGCGCAGTGCCGTCAGGTCCGCAGGCCCCGGGCTGCGGGTGAGCAGTAATGCCTGGTAGTGGTTGCCGGCCGGGGTATAGGGCCCGGCGCTCAGGGTGAAGGTGGCGAAGGCCTCGACCTGCGGGTCGCGACGGTACGCCAGTACATAGGAGGCCGGCCCCAGCCGGGCGATGTCGGCGCCGCCGGAGACGATGGCATCGACCACGCCCTCGTAGGAGGGCGCGACCACCAGCTCCACCGGCACGCCCGTGGCCTCGCTCAGGCGCTGCAACAGTGGCTGGTTCTCGCGCAGCATCGCCTCGGCGCCCTTGAGCGGGATCACCGCCAGGCGCAGGCTGCGGGGCGCACAGTCGGCCCGCGCGGCGACCGCTGGCAGCATCAGGGCCAGCAGTGTCAGTGCTTTCAATGCACGCATGATTTCTCCTCAAGGGCATTGAAGGGCGGGTAGTCGCGCAGTTGTGCCGGCGACAGCGGACGGCTGAAGTGATAGCCCTGGGCAATGTCGCAACCGGCGAGCTTCAGGCACACCAACTGCTCGCGGGTCTCCACGCCCTCGGCCACCACCTCCAGGCCCAGGCGCTTGGCCAGGATGATGGTCGAGGAGACGATCGGGCTGTCGTCATGGCTGTTGCACAGCGGCGCGATCAGGGCGCGGTCGATCTTCAGCTTCGACAGCGGCAGCGCCTGCAGGTGGGCGAAGCCCGCGTAGCCACGACCGAAGTCGTCGAGGCTGATGCCGATACCGGCCGCGCGCAGCCGGTGCAGGTGCTCAAGGGCTGTGCCTTCGGGGTCGAGCACGGTGGTTTCGGTGATCTCCAGCTCCAGGTGCCGTGCGTCGATGGCATGCTGCGCCAGGTTTTCCAGCAAGCGCTCGCTGAAGTCGGCCTGGCGCAGTTGCAGCGCCGAGACATTCACCGCCAGGCGCGTATCACGGCCCTGAGCCTGCCAGCTCGCCAACGCCTCGCAGGCCAGGCGCAGCACCTCCCAGCCCAGCTCGACGATGAAGCCGCTGCGCTCGGCCATGCCGATGAAACGGTCCGGGTAGAGCAGGCCGAACTCGGGATGCTCCCAGCGCACCAGTGCCTCGTAGCCCAGTACCTGCAGGGTGTCGAGACGAATCTGCGGCTGGAAGTGAAGCACGAACTGGTGCTCGGCCAGGGCGCTGCCGAAGGCCTGTTCGAGGGTGAAGGCCTGGATGTCGGGCAGGTTCAGCGAAGGGTCGAAGAAGCGGTACTGCGCACGCCCTGCCTGCTTGGCCGAGTACATCGCCGCGTCCGCACAGCGGATCAGGCTGTCGATTTCCTGGTCATCGCGCGGGGCGATGCTCACCCCGACACTGGGGCTGGTGTTGACTTCCTTGCCGTCCAGGGCGTAGGTCGCGGAAAGCTTGACCACCAGCGCGCGGACCCAGGCGTCGATCTGTTCCTCGCTGCGGTTGCCGGCCAACAGCACCACGAATTCATCGCCGCCGAAGCGCGAGGCTTCGTCTTCGGGTTCGAGCATGCGCTGGATGCGCCCGGCGACGGCTTGCAGCAACAGGTCGCCGATCTTGTGGCCGAGTGAATCGTTGATCGACTTGAAACGATCCATGTCGATGAACAGGATCGCCGTCAGGCGACGCCGGGCGCGCTGGCGAGCGAGGGCCTGGGCGGCGACTTCGACGAACTGGCGGCGGTTGTGCAGGCCGCTGAGGTGGTCGGTGGCGGCGGCGTGGCTGCTGCGTCGGTGTTCATCCTCCAGGCGCCCGATCAACTGCTGGTTGACCTGTTGCGTCTGCTCCAGCTCGCTGAAGGCTTCCTGACGCTTGCGCAGCAGGCGCAGGCTCCAGAACAGGCCGCCGAGGATCAGCAGGGTCATGCACAGGTTCAGCCAGAACTGGCGGTCGTAGGCGAGGGTGGTGGGCGCGAGAATCTCGTCATGACGCTGGCTGACCACCACGCTGAAGCCGCGGTCGGCGACCCGGCGGTACAGGCTCTGGTAGGTGCTGGCGTAGGTGTACTGGGTGAACTGCCCCGCGTCGCTGTTGCCGCTGGGCAGTTCCGGCTCCAGCGACTCGGCGGCCACCACCACGCCGCTACTGTCGATGCGTACGCGCTCCTGGCCGTCCGCCTGGAGCAGGCGCAACAGGCCGCTGTGACCCAGGTCGATGTGCTGGAAGAGCACCGCCAGGTAGCCGATGTCCAGCTGTACCACGAGAATGTTGTCGATCTCGCGGCCGCTCAGGTCGGTCAGCGGCAGCAGGAAGGGCAGGCGCCATTTTGGCAAGGCGTTGGGGGCGTTGTCGGGGGCGATCTGGGGCATGAAGGGCTTGAAACCATGGCGCGCGACATGTTGCTTGAGCTGCTTGAGCCAGTCTTCCGGCAGTTGCTGGGCTTCGTCGAAATGGCTAGCGGAGACCAGCCGACCCTGCTGGTCGTACAGGCTCATGCGCTTGAACACGGGGTCTTCGGCCAGCAGCCGCGCCAAGCTGAGGTTGCCCTGGCGCATGTTGAGCAGGTCATCCTGAGTGACACGCCCTACGGCCTGGGCCCGATCGACCAGTTGGCGTAGGCTTTCGCCGACGATGCTGGCCAGGTTCAGGTGCTCGGCGGCCTTGGCCGCCAGGGCATCATGACGGGCGGCGGCCTTTTGCGTGAAATGCAGCCCCCAGAGAAAGGCCAGGGTGACGGTGCACAGCATCAGCAGCAGCAGGGGCAACAAGCCTGCAGGCGAGGGGGAGCGGCGGTTCACGTTGTGTTGTTCCCGGGCCCTGTGGTGCAGCAAAAATAAGACAGCAAGATGACAGAGGAATGACTGGTGGCGAAATGCTTCTATCCACCGCAGCCTGCTCCTTTGTGTGCAGGAGCAAGCGTCTTGTTCAAAATCTAGAGGCCAGTCCAACCCCTGTGGGAGCGGCCTTGTGCCGCGATCGGGCGCGAAGCGGCCGTAAAACCAGGCGCCGAGATCTATCAGGAAAACCTCGGTTGCCGAGTTTGCGGCCGCTTCGCGCCCGATCGCGGCACAAGGCCGCTCCTACACCGAGATCGGTGTGCTCTGCTACTGGTTGACCAAAGCCTGCAACGCCGCCCGGGCCTCATCGCTGGCCAGGCACTGAATAAACAGTTCGCCCTCGCGCCGCACGGTCTCTTCCAGCTCCCGTCGCTGCCCATCCTTGAGCAGGCGTTTGCTGATGCGCAGGGCCTGCTGCGGCATGGCCTGCAAGCGTCGGGCAAGCGCTACCGCGGCCGCCAGGCACTGTTCGCCGTCGTCATGCAACTCATTGGCCAGGCCCCAGGCCAGTGCCTGTTCGCCGCTGAGCAACTCGTTGGCCAGCAGCAGTCGCGCCGCCCGCTGATGTCCGAGCAGGCGTGGCAGCAGCAGGCTCGAGCCGAATTCCGGGCACACGCCCAAGGGCGCGAAGGGCATGCGCAGTTTCGCCGAGCGACTGACCAGCACCTGGTCGCAGTGCAGCAACAGGGTGCAGCCGATGCCGATGGCGGGGCCGTTGACGGCGGCGAGCAGCGGCTTGTCCAGTGCCAGCACGGTGCGCATCATGCGAAACACCGGGCTGTCCAGATCACGTGGGGGGTTGTCGAGAAAGTCGCGCAGGTCATTGCCGGCGCTGAAGCACGCCGTGCCGCCGGTCAGCAGGATCACCTCGACGGCCGGGTCTTCGCTGGCCGCCTGCAGATGGCGGTCCAGCTCGCTGTACATCTCGCTGTTGAGCGCGTTGAGCTTGTCGGGGCGGTTGAAGGTCAGGGTCAGTAAACCCTGGTCGAGGCTGCAGGTGATCAGGTCGGACATGGCTGGGATTCTTGTTATTGGCCGGAGCACAGGGTTTATCACGCGCTGCGCCTTGTTGTACAGTCGTTCAGTCCAACCCGCCACCACGAGAATCTGCATGACCCAGGAAGCCCGCTACAACCGCATGGCGCCCGAAGAGCGCAAGGCCATCCTGGTCCAGGCGACCCTGGCCTGTCTCAAGCGCGATGGCTTCCAGGGCGCGTCGATCCGCAAGATCTCCGCCGAGGCAGGGGTGTCGGTAGGGCTGATCAGTCACCATTATTCGGGTAAGGACGAACTGGTCGCCGAGGCCTACCGCGCTGTGACCGGGCGGGTCATGGGCCTGCTGCGCGAGGCCATGGCGCAGGCCGCACCCAATGCCCGCGAGCGCCTGTCGGCGTTCTTTCGCGGATCGTTCTGCGCCGAGTTGCTCGACCCGCAGTTGCTCGACGCCTGGCTGGCCTTCTGGGGCGCGGTGAAAACCGCCGAGGCGATCAATCAGGCGCACGACCACTCCTACTCCGAATACCGCAACGAACTGGCCGCACTGCTGGCGGCGTTGGCCGGCGAGGAGGGCTGGCAGGCCTTCGACGCGGACCTCGCCGCGATCAGCCTGAGCGCCTTGCTCGATGGCCTGTGGCTCGAATCGGGGCTCAATCCCAACACCTTCACCCCGGAACAGGGCGTGCAGATCTGCGAGGCCTGGGTCGATGGCCTGCAGGCCGGCGGGCGTCGGCGCTTCAGCCTGCCGGGAGGCTGTTGATCGGTCGTTCAGTACCGGGTAGGCTGCTGGCGCGGGTTTCAGAACAACATCAAAGAAGAGACCACACGCAATGACACCTCGGGTACTGGTCGTCGACGACGATCCGCTCATTCGTGACCTGTTGCAGGCCTATCTCGCGCGAGAAGGCTACGACGTACGCTGCGCCGACACCGCCGAAGAGGCCGAGCGCTACCTGGCCAGCCAGCCGGTGGACCTGGTCATGCTCGACATCCGCCTGCCGGGCAAGGACGGCCTAACCCTGACCCGCGAGCTGCGGGTGCGCTCGGAGGTCGGCATCATCCTGATCACTGGCCGCAACGATGATATCGACCGCATTGTCGGCCTTGAATGCGGCGCCGACGACTATGTGATCAAGCCCCTCAACCCGCGTGAACTCGTGTCGCGGGCCAAGAACCTGATCCGTCGCGTGCGCCACGCCCAGACAACCCGCCCTGGCGCCATCGCCAGCCCTTGCCTCAAGCAGTTCGCCGACTGGGCGCTGGACAGCGATCGACGCCGGTTGATCGACCCGCAGGGCGGTGAAACCCTGCTGACCCATGGCGAGTTCCAGCTGCTCAGCGCGTTCCTGCGCAACAGCGGCCACACCCTCAGCCGCGACCAGTTGATGGACCAGATCCGCAACCGCGAGTGGGTGCCCAACGACCGTTCCATCGACGTGCTGGTTGGCCGTCTGCGGCGCAAGTTGCACGACGACCCGGCCGAGCCGCAACTGATCATCACCATCCACGGCACCGGCTACCTGTTCACCGCCAGCGTGGCGGCCTGAGGCCATGCGCGGCCTGGGCCTCGCCTGGCTGTTGCTGCTGAGCGTGCAGGCGCTGGCGGCAGCGCCGGTGCGTTACTGCGACTACCCGGTGTACCCGCCGGTGTCGTGGAGCGATGGCAAGCAGGTGCGCGGCCTGGCGCCGACCGTGGTGCGCGAGTTGTTCGCCCGGCTCGGGCTGGAGGTCGAGATCGTGGTGCTGGGCAACTGGAAGCGCTGCCTGCTGGATGCAGCCGAAGGACGGGTGGATGTGGTGCTGGCCTACAGCAGCGACCAACGTGATCAAGGCATGCGCTTCTCCCGAGTGCCGGTACTGCGCGAGGAGGTCGCGGTATTCGTCAACCGCAAGCGACCGGTACGTTTCGAACAGCTCGACGATCTTGCCAGCTATCGCGGCGGGCTGCTGTTCGGCGAAAGCTACGGCCCGGCCTTCGACCGTTTCGTTGCCCGCCACCAGAACATCGAATGGGTGTCGTCCAGCCAGCAGAATTTCGGCAAGCTGATTCGCGGGCGCATCGACTTCGTGATCCAGGAGCGGCGCACTGGCGAGCTGTTCGTCGAGCACCTGCCCGGCGCAGGCGATATCCAGGCGCTGCCCGCGGCGCTGAGTGTCGACTATCTGCGTGTAGCCGTTTCACGCCATAGCCCCTTGAGCCAGCGCATGGATGAGATCGACGCGCAGTTGCAGCAG
Source organism: Pseudomonas sp. NY15374 (assembly GCF_048068255.1). Lineage (NCBI taxonomy): Bacteria > Pseudomonadati > Pseudomonadota > Gammaproteobacteria > Pseudomonadales > Pseudomonadaceae > Pseudomonas > Pseudomonas sp. NY15374. Next base: position 298,354 of record NZ_JBLUPZ010000005.1, read on the forward strand.
ATGAGCGAGCGCGGCGAAATCGACAACTGGCTGCATCAGAGCGAAGTGACCTACCGCGACATGATCGGGCAACCGGCAGGTGCGCGATGATTCGTCTGCGCGCCGACGGCCTGCTGCGCCGCCTGCTGCTGTTCATCCTGCTGTTCAGCCTGTGCTTCACCGTGCTGGCCAGCGCGGTGCAGCTGTATTTCGAGTACCGCCGCGAAATGCGCGATATCGACGCGCGCATGGAACTGATCCGCGCCGGTTACCTGGCGAGCCTGGAGCGCAGCCTGTGGGACCTTGACCAGGAGCAGCTCAACGTTCAGTTGCGCGGGCTGGTGGACTTCTCCGATGTGGCTCGGGTGCGGCTGGACAGCAGCGACTTTCAGTTGCTGCAAGGCCAGGCCGAACCTGCCGGGCCACTGCGCGTCGAGCGGTTCGCCCTGGATTTCCAGCCGCCCTCCGGGCCGCCGAGGCACTTGGGGGAACTCGAGGTGAGCATCGACTTGGGCGCGGTGCACCAGCGCCTGTTCGCCACCGGGCTGACCAGCCTGCTATGGATGAGCGTGTTTCTCTGCGGGCTGGCGGTGGCGCTGTCCGGGCTGTTCTACCGCCTGGTCACCCGCCACTTGCAGGTGATGGCCGAGTTTGCCCGGCGCGTGGCGGCGGGCCAGTGGCAGGAGCCGCTACGCCTGGACAAGCGGCGTTCGCCACGCGCCGATGAGATCGACACCGTGGCCCACGCCCTGGACGACATGCGCCAGGCGATCCTCAGCGATATCGAGCGCCGCGAGCAGGATCGCCTGGCCCTGCAGGACAAGCGTGACGAACTGCAGGCCATGGTCGAGCGGCGCACCGAAAGCCTGGCCCGGGCCAAGGACGAAGCCGAGGCGGCGAACCTGGCCAAGTCGCGCTTCCTGGCGACCATGAGCCACGAGTTGCGCACGCCGCTCAACGGCATTCTCGGCATGGCCGAACTGCTGCGTACCAGCAGCTTCGACCCGTTGGGCCGCAAGCGTCTGGAGGCGCTGTACAAGGCCGGCGAAGGGCTGTCGAGCATCCTCAACGAGGTGCTGTTCTTCGCCCGTCTGGAAGAAGGTGAAAGCCACCCGGAGCCCGTGAATTTTGCCCTGCGCCAGCTGTGCAGCGAGGTGCTGACCCTGCTCGAGCCGCGCGCCACCGCCAATGGCACCGAGCTGGACTGCCATATCGATGCCCGGCTGGCGCCCCATCAGTTCGGCGCCGAGCAGTACCTGCGCCAGGTGCTGAGCAACCTGCTGGCCAATGCGATCAAGTTCACCGAAGGCGGCCGGGTCAGCCTCGAGGTGCGCGTGCTGCAGGGGCAGTGGTTGCGGGTGCAGGTCAGCGATGACGGCATCGGCATCGCCCCGGCAATGCAGGCGCGGATCTTCGAGCGCTTCACCCAGGCCAGCGAAACCGTGGCTCGACGTTACGGCGGCACGGGCTTGGGGCTTGCAATCTGCAAGCACCTGATCGAACGCCTGGGCGGTCGGATCGGCGTGGATAGCCGCGAAGGGCAGGGCAGTTGCTTCTGGTTCGAGGTGGAGCTGCCCGCGGGGCGTGACGTCGCCGCCCTGTCAGCCAGCCAGGGGCTTTCGCCTGCCCTCGAGATCCTGGTGGTCGAGGATGTGGCGCTCAACCGCGAGGTGGCGGGCGGCTTGCTCGAGTGTGACGGTCACCGGGTCAGCTTCGCCGAGGATGCGGCGCAGGCGCTGGCGGTCTGCGCACAACGACGCTTCGACCTGCTGCTGCTGGATGTGCACCTGCCAGGCATGAGCGGTGTCGAGTTGTGCCGGCAACTGCGCGCGGGCGCCGGGCCGAATCGGCAGACGCGAATCCTGGCCCTGACGGCGGGCGTGCAACCGGCCGTGGTACGCGGCTACCTGGAAGCCGGGATGCAAGGGGTGCTGGCCAAACCGTTGCGCCTGGATCGACTGCGCCGTGCACTGGCCCAGGCCGAGCCGCTGGTGCTCGAGCCCGATGCACACACCGCCCTGGATCTGGCCCTGCTGCAAACCCATCGCCAGTTGCTCGGCGAGCAGAAGGTGCAGGGGCTGCTGGCGACCCTGCGCCAGAGCCTCGAGGCGCAGCGCGGGGCTTTGCTCGACGCCCTGCACCTGGGGGACTGCACCCAGGCCGCAGACTTGGCCCATCGCCTGGCGGGCAGCAGCGATTCGTTGGGGCTGAGCGGGTTGGCGACGGCGTTGAGGCAGGTCGAGCAAGCAGCAGTGGCTCTGGACAGCCAGGCGCTGCAAGCGCTGGCAGACAGTACGCGAACCGCCCTGGATGCCGCGCTCATCCTGCTGGAGCAGTTGATCCAGAGCGCTCGTACATAATTCTTACGACTTTTTACATCTTCGATCCCAAGCTTCAACGTCCGCTTACATCGCTTTCCAATAATCCCTGACAACCGTGTGGTTCGCGGTCCGTCAGGCTTATTGGAGATAAGAATAATGAAAGGTCCCAAAGCTCAGCCCAACACCATGCTGGAGGTGCTTTATGTCTGAGCCCTCCGAACGCAAAGGCATCCACCTCACTCGCGCGCTCAAGAGCCGGCACATTTTCATGCTGTCGCTGGGCGGTGTGATCGGCACCGGCCTGTTCATGGGCTCCGGGGTGACCATCAACCAGGGTGGCCCGATGGGGGCGATCCTGGCCTACCTGGTGGCAGGCTTCCTGATGTACCTGGTGATGGTCTGCCTGGGTGAGCTGTCGGTGCAGATGCCGGTATCGGGCTCGTTCCAGGCCCACGCGACAAAATACATCGGCCCGGCCACGGGCTTCATGATTGGCTGGGTGTACTGGATGAGCTGGGCCACCACCGTGGGCCTGGAGTTCACCGCCGCCGGCATGCTGATGACCCGCTGGTTCCCCGAGGTGCCGATCTGGTACTGGTCGGCGCTGTTCGTTGCCGTGCTGTTCGGCCTCAACGCCTTGGCGACCCGGGCTTTCGGCGAGGCCGAGTACTGGTTCTCGGGGGTCAAGGTCGCGGCGATCCTGGGCTTCATCATCGTCGGTATCCTGGTCATCTTCGGCGCCATCCCGCTGACCAGCGGCGCACCGGCACCGATGCTCGACAATCTGGTTGGCGACTCGCTGTTCCCCAACGGGCTGCCTGCGGTGTTCGCAGTGATGATGACTGTGGTCTATGCCTTCCAGGGCTGCGAAATCATGGGGGTGGCTGCGGGCGAGACCGACCAGCCGGAAAAGAGCATCCCGCGGGCGGTGCGCAATGTGGTGTTCCGCGTACTGATCTTCTACGTGCTGGCCATCGCGGTGCTGTCGGCCATCGTGCCGTGGCAGCAGGCGGGGCTGATGGAGAGCCCGTTCGTGCAGGTGTTCGACATGGTCGGTATCCCGTACGCGGCCGACCTGATGAACTTCGTGATTCTCACCGCCATTCTCTCGGTGGGCAACTCGGGGTTGTACGCCTCCACGCGCATCCTCTGGGCCATGTCCAAGAGCGGCATGGCCCCGAAAAGCCTGTCGCCCCTGAGCTCGCGCGGTGTGCCGCTGCGGGCGCTGAGCATCACCCTGTGCTTTGCCCTGGTGTCGCTGATGACCAGTTTCATTGCCGCCGACACCTTGTTCATGGTGCTGATGGCGGTGAGCGGAATGTCCGGGACCGTGACCTGGATCGTCATCGCCCTGGCGCAGTACCGCTTCCGCCGTGCGTTCCTGCGCGAGGGCGGCAAGCTCGAGGACATCAAGTACCGCGCGCCGTTGTACCCGCTGATCCCGCTGCTGTGCATCACCCTGTGCAGCTCGCTGTTCGTGTTCCTGGCGCTGGATGAAACGCAGAGGCCGTCGCTGTACTGGGGCTTTGGCTTCATTGCCCTGTGCTACCTGGCGTACTTCGTGATGAACCGCAAGCGCTCGCAGACCTTCGTGCCGACGGCGCCCGGGGTTTGAATCTTCGCTGAAACCACTGGCCCTATCGCCGGCCCGCTCCTACAGATGCGATCTCTGTAGGAGCGGGCTTGTCCCGCGATGAGGCCCTCCGCAACACCCCCAAACCCCGATTGTTCGAAGTTGTAACAGCCCCATATGCGCCAATTGCCGCCTTGTTGAACACTCGTTTAGTATCTTCTCCAAGCCCACCCCAACCACAACAACTCGAGGCTTCCCATGACCAGCCTGTTGACCACCCTCGAAGCCGGTGTCGCCTGGATCACGCTCAACCGCCCCGACCAGCGCAATGCCCTGGACATCCCCACCCTCAAGCACCTGCACAGCCTGCTCGAAGACTTCAACGCCGACCCCGCCGTGCGCGTGGTGGTACTGACTGGCAGTGGGCGCAGCTTCTGCGCCGGCGCCGACCTTGCCGAATGGGCCGAGGCCGAGGCTCGCGGCGCCTTGGAAAGCTACGGCTGGACCGAAACCGCCCATGCCTTGATGCAGCGCCTGCACACCCTCGACAAACCCACCCTCGCCGCGATCAACGGCACCGCCGTCGGCGCCGGCATGGACCTGACCCTGTGCTGCGACCTGCGCATCGCCGCCGCTTCGGCGCGCTTCAAGGCCGGCTACACCAGCATGGCCTACAGCCCTGACGCGGGCGCCAGTTGGCACCTGCCGCGGTTGATCGGCAGCGAGCAGGCCAAGCGCCTGTTGTTTCTTGACGAGCTGTGGGGCGCCGAACGGGCGCTCGCCGCAGGCCTGGTGGGCGAAGTCTGTGCCGACGATCAACTGCTGAGCGTCACCGCCGAACTCGCCTCACGCCTGGCCCAGGGCCCGACTTTCGCCTTCGCCCAGACCAAGCGCCTGATCCGCGACGGTGCCCAGCGCACCCTGGCCGAGCAATTGTCTGCAGAACTGGCCGCCGGGCTGCTGTGTGGCCGCAGCGAGGACGGTGCCGAGGCTCTGCGCGCCTCCGTCGAGCGCAGGCCCGCGCGCTTCGTCGGCAAATGACCTTCCAGCACCTCCCTCAGTACCTTCTCCAGGACCATGCCAGATGAATTTCCAACTGACCCAAGAACAAGAAATGTTGGTGGAAGCGGTACGCAGTTTCGTTGCCAAGGAGCTGCTGCCCCACGAGGAAGAGGTCGACCGCGCCGACGCGGTGTCGCCCGAGCTGGCGGCGCAGATCCGCGGCAAGGCCATCGCCGCAGGCTTCTATGCCTTCAACATGCCCGAGGAGGTCGGCGGTGGCGGGCTTGATTACCTGTCCCAGGCGCTGATCGAGCGTGAGTTGTCGAAGGTGTCTTGGGCCGTGCACGTGTTCGTCGCACGCCCTTCGAAAATTCTCATGGCCTGCAAGGACGAGCAGATCAACGACTACCTGCTGCCCAGCGTACAGGGCGAGAAGATCGATTGCTTCGCCCTCACCGAGCCTGGCGCCGGTTCCGATGCCAACGCCATCAAGACCCGCGCCGTGCGCCAGGGCGACAACTTCGTGATCAACGGCAGCAAGCATTTCATCAGCCATGCCGGGCATGCCGACTTCGCCATCGTCTTCGCCGTTACCGACACCTACGAACACAACGGCCGCAAGCGCAATGCCGTGACCGCTTTCCTGGTCGATCGCGGCACACCCGGCATGACCGTCCGCCGTGGGCCCAAGTGCGTGAGCAATCGCGGCTATCACACCTACGAGCTGTTCTTCGACGACTGCAAGGTGCCCGCCAGCAAGGTGCTGGGCGAGGTCGGCAAGGGCTGGGAAGTGGCCAACGCCTGGCTGACCGCCGGGCGGGTGATGGTCGCCGCCAACTGCGTCGGCCAGGCCCAGCGTGCACTGGACCTGTCGCTGCAGTGGTCGGCGGATCGCAAGCAGTTCGGCCAACCGATCGGCAGTTATCAGGGCGTGTCGTTCAAGCTTGCCGACATGGCTACGCAGATTCGCGCGGCCGAGCTGCTGACCCTGCACACCGCCTGGAAAATGGACCAGGGCAGCATGACCGATGGCGAGGCCGGCATGGCCAAGCTGTTCGCCAGCGAAGTGCTGGGCAAAGTCGCCGATGAAGCGGTACAGATCTTTGGCGGCACGGGCCTGATGGACGAGGGACCGGTGGAGCGGATCTGGCGCAATGCGCGGATCGAGCGGATCTGGGAGGGCACGTCGGAGATCCAGCGGCACATCATTTCCCGCGAACTGCTGCGCCCTCTGCTGCGCTGATCGGGCTGGAGAATACTCATGTCGCAGTCGATTCGTGACAACCTCAAGCGTCTGCTGGCGCCGCGGCACCTGGCCTTCGTCGGTGGCCGCAGCATGGCCCGCGCCCTCAAGCGCTGCGCCGAAGGCGGGTTCCAGGGCCCGATGTGGCTGGTCAACCCGCAGCACCCCAGCATCGATGGCATCCCGTGCGTGGCCACCGTCGCCGAGCTGCCGTGCGGCCCGGATGCCGTGTTCATCGCCACCAACCGCGAGCTGACCCTGGCCTGCGTCGAGCAACTCGCCGCGCTCGGTGCCGGTGGGGCTATCTGCTACGCCTCGGGCTTTGCCGAAAGCGGCGCCGAGGGCGAGGCCTTGCAGCAGCGCCTGCTGCAGGCGGCCGGCAACATGGCGCTGCTCGGGCCCAACTGCTACGGCCTGCTCGACTACCTGCACAGCGCCGCGCTGTGGCCGGTCGCCCATGGCGGCAAGACGGTCGAGAAGGGCGTGGCGATCCTCACCCAGAGCGGCAACTTCGCCTACAACCTGTCGATGAGCGACCGCTCGCTGCCGGTGGCCTACATGGCGTCGGTCGGCAACCAGGCGCAACTGGGCGTGGCCGAGTTGATGGACGTGCTGCTGGACGACCCGCGCGTCACCGCCATCGGCCTGCACCTGGAAGGGTTGAAGAATGTGCCTGGCTTTGCCCGCGCCGCGCACAAGGCGCTGGAGCGCGGCACGCCGATCATCGCGCTGAAGACTGGCGTATCGCAGATCGGTGCCGAACTTGCGCTCAGCCACACCAGCTCGCTGTCTGGCTCCGATGCGCTGTACGACGCCTTGTTCAAGCGCCTGGGCGTGATCCGCGTAAGCGGCCCGGTAAGCTTCGTCGAGACCCTCAAGGCCGCCGCCTGCGGGCAGTTGCCCCAAGGCGGGCGGCTGATTGCCCTGGCCTGCTCGGGCGGTGATGCCGGGCTGATCGCCGACTATGCCGAGCGCAATCAGCTGAGCCTGCCCAAACTTGAGCAGGGCCAGGTCGATGAACTGGCCCAGGTCCTGCCCAGCTACGCCAACCTGGTCAACCCGCTGGACTTCACCACGGCCATCTGGGGCGACGGCGAGGCGCTGCAGCGTATGCTCGACAGCGCCCTGCGCAGCGATGCCGATGCGGCGATGCTGGTGCTCGACTATCCGGCCGAGTTCACCGGCGAGCGCAAGGAGTGCGACCTGCTGCTGGCGCTGTACTGCCAGGCCCTGGCGCGTCACGGCAAGATTGGCTTCGTCACCTCGGCCTTCCCCGAGCTGCTGCCGGCCAGCGCCCGTGAGCATCTGCATGCCCATGGCATTGCGGCGTTACAGGGCGTGGAAGATGGCCTGGCGGCCTGGGGGCGGATCGTGGCGTACCAGGCCAATCGACAGCGCCTGCTGGCATTGGGCGAGTCCGCACTGGTGCCATTGTGCCCGCAGGCGCTGACTGGCAAGGCGCGCTTGCTGGACGAGTGGCAGTCCAAGCAGGCCCTGCGGCCCTTTGGTTTGCCGGTCCCGGACGGTCGGCTGAGCACCCCTGGTTCGGCGCTGGCCGATTCGGCCACTGTCGGTTTTCCGCTGGTGCTCAAGGCCGTCAGCGCGCAGTTGCCGCACAAGACCGAAGCCGGCGCGGTGGCGCTGAACCTGCGTGATGGCCGCGCGCTCGAGGCGGCGCTGCACCAGATGCGCGAACGCATCCACGCCCATGCGCCGCAGGTGCCGTTCGATCGAGTACTGCTCGAACCGATGGCCGAGCCCGCGTTGGCCGAGCTGATCGTCGGCATCAAACGCGAGAACGGCTTTGCCCTGGCATTGGTCATTGGTGCTGGCGGGGTGCTGGTCGAGCTGCTCAAGGACAGCACCAGCCTGCTGCTGCCCACCACCGATGGCGCCATCCGCGCCGCCTTGCTCGGGCTGCGCAGCGCCGGATTGCTGCAGGGCTTCCGCGGGCGTCCGGCGGCCGATCTGGATGCCTTGGTGGCCGCGATACGCGCGGTGGCCGGCTACGCCTGCGAAAACGCCAGCCAGTTGCTGGAACTGGACGTCAACCCATTGATGGTCGGCGCCAACGCCACCACGGCGGTCGATGCGCTGATCCGCCTGGGCCAGGCCTGAGGAGATGAACATGCATGACAAACCCTTGACCGGCGGCCAGGCCCTGGTCCGATTGCTGGCCAACTATGGCGTCGACACCGTGTTCGGCATCCCCGGCGTGCACACGTTGGAGCTGTATCGCGGCCTGCCTGGCAGTGGCATCCGCCATGTGCTGACCCGCCATGAACAGGGCGCTGGCTTCATGGCCGACGGCTATGCGCGCATCAGTGGCAAGCCGGGTGTGTGCTTCGTCATCACCGGCCCCGGTGTGACCAATGCCGCCACCGCCATCGGCCAGGCCCATGCCGACTCGATTCCGTTGCTGGTGATTTCCAGCGTCAACCACAGCGCCAGCCTGGGCAAGGGCTGGGGTTGCCTGCACGAGACCCAGGACCAACGCGCGATGACCGCGCCGATCACCGCCTTCTCGGCGCTGGCCCTGAGCCCGGAAGACCTGCCTGAGCTGATCGCCCGCGCCTGGGCGGTGTTCGACAGCGAGCGACCGCGGCCGGTGCATATTTCGGTGCCGCTGGATGTGCTGTCGGCAGCGGTGGCGCGTGACTGGAGCGCCGAGGTGGTACGCCGTCCTGGTCGCAGCGTGCCGGATCGCACGGTGCTGGATCAGGCAGCGGCCAGGCTGGCGGCGGCCAAGCGCCCGATGATCATCGCTGGCGGTGGGGCATTGCAGGCGGGTGCTGAACTGGCCGCGCTGAGCGAGCGCCTGGCGGCACCGGTGTTCACCAGCGTGGCAGGCAAGGGGCTGCTGCCGCCTGAGGCGCCGCTCAGTGCCGGCGCGAGCCTGTGTGTGGAGCCTGGCTGGCAGATGATCGCCGAGGCTGACGTGGTGCTGGCGGTGGGGACCGAGATGGCCGACACCGATTTCTGGCGCGAGCGCCTGCCGATCAACGGCGAACTGATCCGCATCGACATCGACCCGCGCAAGTTCAACGATTTCTACCCTTGCGCGCTGGCACTGCAGGGTGATGCGCGCCTCACCCTGGTCGGGGTGCTGGAGCATCTTCCCCAGGTTCGTCGCGACGCCACGGCGGTCATCCAGGCGGTTGCCGGCCTGCGCGAGGCGGTGAGGGCAGGGCATGGTCCGTTGCAGCGGCTGCACCAAGGCATTCTCGACCGTGTGGGCCGGGCATTGCCGGACAATGCCTTCATCAGTACCGACATGACGCAGTTGGCCTATACCGGCAACTACGCCTTCCCCAGCAAGGCGCCGCGCAGTTGGCTGCATCCCACGGGGTACGGAACCCTGGGTTATGGTCTACCGGCGGGCATCGGCGGCATGTTCGCCGGTGGCGAGCGTCCGGGCCTGGTGCTGGTGGGTGACGGCGGCTTCCTGTACACCGCGCAGGAACTGGCCACGGCGGTCGAGGAGCTGGACCGGCCGCTGGTGGTATTGCTGTGGAACAACGATGCGCTCGGGCAGATCCGCGACGATATGCTGGGCCTGGATATTGAGCCCATCGGCGTGCTGCCGCGCAACCCCGACTTCATCGGCCTGGGCCGCGCCTTCGGTTGCGCCGTGGCGCAGCCCGGCAGCCTCGATGAACTGGAGCAGGAACTCAGGAACGGATTCGCGCGCAACGGCGTCACCCTGATCGAACTCAGGCATGCCTGCGCCCATTGATGGAGGCTTTTCATGCGTTTTTCCAAGCTGACCCAGCGCATCGCCGGTGACGGCGCTGCGGCCTGGGAGATTCATTACCGCGCCCTTGAGCTGCAGGCTCAGGGCCGCGACATCCTGCTGCTGTCGGTGGGCGATCCGGATTTCGATACCCCGGCGCCGATCGTCCAGGCCGCCATCGACAGCCTGCAGGACGGCCACACCCATTACTCCGATGTACGCGGCAAGCTCGCCCTGCGCCAGGCCATCGCCCGGCGCCACCAGCAGCGCAGCGGCCAAGCCGTCGATGCCGACCAGGTGACGGTGCTGGCCGGTGCCCAGTGCGCGTTGTTCTGCGTGGCCCAGTGCGTGCTCGATCCGGGTGACGAGGTGATCGTCGCCGAGCCGATGTACGTCACCTACGAGGCCGTGTTCGGCGCCTGTGGCGCCACGGTGGTACCGGTGCCGGTCAAGCCCGAGCATGGCTTTCGCGTGCAGGCCGAGGATGTTGCCGCACGCATCACACCGCGTACCCGCGCGCTGGCGCTGAACAGCCCGCACAACCCCTCCGGTGCCAGCCTGCCGCGCAGCACCTGGGAGGCGCTGGCCGAACTGTGCGTGGCCCATGACCTGTGGCTGATCAGCGACGAGGTGTACAGCGAGCTGTTGTACGAAGGCGAGCACATCAGCCCTGGCAGCCTGCCAGGCATGGCCGACCGGACCGCGACCCTGAACAGCCTGTCCAAGTCCCACGCCATGACGGGCTGGCGGGTTGGCTGGGTGGTCGGTTCGGCGTCGTTGGCCGCGCACCTGGAGAACCTGGCGCTGTGCATGCTGTATGGCTCGCCGGACTTCATCCAGGATGCCGCCGTGGTGGCGCTGGAGCAGCGCCTGCCGGAGCTCGAAGCGATGCGCGAGGCCTATCGACAGCGGCGCGACCTGGTCTGCGAACGCTTGGCCGATTGTCCGGGGGTGAAGGCGCTCAAGCCTGATGGCGGGATGTTCGTGATGGTCGATATCCGCCAGACCGGCCTCAGCGCCCAGGCGTTTTCCAGCCTGCTGTTGGAGGAGCATGGCGTATCGGTACTGGCGGGGGAGGCGTTCGGGCCGAGTGCGGCGGGGCATATTCGCCTGGGGCTGGTGCTGGGTGCCGAGGCCCTGACCGAGGCTTGCCGGCGGATTGCCCAGTGTGCTTCGAGGGTGCTGGAGGGCAGGGTGGTCACGGGGTGAGGCGCAGGGACCTTTCGCGGGCAAGCCCGCTCCTACAGGTCATCAAGAAATGTGGCGAGCCAGTGGGAGCGGCGGTTCGCCGCTGCGACTTGCCCGCGAAAGGGCCGGCCCTGCCAATCAACCTTCCACAGCCCCCTCAACCGGCCGATCGAACGCAACGAACAACTGGTCCGCCGTGATCGCCCCCAGGTCCAGGCGCATGTTCGCCTCCAGCATCGCGAACAGCCGGGTGAACACCTCGAACACCTTGCAATGATCCTCCATCCCCGAGAACGGGTTGTCGATCTTCTCGGCGATCAGCGAGCTCTCCTGCACTGCGTCGTACACCTCGCGCAGGGTGATCTCGCTGGCCGGACGGGCGAGGGTGAGGCCGCCCTGGGCGCCGCGCCAGGACTTGAGAATGTTGGCCTTGACCATCTGCGAAGCCAGGCTGCGCACCCGTGTGGGGTGCACCTTGACCCACTTGGCGATGGTCTCGGTGCGCAGTTTCTGCGGCGCGTTGGCGGCCACGAACGAGAGGATGTACGAGGCGGTGATCAGGCGGGTCGATTGGCTCATCGGTAAAAATCCCTGGTGAATCGCAAAGTCGGTGTCCCTGTGAAAATCCATCTTGGCAGGGGCATGCCAATGAGTCTAATGTATTTGTCACGATGACAATTACAAATATTCGGTCATCGATGCCTGCGATCCTTCTTTCAGCGGTTCAACAGGGGCAATGCCATGAGCGATAAGAACAACAAGATCACTCAAGCGATGCCCGGCGGCGGCCTGCCACGTCGGGAGTTCCTCAAGTACAGCGCGGCAGCGGCGACCTTCGCCGGCGCCTTCTCCCTGGGCCTGCCCCTGCCGGGCTGGGCCGAGGAGGTCACCCCCAAGGCTGGCGGCACCCTGCGCATGGGGCTGGCCGGGGGCAGCACCACTGACTCGCGTGACCCCGGCACCTGGGCCGACACCTTCACCTTCGTCGGCTTCTCGGCGGTCTACAACACCCTCAGCGAAATCAGCGTCGACGGCACCGCCATTCCGGAGCTGGCCAAGCGCTGGGAGTCCAGCCCGGATGCCAAGGTCTGGACCTTCTTCCTGCGCCAGGGCGTGACCTTCCACGATGGCAAGAGCCTCGATGCCGGCGATGTGGTCGCCTCGATCCAGCATCACCTGGGCGAGAAATCCACCTCGGCGGCCAAGACCGTCCTCGGCGATGTTGCCGTGGTGCGTGCCCAGGACGCCGCCACCGTGGTGTTCGAGCTGCACTCGGGCAACGCCGACTTCCCCTATGTGGTCGCCGACTACCACCTGGTGATCATGCCCGCCAAGGACGGCGCCGCCGACTGGCAGGCCGGTATCGGCACGGGCGGCTATCGCCTCAAGCACTTCGAGCCGGGCGTGCGCATGGACCTGGTGCGCAGCCCCGACTACTGGAAGCCGGGCAGGGCGCATTTCGCCACGGCCGAGTTGCTGTCGATCGCCGACGGCGCGGCGCGGGTCAATGCCCTGGTCACAGGCCAGGTGGATGTGATCAACAAGGTCGACCTCAAGACCGTGGCGCTGCTCAAGCGCAACCCGCAACTGGTGATCGAGGAAACCAAAGGCGCCCAGCACTACACCTTCCCCATGCTCTGCGACACCGCGCAGTTCCAGGACAACAACGTGCGCCTGGCGCTCAAGCACGCCATCGACCGCCAGGCCCTGCTGACCTCGGTGCTGTACGGATACGGCCAGATCGGCAACGACCACCCGATCCAGCCTGGCAGCCGCTTCATCAACACGGCCCTGGAGCAGCGGGTATATGACGCCGACAAGGCGCGCTTCTACCTCAAGCAGGCCGGCATGGACAGCCTCAAGGTGCGCCTGCAGGCCTCCGACGCCGCCTACACCGGCGCGGTCGACGCCTCGGTGCTGTTCAAGGAGCAGGCGCGCAAGGCCGGTATCGACATCGACGTGGTGCGCGAGCCGGCCGACGGCTTCTTCACCAACGTGTGGATGAAGCAGCCGTTCACCACCTCGTTCTGGTACTCGAGCCTGACCGCCGACCGCATGTTCAGCATCGGCTATGCCAAGGGCGCGGCGTGGAACGAGACGCACTGGGACAACCCGCGCTTCAACCAGTTGCTCAACGCTGCCCGTGGCGAGATGAACGCTCCGCTGCGCCAGGAGATGTACAACGAAATGCAGGCGCTGTGCCGCGACGATGGCGGCGCCATCGTGCCGCTGTTCGCAAGCTCCGTCGCGGCGCGCTCCCGGCGGGTGATGCACGGCGGTGTCACCGCTCCTTACGGCGAGCTGGACGGCCTGCGCCTGATCGAGCGCTGGTGGCAGGCCTGAATCCCCCTTTCGTCGCGAGGACCGTACGGTGAATAGTCTCTGCAAACTGCTCGCCCAGCGCCTGGCCCTGGGCCTGCTGTCGCTGCTGGCGGTGTCGATGATCATCTTCCTGGCGGTGGGCATGCTCCCAGGCGACGTGGCCCAGGCCATGCTCGGCCAGGCCGCCACCCCGGAAACCGTGGCTGCGCTGCGCCTCCAACTGGGCCTGGACCAACCAGCGCTGACGCGCTTCTTCCTCTGGGGCTGGCAACTGCTGCAAGGCGATCTCGGCGTGTCGCTGGCCAACCAGCGGCCGATCGCCGAGCTGATCGGCGCACGCCTGGGCAACACCTTCAGCCTGGCGCTGCTGGCGGCCCTGGTGTCGGTGCCACTGGCGCTGCTGCTGGGCATGCTGGCGGCGCTGTACCGCAACAGCTGGTTCGACCGGCTGCTCAACACCAGCGCCCTGAGTGCGGTGTCGTTCCCGGAATTCTTCGTCGCCTACATCCTGATCCTGGTGTTCGCGGTGAAGCTGGCCTGGCTGCCAAGCATCTCCAACCTCTCCCCGGATGCCGCCCTGGGCGAGGTGCTGGAGCGCTCGCTGCTGCCGGTGCTGACCCTGAGCCTGGTGGTGGTGGCGCAGATGATGCGCATGACCCGCGCCTCGCTGATCAACCTGCTCGCCAGTCCCTACATCGAGATGGCCCGGCTCAAGGGTATCGGCCAGGCGCGGATCATCTTCCGTCATGCCTTGCCCAACGCCCTGGCGCCGATCGTCAACGTGGTGGCGCTGAACCTGGCGTACCTGGTGGTTGGCGTGGTGGTGGTCGAGGTGGTGTTCGTCTATCCGGGCCTGGGCCAGTTGCTGGTCGACTCGGTGGCCAAGCGCGACATCCCGGTGGTGCAGGCCTGCAGCCTGATCTTCGCCGCCACCTACATCCTGCTCAACACCAGTGCCGATGTGCTGTCGATCGCCAGCAACCCGCGCCTGATGCATCCGAAGGGGTAGCCCATGAGCCTGTACACGCAATTGCGCCGTGCGCCGCTGAGCGCCAAGTTTGGCCTGCTGGTGATCCTGCTGTATGTGCTGGTGGCGCTGTTCGCGCCGCTGGTGGCGCCGTTCGGCGAAACCGAAGTGGTCGGCGAGGGCTTCGCACCCTGGGGCGGGCAGTTCCTGCTCGGCACCGACAACCTGGGCCGCGACATGTTCAGCCGCCTGGTCTACGGCGCACGCAATACTCTTGGCATCGCCTTTCTGACCACCGTGCTGGCCTTCGCCCTGGGCGGCTTCTGCGGGCTGGTGGCGGCGATTCGCGGTGGCTGGATCGACCAGGGCATGTCGCGGGTGGTGGACATCCTCATGGCCATCCCGCAACTGATCTTCGCCTTGCTGATTCTCAGCGTGGTCGGCACCACCACCACCTCGCTGATGCTGGTGATCGCGCTGCTCGATGCCACCCGGGTGTTCCGCCTGTCGCGGGCGGTGGCGATGAGCGTGGTGGTGCAGGACTTCGTCGAGGCGGCGCGGCTGCGCGGGGAAGGGTTGTGGTGGCTGGTCACCCGCGAGGTGCTGCCCAATGCCGCAGCGCCGCTGATCGCCGAGTTCGGCCTGCGCTTCTGCTTTGTCTTCCTGTTCATCAGTGCACTGTCGTTCCTCGGCCTGGGCATCCAGCCGCCCACCGCCGACTGGGGCAGCATGGTGCGCGACAACGCCGTGCTGATCACCTTCGGCGATGTCAGCCCGCTGCTGCCGGCGCTGGCGGTGGCGTTGATCACCGTGAGCGTGAATTTCGTCGTCGACTGGGTGCTGCACAAGTCCAGCGGCCTGAAGGAGTGCTGAGCATGAAACCGCTACTGCAAATCCGCGACCTGCATATCGAAGGTCACTCCGACGACACCTGGCACCCGCTGGTCAAGGGCATCGACCTGACCCTGCAGCGCGGCGAGGTACTGGGCTTGATCGGTGAGTCGGGGGCGGGCAAGTCGACCCTTGGCCTCGCTGCGATGGGCTACGTGCGCGACGGCTGTCGCATCGCTCGTGGCTCGGTGTGCTTCGACGGCCAGGAACTGGTCGGCGCGGCCCCCGAAGTACTGCGCAAGCTGCGCGGCCTGCGGGTGGCCTACGTGGCGCAGAGCGCTGCGGCGTCGTTCAACCCGGCGCATCGGTTGATCGACCAGCATGTGGAAACCGCCGTGATCAACGGCGGAATCGACCGTGCCACCGCCGAGGCCGAGGCGGTCGAACTGTACCGCGTGCTGCGCCTGCCGGACCCGGAGAACATCGGCCGGCGCTACCCGCACCAGGTGTCTGGCGGCCAACTGCAGCGGGTGATGACCGCCATGGCCATGGCCTGCCACCCGGACTTGATCGTGTTCGACGAGCCGACCACTGCGCTCGACGTGACCACCCAGATCGAGGTGATCGCCGCCATTCGCGATGCGGTCAAGCGCTTCGGCAGCGCAGCGTTGTACATCAGCCACGACCTGGCCCTGGTGGCGCAGATCGCCGACCGTATCATGGTGCTGCGCCACGGCAGCCTGGTCGAGGAGGCTGCCACCCGCACCATGCTCGGCGCCCCGAGCCAGGACTACACCCGTTCGCTGTGGGCGGTGCGCAGCTTCCATACCGAACCCAAGCCCAGCCAGGCGCAGGCCCGGCCACTGCTCGAGGTGCGCAATGCCTCGGCCAGCTACGGCGCCCAGCCGGTGCTGCATGAGGTGTCGCTCAAGCTGCAGCGCGGCCAGACGCTGGCGGTGATTGGCGAGTCCGGCAGCGGCAAGAGCACCACTGCGCGGCTGATTACCGGGCTCCTGCAACCGAGCAGCGGCCAGGTGCTGTACGACGGTGAAGCCTTGCCGGCCGACTACCGGCGGCGCAGCAAGGAACAGTTGCGACGCATCCAGATGATCTACCAGATCCCCGACACCGCGCTCAATCCACGCCAGCGCATCGTCGACATCATCGGTCGCCCACTGGCGTTCTACCTGGGGCTCAAGGGCAGGGCCCTGCGCGAGCGGGTCGCCGAGCTGCTGGAGATGATCGAGCTGGAACCTGCCAGGTTCATGGAGCGCCAGCCCCGCGAACTGTCCGGCGGGCAAAAGCAGCGGGTATGCATCGCCCGGGCCCTGGCCGCCGAGCCGCAACTGATCATCTGCGACGAGGTGACCTCGGCCCTCGATCAGCTGGTGGCCGAAGGCGTGCTCAAGCTGCTTGACCGCATCCAGCGCCAGCTGGGCGTGGCCTACCTGTTCATCACCCACGATGTGGCCACCGTGCGCGCCATCGCCGACGAGGTGATGGTGATGCAGCGGGGCAGGGTGGTGGACCAGGGGCGGCGCGAGTCGATCTTCACTCCGCCTTATCAGGATTACACCGGGCTGCTGTTCTCTTCCGAACCGCAGATGGACCCGGACTGGCTCGACCGCCTGCTGGCCGGTCGCGCCGCTGCCACTACCCAGCCAATTGCCGAAGGACAGCTTCCATGAACGTACTGATCGTCCACGCCCACCCTGAACCGCATTCCTTCACCGCCGCCCTGCGCGACCAGGCGGTGGAGACTTTCAAGGCCCAGGGACACCAGGTGCAGGTCAGCGACCTGTACGCCATGGGCTGGAACCCGGTGGCCAGCGCCGAGGATTTCAGCACCCGTGAAAACCCGGAGTATCTGGTCTATGCGCTGGAACAGCGCCTGGGCGTCAAGAGCGGCTCCATCGCCGCGGATATCCAGCAGGAGCTGGACAAGCTGCTGTGGGCCGATCTGCTGGTGCTGAACTTCCCGATCTTCTGGTTCTCCGCCCCGGCCATGCTCAAGGGCTGGATCGACCGGGTGCTGGTGTCGGGGGTGTGCTATGGCGGCAAGCGTTTCTACGACCAGGGTGGCCTGGCGGGCAAGAAGGCGCTGGTGACCGTGACCCTGGGCGGGCGAGAGCACATGTTCGGCGAAGGGGCGATCCACGGGCCGCTGGAGGACATGCTGCGGCCGATCCTGCGCGGCACCCTGGCCTATGTCGGTTTCGAGGTGCTGGCGCCGTTCGTGGCCTGGCACGTGCCCTATATCAGCGACGAGGCGCGGGGTGAGTTCCTGGTGCAGTATCGTCAGCGTCTGGAACAGCTTTCGGATGACCAGCCACTGGTGTTCCCGCGTCTGGAGCAGTTCGACGAGGCGCTGTATCCGTTGCGATGATGGGTGAACCCGCGTCCACAGGAGGCGGGCAGCCTGGCGTCAGCCGTGCGGTACCGCGCCCTTGCCCGCGCTCCCGGCGTACTGTTCCTTCAGGTGCCCCTGGTCATCCAGCAACCAGGCATCCATGATCTCGCGCACCACGGGCCCGGCCACCCGGCCGCCAGCCTCGCCGTTCTCGATCATCACCGCCACCACGATGGAGGGATGCTCGGCGGGGGCGAAACCCACGAACAGGGCGTTGTCGCGGTGCCGCTCCAGGGTCTTGTCGCGGTTGTAGCGCTCGCCCTGGCGGATCGCCACGACCTGCGCGGTGCCGCTCTTGCCGGCAATCCGGTACTGCGCGCCAGCGGCGGCCGCACGGGCGATGCCACGCGGGTCGTGCATGACCATCTGCATGCCCTGGCTGACCTGGTCCCAGGCGCGTTTGTCATGCAGCACGATGTCGGGCATCGGGTTCGGGTCGACCGGGTGCTCGCCACCCACGGTCATGGCCAGGTGCGGACGGTGCCACACCCCCTTGCTGGCCAGCAGGCTGGTAGCCTGCGCCAGTTGCAGCGGGGTGACCTGCATGTACCCTTGGCCGATGCCGAGGATCAAGGTTTCGCCGGGGAACCAGGCCTGGCGGCGGGTGGCGCGTTTCCATTGTGCAGACGGCATCAGGCCGGGCGCTTCCTCGAACATGTCCAGCGAGACCTTCTGGCCCAGGCCGAACTCGGCCATGTAGTCGTGCAGGCGGTCGATGCCCAGCTTGTGCGCCAGGTCGTAGAAGTAGGTGTCGTTGGAACGCATGATGGCGGTGTACATGTCCACCCAGCCATCGCCGCTGCGGTTCCAGTTGCGGTACTTGTGGTCGTAGTTGGGCAGCTCGTAGTAGCCGGGGTCGAACACGCGGCTACCCGGATTGATCACGCCGCTGTCCAGGCCGGCGATGGCCACTTCCGGCTTGACCGTCGAGCCTGGCGCATACAGCCCGCGCAGCACGCGGTTGAACAGCGGACGGTCGATCGAGTCGCGCAAGGCGGCGTATTGCTTGAAGCTGATGCCCTTGACGAACAGGTTAGGGTCGAAGCTGGGGTTGCTGACCATCGCCAGTACGTCGCCCGTGGCTGGATCCAGCGCCACCACCGCGCCGCGGCGATCGCCCAGGGCCTTTTCGGCGGCTTGCTGCAGTTTGGCGTCCAGGCTCAGGACGATATCCTTGCCCGGCACCGGATCGTGATGGCGCAGCACGCGCATGACCCGCCCCTGGGCGTTGGTCTCGACTTCCTCATACCCCACATGGCCGTGCAGTTCGTTTTCGTAGAAGCGCTCGACGCCGGTCTTGCCGATCGACTGGGTGCCGCGGTACTCGGTGCTGTCGAGGGTCTTGGCTTCCTTTTCGTTGATCCGTCCGACGTAGCCGACCGAATGGGCGAAGTGTTCGGCCAGCGGGTATTCGCGAATGAACTGCGGCTCGACGTCCAGGCCGGGCAGGCGGAACTGATTGACCGCGATCAGCGCGATCTGCTCTTCGCTCAGGCCGAACATCAGGGTGACTGGTTCGAACGGCTTGCGGCCACGGCGCAGGTCTTTGTCGAACTGGGCGCGGTCGTCGTCGGAGAGCTTCAGGACTTTGGCCAGGGCATCGAGCACGGCGGGGGTCTGGCCGTTGGTGCGCTCGCGGGTCATGGTGAGGTTGAAGCTGGGCTTGTTGTCGGCCAGCACCACGCCGTTACGGTCGTAGATCAACCCGCGTTCGGGGGCGATGGGCAGCACGTGCACGCGGTTGTTCTCCGAGACCGCCGATTGCTGGTCGTGCTGCAGCACCTGCAAGACGTACAGCCTGCCGATCAGCACGGCAACCAGGCCCAGGGTCAGCGCGGCGCAGACCAGCAGCCGGCGGTTGACCAGGTGCTTTTCCTTTTCGTGGTCCTTGAGGGGAATCGGCTGTGGCATGGGGGCTCGCTGAAGTGATGACGAGTGAAGGCGAGGGCTGGCCCGCAGTGGGCCGTCTGCGGCCCCAAGGGCCGGGGATGCTACGCAAGCTCGGCGGTCGGCTCAAGGTCGGTCACGGCCAGCGAACAGCGTGACGTGCCGCCCACCCCGGTAGCAGCGCGCTGGCGTGGAAGATGAAAATTCCTTCATCTGACCGCTGGCGCCCGGTCGCCGGCTGCGCACCGCTGTCGATGTCAATTTCCGCCACCTGGCGTCATGAACTGGCACAATCCCTTGTTTGGCTTATTCGGAGACTCCCATGCTGCGCATATTCGAGCGTTGGCTAGACCCCTTCCCACCCGACGAAGCCCCACCACCGCCCATGGGCCTGGCACGGTTCATGTGGGCCTGCACGCGCGGCGCCCGGGGCTATATCGTGGCGCTGGCGCTGCTCAGCGCTGCAGTGTCGATCTACGAGGCCTGGCTGTTCGCCTTCCTCGGCCAGGTGGTGGACCTGCTTTCGACCTGGAAAGTGGGCGATGCGGTGACCGCCGAGGAAGCGAGGGTGCTGTGGGGCGCGGGGGCCGTGCTGCTGGTCAGTATCGGCCTGGTGGCGGGGCGCACGCTGGTGCAGCATCAGGTGCTGGCGATCAACCTGCCGCTGCGCCTGCGTTGGGATTTCCATCGCCTGATGCTGCGCCAGAGCTTGTCGTTCTTCTCCGACGAGTTCTCTGGCCGGGTCACCACCAAGGTGATGCAGACGGCGCTGGCGGTGCGTGAGGTGCTGTTCACCCTGATCGAGATCCTGCCCGGTATCGGCGTGTACTTCGTGGCGATCATTGCCCTGGCCGGCGGTTTCGCGCTCAAGCTAATGTTGCCGTTCATTGCCTGGGTGGTGCTGTTCGGCCTGACCATGGTGTATTTCGTCCCGCGCCTGGGAAAGGTCGGCCAGGAACAGGCCCATGCCCGCTCGTCGATGACAGGGCGGGTTTCGGATGCCTACACCAACATCACCACGGTGAAACTGTTTTCCCACTCCCGGCGCGAGGCGCACTTTGCCCGTGCGGCGATGGAGGATTTCAAGCAGACCGGCTTTCGCCAGATGCGCCTGGTCAGCCTGTTCGAGATCGCCAACCAGGCGCTGGTGGTCGGCCTGATCATGGGCGCGGGAGGTTACGCCTTGTGGCTGTGGCACCAGGGCGAAGTGGGCGCCGGCGCAGTGGCGGCGATCACTGCCATGGCACTGCGCGTCAATGGTATGTCGCACTGGATCATGTGGCAGATGACCTCGCTGTTCGAGAATATCGGCACCGTGCAGGACGGGATGGTGACCCTGACCACCGGCCCCAAGGTCCAGGATGTGCCGAACGCGGGAGAGCTGGTGACCCACGGCGGGGCGGTGAGCTTCGATAATGTGCGTTTCAACTATAACGGCGAGCGCCAGGTGCTCGATGGCCTGAGCCTTGAGATTCGCCCCGGCGAGAAGATCGGCCTGGTCGGCCGCTCCGGTGCGGGCAAGTCGACGCTGATCAACTTGCTGCTGCGTTTCTATGACGTGGACAGTGGCGAGATCCGCATCGATGGGCAGAACATCGCCCAGGTCACCCAGGACAGCCTGCGCAGCGCCATCGGCATGGTCACCCAGGACACCTCGCTGTTGCACCGTTCGATTCGCGACAACATCGCCTACGGTCGCCCCGAGGCGAGCGAGGCGCAGATCCGTCGTGCTGCCGCCAGTGCCCAGGCCGATGGCTTCATCAGCCAGTTGAGCGACCGCCAAGGTAACACCGGCTACGACACCTTGGTCGGCGAGCGTGGCATCAAGCTGTCCGGTGGCCAGCGCCAGCGCATCGCGATTGCGCGGGTGATGCTCAAGAATGCCCCGATCCTGCTGCTCGACGAGGCCACCAGTGCGTTGGACTCGGAGGTCGAGGTCGCCATCCAGGAAAGCCTCGATGACATGATGCAGGGCAAGACGGTGATCGCCATCGCTCACCGGCTGTCCACCATCGCGGCCATGGACAGGCTCATCGTGATGGATGAAGGGCGCATCATCGAGCAGGGCACCCACGCTGAACTGCTGGCCAGAAACGGCACCTATGCGCGGTTGTGGCAGCATCAGAGCGGTGGCTTCCTGGGCGAGGATCAGGGCGTGGTGGAGTCCACCGAATAGGCGTCCTGCGACCGTTCGTCGCCAGGAACGCCTCGCCTGCATCCACAACGGCTGCTGGCGGGTACAGGAAGACAACAGTCATCGACTGTCCAACCGAGTGCCCACCAGGAGTCCATCCCATGAAAATCCCGTTTGCCACGATCCTGCTCGTATCGAGCTTCACGCTCGCGCAACAGGCTGCCCATGCCGCGGTGCCCGATGCCGTCAAGGTGCCCGCTGGCCATACGGTCATGCTCGAAACCGTCGGCGTCGGTGAAATCACCTACGAGTGCCGTGACAAGAGCAATGCGCCGGGCGAGACCGAGTGGTTCTTCGTCGGTCCCAAGGCGACCCTCAGCGACCGCAGTGGCAAGGCTGTCGGCGACTACTTTGGCCCGCCCGCCACCTGGCAGGCCAAGGACGGCTCGAAAGTCACCGGCACCCAGCTTGCCGTGGCCCCTGCGGGCAAAGGCGATCTGCCGTATCAACTGGTCAAGGCGAATCCGGCCGAGGGTAAAGGGGCAATGCACGGGGTCAGCTACATCCAGCGCCTCGCCACCCAGGGCGGTGTGGCGCCGGCAATGGCCTGTACAGCGCAGAACAAGGGGGCGCAGCAGATCGTCAAATACCAGGCCGACTACATCTTCTGGTCTGCAAAATGACGCGTGGTTGAACTGACGCTTGGCAATGGATCATCTACGCTGCTCTACGAGCCCCGGCCGCAAGGCCGGGTGTCAGCGCCGACACAGGACCGTGCCGAGAGTGAATTCATCCGTTACGCCTTTCGATTTCCAGGGTTGCCTTGCCGCTTGCGCGCGGGGTGACCGCAGCGCCTTGCAGGCGCTCTACGACCATGAAGGTTCGCGTTTGCTCGGGGTGGTGCGGCGCATCGTGCGCGATGGTGCCATGGCCGAGGATATCGTCCACGATGCGTTCATTCGCATCTGGACGCGGGCGAGCAGCTTCGATGCGACGCGAGGTTCGGCCCGGGGCTGGATCTACAGCATCAACCGCCACCTGGCCTTGAATGCCGTGCGCGACAGCCGACAGGAGACGGCGTTGGACGACGCGGACATCGCGACCTTGGTTGGGGAATTCGACGACGGCGCCATCTGGTCAGGCTCCGCGAAGATCTATCGCTGCCTTGAGCAACTGCAGCCTGCACCGCAGCGGTGTGTCCTGCATGCCTATGTAGACGGCTGCAGCCACGCGGAAATCGCCAGCCTGATGGGGGCGCCGCTGGGGACGGTCAAGGCGTGGATCAAGCGAAGCCTCGAGGCGCTGCGGGAGTGCATGACATGACGCCGGGTTCAACCGATGACCCTACGCAACTGCTCGACGTGCTGGCGGGGGAGTATGTGTTGGGGACGCTGTCTGCCGAACAGCGCGCTGCGGTGCTTGCGCGACTGGACCGCGAGCCGGACTTGCGGGCGGCTGTCGACCGTTGGGAAGCGCGCCTGCTCGAGTTGACCACGCTGGCCGAGCCGCAAAAGCCAAGCACGCGTCTGTGGCGACGGATCGACCGCAGTATTTCGGAGCAGGCCCGCCAGGTGCGTCCGACAAACCGATGGTGGAGTCGTCTGGCCCTATGGCAAGGCGTGAGCGTCGCCGGTCTGGCGGCGACGGTGCTGCTGAGCCTGGCCCTGCTGACCACCCGTCCTGCGACGACCCATTACCTGGTGGTGCTGGTAGCGCCGACCGATCAGGTGCCCGGCTGGGTCGTGCAGGCCAGCGATGCGCAGACCATCGCGTTGGTCCCGCTGGGTCGGGATCAGGTGCCCGAAGGGATGACCCTGCAATTCTGGACCAAGGGTGAGCAATGGCAGGCGCCAGTCTCCCTGGGCTTGGTCAAGCCTGGCGAGCAGTATCGCGTTCCGCTGCGCGACCTGCCGCCTCTTGAACCCAATCAGTTGTTCGAACTGACGCTGGAGAAGGCGGGCGGCTCACCCACGGGCCGGCCGACTGGCCCTGTGAAGTTCATCGGGCGTTCGGTGAAGGTCATTTGATTTTCAGTTGCTGGTGACTGCCGCTGGGTACTAGTCACATTTAGTTACTACGAAATGGCATCAAATTGCCTTGTCGGCCCGATTCATGGGGGCTGAGCAGGTGGTTTGCCACCCAATGGTCACAAAGTTGTAATACAGCTGCTGCAAAGTGTTCCGGCCATCACACGGAGCGCTTTTCCATGATACGCCTGATGAAGTCTGCTGCACTCGCCGTTGCCGTTTCGCTTAGCGCCACTTCGGCCTTCGCCGCAGAAAACGTCCGCCTGACCGGTTCCGGTGCGAGCTTCCCTGCACCGATCTACCTGACTTGGTTCAAGGATTTCAGCAAGAAGACCGAAGGTGTCACCGTCGATTACCAGTCCAAGGGCAGTGGCGCCGGTGTCCAGGACTTCCTGAACAAGACCGTCGATTTCGCCGCCAGCGACTCGGCCATGAAAGACGAAGAAATTGCCAAGGTCGGCGAGGGCGTTCAGTTGCTGCCGATGACTGCGGGCGAGATCGTCCTGGCCTACAACCTGCCGGGCAACCCCAAGGGCCTGAAGCTGCCGCGCGACGTCTACTCCGACATCTTCCTGGGCAAGATCACCCAGTGGAACGATCCGAAGATCGCCGCTGCCAACCCTGAGCTGAAGCTGCCTGCCACCCCGATCACCGTGGTCGTGCGTGCAGACTCCAGCGGTACCACCGCCGTCTTCACCAAGCACCTGTCGGCCATCAACCCTGGCTTCAAGGAAGCGCTGGGCGAGGGCAACACCGTGAACTGGCCGGCGACCGACAAGTTCATCAAGTCGCCGAAGAACGACGGCGTGACCGCCACCGTACGCCAGACCCCGGGCGCCATCGGCTACATCGAATACGGCTTCGCCAAGCTGGCCAAGGTCGACTTCGCTGCCCTGCAGAACAAGGCCGGCCAGTATGTCGTACCAAACGCCGAAAGCGGTGCCGAAGCACTGGCTGCAGTGAAGATGCCGGAAAACCTGGTGGCCTGGCTGCCTGATCCGGACGGTGCCAAGTCCTACCCGATCACCTCGTACACCTGGATGATCTTCCGCAAGGACAACGGCAACCCCGCCAAGGCCAAGGCCATGCGCGACATGATCGAGTACAGCCTGACCGAAGGTCAGAAGATCGCCGACTCGATGGGCTACATCCCGCTGCCGCAGTCGGTTGTCGACCAGGTGCGCAAAGCGGCCCAGAACATCCAGTAAGACTGCCAGGTTGCGCCCGGCCTGCCTTGCAGGCATGCCGGGCGCCTCTGCCCCTGTCCCGGAAATAATCCATGAACACACCTTTTGCCATTCCGGATAACCCCGACTCTGCATGCCAGCCGCCGTCAACCAAGGATTTCCTGGTCGACCGTACGTTCCGTGCACTTGCACGTATCGGCGTGGTGCTGGTGCTGGCACTGGTCTTTGCGCTGGTCTACGAAGTAGGGCGCAAGGCGCTGCCGGGTATGGAGAAGCACGGATTCGATGTGCTCTTCGGCAGCGTGTGGGACGTTAACCAAGGCAAATACGGCATTCTGCCGGCGATCTGGGGCACGCTCTACAGCGCCCTGATTGCATTGCTGATCGCCGGTTTCTTCGGTGTCAGCATGGCGATTTTCCTCACCCAGGATTTCCTGCCCGCAAAACTCGCTGCGGTGTTCCGCACCATCGTCGAGCTGCTCGCCGCCATCCCCAGCGTCGTCTACGGCCTGTGGGGCATCTATGTGGTGATCCCGGCGATCCGTCCGCTGACCGCATGGTTGAACAGCGAACTGGGCTGGATTCCGTTCTTCGGTTCCTCCTTGAGTGGGCCCGGGTTGCTGCCAGCAGCACTGGTGCTCGCCATCATGATTCTGCCCACCGTGGCCGCCGTGTCCCAGGATGCGCTGACCAGCGTGCCGATGAAGACCAAGCAGGCAGCCTACGGCATGGGCACCACCCACTGGGAAGCCATCCTCAAGGTGATGGTGCCGTCTGCCGCCACTGGCATCTTCGGCTCCCTGGTGCTCGGCCTGGGCCGTGCCCTTGGCGAGACCATGGCGCTGGCCATGCTGGTGGGCAACGCCAACACCATCACGCTTTCCCTGTTCGCCCCGGCCAACACGCTGGCGGCCTTGCTGGCCCTGAACTTCCCTGAAGCCGGGCCGAACGAGGTCGAGGTGCTGATGTACGCGGCGCTGGTACTGATGTTCATCACCCTGCTGGTGAACGTCATCGGATCGCTGATCATGCTCTACGCCCAGCGGGGTAATAAATAATGACCGACCTCACGACCCCTGCAACTGCATTGCCCAGCCTGCAGCGCCGGTTCGAGGGCCGCGCCCTGCGCAGCCTGACCCTGACCACGATGGTCTGGTGCGTGGCCCTGCTGGCCAGCGTGCCGCTGATTTCCGTGCTCTACATGCTGATCACCCGCGGCGGTGCACGCCTGAGCCTGGAGGTGTTCACCGAGCTGCCGCCCACCGGCTTCGAGATGGGCGGTGGTTTCGGCAACGCCATGGCCGGTACCTTCGTCATGGTCGGTATCGCCGCTGCCATCGCGGTGCCGGTCGGCATCCTGGCGGCGATCTTCCTCGCCGAGCTCGGTCCGGACAGCAAGCTTGCCAATGCGTCGCGCTTTGCCGCCAAGATGCTGACCGGCCTGCCGTCGATCCTGGCTGGCGTGTTCGCCTATGCCCTGGTGGTCATGACCACCGGCACGTATTCCGCACCGGCCGGTGGTGTGGCGCTGGCGGTACTGATGCTGCCGATCGTCGTGCTGACCGCCGAAGAGGCGATGAAGATGGTGCCCAAGATCATGAAGGACGCCGCCTACGGCATGGGCTGTACCCGCGCCCAGGTGATCTGGAAGATCATCCTGCCGACCGGCATGCCGGCCATCCTTACGGGCGTCATGCTCGCCGTGGCCCGCGCCGCAGGCGAAACCGCGCCGCTGCTGTTCACCGCATTGTTCAGCAACTACTGGATCTACCACGATGGCAGCCTGGCGGTGATGAACCCCACGGCCTCGCTGGCGGTACTGATCTACAACTTCTCCGGCATGCCTTTCGACAACCAGCTGGAGCTCGCCTGGGCGGCCTCGCTGGTACTGGTGATGATCGTGCTGGTCGTGAATATTCTCAGCCGTGTTTTCGGCAAGCCTAAGTATTGAGAACGGGAGCATCCAACTTGAACGTATCGACTGCGCAAAGAGCCGCTCCGTTGGTCAACCAGGCACCAGTGGTCATGGACTGCAAACTGGACAAGATTTTCTACGGCAACTTCATGGCGGTCCGCGACAGCCATGTACCGATCGAAAAGAACAAGATCACCGGTTTCATCGGCCCGTCCGGCTGCGGCAAGAGTACCGTGCTGCGTAGCCTCAACCGCATGAACGACCTGGTGAAGGGGTTCCGTTTCGAAGGCCACGTGCACTTCCTCGGCCAGGATGTCTATGGCAAGGGTGTGGACCCTGTGGTCGTGCGCCGCTACATCGGCATGGTGTTCCAGCAACCGAACCCGTTCTCGATGAGCATCTTCGACAACGTCGCGTTCGGCCTGCGCCTGAACCGCTACAAGGGCGACCTGGGCGACCGCGTCAAGCATGCCCTGCAAGGTGCAGCGCTGTGGGACGAAGTGAAGGACAAGCTCAAGGTCAGCGGCCTGTCGCTGTCCGGCGGGCAGCAGCAGCGCCTGTGCATCGCCCGTGCCATTGCCACAGAGCCGGAAGTGCTGCTGCTCGACGAACCCTGCTCGGCACTCGACCCGATCGCGACCCGGCGCGTCGAAGAGCTGATGGTGGAGCTCAAGAAGGACTACACCATCGCCTTGGTGACCCACAACATGCAGCAGGCGATCCGTGTTGCCGACACCACCGCGTTCTTCTCGGTGGACATCTCGCAAGGCTCGCGCACCGGCTACCTGGTCGAGATGGGTCCAACCACCCAGATCTTCCAGAACCCGCGCGAACAACTGACCAGTGACTACATCAGCGGCAAGTTCAGCTGATCGTTCACTCGACCGAAGCGGTTGGATGTCGCAGGCCAGGATGGCCGCTGCGACAGTCCGACCGTTTTTACTGTTTTAGTGTTTCCAGAGATTACTTATGCGTGCGACGCGTCGTCTTGACCTGTCAGCGGTAGAACGTGCACTGCGGGATGTGCAGCGGCGTTTCACCGAGCTCAGCAAGCACTTTACCGAACCGCGTGACCCGTTCACCGATGAGGTGCTGCAAAATGTGCTTGAAGGCTATGCCCTGATTGACGACTATGTCGCGCGGGGTATCGACCTGTTCGACCTGCAGCAGTTGAACCTGATGCTGGAGATCAACGCCACGGTGCTGTGTGGTAGCGATCCTGAACGTCGAGTGGAGTTCGCCCAGCACCTGATCGCCACCGAAGAACACTTCTTCAACAACGTCGAAGGCGGCATCAAGGACCTGTACAACTGGTATTGCTCGTATGGCAGCGATTCGGTGTGGAAACGCGCAGCAGGCGTGTATGTTCGCATCCTGAGCAAGCCGCAGCTGTTCATTGAAGGCAACAACCGCACGGGGTCGCTCATCGTCAGTTATCTGCTGATGCGCGCAGGGCTACCGCCGTTCGTGCTGACGCTGGACAACGCCGAGGGCTATTTCAACCCATCCTCGGTCATACGCAACTCTGCCAAGCATGGTGTAAAGGCCTTGTACGAATTGCCCAAGATCAAGAAAAAGTATGCGGCGTTCCTGGAAGCGCAGTCGCCCGATCCGGAAAAATTCTTCCTGGGCGAAGCCGCAACGCCTGCCTGCCGGGAGGTTCGCTGATGGGTCGCTACCCGATGCTCAAGCAATGGCGCGCCGGCAGCCGCCAGGCCTGGCAAGGCGTTACCCGGGCCTTCAGGCGCCCGCGGGTGCGTATCTCGTTCGACATCGACGACACGCTGGCTTGCCTGCCGCACCACAGCCCCGAAGAGCACAGCAAGCTGCCGGGCTTCGTTCACCGTTGGCTGGGCGAGCCGCTGCGCATCGGCACCCGCGCGCTGATTCGCGATCTGCGCCGCCATGGCTATAGCGTCTGG
Source organism: Pseudomonas sp. NY15374 (assembly GCF_048068255.1). Lineage (NCBI taxonomy): Bacteria > Pseudomonadati > Pseudomonadota > Gammaproteobacteria > Pseudomonadales > Pseudomonadaceae > Pseudomonas > Pseudomonas sp. NY15374. The sequence goes on from NZ_JBLUPZ010000005.1 coordinate 326,995, forward strand.
ATCTATACCTCGTCCGGCCGTACACCTTCCTACATCCGTCGTTGGCTGTTGCTCTACGGCATCCGCGTCGATGGCGTGGTCAACAGCGATCGGCACCAGCACGTGCTGAACGTCAACGGTCTTGAAAACCCTCCCTCGAAATTCCCGCCGGCATTCGACATCGATCTGCACGTCGATGATTCCGAAGGCGTGCGCATCGAAGGCGACGACCATGGTTTTCGCGTTGTCGTGGTCTGTCCCAAGGACAAGAACTGGGCGCAGAAGGTCATGGACGCTGCCGTCGAAGTCCAGGCAACCCTGGCCTGGCAGCAGCCGCTCAGGCACCAGGTGCCAGTCCAGTCATCCTCCGAGGCACTGTTGTCCTGACAGTGCGCCAGCGTCTGGCCGGCGATCCCGACCCGCTCACCCCAACGGGTGATTCCCCGACGCACAAGCCCATGGCACCATCCGACCAGCGGAATTCCAGGGGTCACAGACGTGCAAATCGATCAGCTCTCATCAGTCCCATGGTTCGAGGCGATGGCGAAAGTCACCGCCGCCATCGGCGCCCAGGGTTTCGCCACGGCGCTGTTCGACGCGCTGGCCTTGGTCGGCCCGGTCAAGGCCAGCACGGTCTACCTCTATCCGCGCGAGGGCTTGCCATCGGCCTGGTCGGAATGCGATGGACCCGGCCCATGGCGGCCGGAAGGCAACGTACGGCGATACCTGTCCGGTTTCTACCTGCTCGATCCGTTCTACGACCAGTGCATGGAAAGGTCCGACTCAGGCTGCTATACGCTGGCCGATGTTGCACCTGATCACTTCAAGCTCAGCGAGTACTACCTGGCGTTCTACCGGCACTCGCACCTGGAGGACGAGATCAACTACCTCCTGCAGCTGGACGAGAGCCTGAGCCTGGCGGTGTCGTTGGCCTTCACCGACGAGCTCGACGAGGCGGCAAAGTCACGTTTCAAGTGCATCAGCCCGTGGGTGCTGGCGGTGCTGACCAAGCATTTCGAGGGGTACCAGGGCCGTGGCGGGCGCGAGGAGAAGGTCTGGGAGCAGCGTGTACATGCAGCCTTGAGCAATTTCGGTTCGTCCTTGCTGACCGAGCGCGAGTGCCGGATTGCCCAGCTCATCCTGCGCGGGCATTCGACTAAGTCGCTGGCCGAGCGTCTCAAGGTTTCCGAAGACACCATCAAGTCCCACCGCAAGCATGTCTACGCCAAGCTCGACATTGGCACGCAGTCCGAGCTGTTTTCCCTGTTCATCGATGCGCTGGCCAATGCCCATGGGGTGCTGGAGCGTGATCCGCTGGAAAGCTACATGAGCAAGCCGCGCTGACGCGAAAACGCCGACGAGTCATCGTCGGCGTTGTCATTCAAGGTCAGCCTGACGCTGGTCAATCGGCCATCTGCAACTCAGGCAGCTTCACCCGGAACGCGCGAGTAAGGCCGATCAGCAACACCAGGCCCAGCGCCATCCAGCACAGGCCGATGGTGAAGGACATGCTCGACAGGCTGGTCCACAGCCACAGCGTGCTGAGAAAACCCAACCCCGGGATCAGGCCGTAACGCATGCAGTTTGCCGTACCGCGCAGTTTCTGGTCGGCCAGGTAGTGCTTGACCACCGCCAGGTTGACCGCCGAGAAGGCGAACAGCGCGCCGAAGCTGATCATGTTGGCGACGGTGTCCAGGCTGATGAACAGCGCACTCAGCGAGACCAGGCCAACCACCAGGATTGCGAAGGCCGGGACGCGTTTTTTCGTCACCAGTTGGCCGAAGGCACGGGGCAGGGCGCCGTCACGGCCCATGGCGAACAGCACCCGCGACACACTGGCCTGGGAGGCCATTGCCGAGGCGAAGCAGCCTGCCACATAGGTGGCGGTAAAGGCGCTGGCCAGCAGGCGCCCGCCTGCGCTGTTCATCACCTCTACCGGGGCGGAGTCCGGGTTGGCGAAGCTGCTCCAGTCCGGGTGCACCAGTTGCGCGAAGTAGGACACCACCAGAAACAGCAGGCCGCCGATCAGCGACACCGCCATGATTGCCCGCGGGATGCGCCGGGTCGGGTCGCTGGTTTCCTCGGCCATGGTCGAGACTGCGTCGAAGCCCACGAACGACAGGCACAGCACGGCAGCGCCGGCCATGATCGCCGAGGCGCTGAAACCTTCATGGTAGAAGGGCGCGGTCAGCGATATCGGCTGCACTTGGGTAGACAGGCTGTTGATGGACAAGGCCACGAACACCACGATGAATACCAGTTGCGCGACCACCAGAATGCCGTTGACCCGGGTCACCGACTCGATGCCGATCAGGTTGAGGAAGGTCACCGCGCCGATGGCGCCCAGTACCCACACCCAGGCGTGGACCGTCGGGAAGTATTCCGACATGTAGATGCCGATCAGCAGGTAGCTGAGCAGTGGCAGGAAAATGTAGTCGAGCAGCAGCGTCCACCCCGCCATGAACCCTGCGTGGGCGCCGAAGGCTTTGCGCGTGTAGGTATAGACCGAGCCCGAGTAGGGATGCGCCTGGACCATGCGGCCGTAGCTGTAGGCGGTGAAGAGCATGGCGCCCAGGGTCAGCAGGTAGGCGGTTGGCAGGTGGCCCTTGGTGATCTGGGCAACCAGTCCGTAGGCGGAGAACACTGCCAGCGGCACCATGTAGGCGAGGCCGAAGAGCACCAGGGCGGTCATGCCCATGGATTTGCGAAAGCGGGTACTGGCAGCGCTCGTATGTGCCGTGGAATGCGCAGCGGTTGTGGTTGTTGTATGCATGGCTGACTCCGGGTGCAGGACGCCGCAGTATGCGAGCGAGCTCGATACTGTCGAGGGAGAGGGCGATTGGGCTGAAGGCGGACCTTCGTTCAGGCGCTGTGGCTATCTCGAGGGCGGGAGCGGGTGCGACGTGAGGTGATGAAGCGTGCGTTCATGGCGTTGTTCTCTTTATTGACCTGGCACGAAAGGTAAGGCCGCATCTGGGGGCCTTGGCGCATGCTCCCATAGCCGATTCGCCTTCGAAATCACCCGTTGGGGTGAGCCGGTGACGGGGCTGGAGACCTCACCCCAACGGGTGATTTCACACGGTTGCTGGCTGCTGCAAGCTTCAGTGGCGTCTCCATACCAACAAGGAAAACCGCCCATGAACGCGCCTTTCGTACCCCAACGCCAGACCCGTGACTACCAGGCCGCCGATGCTGCACACCATATCCATGCCTTCCTCGACCAGAAGGCGCTCAACGCCGAAGGCCCCCGGGTAATCGTCGGCGGTGAGCGGCTGCATCTGTGGGACAGCGACGGCAAGCGCTACCTGGACGGTATGTCGGGCCTGTGGTGCACCCAGCTCGGCTACGGGCGCAAGGACCTGACCGCGGCCGCGGCGGCGCAGATGGACCAGCTGGCCTACTACAACATGTTCTTCCACACCACTCACCCGGCGGTGATCGAGTTGTCCGAGCTGCTGTTCAGCTTGCTGCCGGGGCACTACAGCCACGCGATCTACACCAACTCCGGCTCCGAGGCCAACGAGGTGCTGATCCGTACCGTGCGCCGCTACTGGCAGGTGCTTGGCCAGCCGAACAAGAAGGTCATGATCGGTCGCTGGAACGGCTACCACGGCTCGACCCTGGCGGCCACGGCGCTGGGCGGAATGAAGTTCATGCACGAGATGGGCGGGCTGATTCCGGATGTGGCGCACATCGATGAGCCCTACTGGTATGCCGCCGGTGGCGAGCTGAGTCCGGCCGAGTTCGGTCGCCGCTGCGCCTTGCAGCTGGAAGAAAAAATCCTTGAGCTTGGGGCCGAGAATGTCGCCGGCTTCATCGCCGAGCCGTTCCAGGGCGCCGGCGGCATGATCTTCCCGCCAGAAAGCTACTGGCCGGAGATCCAGCGCATCTGCCGCCAGTACGACGTGCTGCTGTGCGCCGACGAGGTGATCGGCGGGTTCGGTCGTACCGGCGAATGGTTCGCCCATGAGTACTTCGGTTTCGAGCCCGACACCCTGTCGATCGCCAAGGGCCTCACCTCGGGCTACGTGCCGATGGGCGGGCTGGTGCTGAGCAAGCGCATCGCCGAAGCACTGGTCGAGCGCGGCGGGGTATTCGCTCACGGCCTGACCTATTCCGGGCACCCGGTGGCCGCTGCGGTGGCGATTGCCAACCTCAAGGCCCTGCGTGACGAAGGCATCGTCCGCCAGGTGAAAGACGACACCGGGCCCTACCTGCAGCGCATCCTGCGCGAGGTGTTCGCCAACCATCCCCTGATTGGCCAGGTACAGGGCGCCGGGCTGGTGGCGGCACTGCAGTTCGCCGAAGACAAGGCCAGCCGCAAGCGCTACGCCAATGAGAACGAGCTGGCCTGGCAGTGCCGGACCTTTGGCTTCGAAGAGGGGGTGATCATTCGTTCGACCTTGGGGCGGATGATCATGGCGCCTGCGCTGGTGGCCAACCACAGCGAGCTGGACGAGCTGGTGGAGAAGACCCGCAAAGCGGTCGACCGCACCGCGCAGGCCCTGGGCAAGCTCTGAAGCGGCTGCGCTACCTTTCCTACCCACGGTTCCGGGAGCACAACGTGCACGATTCAACCTACTGGCGGCATCGAGCCGCCAACCTGACTTTTCGCGATCAAGCCATGATCGGCGGCCGCTTCGTGGCCGCCACAGGTGGCGCAACGTTCGATGCGATCAACCCTGCCAACAACCAGCTGCTGGCGCGGGTCGCCGCCTGTTCCGATGAGGACGTAGACCGTGCCGTGGCCAGTGCTCGGCAGGCGTTCGAGCAAGGCCCGTGGGCCCGGATGGCGCCGACCCAGCGCAAGCGTGTGATGCTGCGCCTGGCCGAGTTGATGCTGGTTCACCGCGAGGAACTGGCGCTGCTCGAGTCGCTGAACATGGGCAAGCCGGTGCTCGACGCCTACAACATCGATGTGCCGGGCGCCGCCCATGTCTTCGCCTGGTATGGCGAGTCGCTCGACAAACTGTACGACCAGGTTGCGCCCACTGCGGCCGATGCCGTGGTCACCATCACCCGCGAACCGATCGGTGTGGTCGCAGCCGTGGTGCCGTGGAACTTCCCGCTGGACATGGCGGCCTGGAAACTGGCCCCGGCCTTGGCAGCGGGCAACAGCGTCGTGCTCAAGCCCGCCGAACAGTCGCCGCTTTCGGCGCTGCGCCTGGCCGAGCTTGCACTGGAGGCGGGCATTCCCGCAGGGGTGTTGAACGTCGTGCCGGGGCTGGGCGAGATCGCCGGCAAGGCACTGGGCCTGCACCCCGACGTCGATTGCCTGGTATTCACCGGCTCCACCCAGGTGGGCAAGTACTTCATGCAGTACTCGGCGCAGTCGAACCTGAAACAGGTGTGGTTGGAGTGCGGTGGAAAAAGCCCGAACCTGGTGTTCGATGACTGCAAGGACCTGGACCTGGCCGCAGAGAAAGCCGCATTCGGCATCTTCTTCAACCAGGGTGAGGTCTGCTCGGCCAACTCGCGACTTTACGTGCAGCGCTCGATCCATGACGCGTTCATCGAGCGTCTGATCGCCAAGGCGCGCGAGTGGCAACCCGGTGATCCGCTCGATCCGGCCAGCCGCGCCGGCGCTATCGTCGATGCGCAGCAGACTTCGCAGATCATGGCCGCAATCGGCCGTGCACACGAGGAGGGGGCGTCTCTGGTGGCCGGTGGGCGTCAACTCAGCCACAACGGCTCCAGCAACTTCATCGAACCGACGATTTTCACCCATGTCGACCCGCAGTCGTCGCTTTCGCGTGACGAGGTCTTCGGCCCGGTACTCGCAGTGACGGCCTTCGACACTGAAGAGGAGGCTATCCGCCTGGCTAACGACAGCCTCTATGGGTTGGCCGCGTCGGTCTGGAGCGACGACCTGAACCGCGTGCATCGGGTTGCCAGGCAGCTCAGGGCCGGCAGCGTTTCGGTCAACACCGTCGATGCGCTCGATGTGGTCGCCCCGTTCGGCGGCTACAAGCAGTCGGGCTTTGGGCGTGACCTGTCACTGCATGCGTTCGACAAGTACACCCAGTTGAAGACCACCTGGATCCAGCTGCGCTGATCTCGGGCGCAGCGTTCAATGCCGTGGCGGCCTGGCACAGTTCAGTGCCGCCACGGCGACCGCCAGCGCCGCCCCGGCGTAAGCCCAGATCGCTGGCACCTGCGGCAGCAGCACACCGGCCAGCATCGGCCCGAGCCCGGCACCGATGTCGCGCCACACGGCATTGCTGGCCAGCGCCTGAATGCGCGCGTGCGGATTGCGCAGCGCGACGAGGGTCATCACCAGCGGCAACTGCAAGGCGCGCAGCACCAACACGAAGAAGGCGCCGATGAACAGCCAATGGCTGGCGAATACCAGCAGCGCCAGTGAAGTGGCCAGCGACAGCACCACCAACATGCGCAGTGCGCCGAAGCGGTCTGCCAGGCGTCCGCCAAAGGGGCTGAAGAGCATCTCGCTCAGATAGCGCACCGCCATCAATACACCGGCCACCAGTACCCCCGACTCGCCCATATGGACTTGCGCATACAGCGAGAGGCCGAATATGAACAGGCCGTCCAGCGTCACCCCTTCGATGAAGGACCAGGTGGCGATGCTGTCTGGCAGGCGCAGACGCCGACCACTGCGCGCGGCAATGTCATGGCCGCCGCAAGGCAAGGCGCGGGCACGCCACAGTCCGCACAGGGCACTGATGCACAGTACGTAGAACACAGCGCGCGGGCCGTAGGCCTGGGCCATCAGCGCCCCCAGCGGCAAGGCCAGCATGGGGCCGATGGCCAGGGTCGCCCGCGAGCGCCCGGCGCGGCGGGCTGCACCTTGTGCTTCGGCAGTGGCGAGCGTCTGGGTACTGAGGTTGAAGGTCGCAAAGCACAGCCCCCAGACCAGGCGCAGCACCAGCAGTGCGGCGAATCCGCCAAGGGTGGCGTTACCCAGTGCACACACCGCTGCGGCAAAGGCCGCCAGGCTGCACGCCGCGCGATCGCCATGGCGTGCATAGAACCGCACCACCCAGCCATAGCCGATGATCCGTACCAGGCGATTGGCCGCCAGCAATACACCCGCCTCGACCAGGGTCACGCCGAAGTCCGAAGCGTACATGGGCAGTAGCAGATAGAGCAGTACGTCACTGGGCAGGCACAGGCCGAGTACCTGGGCGGCGTTGCGCGAATCTCGGTCGGCGCGCAGGGTTTGCGCCGGTACGGCAGCGGACGACATGACAGTCTCGTGGCAAAGGGCGGGGGTACGCAGCATAACTTCAAGGGTCATGCCGGTAACACCCGTGTCATGGCGTCGGGGAGGTTGGCCGCCGTCCAGACCTCGTATTTAGCAAGCGCCCAGAACGATCATGAATAAAATTGCAGATCATCTCGAAAAAAATGAGTTTGTCTCAAGGTGCGATGATCCTGACAATCCCCCCATCGAATTTTCTCCCAGGGTAGGCAGCCGTTCGCTGCCCCGGTGAGGTGATGCAGGCCATCACCGCCCAACAGGATGTCAGAGACCGATGAACAACGAATTTACCTTTGCCATCAAACGCACGCGTTTCGATGAAGACTATTGCCCCGCGGAAAACACGCGTACCACGACAAACTTTGCCAACCTGGCCCGTGGGCGCAATCGCCAGGAAAACCTGCGCAACACCTTGAGCATGATCGACAACCGGTTCAATGCCTTGGCGCACTGGGACAATCCCGAGGGCGACCGCTACAGGCTTGAACTTGAAATCATTTCAGTCGAGATGACCATGGAGGGCCCGCAGGCCGATCACAGCCTTCCGCTGATCGAGTTGCTGAAAACGACGATCGTCGACCAGAAAACCAAGGCGCGTATCGAGGGCATTGTTGGCAACAACTTCTCGTCCTACGTGCGCGATTATGATTTCAGCGTGCTGTTGCTGGGGCATAACAAAGGCCAGCCCGACTTCAGTATTCCCGAGCACTTCGGCGATTTGCACGGCAAGTTGTTCAAGGCGTTCGTGAACTCCAGTGCTTATAAAGCGCATTTTGCCAAGGCACCGGTGATCTGCCTGAGCGTGTCGAGCAGCAGGACCTATCGCCGCACGGACAACCAGCACCCGGTATTGGGCGTCGAGTACCAGCAGGACGCCTATTCCTTGACCGATGAATACTTCAAGAAAATGGGCCTGACGGTCCGCTACTTCATGCCGCCTGACAGCGTCGCGCCCTTGGCTTTCTACTTTGCCGGCGACCTGCTGGAGGACTACAGCCCGCTCGAGCTGATCAGCACCATCAGCACGATGGACACCTTCCAGAAGATCTATCGGCCGGAGATCTACAACGCGAACTCTTCGGCAGGCAAAGCCTACCGGCCAAGCCTCGAACATCAGGATTACTCACTGACGCGCATCGTCTACGACCGTGAAGAGCGCAGTCGGCTGGCGATCGAGCAGGGCAAGTTCGCCGAAGAACACTTCATCAAGCCGTACCAGGCGGTGCTTGAACAGTGGTCGTCCCAGTGCGCGCTCTGATTGAACAAAATGCATAAGGTTTATCTGTCATGAAAAAGCTGTTACCCACTTCAACCGCAGGCAGCTTGCCCAAGCCTTCGTGGCTGGCCCAGCCTGAAACCCTTTGGTCCCCCTGGAAGTTGCAGGACGCGGAGTTGATCGAGGGCAAGCAAGATGCCTTGCGTTTGTCGCTGCAAGAGCAGCAGCAGGCCGGTATCGATATCGTCAGCGATGGCGAGCAAACCCGTCAGCACTTTGTCACGACCTTTATCGAGCACCTGAGCGGTGTGGATTTCGAGAAGCGGGAAACGGTCAGGATTCGTGATCGCTACGACGCGAGCGTGCCGACGGTCGTGGGTGCCGTGGCTCGGCAGAAGCCTGTGTTTGTCGAGGACGCCAAGTTCCTGCGCCAGCAAACCCAGCAGCCGATCAAGTGGGCGCTGCCGGGGCCCATGACGATGATCGACACGTTGTATGACAGCCACTACAAAAGCCGCGAAAAACTGGCATGGGAATTCGCCAGGATTCTCAACCAGGAAGCCCGGGAGCTGGAAGCTGCAGGCGTCGATATCATTCAGTTCGACGAGCCGGCATTCAATGTGTTCTTCGATGAGGTGAACGACTGGGGCGTGGCCACCCTGGAGAGGGCCATCGAAGGGCTGAAATGTGAAACCGCGGTGCACATTTGCTACGGCTACGGCATCAAGGCCAACACCGATTGGAAAAAGACCTTGGGTTCGGAGTGGCGGCAATACGAGGAAGCGTTCCCCAAGTTGCAGAAATCCAGCATCGATATCGTTTCGCTGGAATGCCACAACTCGCGTGTGCCCATGGACCTGATCGAGCTGATTCGCGGCAAGAAAGTAATGGTCGGGGCCATCGATGTGGCCACCTCGACCATCGAAACGCCTGAGGAAGTCGCCGACACCCTGCGCAAAGCCCTGCAGTTCGTAGATGCCGACAAACTCTACCCCTGCACCAACTGCGGCATGGCGCCTTTGCCACGTCACGTTGCCAGTGGGAAGTTGAGGGCACTGACGGCGGGTGCAGACATCGTTCGGCGAGAACTGTTGAACGCATGATGAATTCGGGAGGCCGAAGGCGGGCGCTTTCAGGCCTCCCCTGACCGTTGCGAACGGCCCCTTATCCAGGATCTACGCATGTCACTTCCCTGTACGGCTGTCGAGCCATCGCGCTTTCGCCACGCGCTCGGGCACTACGCCTCCGGCATCACGGTGATCACCTCTCGGCTCGATGACGAGCCGGTTGGGTTCACTTGCCAATCGTTCTATAGCGTGTCGATGAGCCCGCCGCTGGTGTCATTCAGCGTCATGTCCAATTCGGCCAGCTACCCCAAGATCCGCCAGGCTGGCCGCTTTGCGGTAAATATCCTGGCGTGTGGGCAGCATGACCTCTCCAACCAGTTCGCTCGACGGGGCACGGACAAGTGGCACGGCGTGCAATGGCAGGTTTCACCCTTGGGAAACCCGATCATCCGCGACAGCCTGCACTGGCTGGACTGCGAAATTCACGCCGAGCATCCTGCGGGCGATCACCTGATCGTGATCGGTGAAGTGAAAGCGGTGAACCTCCAGGAAGCAGCCGCTGCAACGCCTTTGCTGTATTTCAAGGGGCAATATTGCAATCTCGCCGCAGAGGGCGCGTTTTGAGCCCGCGCGGCGAAAGGGTAGCTGGCATCCGTAGCACCGCTCATCCGTTGCGCCGCAATTAAAACGAATCCTTCTGGGTGTGTCGAACTCGCTTATGTAGGCCCTCACAAAAAAGCGAGAACCCCATGAAAACCAATCTACTGGCCACAGCGCTGCTAACTGCCTGCTTTACCTTGCTCGGTGGCTGTTTCGACCGTGATAACGACCACCCGGCCAAGGACGCCGATCCAAGCAAACCTTCGCTGCAGATGCAGCAGCCCGATACACCCACGACCAATCCGTCCCCCGAGACCAAACCGCAAAATCAATGAGCGAGGTAGCGGGCATGGTGGAGCTGACAAAGGGTAGGGCGGCAACCAGCAAGGCGACCGATGGGCTTGAACATCGCTATCGGGCACTGCTCGAGGGCAGTGACCCGACGACCGAGGCCTGGCTTAGCGAGCAACTGAGCCATGTCCGCACCTTGGCGGACGACTTGCCGGATGATCCTCGGCACCTGCCGGACTGGGCCGCTGCCCATGCGCAGCGGGTCGCCAGTGAACACGCGGCCTATCTTGAACAACGGCGTCAAGGGGCCCCACGCCGGTACTTCCAGAACCGGGCGCAGGCCTTGTGGTTTCTGCAGCAGGTCGCCCCGACCAAGGCGGTCGATGGCGCATGGCTGCACGGCACCCTGTGGCACTGGCGCGACCCACGGTTTCATGGATTGATTCGCACCTTCCTCGAAGAGCTGGGTGATGGCGACCTGCGCCGCAACCACGTGCTGATCTACCAGCGCCTGCTCAGCCGTCTTGGCTGCCTGCAGAGCGCACCGCTAGCCGCTGAACGTTACCTGCAGGGCACGCTGCAACTGGCCCTGGGGCAGCACTGCGAGCGCTTCCTGCCGGAAGTGATCGGTTACAACCTGGGGTACGAGCAGCCCCCGCTGCACCTGCTGATCACCACCCATGAGTTGGCCGAGCTGGGCATCGACGCTCATTACTTCCAGTTGCATGTGACCATCGACAATGCAGCGAGCGGTCATGCGCGGCGCGCCCTGGAGTGCTTCGCCGAACTTGGCCAGGACCAGGGGCCGGCGTTCTACGAGCGTGTCAGGCATGGCTATCGGCTCAATGACCTGGGTATCGACACACCGTCGCTGATCGCTTCGTTCGACCTGCAGGCCGAGTTGCTCGGCTCGTTGGAACGCAAGCGTGTCTACGGGCAGTGCATGCATTCGGACAGATGCCGCCTGCAAGGGCGCACCATCAATCAGTGGCTCGCCGAACCCGGCGCGATGCCCGGTTTTCTGGATGCACTGCAAGCCCAGGGTTGGATCAAGCGCGACAGCGATCCCAGGGAAAGCCGCTTCTGGGCGCTGATCGACGGTCCGGTGGCAGCCATGTTCGGTGTGTTCGATGCCTATGAAAAGCAGCTCTGGCACGACTGGATCGCCGGCACCTGGCAGGGTGCTGCGATGCGTCGGGTGCCGCCGGGGCAGTGGGAGCAGGCGTTGCAACTTGAGGAAGAGGCGCCCGGCGAAGCGCAGGCGGCGGACATGGCTGTGCTGATCGAAGCGATGGCCGGCAATCGACATTCCACGCCCCAGGGCCTGCGCGCCACCCGCGCATTCATCCAGGCTACCGGGTTGATGAGCGGAGGGCCGAACTGATGCTGCTCGACCAAGACCAGAGGCATGCCGACGAGGCATTGCTCCAGCTGGGACGTCGGCTGCGCGCTGACGGCTATCGTTTCACCTGCGTGACCCCGGCGACCCAGGCCAGGGTCAATGCTCGCAGCGAAGCGCACCAGGCCCGAACCCTGCGCGATGTGTTTGGCTGGAGTCGACCGTTCGAGGCGTCTCTGCTCAGCGCCGACGAACTGGAACAACTGCGTATCGCTGGCGTGCTGGAGCCACAGGGTGCGCTGTTGCGCAGCAGGGTGCGCTGGTCGACCCTGGACGACCTGCTGCTGGTGCACTCCGCCTGGCCAACCGACAGCCGCGACGCGGTGTTCTTCGGCCCGGACAGCTACCGGTTCGCCCAAGTGATCCAGGATCATCTGCAGCACAGCCCCCTGCGTGTGCAGCATGCCGTCGACATCGGTTGCGGCAGTGGCGTCGGCGCGTTGCTGATCGCCCGAGCCGCGCAGCATGCGCAGGTCACTGCGGTGGACATCAACCCTGTGGCCTTGCGTCATACCGCTGTCAATGCCGCGCTGGCCGGGGTGGCCAATGTCTCGGTAGAGCTCAGCGATTTGCTCGACGGCATCTCCGGGACGTTCGACCTGATCGTCGCCAATCCACCCTACATGCTCGACGTCGGCGAGCGCGCCTACCGCCACGGGGGTGGCGCGCTGGGCGCCGAACTGTCGCTACGGATTGTCGAGCAGGCCCGTGAGCGGCTGTCGGTCGGCGGCACGTTGCTGCTGTACACCGGTGTCGCCATCGTCGAGGGGCGCGACGCGCTGCTTGAAGCCGTTCGCCTGCGCCTGGCCGGGCCTGCGTTCGGCTGGTCCTACCGGGAACTGGACCCCGACGTATTCGGCGAGCAGTTGCTCGAGCCAGGATACGAGCAGGTCGAACGCATCGCTGCAGTGGCCCTGACCGTCACCCGCCGAGGCTGATGCCCATGGCGCGGCCTTGCACGTTCGGCATCGAGGAGGAATACCTGTTGGTTGATTTGGCCACGGGGCGGGTCATGGCTGCGCCGCCCGCGGCCGTGGCCCGCTGTTGCCGCGATGCGCTGGGGCCATGGTTCGCCGAGGAGATGTTTCGCAGCCAGGTGGAGATCGCCTCGCCGGTGTTCGATACGCTGCACCAGGCCCGTGATTTTTTCACCGAGCAGCGCCAGCGCCTGAGTCAGGCATTGGCGGGCGAGGGCGTCGGCTTCTACGGCGCGGGGAGCCACCCCAGTGCCCAATGGCTGCGCCAGCTCCCGCGGGAAACCCCCCACTACCGCCAGCTGTTCGACGATTATCGGCTGGTGGCCCGGCGCAGCCTGTTGAACGGCCTGCACGTGCACGTCGGCGTGCCGCAGGGCGTCGATCGCATGCAGGTGATCAACCGGGTGCTGTACTGGTTACCCCTGCTGCTGACACTCAGCACCTCCTCTGCGTACTGGGGCGGACAGGACACCGGCTACATGAGCTACCGACGGGTGGTGTGCGGGGAGTGGCCGCACATGGGGCTGCCCGAACCGCTACCGGACTGGCGCGCCTACGAGCGTTACCGGGCGCTGCTGCAACGCACTGGCAGCCTGGCCGAGGATGGTGACTTCTGGTGGGCGATCAGGCCCTCGCGGCGGTTTCCGACAGTCGAACTGCGCATCTGCGATGGCTGCCCCCGGCTGGACGATGCCTTGGCCATCGCCGCGCTGTTTCGCCATCTCGTCGAGCATGCAGTGCAGCGCAACGACGCTATCGCCAGCCGTGAAATGCGCTGGATCACCCACGAAAACTATTGGCGCGCCCTGCGTGAGGGCCGTCGGGGCACTTTCATCGGCGTTCACGACCAACAGGCGGTGAACGCCGAAGGCTGGCTGACGCAACTGCAGATGCAATGTCCGCCCGACACCGCCGACGCTGACCGCGCCTTCATGCACGCCCGGCGCATCCTGCGCGACGGGACCAGTGCCGACCACCAGCGTGACACCTATGCGCTGGCCCGCGAGCAGGGCCTGAATGACCGACAGGCGATGCGCAACGTGGTGAAACAGGTGATGGAGCACCAGTTGTCGGTGCCCGGGATGGGTTGAGTAAACCATCCGCAGATCGTTTGCCTCGAACGCAGTGTGATTCGCGATCAGGCATCACCCAGCCAAACCAGAAGGAGTCTAACCCATGCCCAGCAAGCCCCAGGATCAGTTCACCCTGCAAAATCCCTTGACCCAATACCCCCATCCGCCTTTTCCGGCCCAGGGCCAAGCCGCCCCGGGCCTGGATGCGCACATGCGGCCCAAGCCCGACCACGGTGAAACCACTTACAAAGGTTTCGGGCGCCTGGCCGGACGTCGCGCCCTGATCACTGGCGCCGACTCGGGTATCGGACGCGCCGTGGCCATCGCCTTCGCCCGCGAGGGTGCCGACATTGCACTCAACTACCTGCCCACGGAGGAGCGAGATGCCCGTGAAGTGGTCCAGCTGATCGAGCGCGAAGGCCGCAAGGCCGTGGCGCTTCCCGGTGATCTCAAGGACCCGCGCTTCTGTAGCCAGTTGGTGGACCAGGCCCACGAACAGCTCGGCGGCCTGGATATCCTGGTCAACGTTGCCGGCAAGCAGGAGGCGCGCAAGGACATCGGCCAGATCACCCATGAGCAGTTCGATCACACCCTCAAGACCAACGTCTACGCCTTGTTCTGGCTGTGCCAGGCGGCAGTGCCGCTGATGCCGGCCGGAGCGACCATCATCAACACCGCCTCGATCCAGTCCTACCAGCCCTCGGCGACGCTGCTGGACTACGCCACCACCAAGGCGGCCATCGTGGCCTTCACCAAGGCGCTGGCCAAGCAGGTGATCGAGCGCGGCATCCGCGTCAACGCGGTGGCCCCAGGCCCGATCTGGACCGTGCTGCAGCCCAGTGGCGGCCAACCACCGGAAAAGATCCCCGACTTCGGTGGGCATACCCCGATGAAACGCCCGGGCCAGCCCGCCGAGTGCGCCCCTTTGTACGTACTGCTTGCCAGCCAGGAGTCGAGCTATATCACCGGTGAGGTGTTCGGCGTCACCGGCGGCGATCCACTGCCATAGGGCAACGTCGAGTAAACCTTGGCCGCCCCGCGCAGTCAGTCATTGTAAGAGGCCCTTCATGCGGGCCAGGGAGGTGGCTGATGAAACTCGTCTGCCTGCTGCGTGGCTGCCAGTGGCGCAGCCTGTTGATCCGTGAAATCGCCGGGCTTGACTGCCAGTGCTGCGAACGCTGCGGCGCGCTGCGCTACAGCCAGCCCGGCCAACCATTCGATGCGTAGGAACCGACCATGGCCCGGGCAATCTGGAAAGGCGCGATCAGCTTCGGCCTCGTGCATATCCCTGTTTCTCTCAATACCGCTGTGCGCACCGAGCGCGTGGATTTCGACTGGCTCGACAAGCGCAGCATGGAGCCGGTGGGCTACAAGCGGGTGAACAAGGTGACTGGCAAGGAGATCGACAAGGAACACATCGTCAAAGGTGTGGAGTACGAGAAGGGCCGCTATGTGGTGATCAGCGAAGAGGAGATTCGCAAGGCGCGGCCCGAGGCGACCCAGACCATCGATATTTTTTCCTTCGTCGACGCCGGTGAGATCCCGCTGCAACAGTTCGACACGCCTTACTACCTGAGCCCCGACCGTCGCGGCGGCAAGGTCTATGCCTTGTTGCGCGAGACCTTGCACAGCACCGGCAAGGTGGCCTTGGCCACCGTGGTGCTGCACACCCGCCAGCACCTGGCGCTGTTGCGCCCGCTGGAGGATGCGCTGGTGCTGATTACCCTGCGCTGGCCCGAGGAAGTCCGTGGCCTGGAGTCGCTGGAGCTGGACAAGAGCGTGACCGACACCAAGATCGACAAGCGCGAACTGGACATGGCCAAGAAACTGGTGGAGGACATGAGTGGGCCATGGAAGCCAGACGAGTACCACGACGCGTTCCGCCAGACCATCCTCGACCTGGTTGAAGAGAAGGCCAGTAAAGGCAAGATCGCGACGGTGGACAAAGGTGAGGGGACAACGGCGGAGAAGGGCGCCGACATCATCGACCTCACCGAGCTGCTCAAGCGCAGTCTTGGCGGCAAGACCAAGGCGAAGAAGCCGGCGAGCAAGCGACCGCGCAAGGCGTCCTAGGGCGGGAGCGCACCCTACCGCACCAGTCCCTCCAGAGCGCTCAGGTAATCGCCGAAGCCTTGGCGAGCCCGGCTGTCCCGCCGACTGCTGGTGGCCACGCTGTGCGCTGCGGTCCAGACGATCTGCGCGCCATTGGCTTCCAAGGCCAGCACCAGTTGCACGTCTTCATCGGCTGGCAATGGTTGGAATCCACCGGCGCGCTCATAGGCCTTGGCACACACGCCGAGGTTCGCGCCATGGATGTGCCGGTGCCCGTCCCGAGCCTGGTAACGGCTGCGGTATAGCTGGCGCAGCGCGGCGTTCTGCCAAGGCTGCCAGCGCTCGATGTGCACGGTGCCGCAGACTGCGTCGGCGTGCCATTGCAACTGCGACACCAGCCAGTGCTCGGGCACGCGACTGTCGGCGTCGGTAAAGGCCAGCCACTGCGCACCGCGCTTGATCATCCACTCGGCGCCCACGCGCCGGGCAATGCCGACGTTGCCGGCCTGCAGTTCCAGGGTGTGCACGCCATGACGGCGGGCGATGCGTGCGCTGGCGTCGATGCAGCGATCGAGCACCACCAGCACCTCGACCACCAGGCCCGCCGCCTCGGCCCGTGCCACCGCCCGCTTGACGGCGCGCAGGCAGTGTCCGAGGCGGCGGGCTTCGTTGTGAGCGGGAATGATGACGGCGATCATAGGCAGGTCTCGTCCAGGTCCACGACGCTGGGTTGGCACGACCAGTATTCGAGCAGGAAATCCGCCTCCTCGTGGCGTAACAGCGGGTACAGCGGCAGATGTCGGGCAAGCAGGGCGTGGACCTCACGGCCATCCTGGGGGCAACCGGCGATGGGATGGCGCCAGTGGCACACCAGCAGGCCGCCGTCGTAGGTCAGGCTGGCCACCGATTGTTCGATCACCTGCAGCCAGTCGGTGGGATCGAGGTAGTAGCCGATTTCGCTGAGCACGATCAAGTCGAACTGTCCGCCGGGCCAGTCGCCCGGCAGGTGCCCCTGTTCGACGCGGGCGTGGCTTACGCCCGCCAGTCGCTGGCGGGCCAGCGCCACGGCGGTGGCGTCGATGTCCTGGCACAGCAGGTCGGCGCAGCGCTCGGCCAGCAGCACACTGAGCTCGCCGTTGGCACACGCCGGCTCGAACACGCGTTCGTAGCACTGGCGAGGCAGGCTGGCCAGGGTGAGGTCGCGTTTGCGCCGTTCGTACCAGCGGGTACGAAAGGCCCATGGGTCATCGTTGCCGGCATACAGGTCGGCGAAATACTGCGCATCGAGGCTCATGGTGACTCCATTGAGGGCAAGACCGGTTCCAAGGGATGCAGCCGGTGGTCGGCTGAGGCAGGTGCGGGTTCAAAGTTGCCATGCCCCTGCCGGCATGCCGGTCAGTTGCTGGCCCAATTCGGCGAGGTCGCGCTCCGCGTGACTTTGACGCAGGTACACCGGCAGGTCGGCGCTGAGCCGGGCGAAATGGCTGCTGCGGCAGAACGGCGTGGCGCCCAGCGCTCGGCCGACATGCCGAATGACCTGCTCGACCGCGTGCTCGACATGAGCGCGGGTGCGGCGCACCTGGAAACTGGCATCGTCCTGAGGGTGTCGGTCGATCCAGGCGGCGCATTCGCGCAGGGCGGCGCGGGCCCCGAACAGGGCGGTATCGACCGCACCCAGGTGGGCGTCGGCGTGCGGGTCGGGCCGAGGTTTAGCGCAGTGTTCGCGCAGGTAGGCCGCCAGGGCTTCGGCCGCACCATACCAGCAGGCGGCGATGCCAGCGCCGCCTTGCCAGAATCCTGGGCGGGACAGGTATTGGCCGGGCGCGCCGATGGCCAGGCCCGGCGAATCATCGAATGCGAGGGTGACGCTGGCGGTGGTGGCCATGCCCACGGCCTGCCAGTGCTCGGCCTGAATGCGCTGGCTGGGATGGGACAGCTCGATGGCCACCAATTGCGGATGCTCGCCTTCCCAGGCGGTGACCAGCGCGCGATCGATCTGCAACGCCCCCGAACACCAGGCTTTGCAGCCTTGCAGCCGGACTTGATCGCCGTCGCGGGCGACGATGCGGGTGCGTGCATCCGGTGGCTCGGCGGCCCACACGCCCCAGATCCCGTCGCCGGCGTGGTGCTCGGCGGCGCATTCGCTGAGGATTGCCAGGGCGTCCGTGTGGCCCTCGTAGAGCTTGGCCAGGGTCAGGTCGCAACCGGCGACCCGCGCCAGGGTCCTCCAGCGCTCCAGGGTGCGGCCCTGGCCAGGCCGTGGCAGTCGGTCGAGATGATCGGCCTGCAGCAGGTGCAGCAGCTCTGGCAACTGGGTGTCGAGGTCGATGGCCTGCGCTCGCGCGCTGAAAGGGCGCAACAGGTGATCGAGGCGCTCCAGGTCGAAGTCATGGGCGATGCTCATGGGCTTGGCGCTCCTTGGGTGTTCTTCTTCCAGCCACGCAGGTTCATGACGCACAGGCAGAACTGCAGGACGATCAGTGCCCAGGCTTGTACCTGCCAGCCCCAGACCACCCACAGCGCATTGCTGGCGATGAAGCAGCAGAAGCCGATGCGTCTGCGTCGCGGGCGGCGCGAGCCGATGCACCATGCCGCCGCGATGGTCAGCAGCATGGCGGGCCATTGCAGCAGATCCAGCATTCGCTCCATCAATCGATCCCCAGTTGCTTGCGCATGCGCGCGGTGATCGATTGGCGGGTGCTGGCCATCTCGGACCAAGGGTCCTCGACCTGCGCAAGGCGCTCGTGCAGGTTGCCGATATTCCATTGATCGGCGCCTTTGAGCTGGCTCAGCTCTTCGCGCCAGATCGGCACCGAAACCGGCAGGCCTTCACGAGCGCGCAGCGAATAGGCCGCCACGGTGGTCGCGCCCTTGCCGTTGCGCAGGTAGTCGATGAAGATCCGCCCGACGCGGTTCTTCGGGCCGGAAACCGCGCTGAGGCGATCAGGGAACAGCCTGGCCATGTGCTCGACCAAGGCATGGCTGAAGTCCTTCACCTCGTCCCAGCCAGCACGCCGGGTCAGCGGTACGACCAGGTGCATCCCCTTGCCGCCGCTGGTCTTGAGAAAGACCTTCAGGCCCAGTTCATCGAGCAGGGTCAGGGTCAGTTGGGTGGCTTCGAGCATGGCTTTCCAGGGCAGCGCTGGATCAGGGTCCAGGTCGAGCACGAAGCGGTCGGGCTTGTCGAAGTCCTTGTTGGTGGCGTTCCAGGTGTGCAGTTCGAGGGTGTTCATCTGTACCGCGCCGAGCAGGCTGTCGGCGCGGTTGAGCACCATGGCCGCCTGGCCGGCCTGGGCCTTGCTGTAGCTGAGCACCTTGGGAATATGCAGCTGGCCGGCATTCTTCTGGAAGAACAGCTCGCCAGCCAGGCCATCCGGTGCCCGGACCAGGGCGACGGGCCGATCCTTGAGCTGTGGCAGCAGCCAGTCGGCGACCTGCGCGTAGTACTCGGCGACCTGGCGCTTGGTTGCACCGATGGTTGCGTCGACCACGCGGTCCGGGTGGGTCAGGCGCAGGGTGTCCAGGCCTTCGGGTTGTGGCTGTGCTGCGCGCTTGGCGGGCATCGCTTTCTCCAGATCGATGGCGGTGGCGGGCTTGTCGTCGCGCAGGCCGTGGAACACCGCGTGGCGCACGATGCCTTCGCGGGTCATCTGGGCATAGGCCACTTCTGCCAGCAGGTGCGGCTTGAGCCAGTGCACCCCGCGGGCTTCGGCGCCGGTGGGGGGGCTGGGCAACGGCGCTTTGGCGACCCGCAGCGGCTTCAGGCGGGCGAGGATGCTGTCCAGGGTGGCGGCGCTGAAGCCGGTGCCGACTTTGCCGGCGTAGCGCAGCTTCCCGCTATCGTGGTCATGCAGGGCCAGCAGCAGGGCGCCGAAACCCTGGCGGCTGCCTTTGGGGTCGGTGTAGCCGACGATCACGAATTCCTGGCGCTGCTTGCACTTGAGCTTGATCCAGTCGCTGCTGCGTCGCCCCACGTAGGGGCTGTCGGCGCGCTTGCCGATCAGGCCCTCCAGCTCCAGCCGGCAGGCGCTGTCGAGCAGCGAGTCGACCGGTTCCTCGAAGTCTGCGGAGTACCTGAGCATCGGCGATGCATTATCTTCCAGCAGCCGGGCCAAGGTGTCCCGACGCGCCTTCAGCGGTAGTTCGCGCAGGTCTTCGCGCCCCAGCCAGGGCAGGTCGAACAGGTAATAGGTGATGCGTTCGTCGTGCTCGGTGTCGAAGGCATTCTGCAACGCCTGGAAATCGGCGACGCCGTTGTCATCGACCACCACCATTTCGCCATCCAGCCACGCGGCGTCGAGCCCAAGCGCCTTGAGCGCCTCGACCTGACGGGGCATCTTCGCACTCCAGTCGTGGCCATTGCGGGTGAACAGGCGTACGTCGTCACCGTCGATGCGCGCCATGATGCGGTAGCCATCGAACTTGACTTCATAGCGCCAGTCGCCGCTGGGCGGGGAGTCGACCAAGGTGGCCAGTTGCGGCTGGAGCTTGTCGGGCAGGGCTTTGGCGCGGGCCTTGTGCTTGCGCGGGGTAGAGGAGGTTGTCTTGGCCGGACGCCTTGGCGGCAGGCTGCGCTCGCTGAGGACGCTGTCGGGCAGGGCTTCGACGATGCTGTAGTCGACCTCGCTGCGCGCTTGCCCGTCATTTGACTTGACCAGCATCCATTGTTCCTTCTTGCCGGCCAGCTGGGTGCGGAACAGGTTCCAGACCCCCGACAGCTTCTCGCCCTGCAGGCGAAAGCGCAGCTTGCCTTTGGCATAGGCTTGATGCGGATCGCCTTCGGGCTCCCAGATACCCCGGTCCCAGACGATCACATCGCCAGCGCCGTAGTGACCCTCCGGGATGTGCCCTTCGAAGTTGGCATAGTCCAGCGGGTGGTCCTCGACATGCACCGCCAGGCGCCGGACCTTCGGGTCAAGTGAGGGTCCCTTGGGGATCGCCCAGCTTTTCAAGGTGCCGTCGAGTTCCAGGCGAAAGTCGTAGTGCAAGTGGCTGGCGTCGTGTTTCTGAATGCAGTACTGCAGCGCGTGGCCCGACCGTGTTCTGGCGTGTTTGCCCACCGGTTCGGATGTGGCGTTGAAGTCGCGCTTGCGATGGTACTCCTGCAGGGGCTTGGCCATGGCGGGCTCCGGGAGGGTTCGCGGGTCTCAAGATTGGGAGGCGGCGAGGCGGCGCGGAGTTCAAAAAAAACGCGGGGTAGGGCGCGGCAAGAAACTCTGAATCATTTGTGTGCGCGCGGAGTCGACCGAGTGAAGCCCACAAAAGGAGAACGCTCATGACCCTACCTGATGACCCAAGACCGCAGGTCGAGATCGACGACACCGAGGACCGCATGGGAAGCGTCCACGAGCTGGATTTCAGTGAGCGTCGTGATGAACGCCAGGGGCGTGTCGGTGACGAGCGTCCGGCGCGCGAGATCGCCGAGGATTATCCGCCCCGACGTGTCGCCGAAAGCGGCATGACCGGTGGCGAGGCCTTGAGCGACAGCTTGCACGAGGACAACGTCACCCTGGACGACCTGAGCCCGGACACGTTGTTCGATGAAACCGGTGCTCGCGACCCTGATGAGCCTGGTAGCGGTAGCAGACCTGCTGACCAGACCCTGCGCCATGTGGACGCTCACGAGATCGGAGGCGGCATCGGGCTGGACGAGGCGGAGCTGGCTCGCTCGGCGCCGTTGGACGGTGAGCCGTGGACCGACGAGGTGAGCTCTGAAGATGACAGGAGAGAACCCTGATGAACGAGCAACGTTGTTCCTGCAACCACTGTTCTTGCACCGTGGATGCCAATACTGTGGTCCAGGATGGCAAGGCTTATTGCTGCGAGGCCTGTGCTACGGGGCATCGCAATGGGGAGCCTTGTCGTATGGCCGACTGTAATTGTGGTGAGCTGACTCAGCCGAAGGACAGCTCGGTCGATAATGCGCTGGATGAAACGTTCCCGGCGAGTGATCCTATTTCGCCATAGGATTGCTTCACTGTCTTTTGATCTTGCTTCTAAGCGCGCGATGGATCAGGTGCCGCCAATTGCGACTTTAAAAGTCAAAGTCAAAGGCGAGCTGGATGGTTTTCACAGATGTGAGCGTATTCATTTGCGAGGTAGACGCTTAGTCACCTTTTCGCCCTTACGGCGAGTCACTTTTTGTCAGACGCGACAAAAAGTAACCAAAAAACGCTGCGCTCCGTTCATCCGGCCCTGCGCTTCGCTCCGGGTTCCCTCACTCCGGCCTTGCTCCCGGGAGGACCGCGCTGCAGGGCCCATCCTGGGCCCCAGCGCTTGACGGGCATCCATGCCC